>CAYRGW010000109.1:0-14157 GCA_964423815.1 uncultured Solibacteraceae bacterium | reverse complement strand
CGCGGGCGTAATCGTCGGCGGTCAGCCGGGGCGTCGCCTGCTGAGCGGCGAGCGGGGCGACAAGGAGGACCGAGAGCAGAATCGCGTTGCGCATGAGGACTACTGTAATCCGGGAGGCCGCTAGTCCCGGAGCGCAATCACGGGGTCCACCTGTGAGACCCGTCGCGCAGGCACCCACACCGCGACGAGGGTGGTCACGCCCAGGACAACAGCGGCCATCACGTAGGGCACGGGGTCGGACCAACGGGTTTCATGGAGCAGCGACGCGGCCATACGACCCACCCACGCCGCCAGGAATACTCCCGCGCCCAGACCACCAACCACAGGCACAAGGCTCTGGCGCAACACGTCACGGATCATTACGTCCGGCGTCGCGCCAAGGGCGGATCGAACACCAAACTCCCGGGTGCGTTGAGACACCGCAAAACTGGTCACACCGAAGATCCCGATGACTGTGAGCGCACACGCCGACAGGCCAAAGACCAGGGTGAGTTGTGACAAAAACCGCGCGCGCCCAAACGTGCGGTCGAGGTGGCGTGCCATCGTGTCGACGCCTGAAATCGGTTGGGAGGCATCCACATCGGCGACGGCGGCCCGCACGTCGGCGGAGAGTGCGAGCGGATCCCCCGTCGTGCGAATCGCAACGGCCATCATGGCCTGTGCCATCTGCCGGTACGGCAGGTAGATCTCGGGGCGCGCCGGCGCGCCGGGTCCGTGATGCCGCACATCACTCACCACCCCAATCACCGTGAGCCACGGGGCCTCGTCCTGCCTGGCATATTTCAGGCGGCGACCGAGTGGATCAGCGCCGGGCCACAGTTGTTGTGCCAGGCGTTCGTTGATGATGGCGACCGGCGCAGTCGTGGCCGTGTCAGACGACACGAAGTCCCGTCCGCGGGTGACACGCATGCCGAGCGTGTCAAACCACCGCTCCCACACCACCTGGAAACCGATCCGCGCGCTCTCTCCGGGCGGAGGGATCGGCCGTCCCTCGGGAAATGCGCCCGCACCAAAATCATCACCGCCGATCGGCAAGGTCAACGCCCCGGAGGCCGCGGTCACACCAGGCAGGGCGCGGATTTTCGCAAAAATCTGGTCGTAGAAGTCCAGTTGCCGCCGCTGATACTCGGCGCGTTCCCCGGTCAGCTGCATGTCCAATGTGAGCAGACGTTCGGGATTGAGGCCCACGTCCACATGCTGCAGTGACATCAGACTCCGCGCGAACAATGCGGCACCGACCAGCAGCGCCATCGCCAGCGCGCACTCCAGGGCGACCAAGGCCTGCCGGGTGCGTGAACGCCCGGCCGACGCCGAGCCCTGGGCCCGCAAATCCTGCGCGGCACGGTCGCGCCAGAACACCCACCCGGACAGGACGCCCAGCACCACAGTGACGAGAAGCACCACAACTCCCGCGATGGTTACGATCGGCCAGGAGACCGAGACCTGCTCCAGGCGTCCCACCGAAGCCGGCGCCATCAGTACGATCAGGCGCACCAGTGCGACAGCCCCCAGCAACCCGGCCACACCGGCCGCGGTCGACAGCAGGAGCGCTTCGAGCGTGAGTGCGCGAATGATGCGGCCGCGTCCCGCACCGATGGCCGTGCGCACGGCGAACTCGCGCTGCCGCGACGACTGCCGCACCAGCAGCAAACAGCCGACGTTGATACAGGCCGCCAGCACCACGAGCGCACTCGCGGCAAAGATCAACGTCAGTGGACCACGCACCGACCCGAACAGCTGCGTGTGAGGATCCACCAGCCGCACGCCCCGGCCACCATCGCTGAGTGGGTACTCGGCCCCGAGCCGCGCCGCCACACCTGCCGCCTCGTGCGAGGCCTCCTCCACCGTTGCGTCAGGGGTGAGACGTGCCACCATCCGCAAGTACCCCATCGTCCTGTTGCGGGTCACGTCTTCGTCAAACACCATCGGACGCTCGGGGACATCGTGGGCCGGGGCACACGTCCAGAACAGGGGCGGGTTGTCGGCGGTGGTCTCGGAAGTGATCGAGGGCCAGTAGAAGTCCTGCGCCATCACGCCGAGAATGGTCCGGGGTCTGCCGTTCATCACCACGCGGGTCCCGATAACGTCTGAGGCCCCGCCAAACTGGTCGCGCCAGAGGCGGTGACTGATGACGATGACGTCGCGGTCAGCTTCGGTGGCGCGAAACGTACGCCCCAGCAGCGCGGATGTGCCAACAACATCGAAGAAGCTGGAGGAAACGCTCGACCCGTACCACCGTTGAGCGGGACCGCGGCCGCTCACCGTAAACGACATGTGCCCGATGAGCGCGGCGTCGGCAAATGCGGCGACCTGCGCGCGCAAATCGAGTGCGCGCGCAGGCGTCAGCGCCTCCATGGGGCCCGCGGGTGAGCTGTTCCAGACAAACACCATCCGGTCGGCATCGGGAAACGGCAGCGGACGGTACAGCACCGCGTATCCGATCGCGGCGACCGCGGTGTTCAGGGCCATCGCCAGCGCCAGGATCGTGATCAGCGACAGCGAAGCCCCGGGCCGCGCGGCCAGCGCACGCCAGGCACCACGCAGGTCCGGTCCCAGCCCGCCCCACCACGGACCACGAGGTTCGCGTCGTGCTCGATGCGCGTCATGGGCAGACCGCACGATGGCGACGAGCAGGGCAAGACCATGGTGGCGTTCGCGCAGGTCACCGAGGACCTCAGCACGATAGGCTGCGGGAATCAGTCGGCTGAACAACTTGATCATTGGTGTCCTCAGGATTTCTTCGAGAGCAGTGGTTCCAGGCCGGACGTGAGCAGCGCGTATTGCCGCCAGGCCCGCCGCACCTGGTCGAGACCAGGCTTCAGGAGCACAAAATGGCGCTTCGCGCGGCCACCCCGCTCGGCGATCGGCTCGCCAATGTAGGAGCGCAGCAGGCCCCGCTGCTCGAGTCGGTCGAGTGTGGGATAAATCGCCCCGGGCGTAATCTCGCGCCCCGTCGTGCGCGCAATCTCCTCACGGATGGCGGCGCCGTGGGCCCCCTCGCCTGCCCTCATGAGGCCCAGGAGAATCACGAGTTCGAGTTCACCAAGAATGTGTCTGGGTGGCATATGTCCTATTCAACCGTATATATGACGAGGCCGGGTCGCCAGAGGTTGGCCCCGCAGGAGGATTGCCCACAGACGAATCTGTTTCTAATTGCACAGGAACCCCCGTCTGCTGGGGCGTATGCTCCGCGAGACATGTTTCGATGGTGTGCGTACTGCCAGCGTTTTCTTGGCGAGTCTGCGCCCCTCGACAATTACGCACTGACACACGGGGTGTGTCACGCCTGCGCTGAGGCCGTGCTTGAGGGGACGTACACCAGCACCCCGACCGTCCTCATGGCGCAGAAGTTGTTTCAGGCGATCACCGAGGCCCAGTTGCGCGGCGAATACACACTTCCGGAAGCGCTCTTTCAGGAAGCCATCGACGCAAAGATCAGACCGTCGGATCTGCTTCTGGGTGTCCTGCAGCCCGCGCTGTATCGCATCGGGCTCCAGTGGGAGCGGGGGGAAGTCACGCCGGCTCTGGAGCGGGCCTTTTCCAAGTGGTGCGGGAGCATCCTCAGCCGTTTTCCGGACGAGTTTTCGCCCGACGACTCCCCCACCATCATCCTGACGCCCCTCTTCTCGAATTTTCACGCGCTGGGGATCGCGTTTCTCGCCGCCTTTCTCAGGGACCACCACGTGTCCTCCCTTTTAGTCGTGCCCGGCCTGCCCGACGACGAACTCGTGGCGAAATGTGTCCACCTGCGACCCGCCTTCTGCGGGATCTCCGTGTCGCTGCCGACAAGTATTGGCCACGCGGTCACGCTGGTGAACCGAATCCAGTCCGCGACCGACGGACACACCCGTGGGATTCTGGGTGGGTTCGCGTTCCGCAAGGGAGTCACCGTCGAATCCGGGATCACCGTGTTTCAGGACATCCCGACCCTGCTGAGTCTGTTGAGGGCCGCGTGATGTCGTCCACACAAATGCCCCTGCTCGACGCACTTCGTACACGGACCGCCGGCCGGCACCGCACACTTGACGCCAGTGCATTCACGCGCGCGCTGACCGATGGCACGCTGGCCCCGGGAGGGTACTGGGCGATGCTGAAGGCGACCTTCCTCATTCGCGACAGCCTGGAGCGAACGTTGGAGTCGCACCCGTCCCCCGCGATTGCATCGGTGTGGACGTCGGCCTTCAAACGGGCCTCGTTGCTCGAGACGGATCTGCTGTACCTGGAACGAACGGGCGTGCCCGAGTGTCCCCGGGCCCTGCAGGCGGCGAAGGCCGTTGTGGAGCAGGCGCGCCGGCGCGCTGATCAGAGCCCCATCTCCCTGCTTGGTTGGCTGTACGTCATGGAAGGATCCATGAAGGGCGCGCCCTTTGTCTGTCGCGCCGCGCGACGCACCTTTGGGTTCGCCGGTGATGAGGGGTTGACCTACCTGTCATCCGCGAATGACGCCGCCACCACATGGAGCGACTTCTCCGGCCGCATGAACGCGCTGGCCCTGGATGACGCGGAGCGGGAGAGCCTGCTGGAGGCCGCCGTTGAGTTGTTCGACGGGTTGATCGAGATCTTTCAGGCCATCCAACCGGACGCCGCGTCGCTGAATCGCGAGGCGGGCAGGCATCCGATCCCGTCCGATCCCCGGGAGCTCGCCGCCGCGGAACGGGCCGGTGACGCCTGTTGGCGCCTGTTCCCGTACCTGGACAGGCGCTACGGCGAACGCGGTCGGCGCTTCACGTCGAGCGACAGCGCCTGGTTGGTGACCCTCGCCGAGCTGGATCAGCCGAGTGCAGACCAGCAGGTCCTGTGGCTGGGAAATGTGATTGCCGCGCGCGGACTTCCGCGCATCATTCTTGAGTCCCAGTTGGTGCTGCTTCACCAGGAACTCTGCGAGAGTGTGCCCGGCAGGCACGAGAGGTATGAGCGCCTGCGTGGCGCCTCTCACCTGCTGCACAGCCGACGTACGGCGCTGCTCCCGGACGCGCAGTTCGACGCGATTGCCGCACGGTTTGAGACGCGGACCGGTCCCCTGCACGACCGGGTGCCTCACGTCGGTGTGCTGATTGTCTCAGCGGTGCTTGATGCGACAGACGACGTGCCGTCGGCCGTCGAGAGTCTCACAGGATGGCTGACCGAACCCAGCCGGTTTTCCGAGGCGTGGATCCGTGCGGTCACCGAGACGGTTGCCGAGGCGACCGGCCTGATGCCGAAGGGCTGACCAGTCGCGGGTTGCCGCTTACGGCCTTCCTCGCGTACGCTGCCCGCGCAGGAGCGTGGCGTGGCGCGAACTGAGTGGCGGGCGTGGGCAATCGGGGTCGTCCTACTGGTCGCGTCGTGCGGGGGAACATCCACCTCGTCGCCGACCTCACCATCCACCGGACCATCGGGATTCCCGCAGGGCACACTCTCCCTCACGCATCCGATCGTGGATCCGGCCAGCGTCCGCTGGATCACGCCGCTCGGCAACCTGAATCCGCCAGGCCATACGTTACCGACCGACCATATCTATTTCTACATCGCGAATCCGGACGCCGGCGAGTCACCCGTGGCGCGCCGCACGCCGATGTATGCCCCTGGAAGCGGGACGGTGTATTTCGTGATCGGCGGCAACGTCGGCCAGGAATCAAAACTCATGGTGCGCCAGACGGCCTCGATGGCGTACTACGTCGACCACGTCATCCTCAGCGCACCGATCACCAACGGATCCGTCATCACGGCCGGCCAGGTGCTGGGCACAACCGGATCGGCGTACGCCGTCGACCTTGGCGTCGTCAACGACAACATCACGATTGGATTCCTCAATCCGTCACGTTATCTGAACAAGGGAGATGCGCTGCACGCCGATGGCCCGCTGAAGTACTTCACAGAACCGTTGCGCAGCCAGTTATATGGCATGGTGCAACGGCTCGGGCCGGATCTCGACGGCCAGACCAACTACGACAAGGCCGGCACCCTGTCGGGCAACTGGTTCACCACGAACGGCACTGCCTCGATGTCCTTCGCGTTTGACACCTACGATCCGGCGCGTCCGCTGATCTCCGCAGGAGTCGGGACCATCCAGGGCGTGTTTGGACTGGCGCCCGCGGATCCGTTGCCGGGCGCGGTCACGGTCGGCACGGGGCGCGTCCTCTACACCCTCCACCGCACCTACTCTGGCGCGGGGCGCATCGTGGGCGCACCCTACTGGATGCTGGTAGAGATGCTCGACGACACCCACATCCGCGTCGAGACATTCACCGTGTTGCCCACCGACTTCACCGCACGCGCGGTGCATCTGCTGCGGTGACCTGCGCCTTGATTCGCTGTGTGATTTGCGCCGCGCGGCGCTGCTGTTCCTCGGTCAGGTTGGTGGTTCCAAGGTCGAGCGACTCGGGGTGCTGGCCCGGAAAACGATAGGCCTCATCGGTACCCGTCTTCTGCTGGACGAGCATTTTGTAGACACTGGGTCCCGCGAAACTTTCCGCCCACGCCCGGAACTCGTCGGTATTGCCCTCACGCGCGCGTTCGGCAGGCACGGTGTCCAGTGACACGCTGGTGCCGGCCTGCAGGGCGCGTTGCGCGCCGTAGTAGATCGGCCGCAACCCGACCAACTCCCCTTGTGCCGCCAGCAGACTGAAGTTGGCGTCCGTGGTGAAGTCGTTCAGTGTCGGCCCGACGTAGGGCGCCGACGTATCGATCTGGTTGGGCGCGAGATGCGCCCCGTCGCGTTGCGACGGACCATACGTGCGAAAACGTGGATAGGAGTGCTGGGCCAGCATCTCTTCCCAGTTGCCGCCGTAGTCAATCGTCAACACGTATCCGGCGCTGAGCACATGACCGGCGTCCTGGATGAAACGTTCCGCGCCCGGATTGACGTACGTCACCAGGCCGCGCGGGTCTCTGGCCAGCACACCGGCGTACATCTCGGCGTAACGCCCCAGGTGCTCCGCGACCACAGGCACGGTCGTCACCGGCGCATACAGTTCCCGGAACACCATCGCGTTGGCGGTGGCGTCATACACGGGCGTGGACCGCAGGTGCTCCAGCACGGTCACAAATGATGCGCGCGTCAGGTACACCATGCCATCCCGCTGCCCGTCAAAAAACCGGTCCTCAATGGCCTTGTCGTCGGCATCGATGGCGCGCACGGCGGCCGTCGGCAGGAGGGGCTGCACGGTCCGCCAGGTCGATTCCGGAATCGCCGGGACGACAAAGGCCACCTCCGCCGTCCCGTCGGCCGACAGGATGGTCTTGTGGACACTGAACGCGTCCGGGAGTTCGTTGGACAGCACGACCCCCTTCAGACTGCCCCTGCGAATCGTGGCGGTCATGTTGGTTGCATCCGCGACGCGCGCCTCAAACCGTTTGCCGAAGCGGGCATTCCGGTCCTGCTGGACCTTGTTCAGCGACGGAGAGCGGTCGTAACAGACGTAGAGCACTTGATCAGCAAACGCTTTCCACGCGGCATCGCCGTCGGCCTTCTCCACGAGGTAGTCCAGGATCGCCTCGGCCAGCGCGCCGTCCCCGGGACCAAACTCCGCGATCGTGAACCGATCCTTCTCGGTCAGTGTGCCCGCGCGTCGCATCCCGTTCCACATCGCGAAGATCTGCTCGGTCGCCATGTGGCCGAACAGCGGCGCCAGCACGACGGGATAGGTCCGGTAGTGGTCCACAAAGTCCACGCGCCCACTCGCGTAATACCCGACGGTCGGGTGAAACATCACGAGGTCGTGATACTCGAAGAAACTCGGGAAATATTTCGGCACGTCCGCATGCGCCTGCGGCGCGACGGTCAGTTCGCGGTGGACTTCCCAGCCGTTGCGCAAGTCCCGTGTCTGCGACGGCTGCGCGGAAAATGGCACGGTGACGGCCAGCAACAGTGCGAGGGCGGTGGCCCGTACGGGGAAGGAGTGTGGAAACGAACGCATCCCATGAGTTTACCGCGCTGCGCGGTATGCTCGACGTCAGATGACCAACTCACCGTCCGACGCGTTCGTCTTCTTCGGCGCCACGGGGGATCTGGCCTACAAGAAGATCTTCCCGGCGCTGCAGGCCCTCATCCGGCGCGGCGATATGGACATGCCCATCATCGGCATCGCCCGGACGGGCTGGACGCTGGACGCCTTGCGCGATCGCGCCCGTGCCAGTCTTGAGGCACACGGCGGCGTTGACCAGGACGCGTTCGCGCGCCTGTCGGCGCAGATGCAGTACGTCGGCGGCGACTATCAGGACCCGGCCGTGTATACCCAGCTGAAGCAGGCCCTGGGCAGCGCCCGACGGCCCCTGCATTACCTCGCAATTCCGCCGAGCCTCTTCGGAACCGTTGTGCAGGGCCTCGCCGCAGCCGGCTGCGCCCGGGACGCCCGGGTCATCGTCGAGAAACCCTTCGGGCGCGACCTGGCATCCGCACACGCGCTCAATCACACGTTGCATGAGGTCTTCGACGAGGCGTCGGTCTTCCGGATCGACCACTACCTCGGGAAAGAAGCGGTACAGAACCTCCTGTACTTCCGCTTCGCCAACGCGTTCCTGGATCCGATCTGGAACCGCAACTACGTCGACAACGTGCAAATCACGCTGGCCGAGGACTTCGGTATCGAGGGGCGCGGCGCCTTCTACGACGAAGTCGGCGCGATCCGCGACGTGGTGCAGAACCATTTATTGCAGGTCATCGCGTTGCTGGCGATGGATGCGCCTGTCGGCACAGAGGCCGGCGCTGTGCGTGCCGAGAAGCTGCGCCTGCTCCGCGCGATGCGGCCGGTCGATCCCGCAGAGGTCGTCCGCGGCCAGTTTCGTGGATATCGCGAGGAGACAGGGGTGGCCTCTGGTTCCCAGGTCGAGACGTTTGCCGCGCTCCGCCTGCACGTGGATACCTGGCGCTGGGCGGACGTGCCGTTTTATGTGCGCACCGGGAAGCTCCTGCCGGTCACGGCCTGCGAAGTGGTGGTGGATCTGAAGGTGCCGCCGCGCGCGATTTTTGACGAGGTGTTACCGGCGACGTCGAACTACTTCCGGTTCCGCCTCAGCCCAGACGTGACGATCTCGATCGGCGCGCGGGTCAAACGTGCCGGCGACCGGATGTGCGGCGACCCTGTCGAGCTGGTCGCCCGTCACCAGCCGCCCAGCGACCACCTGCCCTACGAACGGTTGCTGCGCGGCGCACTGCACGGCGACCCCGACCTGTTCACGAGTGATGAAAGCGTGGAGGCGGCATGGCGAGTGATTGAACCGGCGCTGCATCCGGCTGCCCCTGTGCGTGAGTACGAGCCGGGCACGTGGGGCCCCGCAGCGGCGGCAGCGCTCGTGACCGGTAGTGACGGGTGGCACGATCCCATCTAGTGGCTGCGCACCGCCTACGTCCGGGGTTTCTCCACGTGTCCGCCAAACTCGAACCGCATGGCTGAGAGCACCTTGTTGCCAAACGCGGCTTCTCCGCGCGAGCTGAAGCGCGAGTAGAGCGCCGCGCTCAGCACGGGCACCGGCACGGCGGCATCCACGGCGGCCTTGATGGCCCATCGGCCTTCGCCGGAGTCGGACACCCGGCCTTCGAACTGATCCAGCATCGGATCCCTGGCCAGCGCCGTGGCCGCAAGGTCAAGCAGCCACGAGGAGATGACACTGCCCCGCCGCCACACTTCCGCGATATCACGCACATTGAGCTCGAACTGAAAGGCTTCCGGGTGGCGGAGCGGCGTCGTTTCGGCGTCGTGTGTCTGCGTGTCCTGTCCGATGTTGGCGTGCGCGAGCAGGTTCATCCCTTCGGCGTACGCGGCCATCAGCCCGTACTCAATGCCGTTGTGCACCATCTTGACGAAGTGCCCGGCGCCGCTGGGGCCGCAGTGAAGGTAGCCCAGTTCGGCGGTGCCCCCAAGTGCCTCACGTCCCGCGGTGCGGGGGATGTCACCCGCGCCTGGCGCCAGCGTCTTGAACACGGGATCCAGCCGGCGCACCGCGCCGGACGGCCCTCCAATCATCAGGCAGTAGCCGCGTTCGAGGCCCCAGACGCCGCCGCTCGTCCCACAATCGACGTACTGGATCTGTTGAGCCGCGAGATCTTTTGCGGTCTGAATGTCATCGGCGTAGTGTGAGTTTCCGCCATCGATGAGGATGTCACCCGGCTCAAGGTGCGGTACCAGATCGGCGATCAACTGAGGGACAACCCCGGCGGGAATCATCATCCAGATCGCGCGCGGCGCGTCCAACTGGCGGACCAGCTCCGCGAGCGACGCCGCCCCGGTGGCTCCTTCCTGCACCACGGCCTCCACCGCCGTGGCAGACCTGTCGAAGACCACGCACTGGTGGCCACCGTTGATCAGGCGCCGCACCATATTGGCGCCCATTCGTCCAAGACCGATCATCCCGATTTGCATCGTTGCCCCTTCTCCATCGTGGCGTTCCGGATTCCACGGCGGCTGTCCGCTGTTGCACATGCGGTCGTTACGGGCGCGCCCGCGACGGTACGAGCTGCGCCCCGCGCCAGACCTCCGGTCGCAGCAGCACCAGCACCGTCAGCACTTCCAGGCGTCCAATCCACATGGCGGCGGTCAGCACCACACGTGAGACCGGGTGCAGGTCGGCAAAGTTGGCCATGGGGCCGACCGCGTTGAACCCGGGACCGATATTGCCCAGGCACGCAATGGATGCCGTCAGTGCGGTAACCAAATCCGCGCCGAACAGTCCCACCACCAACGCGCAGACGGCAAACACGAGCAGGTAAAACAGAAAAAACACGATGACGCCGCGCATGATTTCGTCAGACACGACCCGGCCACCGAGTTTGACCGGCAACACACCTCGTGGGTGCAGGGTCCGCCGGAGTTCCAGGAGCGTGAAGCGTGCGATCAGCAACTGGCGCACGACCTTCGGACCGCCGGCCGCCGACCCTGCGCAGCCGCCAATAAACATCAGCAGCAGGAGCACCATCTTGGCCTGCTCATTCCAGAGCTGAAAGTCCGTACTCGCATACCCGGTCGTGGTCATGATCGAGAGCGTCTGAAACAGACTGTGCCGGATCCGCTCCATCGTCGCCGGAAACTCGGGCTGCAGGAACACCGCGCACAACACGGTGGCCACAACGATGATGCCGACATACGCGCGGAACTCCTCGTCCTTCGGCAGCGCCATTCCCTGCCCCAGCATCGTCCGGTAGTGCAGCGCGAAGTTCGCACCAGCCGCAAACATGAACACGATGATGATCCACTCGACGGCAGGGTTCGCGTAGCCGGCGATGGAGAGTCCGTTGGGCGAAAACCCACCAGCGGACAGCGTGGTCATGGCATGGTTGGCCGCGTCGTACAACGGCATACCCGCCACCATCAGTGCGACACACTGCGCCACCGTCAGTCCGGTGTACACCGACCACAACGCCGCGGCCGTCTTTCGGATCCGGGGCGTGAGCTTCTCATCGGTTGGTCCGGGCGCTTCGGCAAAAAACAGTTGGCGCCCACCAATCCCGAGTTTCGGCAACACGGCCACAAACAGCGCAATCACGCCCATGCCGCCAAACCACTGGGTCATCGATCGCCAGAAGAACAAGCCGTGGCCGTACTGGGAGAAGTCGCGCATCACCGTCGCACCGGTGGTGGT
The DNA here is from genome assembly GCA_964423815.1 of uncultured Solibacteraceae bacterium. Classification (GTDB taxonomy): domain Bacteria; phylum Acidobacteriota; class Vicinamibacteria; order Vicinamibacterales; family SCN-69-37; genus SYFT01. Next base: position 2,601 of record CAYRGW010000109.1, on the reverse strand, counting down.
CAGGCCGGACATCGATTCGAACATCGCGTCAATCGGCCCCATCCCGGCGCCGAGATAGGGAATCGCGGCCGACCACGACAGCAGCAACCACGCGCCCGCGACGATCGCGAGGCCTTCCACCCGTTTCAGGTCGTCGATTGTCGAACGGCGGCCGCGCATCATCACGTGGCCCATCGCCGCCGACACCAGCCCCGCACCGAGAAACACCGTGGCGTCGTGCCGCTCGCCGTACACGAGCGAGACTCCACACGGCACGAGAAACGCGAGGCCAAACAGCCGGAGGAACCCGCCGATCGTCTGGACGACGACGAAGATGCGCATCAGGCAGTACCGAAGTAGTCGCGGGCGAGTCGCACCGACTCGGCAGAGGTGAACACGATGAGGCGATCACCCGGCCGGACCTCATCGGACCCGCGTGGCACGATCACGTCCGGGCCCCGGAGAATCGCACCGACGATCGACTGTGGCGGCGGCGTGAGTGCCATCAAGGTACGCGTCTGGAATCCCGCCGGCACGTGAATCTCGACGATCGTCGCCTGCCCTTCCTCGAGGACGGCCAGCAGATGGGCACGACCGCCCTGGATGTCGTGCACCAGCGACGAGACGGCCGCGCCCCGCGCGGACAGCGCAACGTCGATCCCTACACGCTCAAACAACCGCAGATTGGCCAGCCGACTGACGCGTGTGATGACGCGGCCCACACCCAATTGTCGTCCCAGGAGCGAGGCAAACAGATTGCGCTCGTCGTTGTCGATGACCGAGACGAGCACGTCGCTCCGCCCGATGTCCTCGGCTTCGAGCAACTCCAGGTCGGTGCCGTCGCCGTGAAGGACGAGCGCGTGATGCAGCGCGGCTGCCAGTAACGCCCCGCGTTCAGCATCACGCTCGATGATCCGGAGGTCGACCTCTCCGGCGGCATCGAGCCGTTGGGCCAACCGGAAGCCGACGTCCCCACCGCCGATGATGGTCACCATCTGCCGCGCGTTTGGACGACCGCCGTGAATCTGGCCGACGACCTGGGCCACGGCGTCGGGGGTGCCCATCACGAAGATCTTGTCGCCCGGCGCCAGGCGGGTGTCGCCCTTCGGGATCTCGATGGCCTCCCCGCGTTTGACGGCGACAATCAGCGCGCCGTGCGGCAGGTGCAGCGCGGCCAGCGGCGCGGTGGTCAGCACCGAGGTTGCATCGAGCCGGAACTCCAGCAATCGGATGCGCCCCTCGGCAAACACCTCCGCGTCAATGGCGCCCGGCGCGGCGATGATCCGCTCGATTTCGTCGGCGAGCTGGCCCTCCGGCCAAATGATTTTTTCGATGCCGAAGTGCTGCCGCACCGTCTCGCCGATGCTGTGCGCGTCGGCGAAGTCTTCGCGTGAGGCGAAGCAGATCGTGCGCCCGACGCCCAGACGATTCGCCACGGCACACGCCACCATGTTGACCTCGTCGAGGCCGGTGCACGCAACCAGCAGGTCGACGTCGCGCACCTGCGCGCGACCAAGCACCTCGGCGCTGGTGCCGCTGCCGGCGAGAAACGCGACATCGAGGGATTCAAAGCGTTTCCCGACGTCCGGATTCTGGTCAACAACCGAGAGGCTGTGGTCCTGTGAGAGTTCGCGCGCGAGCGCGAAACCGATTTCGCCGCCGCCGACGATGATGATTCGCAGTGGGTGTACTCCGTGTTGGGCCCCCTGATGGTATCGCCGGCCCACACGTGTGTCCACCCTGACGTACACTCTACGCAGGCACATCACAGGAGGCGGGAGATGTCTGATCAGAAGTACCGTCAACGAGGGTATCAGGACGGTGGCGCGGACCGGCGGCCGACCTCGTCGCACAAACCGCGAGAACCCATCGACCCACGCCTCCCGCGCGATCCAAAAGTCATGAACATGATGGCCTTTGTGGAGGTCTTCAGATGCGCGCGATGCGGCACGATCGACGCCGGCCTCATCGGCTCGCCGGGCACCTGCGCGAAGTGTGGTGTGGATCTCCACGCGTGCATCCAGTGCCAGTCGTTTGATCCCGGCGCACGGTTTGAGTGCCGCGAAACAATCCCGGCCCGCGTGAGTCCCAAGGACGTACGCAACGAGTGTTCCCTGTTTGTCGGGGTCACACGCGTCGAAAAGGCCACGGGGTCCGCCCCCACGACGTCGCCCGAGTCACGCGCCCGCAAGGCGTTCGACGACCTGTTCAAATAGAGCCGGTTTCCGGAGCCGGGATGCGCGGAATCTCTCCGAGGCCCCCAAGATAGTCGCGGGTCTCAGCCAGAGTGCTGCACACCCTGGTGGCCCCCGCATCGTCGAGGGCCTGCGTCGAATCGTCAGCCAGCGCCGGCGGACTCCATCGCCCCACCACAATACGCACGTCGGGCAACGCGGCATGCAGGCGCTTCACCAGATACCGCGTCTTCGAGGGCGGGCTGGGAGGCAGATCGGCGATACACACCACGGACACCCCCTGCGCCTGGACCAGCGAGACGAGCTCCGATGCCAGGACGCGCGTCTTGGTCATCTCGATGATGATGGGCTGATCCGCGAGGACGTGCCCGAGCATGGCCAGCGCCAGTTCGTCCGCCGCGCCGTTGGCGGCGTAGCCCAGCACGCG
>CAYRGW010000108.1:0-14300 GCA_964423815.1 uncultured Solibacteraceae bacterium | reverse complement strand
GGCGGCGCGGCCGCACCCGCGCAGCCGCAGGAGAGCATGCCCTCCTGTGAATCGGGCTACACCTATCCCGAGCCCAACAACCATCGTTTTGTGTTTGGCACCTGCTACGCAGCGCATGTCGCGACGTTTGATGAAATTACCGGCCTGCGACGCTCGATCAGCCCGTGGATGCACACGCTTGATCACGATCCGGTTGGTCTGAAGTATCGCTGCCAGTGGTCACCACCGCTCGCGATCGACTGGTTCGACAACTCGGTCTATTTCGGATGCCAGGTGATCTTCCGCACACGCAACCGTGGTCAGTCGTGGGAGGTGGTGAGTCCGGATCTCTCCACTGCGGATCCCAGCCGCATCAGATTCTCGGGTGGCGTGGTGGGCGACAACCTCGGCCAGTTCTACGGCGCCACGATTTCAGCGATCGCGCCCTCACGCACACAGAAGGGTGTGCTGTGGGTCGGCACCAACGACGGCAAGGTCTGGATCTCCCGTGATGAAGGCAAGACCTGGAACGACCTGACGAAAAACGTGCAGATGCCGCCGTGGGGCCTGGTGCGCCGCATTGATGCCTCACACTTCGACCCGGGCACCGCGTACATGGCGGTGGACTACCACCTGGTCGATCAACGCGACCCGTACTTCTTCAAGACCGAGGACTTCGGCCAGACCTGGCGGCGCATCGACGCGACGCTGCCCAAGGGGCACCCGCTCGACTACGCGTTGTCGATTGCGGAGAACCCGAATCGCAAGGGGATGGTGTTCGCCGGCACAGGCCACGGCTTCTTCTACTCGCACGACGACGGCCGCACGTGGACCCAGTTCAAGGACAAACTGCCGGCTGCGCCCGTCAACTGGATCGAGGTGCCGAAGAACTCCGCCGAGGTCGCCATCGCCACATACGGCCGCGGACTCTGGATCCTGCGCGACGTCTGGCAGCTCGAACAGCCCGAGGTAGGTCGCGGCACAAACGCGTTCGAGATGTACAAACCACGGCCGGCGACGCGTACGGCCACCGGAGGCACGGCCACGTTCCCGTTCGTCATGAAAACGGCACCGACCGGTCCCCTGACCATGGAGGTTCTGGACAGCGCCGGCGCGGTGGTGGCCACGAGCCAGGTCACGGCCCGTGAGGGGATGAACGTCGCGTCCTGGAACTTGTTGTACCCGATGCCTGACCAACCGGTGCTGCGATCCATTCCGCCCGACAATCCCTACATCTGGGAAGCCGGCCGGTGGGAGCGGCGCGAACGGCCAGTGGTGCACTGGGGGCTTGGTGCCCAGCGGTGGCAGCCCCGCGCGGCCCCGGGCAAATATTCGGTCCGGCTCAGTTACAACGGACAACAGCAGACGCAACCGTTCGAGATCTGGCGCGACGTGACGTTGCCCTCCGACGATGATGACCTCATTGAGAGTGCAACGATGCAGGTTGACATGGTCTCGTCGATCAATGAAGTGGTTGACAAGATCAACCGGATCGAGATCATGCGGGCGCAGATCGAAGATCTGCGCAAGACCCACGCGAGCAACAAACAGATCGATGACGCACTGGCAGCCCTGGGCGCAAAAATGTACGACACCGAGCTGCACTTCCTCTCACGCACGGAGATGCACAGCGACGACAAGTGGTATGTCGAAAAATACAAGCTGTATATGAATCTCGTCTGGCTGCTGTCGGAGGTGGGTGGCAGCGGTGGCGACGTCGCGGGTGGACAGGGATACGCGCCCACCGATGCCGCCAAGAGTGTCTACGAGGATCGGCTGAAGGAGATGGCGGCCGCACGCGTGGCCTTCGACACGTTGTTGAAGGAGGTCGAGGCGTTTAACAAGGCGCATGCCGGCCGCGTCGCGGCGGTCAGCGACAAGATCAAGTAGGTGTGTTTAAGACGTCGGGTGTCTTTTTCTGCATCGCTTAAACCGGAAAAAGACACCCGACGTCCTGCGGGCCGGGGTGTCCAGCTGTGTTTGGTGACCAGGCTCTTGACGTTGGCGCTCACTGACGGACTGCGCCAGACGTCGGCATGCAGGCGGTAGCCGGTGACCGTCAACGAATCGGCCGACCATTCCAGAGAGCCGGCGCTGTACCCCACCTCCGCCGTCCCGTCCGTCGTCAGCGCCCGCGGCGCCTCGCGTGTGATCAGCGGGAGCAGCCACACATTGTGATCACGCACGGTCACGGCGTATCGGCCGTCGGGTGAGGGGGTTGGCGGAGTCGCCGCAGCCGTGGGAGCGGGCGTCGCGGGGGCTGGACGCCGCGGGAGACACTCGTAGTCGGTGGGCGGCACCTTGTTCCAATCCCACTTGGTCTGCAGATCGCAGCGCCACAACATACCGTCGAGCACAAACTCCACCGCCATCGCGCCTTCCTGAATATAGGCGTTGCGGCCGTCGTATTTCACGACAAACTGCGCCGCCGGATCCACAAAGGGCAACGTCAGCGGCGTGTAGTCATACCCCGTCCGCAGACTGAGTTCGATCGCCAGACGCTGATGATCAAAGAGCGGTTCCTTCGCGCCGTGCTGCGCATCGACGGTCAAATACAGATGGCCGCCATCCACCGCTTTGCGGAACCAGAAGTGGTCGGCCTTGGCCCAGACCGGCGGCGTGACGTCCCCCTGCGCGGGCAGGGGGACGACGAGCCAGAAAGCGATGAGCAGCAGAGACAGATTTCGCATGCTGTCAGTTCTTCCGCAGCGCCGGCCAGTTGACGATCACATGGACCGGCGGCCCCGGCTGCGGCCCCGCAAGCGGCAGGAACAGGAACCGTTTGCCGTCGGGCGCGACTTGCCAGAGATCGCCCTCGTTTGTGTAACCAGAGGGAATCGGCGCGTCGAAGAGTTTTACCGGTGTGCCGAACGACAACGACGGCGATCGAAGCACGGGTACCGCCATCAGCGCCTGGCCCGAAAAATAGAACAGTTCCTTGCCGTCGCGGCTCCAGCGCGGCTCGGTGCCGCCACCGGCCGACACCATCCACTTGCCCTGCGAGGCATTGGGAAACGGCTGCACGTAGATCTCGAAGGTGCCCGACTCGTCGGAACCAAAAGCGACGAAGCGGCCGTCCGGCGAGAAGCGCGCCTGCTGCTGTCGCCCCGGAGCCACGAGGTAGGGCACGCGGGTTCCCACCACTCCGTCCACCCACGGCGCCACCCACAGGTCGTTGGCGGTTGGATTCAACGCCGAACCCACGGTGTACAGGATCGAGCGGCCATCGCTCGACCAGTCATTGGGGTACGCGTCACCGTCGTGTTCGAACAACGGCGCCTCGTCGCCGGTGCCGTCAGTCGATCGTTGAAACAGCTGGGCTCTGCTGTTGCGGGCGGACGCGTAGACAAGTCGTCGCCGATCCGGAGACACCACCGGCGTGCTGTCGTTGCCTTCGTAGAACGTCAAGCGGCTCTTGATCCCCGTGACGGCATCAAGCGCCCAGAGATCGTGTCTCCCCTGGCCGCCTGAGTCGTTCTCGGCAACGGCAAGCAACCGGCCGTCATTCGACAGCGCCACGCTCTCGAAATAGCCGCCCGTTCCCACCGTGCCCTGGACGGCACCGGTGCGGTCAAACCACGTCGGAATAGTGCGCGGTCGGGTACCGGCCACACTCGACGCGAGCACGCCGTTCTGCGAGAGCGAAATGGACGCGGCACCGGGGACCAATGCCTGGGCCTCCCCCGTGACCGTCCCCGCGTCCACGTCGACCGCGCGTGACCAGGCGCCCGCGCGGTCGATCCCGATCAGGAGATGGCCGCCTTCTGCTGTGGCCACAATGCCGCGCGGTGAACCCTCGCCCAGTCTGAGCGCATCGCCACCATCGACAGAGCCCTGGTAGATGGCATCGGTGCCGTCGCTGGTGCGCGTGAACAGGAACCGCCTCCCATCCGGCAGGAACAACGGCAGGCGGTCCAACTCGCCCTTGTCCGACCGCGGTGTCGTGATCGCCTCGGGCTCGCGAGCACCAGGTGACACACGCCGGATTCCCGCGGCAGGACCAAACCCACCCATCAGGACCGTGCCGTCCCGATGCAAGGCGAGGCCGACCGCCCGGCATTCACACACGTGCCGCGACGCGCCGGTCGCCACGTCGATCACCGAGACGCCTCCCTGGATGGCACGAACCAGCTGTCGGCCGTCGGCAGACCATGCCAGCGAATCGGGCCGAGGACCGAACACCCGGCCCGCCCCTGCCAGCTCGCTGACTTCGCCGGTGGCCAACGTGCGGAACAACAGTGCGTACCGGCCATCCTCAGCAGCGTCGTAGTACGCGAGCGTCAGACCATCAGGCGACAGCGCAAACGCGCTGGCGGTCTGGGCGTACAGATCCAGTGCTCGCGAGATCGAGAAACGAACCACGGGCGCACCAGACGTATCGAGAGCGGCCGACCGGGACCACGTCGTCAACGCCACACCGCCAAGGACAAGTGCCACGACCCATCCACCCAGGCTCAGCACGCGGTGCGCCCGCGGCGATCCGGCCGCGACCGAATCCGCGCCGGGGAGCACGAGGCTCATCGCGTCGCCGATATCCCGCAGCCGCTTCCTCGGATCCTTTTCCAGGCATCGTGAGAGCAGGTGACGGACGGCGACCGGAACGGCGGTGAGGTCCGGGTCATGGGTCAGAACAGCCGCCAGCACATGCGAGACCGTTTCACCTTCGAACATCCTGCGGCCGGTGAGCAACTCCCAAACCACCACGCCGAACGCGAAGATGTCGGCACGTTTATCGACCGGCCTGCCGCTGGCCTGCTCCGGGGCCATGTAGGCCGCGGTGCCGAGGATCATGCCCGCGGAAATCGGCGCGGTCAGCGTCGGCGACTGGCTGGGATCCGACGATGGAGCGGCCGCATCCCGTGCGGCCAGACCGAAGTCCAGGACCTTGATCACGCCGTCTGGTGTGACCATCACATTGCCCGGCTTCAAGTCGCGGTGCACGATGCCCTTGTCGTGCGCAGCCTCGAGGGCCGACGCGATCTGTCCGGCGTAGTCGAGCACCGTCTGAAGCGGCAGCGGTCCACGCAGCGGCGAGCCGGGCACTAATTCCATCACGAGGGTCCCGGCCTCGACGGCGTAGATCTGTGCCACGTTCGGATGGTTCAACGCGGCCAACGCCCTGGCTTCCCGTTCGAAGCGGGCCAGACGCTCCGGGTTGTTGGCCACCCCATCGGGCAGGCGCTTGATGGCGACGTCGCGATCGAGCGTGGTGTCCCGAGCCCGGTAGACCTCGCCCATACCCCCTTCACCGATCAGTGACAGCACCACGTGAGAACCGATACGGGAACCGGGGGCGAGGGGCATACGCGTGCCGATTCTACGTGAAGCGGCAACCGTTCTTGCGCCACCCGCTCAACAGAGTTTTCTGAGGGGTTGGACAAGAACATCGGGACGTTCTGCGATCCCGTGCCGGACGGCTTGCGCGCGCGGCTCGCCTATTCCGTTCACGGGATCGCGTCGTCTTCCGTGATGGTTATTTGATTTCGTAGGTGCCGTCGGGCAACCGCTCGGTGCGGTGCGCCGTGTGGCACGTGCGACAGCTTCCGGTGAGCACGGTACCCGCGGCCGTCACTGCGGCCGCGTCGCTGGCTTTTGCGGCAGTGGCGAGGGCCGTGACCGCCTGGAGGACATCTGCCGACGACTTTGTTCCGACGTCAGCCTTCCGGCCGCCCCAGAACTTGGCAATCACCTCGGCCGGCGCCTTCCATTCGGCCGCCACCGCACCAATGGCGGCGAAGTCCTTCGTTTCGGCGGCGAGCAGGGGCCGCAGTTTTCCATTGGCGGCGTTAAACGCCTTCATCGCCGCGACATACTCTGGCGACGGCTTCTCGGCGGCCTGCACCAATCCCACACACACCATCACCGCCACACCAACGGTCACCATCCGCGTCATTCGTCGATCCATCCGGTCACTCCTTCCAAACCCCGGTGCACCAGGCTGCGCCTCGGGAGGTCGTGATCCTAACCGAACACGCGGTCCCCGGTCAGCGCAGGTTGAACACCATCTCGATGATGACGATATAGGCGACCGGCTGGCCCTGGAATCGGGCGGGGCGGAACAACCACTGTTTGGCCGTCGCCACCGCCTGCGCGTCCAGCCCGTGGGTGCGGTCAAGGGAACGACTGACCTTGACGTCGCTGACCGCGCCGGAGGCGGTGACCAACACCTCCAACTCCACCGTGCCCTGAATCTTGGCTTGCATCGCACCCGACGTGTATTTCGGATCGACGCCGCGCAGCAATGTGGGCGGGGACGCCCCGGATCCTGGCCCCATGGGACCGCCGCCCACGCCGGCACCCGATCCCGGCCCGACACCAGCCCCGTCACCGGGACCTGAACCGGTGCCCTTCCCCGTGCCGCCGCCTCCGCCCGTCCCTGTGCCAAGTGAAGGCGCCTCCGCCAATCCATTGATGACACCCGCCGTGGGCATAAACGTCGCCGGCGTCTGCACGGGAGCAATGGGGGCCGGAGGAGGCACCGGTGCCGGCACCGGCTCGATCACCGTTGGTGTGGGAAGCGCCGCCTTCATCTCGAGCGCGCGAGGTGGGGTGGGCATCGCGTTTCCGCCCGAGCCTCCACCGCCGGCCGGGCCCGCCAACTGCGCAAATATCAGGTCGTACTGCTCCGTGATGGCGCGGGGGCTCACGACGCCCTCGGGCGCCATCGAGAGCACCGAAAGGATGACCAACAGACCCAGGCCGTGCAGCGTGAGCGACGCAGCGAGCGCTCGGCCGGTATGGCGAGGAACCGTCTCAGTCATCAGCACACAGGTTTCGACGCGCGGCCGGACGAGTCGGCCTTTTGGACGGGAAAAACCCTGTAGACTCGCGCCGTGTTACACGCCGGAACCGTCGTCGCATTGGCCATGTTGCTCGCGCTGCAGGCGCAGCCGACGTTTCGCGCGGGCGTGGATCTGGTCATCGTGGACGTGGTGGTCGTCGACAAAGACGGCCTGCCCGTCACCGACCTGACGGCCGGTGACTTCACGGTGACCGCGGGTCAACGTCCGCGACGTCTTGTTTCTAGCGAGTTCATTCCCGCCACACGACCCAGCACAACCAACGTCGCCGAGCCGCCCCTGGACCTTCCAGCGCCGTCGAGCAACCAGCGCGTGGCACCTCCCGGCCGTTCGATCCTCTTCGTGGTGGATGTGGATGAAATTCGCGCGGGTGAAGGCCGCCTGGCCATGCGCGCGATCGCCGACTACGCGAACGGCCTTGCACCGGGTGACCGCGTCGGCCTCGTCGCCCTGCCCTACGGCACACCCCGCGTGGACTTCACCACCAATCGACAACTGATCAGCGAGGCGGCCGGCAAGATCACCGGCACCTCACGGCGGTCCTCCGGATCCGACATGACACCTGGAGAAGCGGCGGGCATCTTTGTCGGCGATACTGCCGCGCTCGTCGCCTGGCAGGAGCGAACGCTTGGCAACCCGGTCGTCGGCATCAACAGGGGTTGTTCCAAGCCGGATCGTCTTCCGATCGTTGAGCCGACGGCCGTGCCTGAAGGCTGCAAGACCATGGCGGACCGCTCACTGGACGTGTACCGCCGCCAGACGCGCAACCGCCTTGATTCCCTGGGTGCACTCGCTGAGGCCATGGCCACACTCGATGGTCAGAAGGCCATCGTCCTGGTGTCGGAGGGTTTCTACACCGACGCACAACTTCGCGACGACGTGCGCCGGTTCGCGTCGGTGGCAGAGCGGACACGCGTCGCGCTGTATGCCCTTCACCTGGACGCCCCCCTGATGGAGGCGGGCACACGCGGGAACACGACGGCCGGACGTGTGCTCGACGACCGCCAGGGATTTGATGGCATGGCGGATCTGGCGCTCGCCGCCCGAGGCACGGCCCTGCGGGTCGTGTCCCACCCTGCCGCGATGCTGAAGCGGATCGACACCGAACTGTCCGGCTATTACCTGCTCGCGTTTGAACGCAGCCCGGATGACCGGGATGGCACACATGTGCGCATTGACGTGCGAGTGAATCGTCCCGGCCTCGACGTGCGCGCCCGACGGGAGTTCACGCCGACGGCCGCCACAGCGGCAAGAACCGATTCCGGCAAAAAGACGGACCCGAAGGTGGCGATGGGCGTCTTGCTCAACGGTCCGGCTGCACCAGGCGTGCCGGTTGATGTCGATACATTCGCGCTTCCAGTGGATGCGACCTCGTCACGCATCAGCGTCATGATCGTCGCTGACATCACGAGCTCCGCGCGCCAGGCCGACGTGGGGTTCGAAATTCGGGACACCGCCGGCAAGGCCGTCGCCGATTCATTTGAGGGCAACACCGACCTGTTGCCCGCTGGGCCTGGACGCGCACGTTACGCCATTACCTCCGTCGTCCCCCCTGGCGCGTACACGCTGCTGCTTGGCGTGAGGACTGCTGACGGGCTGCAGGGCAAAGTGACGCACACGTTCACTGCCAACGCGTGGCCGACGGGGCCGCTACGTCTGAGCGAAGTCATCCTCGGCGAGTTGACCGGCAACGCCTTCAACCCGGTCGCGAGGGTTGACCGCAGCCAGGATGTCATCGCGGTGCGGGTCGAGGCGCACGCGACGTCGGCGAGCACCTTCCAGATGTACACGCTCGGGTTTGACTTCACGCGTGTCGGAGAGACGTCGGTCGCACTCACCGCGCCTGCCCGACTCTCCGGTGCACCCGATGCGTTGCGCCGCGCGGCGACGACATTGGTGGATACGCGGGACCTGTCGCCAGGCGACTACATCGTCCGCGTCAGACTGCTGGCTGCGGATGGCACCGTCGCCGCCCAGTCAGCGCGTGTGCTGACGATTACGCGCTAGCGAGCAGGCGCTCAAAGGCGTCGAGCGGCAGATCCGTCAACGACGCGACGACCAGGTCGGCTTGCAGCGTCGGATCGGTGACGCCAATACATTTAATCCCGGCCCGGCGCGCTGCTTCGATACCGGCAGCGGCGTCTTCCACCACGATCGACGTTCCCGGCGTGGCGCCGAGGCGCGCGGCGGCCGTGAGAAACACCTCCGGGTCGGGTTTGCCCTTCCCCACGTCTTCGGAGGCCACAATTCCATCAAACGACAGGTCCAGACCAATCGCCGCCAGCATCACTTCGACGTTTTTTCGAGGCGCCGACGAGGCGATCGTCTGGCGCCAGCCGTCGGCACGCAGGCGCTCGACCCACTCGCGTGCGCCGGGCAGCGGCTGCAGGCCGTGCACGGATACCAGACGCCGATACTCCGACTCCTTGGCCTCGGCGATTTCGGCAATCCTGGCAGCGGTCGCGTCGGGGCCCAACCACGAGCGCAGGATGCGATCGTTCTTCTGACCGAAGGTCCCGGCAAATTGTTCGTACGTCACCGGCACGCCGACAGCACCAAGCGTGTCGCGCCAGGACCACCAGTGCATCTCTCCCGAGTCGACGAGGGTACCGTCGAGATCCCACAACACGGCGCGCGTCATGGCTGGCCGTAATACTTCGACGGACCGTGTTTGCGTCGGTAGTGTTTGTCGATCAGAAAATCATCGGGCCTGGCGACATCGCCACCCATCGACAGAATGCGGCATTCGAGTCGCGCCAGAAATTCGAGCACCCTGGCGTTCTCGATCGCGGCCGCAGCACTCGCGCCCCATGTGAACGGCGCGTGGTTGGCGACGAGCACGGCCTGCACCTCGGTCGGATCACAGGGGCCACGTTGAAATGTTTCAACAATCACGAGGCCGGTTTTGCGCTCATAGTCGGTTGCGACCTCGTCTTCGCGCAGTGCGCGGGTGACCGGGATATCGCCGCGAAAGTAGTCGGCATGGGTGGTGCCGAGACACCGGATCGGGCGACGCGCCTGCGCCAGGGCAGTCGCGTATTCGGAATGGGTGTGCACAACGGCCTCGCACGGGAACGCCCGATACAACTCCAGGTGTGTCGGCGTGTCCGACGAGGGACGGTACCGCGTGTCGAACGGCACCCCGGTCTCAAGCGACACAGCCACCATGTGTTCGGGGGTGAGGGCGTCGTAGGGCACACCGCTCGGCTTGATGACCAGCACACCGGCCGCACGGTCCACGATCGACAGGTTGCCGAACGTGCCCATAACAAGCCCGGTCCCGGCCAATTCAAGATTCGCGCGGTACACCCGCTCCCGCAGTTCCTTCACGTCTCCCATTGTCTCATTGCCATCAACCGCTTCATCAACGAAGGCAGGTCCGCGCGCGCGCCGGGCACTCCACCGAAGGTGTCGTGCAATTCGCGATACATCGTGTAGAGCTCCGTGTAGACCTTCACTGCGTCAGGTCGTGGTTCGTACCGTTCGTCCTTCACGGTCGTCATACACCGTTGCGCTTCCTGCCAGTCGTCGTAGCCGCCGGCGGCGGCGCCCGCCGTCACGGCGGCGGCCAGGGCCGACCCCAGCGCCGGTGTCTGTGGTGACCCCGCGATCAGCATGGGCTGGCCGATGACATCGGCGTAGATCTGCATGAAGAGCGGGTTTTTCTCCGCAATCCCGCCGCAACAGACGACGCGGTCCACAACAACGCCGTACTCGCGGACGCGTTCGATGATGGCGCGGGCCCCGAACGCCGTGGCCTCGATGAGCGCGCGGTACACCTCCGCGCGCGTCGTATGCAGCGTCTGACCGAGGATGACGCCGGTGAGTCGCGGATCCACCAGGATCGTGCGATTGCCGTTGTTCCAGTCAAGCGCAAGCAGGCCCGATTGTCCCGGCTTCAGGTGTGATGCCTCCACGGACAGGTGCGCATGCTCGAAGTCATCCCCTTTGCAGATGTCCTCAACCCACCAGCGCAGCAGGTCTCCCACGGCCGACTGCCCCGCTTCGATGCCGTAATAACCAGGCAGGATCGAACCGTTCACAATGCCGCAGATCCCCGGAATGTCCGCCACCGGCATCGTGGCCGGTGTGACCGCGCAGTCACAGGTGGACGTGCCGATGATCTTCACCCACGTGCCGGTGGTCACTCCCGCGCCGATCGCGGCATAGTGCGCATCAAAGGCCCCCATGGCGATGGGAATGCCCTCGGGCAGTCCGAGACGCCCAGCCCACTCTGCACACAGATGCCCCGCCGGCGTTCCGGTCGCATGCGCGCGGTCGTAGAGCCTGTCGCGCAGCGCAGCCAGCTTCGGATCAAGGCGCGCGAGGAACGCCGCGGCGGGCAATCCGCCCCAGCTTTCCGAGTACATCGCTTTGTGACCGGCGGCGCAGATGCCGCGCACGATCTTGGTCGAATCGTTCACACCCGCCAGCAGGGCCGGCACAAAGTCTGCGAGTTCCACCCAACTGGCCGCCGCGTCGAACACGTCGGGCGCGACATTCAGGCATCGCCAGATCTTCGACCACCACCACTCTGAGGAGTACGTGCCGCCGATGGGCGCCAGCAGGTGCGGCGCATGCAGCCGCGCGGTCTCGGTGATCTTCGCCGCCTCGTCAGCCGAGGTGTGGTCTTTCCACAACCAGGCATGCGCAGCGAGATGGCCTTCCCACTGTGGATTCAGCGCGAGCGGCCGTGCATTGGCATCCACCGGCAAGGGCGTGGAACCGGTCGTATCCACGCCGATGCCGATCACCTGTGTGCGATCAACACCTCCGGTGGTCTCGGCCTGACGCAGTGCGCCCGTGACACTCGCCTCAAGCCCGGCGATGTAGTCGCCGGGATGCTGACGCGCGAGGTGCGGATCGCCGGCCTGCAGCAACACGCCGCGATCACCGCTCGGGTAGTTGAACACCGAGGTGCCAACGGTGCGTCCGTCGGCGCAGTCCACGACGACCGCACGCACCGAGTTGGTGCCGTAGTCGATCCCGATGGTAAAAGGCATTCTCAAACCTCTGGAGCGTCAGATCGGATATTCAACATAGGGATCATGGGGTTCCATGGAGTGTGACGCGAAGAGTGCGTTTAAAAACACCAGCACTTCGGATTTCACAGGGAGACACAGAGACACGGAGGGCGAGGGGTGGTCGCCGCCTTCGGCGGCATCGCGATCGTCTTCTCACAGTCGGTGTGCCCCCAATGGATCCCCATGGCCACCATGTTAATAAGACTCCGTGTCTCCGTGTCTCCCTGTGAATAAATCTGTTGCCTTTTTCTCTACCCGACGAGCACGGGCGAGACGATGTCGAGAATGTCCGGCCCGGTGCCGGCCTTGCGCGCTGCGGTGATCTCGGCGCGACGGTCGTACAGCCGCACGGCCTTGAGCGACAGGTTCGCGAAGTTGATCATGCTGCGCTCGATCGCGCGTGTCGGTTCCTCGCGATACGTGAACTGATCCTGGCTGTAATAACCGCGGTAATTGCGCACAAACGTTGTGTACAGGTACTCCACCGATTCGGGAATCGAAATCGTCCCGAACATCAGGTCCTGATCGTTGCGCCCCTGCCGCGCGTCATTCACGTCAAATTTGTGCACGGGGATGCCCGAGTAGTCGGCCAGGTCGCAGGCGGTGGACGCCGTGGTGGCCTCCATCTTCTGGTGACCGTAGTCAATCGTCAGACCGCAGTTGGTGCCGCCCGTCGCCGCGTTGACACGTTGCGCCACCAGAATCGCCGACGCCGCCGTCGGAATGATCATGTAGAGCTCGCGTGGTTCGTACGGCTTGGGCTCGAGCGCCAGTTTGATGCCGTGTTTCAGGCATTCGGTGTTCACGGCGATCAGCGCGTCCGTAAACCACTCCAGCGACTCCTTGTAGTCAATCTGGAAGTGGTAGTCGGCGCCGTCCGATCCCGGCCAGACGCTCAACACCGGAATCTGCATCAGCCGACAGATCTCGACGCCCTTGAGCACTTCCTCGAGCGCGGCCTTGCGCAACGCCGCATCCGGATTACACGCCCCCCCGAGCCGGAACTTCGGATGGGTCCATGTGTTGATGTTGCAGGCAGTGACGGACATGCCCAGCTCGGCGAGAAATCCCTTCTGCGCGCGTTCGATGGCTGCCCGATCGAGGTCCCCGTTGAGCGTCGACTCAAAGACACTCTGGTGGATTTCAATCGCGGACACCCCGGCCGCCTTCGTGCGACGGCACTGCGCCTCGAAGTCGCTGCCAAACGACGGATCATCCGAGTGATACCCGGGCGGCGCAAACCGATCGCAGAAATCGCCGGCCGACCAGTGCCCGACACTGTGTTTGATGTCCATCATGCGCAGGAACTCGATTGATTCCTCACGCCCCATGTACGCGGACTTCGTCCGCGCAAACGTCAACTGCTCTTCTGTAAACCGCGACATGCCGTACTCCGTGTCGAAAGACGCCGCTACCGCGCGACGCCGAAGGTGAAGACCGTCTGCGACGTGTACCGCTCGCCGGGCCGCAGGATGGTGGAAGGAAACGTCGACTGATTCGGCGAGTCCGGGTAGTGTTGTGTTTCGAGGCAGAACCCGCTGCGATGTGCGTATACCTGCCCGCCCTTGCCGGTCAGTGTCCCATCCAGGAAATTCCCCGCATAGAACTGAATGCCCGGTTCTGTTGTCCGAATCTCCATCGTCCGGCCACTCGTCGGTTCGGTGACGCGTGCGGCCAACTGCAAGCCTGCTCCCGTGCGCGAGAGCACCCAGTTGTGGTCGTAGCCCTTGCCGTAGACCAGTTGCGGGTCGGTGCCGTCAATGCGCGCTCCGATGGCCGTGGGCTGGCGGAAGTCAAACGCCGTGCCCTCAACCGGCGAGAGGGTACCCGTCGGAATCAGACCGGCGTCCACGGGTGTGTAGTGGTCCGCGTTCAGCGTCAGCACGTGATCCACGCTGGTGCCCTTGCCGGCCAGATTGAAGTAGGAATGCTGCGTCAGGTTGACCGGCGTCGCCTTGTCGGTAGTCGCCGCGTAATCCACCACCAGCGCATTCTGGTCCGTCAGCGTGTACGTGACCGTCACGTCCAGATTGCCCGGATACCCTTCCTCGCCATCCGCGCTGCGTCGCGTAAATGTCACGCCGACGCCCGTCGCCGCGGGTTCACCTCGCCACACCACCTTGTCGAAGCCCTTGATGCCGCCGTGGAGATGGTGTTCGCCATTGTTGGCTGCCAGGGTGTATGTCTGACCGTCGAGCGAGAACTGAGCCTTGCCAATACGATTGCCGTAGCGCCCGATGATGGCGCCGAAGAACGGATGGTCCTTCAGATATCCATCGAGGCTGTCAAAGCCGAGGACGATGTCTCCCATGGCCCCCGTGCGATCAGGGACGTGCAGTTCGGTGATGATGCCGCCGTAGGTGATCGCCGTGAGGCGCACACCGCTCGTATTGGTCAATGTGAACGCTTCGACGGCGGTCCCGTCAGGCATGGTCCCGTAGGGCGCACGGGTCACACCGGCCGGCGACGACGACGCCGGCGGGGTGGAGCTGCCGGA
>CAYRGW010000107.1:0-14577 GCA_964423815.1 uncultured Solibacteraceae bacterium | reverse complement strand
TGGAGGCACTCCAGGCCGACGACCCGCTTGCCCACTTGGACGGGCAGGCGAATGCCCTGGAACTCGAAACGGACCTGCTGGGACGGGTCGTAATCACCCAGCGCGATGGCGGTCTTGAAAAGACCGCCTACGCGCTCTTCGGGGACCTGATGCGAATTGTGTACAACAATAAAAAAGACGTCGGGTGTCTTTTTCCATGAAAAAGACACCCGACGTCTTTTCGCAGGGGCCCCTCGCAGGACTTACCATCCTCGACCTCACCCGCGTCCTCTCGGGCCCCTACTGCACCATGCTCGCGGCCGACATGGGTGCGCGTGTCATCAAAATTGAACATCCACAACGGGGTGACGACACCCGCGCGTGGGGCCCACCCTTCCTCCACGGCGAAAGCGCCTACTACCTCAGCATCAACCGCAACAAAGAGAGCGTCGCGCTCGACTACACCACGTCCGGCGGACGCGCCGTACTCGACGCGCTCATCGCCAAGGCGGACGTCGTCGTCGAAAACTTCCGGCCCGGCACACTCGACGATCGCGGCCTCGGCTACGAGGCCCTCGCCGCGAAACATCCGCGCCTGATCTATGTCTCCATCTCGGGCTTCGGCCACACCGGCCCGCGCCGCGAAGAGGCCGGCTACGACGCGATGGTGCAAGCCGAGGGCGGACTCATGAGCATCACGGGCACACCCGACGGCACGCCCGTGCGCCTCGGCGTGGCCGTCGCGGACATCACCGCAGGGATGTTCGCCTTCCAGGGACTGCTGCTCGCCCTGATCGCGCGCGGCACCACTGGCAAGGGGCAACACGTGGACATCGCGTTGCTCGATGCGGTGACGTCGATCCTCACCTACCAGGCGGGCCGCTACTTTGCGACCGGCGAGTCGCCCGATCGCCTCGGTAATCGACACGCGACGATCGTCCCGTACAACACGTTCGACACGGCCGAGGGCGTGCTGGTCCTGGCCGTCGGTAACGACGACCAGTTTCAGCGCTTCTGCCGCGTCGCCGGCCTCGCCGACATCGCGACTGACGAGCGCTTCCGCACCAATGCCGGGCGCGTCCAGCACCACGACAGCCTCCAGCCGTCCCTCGTCACGGCGCTGGTGACCCGCACCGCCGACGAGTGGGTCGAGCGCCTGCGCGACGCCGGCGTCCCCTGCGGCGCGGTCCGGTCCGTCGGCGACGCCCTCACCGATCCGCAGACCCTCGCACGTCAGATGGTGGAGATGGTCGACCACCCCACGATCGGTCCCCTCCCGGTCCTGGGTGTGCCCGTGAAACTCTCCACCACGCCCGGCAGCGTGCGCTCCGCACCACCGCGTCTCGGCGAACACACACGGGACGTCCTCACCCGCGACCTCGGATTTGACGACGCCCGAATCGACGCCATGGCCAAGACAGGGGCCATCGCGCTGCTGCAGCCGTAGTACGATCGTCAGCACTATGGAACTCGCCGAGCTTCGCCGCCAACTCCTTCGGGAGATCGAATCCGCCCGTGCCGAAGCCACCGAGCGTCGCCAGGGGTCCGACGCGGCCCACGCCGCCTACGCCAAGTTCATCGTGGACGTCGCCGGGCCGCTGGTGCGGTCCACCGTAAGCGTGCTGCGTGGCGAAGGCCTCCAGTTTCAGGCCCAGACACCTGCAGGGTCGGCACGTATCGCGTCGGACAAGTCGGCCGACGACTTCGTGGAATTTGTGCTGGACACGTCGGTCCGGCCACCCCGCGTGTTGGGCCGCCTGAGCGTCTCGCTCAATCGACAGAACGTGCAGGTTGAGGAGAAGCCCGTCGCGGAAGGCATCGCGATCAGCAAACTCACCGAGGAGGATCTCCTCCCGTTCCTGGTCCCGGCCGTCGGACGCCTCGCCGTTCGCTGAGGGCACATGCTTCCGTCCCAGACGGTCGAGAACTACCTCAAGACCATCCATCTCACCGAGGCGGCCAACCGCGCACACGCGCAAGCCCCCTCGGGCGAACGCGCCCTTGTGCCCATGGGTCAGCTCGCCTCAGCGCTCGGCGTGGTTCCGGGCACGGCGACGACGATGGTGAAGACACTCGCGGAGTCGGGCCTCGTGCACTACGAGCCGTACATGGGGGTGCGTCTCACCGAGGCGGGGGAAAAACTCGCATCGCTGGTGTTGCGGCGGCATCGACTCATCGAGTTGTTCCTGGTGCAGGTGCTCGGGATGAGCTGGGCGGAAGTGCACGACGAAGCGGAACGTCTCGAACACGCCGTGTCCGAGCGGTTGATTGATCTCATCGACGAAATGCTCGGACGCCCCGAAACCGATCCCCACGGCGATCCAATCCCGACTGCGGAAGGGACGATCTCGCACCCCGAGTACGTCGATCTCCTGTCAGCGCCACTCGCCACCCCGCTCATGGTGGTCCGCGTTATTGATCAGGGCGCGGAGTTTCTCCGATTCATCGAAGAGCGCCAGCTCAAGCCCGGCAGCACGGTCATCGTGGAGGCCAGGGACGATCAGGCGGATGCAGTGACACTTCGGACCGGCACCTCGGACCAGACCACCATCGGCACACGGGCCGCGTCCAAAGTGTTGGTGCAGCTGGGCTAGACGCGGCCGGGACGGTCAGGGCGCGTAGGTCGCGGCCGACGTCGGGGTCTCCCAGAAGCGGACCGCGACGACGTTGAAGCCGAGCGAGCGCGCCTGATCGTAGATGAGCTGCGCGAGTCGCTCGGCGGTCGGGTTGCCGTCGATCAGAAACAGGGGCTCACCCTGGGCCTGCAGCACCGCGACCATCGGGTCATCCCGGCGAAGAATCATCTTGTGGTCCAGCTCGTGGTCCACCCAGGACTTCACCAGGCGCTTCACATCCGAAAAATCCACAACCATGTCGCGTCGGTCGAGCTGATCCGCCTGAATGTCGATCTCCACCAGGGCGTTGTGCCCGTGGAGGTGCTTGCAGACGCCGTCGTAGTCCATCAGGCGATGGCCGTAGCAAAAATCCAGACGCTTGGTGACGAGGTACGACATCTCAGTAGTTTGTCAGACGAATCGACCCGTCACCCGATCGCAAGGTCATCGTCTTGCCGCCGGCGCCGAGTTTGCCGCGCAGCGTCCGCTGTTCGCGGGTGCCGCCGACGACGTCGGTCAGTTCGAGGTCGGTCCTGGCGCGATCGCCCGAACCGGGTTCGGCATCAATCATCGCACTGAAACCGTCAGGCAGTTCCGCCACGATCGATCCGTCAGAGGTGGTGACCACCCAGTCGTCACTCATCACCGCGCCGCCTCGAATCCTGAGGACAATTGATCCATCACCGGACCGGGCGCGCACCGCTGACGGTGTCCCGTAGATCCGCACGGTCCCATCGTCGGTGCGCGCCTCCACGCGGCCGACCACGTCTTCGATTTGCACCGAACCATCGCCGGACTCGACGATGAGTTCGCCCGCAGTCTCGGTCGCGCGGATGCTGCCATCGGACGTCTTCAGCTCCAGGCGACCGTCAAGGCGATCCACCACGATGCTGCCATCCCCGCTGCGCGCATTCACGTTCACCTTGTGAGGCGCATTCACGATGAGACGGGCGCTGGGTGAGGTGAAGGTGCCGATCCCGATGTAGGTGGATCCACCCGAATACCGCACGTCGATGGTGATCGTCGACCCCTTCTGCTCAGCGAGGACCTGGATCCGTTCGGTGGCTTCTTTATCCTGCGCGCGCCGCTCGATCTCCACGGTGACCTCGTTGCGATCCCAGCCGCGAATCTCGATCGCACCGTCGAAGGTCGTGAGATTCAGGTCCGGCACACCCTCCACGACATACCGTTTCTGGTCGCGAACGATGTGACCGTGGTTGTCGACGTTGATGGCACACGCGGTCGAGGCCAGGACCGTGGACAGGAGGGCGACGCTTGGGAGGGTGATGAGCCGCATGTGTACCCTTTACGGACGGGCCGGGGATTGCGTTCGTACCCCGGCGATCCAGGTCTGCGTGACCTGAAGACTTGACGAGAGGACCACCAGATCTGCCATGTAGCCGGGCGCGATGGTTCCCTGCGTGGTGAGGCCAAGCTCGCGGGCCGGGGTGGTCGCGCACAGGGTAGCCGCGTCCACGAGCGACTGGCCAGCGCGGGTGACAAGCACCGAAAAGACCTTGTCCATCGTGGCCACACTTCCCGCGAACGTACCGTCCTCCAGGGTGGCGGTATCGCCGACCGTGATTCGACGGCCGCCGAGGGTGGCGCAGGCACCTCGTGGCAGCCCCGAGCCCGCCGTCCCATCCGTGATGGCCATCACACGCGAGCGTCCCTTGGCCGCGATGGCGACGCGGACTGCGGCTGGGTGCACGTGGAAGCCGTCGCTGATGATCTCGGCTGCGACCTCCTCCCGCTCGAGGATGGCCCCGACCAGCCCCGGATCCCTGTGCGACATGGGCGACATGCGGTTGTAGAGGTGCGTCGCGTGGCACGCCCCCAGCTCGATCGCCTCGATGGCCTGGTCGTAGGTGGCGCCTGAATGTCCGAGCGATACACGGATGCCGGCCTTGCGCGCCGCCCGCAGCAGGTCGAACCCGCCGGGGATCTCCGGCGCCATGGTGAAGATGCCGATGTCCGGCGAGAAAAAGCCGTCGGGAGGCTTTTTTTCGTTGGACAAGAAAAAAAAGCCTCCCGACGGTTTTTTCTCCCAGGTCTCGAGCCACTCCAGCGGCTGGGCACCACAATAGTCGGGATTGATGAACCCCGTCTCGAGGTGGGCGGGCAGGACGCGGGCGGCGTCGGGGTCGCGGTCCATCCGCGCCGCGCCGACGGCTGTCAGAAACGACGCGAGCGCCTCAGGCGAACACGCCACGGACGTCGGACAGAAGGCGGTGACGCCAAACTGCGGGAGGTGACGCGCCACCTTTCGCACGGCGTCGTCATCGTCCATGACGTCGACACCGAGCACTCCGTGGATGTGCACGTCGATAAATCCAGGGACGATGAAGTGACCTCTGAGGTCGTGACGGGTTTCGCCGGGGCCGACTTCACGCGGGCCGGCAATGAGGTCGGCGATGCGACCGTCTTCGATGACGACTGTCAGGTTGGACGCAACACGATCGGGCAACACCACGTCGGCGCCGCAGAGCAAGACTCGCGACGCCATCAGGTGTTACACGCCCATGGCGTGGAAGCCGCCGTCCACCATCAGCACTTCGGCGGTGATGGCGCGCCCGGCGGGGCCAAGCAGGAAGATGGCCGCATCGGCCACTTCGTTGGTCTCCACCGTGCGACGCAGCGGCGCGCGGTCACGATAGGTCTGCAGGATCTGCGAGAAACCCGAGATCCCGGCAGCGGCGAGGGTCTTGATCGGCCCGGCCGAAATCGCGTTCACGCGAATCCCCTGCGGCCCGAGGTCACTGGCCAGATACCGCACGCTGGATTCAAGGGCGGCCTTGGCCACACCCATCACGTTGTAATTGGTGAACACACGATCCGCGCCGAGGTAACTGAGCGTCACGATGCTGCCGCCCCCACGCGCGGCCATCATCGGCGCCGCACGACGGGACAACGCCACGAGTGAATACGCACTCACATCAAGCGCAATGCGGAAGCCTTCACGCGACGTCTGGACAAACGGCGCGGCGAGATCTTCCCGCAACGCGTACGCCGCTCCATGCAACATGAAGTCAAGCCCGCCATGCTGCTGCTCGATGGACGCAAACAACGCATCGATCTGCGCGTCGTCAGTCACGTCACACGGCAGGACCGTCACGTTGGGCAACGTCGCGGCAAGTTCGCGCACGTTTTCTTCGAGCCGTTCGCCCTGGTAGGTGAGGACAAGCGTGGCACCTTCGTCCGCTGCCGCCTGAGCGATCGCCCAGGAGATGGAGCGTTTGTTGGCCACACCAACAATGAGGCCAACTTTATTCGTCATTGAAGCCATGAAAATTTCTGGGAGACTCAGGTAGTCGGACGGGGCTTTTTGCTGCGACGACGACGGCGACCGCTGCCGGGTGGACGATGACCGTTTGGTGCGTCCGGTCCACCGGCGCCGGGCTGGCCGTCACCGCGGAAGCCTTCGCTGCGGAAACCGCCGCCTCGCGAATGGCCGTTGCCATTTACGGGGCCGAATCCGTTGGCCTGGCGATCGTGACTGGGTCCCCCGGAGCGGAACATCTGCGAGCCGCGCACATTGCGCTGATGCATCGTGAATTCCGGGATGGGCCGGGGCGTCGGCACATGATTTTCGTTGCGGGGAAGAGAGGCGCGAATGAGGGTGCGATGTAACGTCCACCCTTCGTCCACCTGTGGAGCCGGTTCCGGCTCTGGCGCGGGCGTTGGTGCCGGCGCGGGAGGTGTGGCCGCGAGTACCACGGGCGGGGGCGCTGCGACCACCACCGGCGCGGGCACCGGCGTGGCGACGACGGTCCCTGCGGTGGCATTGGCGAGCACCTGGTCGTAAAGGGCCGCCGTCGGGTCCTTTTTCTTCCTTATCGGTACTTTGCCACCCTTGAAGACGTGCTCAGACTCACAGGTATTGCACCGAGTCTGTTTGATGTCGTCCCCGACGATGGCCACTATGGCGTGGTTGGTTAGGCGTCGTTCACGTGGACAATAATCGTCCACGAGATCGCCCAAGCGCAGTGGGCGCTGTTCCATTCGTTCTGTGTCTCCCGCAAGAGCGACCGCCTGAAACCAAGGTCCGAAAAGACCTCAAAGCGAAGAACATCAGGCGTTCGTGTAGGTCGGTGGAGGATAACAACAAATCCGGGGTCAGCGCAAATATGGCGCTTATTTTGTGTCCAGCCACCGCAAGGCGGCTTCCAGGTCCAGGTCACGGCCGGCGCTCAACGCGGTCACGTCCAGCGTGATTTTTTCATCGGGAATCACACCTTCCCCCTCGAGCCGGCGACCGGTCCCGGTCACAAAATCACCCACGACGTACATGAACAAGTCGCCGTTGGCCAGGCGTTTGGTCTGCGCAGGCAGCGCCTGCCCCGCCGTGGTCCGGCCAAAGACCCGGACCCGGCCCAGGCTCTGCAGGCCGCCCGCAAAACACTCCGAGGCCGAGGCGGTGAGTTCGTCAACCAGCAAGGCGACAGGCCCGGCGAATGGGACCACTCGTCGTCCATCGGGCATGACCACACGGGGGTTGGCGGCCAGCTCCAACTCGGTGTCACGCGTCTTCATCCGCCCGAGGACGACGGACTGATCAAACAGATGCCCGGCGACACCACGAATCATCAAGGCGAGGCCACCCGGATTCCCACGCAGATCGATGACGAGCCCCTGCTGGCTGCGATGGCGATCGATCGACAACTCAATCAGCGGATTGGCCGACGTCATCCACACGTTAAAACCAACCACACCGACGCCTCGCCCTGACGGGGTCTCCACGGCGCGATTGGTCACATGGACGTAAAACGGCGGCAGGTCGCCCAGCACAACACGGTCACCATCAGGTCGCTCGCGGCGGACCGTCAGTGTCTGCTCGCGGTCGCCCGAGCGCACGACCATCGCCGCATGAGAAGCCTCGGGACCATGGAGTGCCACCTGCACACGACGCCAGACGTTCAGCGCGGTCATACGGGGATCGGCGTGTGCACCCGCGGTGATCCACGGTGCCACCGGCGCATCATCCACCTGCATCAGCACCTGACCCGGCTTCAGACCGGCGCGCACGGCCTCAGATCCTTCGCGCACACGTGTGATCACCACATCGTTGCCAATCAGACGTGTCTCGATCGGCACGATGGAGGTGCCGGTCGGCACGGCGTCTGTCGCTGTTGCGGGAGACATCAACGCGAAGTGGGATCGCTTGAGGGTCGCCAGCATCTCGCGGATGACTGCACGTGCATCGTCGGGAGTGGCGGCTGCGAGCACTCTGGGGCGAAGCGACGTCCGGACGCCTTCCCAGTCGAGGCCACCAAACGTCGGGTCGTAAAACGTGTCGCGAATGGTGGTCCACACGTCGTCAAAGGCTGCAACATCGACGACTCGTGCGGTCTCGGTCTTGATCATCGCGCGGATCATCGGAGGCAGATCCAGCGCTTCGGGCTTGACGGTGTTGAGTTCCACCGCCTCGATCACAAAGTGTTGATCCACAGCCAATGCGGACTGAATCACCCTGGTGGGAAGTTTGATCGCGCCGAACGTTTTGTAGTCGCGCAGCGTGACCTTCATGGGCACCCTGCCCATGGGCGTGTCGCTCGTGCCCTCGGTGCCAATCAGCAGCCCGGTGTCGGCATCAAAAAATTCATCCTGCGTCTGTCCCGTCACGTACGTGACGGTCGCCTTGAACGCCGGGCGCCCGTCAAACTCCACCCGCGCGACGGTCACCACCGACGCCACCAGGTCAGACGGATGCAGCGCCGCATCGAAGTGTGTGTCGTTTTTCATCTGGACGAGCGCAGCGCCCGTGACAAGGGAAGGACCCACCATGGGATCAAGGGTCCACCCCACACCGTCGCTGATGCCAACTTCGGTCCTGCCCAACCCGGTGATGTCGATGCGCAATAACGAGCGGCCAGGGCGCGCGGACAACATCTCGAGTGTGCCGCGGATGTTCTGCGCGGGCAGTTCCACGGTGCCGGTGGCGCGGGAGGAATTCACCGCACGCCAGGCCGCCTCGCCACCGATGGCGGCGACATGCCGGGCGACCAACTCGGCACCGCTCGGCAGTGGCGCCTGTCCGTGTGCGGTCAGAGTGGTCACCGCCAGCATCGCCAGCAGTGCGACGGTCAACGTACGCCGTGTTCGTGTCACCATGAGGTCTCCCGTCAGGCCATGATAGTGCGAAGCAGGAACACACCATGTTAAAAGGCACACGCACCGCTGTCGTTCACCGCATCCAGCCCATGTCCATCCACGGGCAGGTCTCCCTCGACGTGTTCTGGACGGACCCCGAAGATCCCGAGGGCGAAATCCGCCACGCGCGCGTCGGTGACGAAGCGTGCCCGCGCAACATGCAGAAGGGCGACACCGTCACGCTGCACTACCTCATGGGGATGGTGACGGAGATTACGCCTCTGTAGGGTTCAGGGTTCAGCGTTCTGGGTTCAGGGTTCGCCGTAGCCGCCGCCGCCGGGAGTCTCCACTCGCAGGCGGTCACCGGCTTTGAGCGTGACCTGAATCTTGCCGGGCAACGACTGCTCCACGCCGTCACGAATCAACGTGTTGCGTCCCTTGCCGCCGGGTTTGCCACCCAGCACGCCATACGGCGCACCGATGCGGCGGTCCGTCAGCAACGTCACCGAGGTGTCGGTCAACATCTCGTATTCACGGATGAGTCCCTCACCGCCAGGCGCGGCGCCCTTGCCGCCGCTACCCTTCCGCAGGCCGTAGCGCCGAATCCGCACGGGCAGGTAGTGCTCAATCGCCTCCGCCGGTGTGTTTCGCGTATTGCTCATGTGCGTGTGCACACCACTCAGGCCGGCCATCCCCTTACGACCGCCCATTCCCCCACCCATCGTCTCGTAATACGCAAAACGACGACCGGTGCGTGGATCTGTCCCCCCAAGCGTGACGTTGTTCATCGTGCCCTGGCTTGCCGCCGGCCATCGATCGGGCTGCGCTTTTCCGAGTGCGCCCAGCACCACGTCGGTGATCCGTTGTGACGTTTCCACATTGCCGCCGGCCACGGCCGCAGGCCGAAGGGCGTTCACGATCGACCCTTCCGGCGCGATGACCTGAATGGGGCGGCCCACACCCGCGTTGTAGAGCACGTCGTCCTGCACCAGACACCGGAAGGCATAGAGACACGCGGACAACGTGATCGCGAAGTTCGCGTTCACACTTCCCGTGACCTGCGGCGCCGACCCGGTGAAGTCCACGGTCGCCCGATCCTTCCTGATGGTGATGGACACCCTGATCGCCACCGGGCCCGATCCGAACCCGTCGTCGTCGAGCGCATCGTCAAACGTATACACGCCATCGGGAATCTGCGTGATCGCATGGCGCAGCACACGTTCGGTGTAGTCCTGAAGTGCGGACGCGTAGCGCAGGGTCGCAGACTTGCCGTATTGCGCCACGACGTCGCGCAAGCGCTGCTCGGCGACACGGTTCGCGGCGATCTGCGCGGCGATGTCGCCCTCACGTTCGTCCGGGGTGCGGACGTTGGCGAGCAGCAACGCCATCACATCGCGCACCACTTCTCCGCGCCTGACGAGTTTCACGGGCGGAATGATCAGACCCTCCTGAAAGATTTCGCGCGCGACCGGCATGGAGCCTGGACTCATGCCGCCCACGTCGGAGTGGTGGGCGCGGTTGGCGACATAAAACGCCGGCGCCTTCTCCTTCGCGAGAAACACGGGTGACACCAGGGTGATGTCGGGAAGGTGGGTGCCGCCCTGAAAGGGGTCATTCAGCATCACGATGTCCCCCGCGTCCATCGCGACGGAATTTATGGCGGCGCGCACCGACAGCGGCATCGCTCCGAGATGCACGGGCATGTGATCACCCTGCGCGATCGTGTTGCCCTTCGCGTCATACACGGCGCAGGAATAGTCGAGCCGCTCCTTGATGTTCGGCGAGAACCCCGTGCGGCACAACGTGACCCCCATCTCCTCCGCGATGGAGAGGAACAGGTTCTTGAAGACCTCGAACTCAATGGGATTCGGTGTCATCGGCGCCCCCGCGTGGCCAGGATGTTGGAAAAACCATCGACCTTGAACGACCATCCCGGAGGAATCACCACCGTCGCTTCTCCCCCCGCAATCACCGCGGGTCCATTGGCTGCCGCACCCGGCGCCAACGACTCCCATCGATGGAATGCCACCTTCACGGTTTTGCCACCAAAACGACCAGGCCGAACAGCCGACGGCTTCGGCGTGACAGCTCTGCGAATGCGCACCTGCGGCAGGTCGGGTTTGGCCGTCACACCCGTGGCGGTGACACGCACGTTCACCACCTCAGTCGCGCGCGCCGGATTGGAATACCCGTACGTACGCCCGTGTTCACGATCAAAGACGGCGCGATAGTCGGCCGTCAGCGGCAGCGTGATCTCGAAGGACTGCCCCACGTACCGCACATCCACACTGCGGGTGATCACCTGCTGCCGTGGCCCGAACCCTTCGGCCTTGAGTTCATTCTGCCCCGCGGCAACCAGTGGCGCACACGCCTGCTCCAAATCGCGGAGTGACAAGGCGGCACTCGACCGCAGCACACTGGCGGAGTAATCCTTGGTGACATCAGCGACAAGCATGCCGAAGGCCGACAACACGCCGGCATACCGAGGGGCCATCACCGTGGACATCTGCAATTGTTCGGCGATCTCACACGCGTGCATGCCCCCGGCGCCACCAAAGGCCAGCAAGGCAAACTGCCGGGGATCGTGTCCCCGCTCAACCGACACCACACGGATGGCGCGCTCCATGTTGGCGTTGGCCACCCGCACAATGCCCTCCGCCAGTTCAGGCACCGTCAGCTTTGTCTGTCTGGCAAGAACGGCGGCCACACGCTCCGTGCGCGCGCGATCAATGGCCATACGCCCGCCCAGAAAATATTCGGGGTCCAGACGTCCGAGCAGCAGATTCGCGTCTGTGACGGTCAGTTCTTCGCCCACGCCGTAACACACCGGCCCGGGGGTCGCACCCGCACTCCGGGGCCCCACACGCAGCGCGCCTCCGGTATCGAGGTACGCGATGGACCCGCCGCCCGCGCCGACCGTGTGGATGTCGATCACCGGCAGCCGCACGGGAAAGTCGCCCACGCGTGAGTCCGTCGTGCGCCCGATCGCGCCATCGATCAGGCTGACATCAGTGGAGGTGCCTCCCATGTCGAACCCGATCACACGTGTCAGTCCTGCCGCCTCGGCAACAGCCTTGGCACCGACGACGCCCCCGGCGGGTCCGGACAACACGGTGCGGACCGCCTGCGCGCGCGCCGCGCCGGCCGAAATACATCCGCCGTTTGACTGCATGATCGAGAGTCGTCCCAGTGACTCTTCCAGCGTCTTGAGATACCGCTCCATCAGGGGCGTGACGTACGCGTTGACGACGGTGGTGCTCCACCGTTCGAACTCGCGATATTCAGGAAGCACTTCATGCGAGGTACAGACCGCAAGGCCGGACTGCCGCAACAACGTCGCGACCTGCTGCTCATGGACCGGATTGGCGTATGAATGCAGGAGGCACACGGCCACCATCTCCACCTTACGGTCGTGCAACACCCTCGCCAGTTGGTCGACGTCGTCTTCGACCACCGCTTCGAGCACGGCGCCTGACGCGTCAAGTCGTTCGGCGATGCCAAACGTCAGGTGCGGCTCCACCAGTGGCGGTCGGGGCGCCACGAACACGTTGTACAGCTCCGGCCGGGTCTGACGCCCGATCTTCAGGACATCCTCAAACCCTTTGGTCGCCACAAGCGCCACCCTGGCGCCCTTGCGCTCAAGCACGGCATTGGTCGCGACCGTGGACCCGTGCACCACCTCCGCCTGCCCCACGCCCCCGGTCAGGCGGTGGACGCCCTCCAGGATCGCCCTCGAAGGGTCGTCAGGGGTGGACCGCTGCTTGTGGACGACGAGTCCGGCAGGGGTGAGTTGAACAAAGTCGGTGAACGTGCCACCGGTATCGATACCCAGGCGTGAGGACACGCCCGAATTCTACAGGGCTTGCCCGGAGCGGCAGAGATGAACCACGAAATCGTAATACCGCGGACAATTTCGAAACAGACGGCCGAGATGACGTGTCGGCGCACCGACGCTGTCGCCTGAAATTGTGATCGTGCAAGGTGGGCACAGCCCTTGCTATAGTCCGGGCCGAATCGCCTGAATTTGCGGCATGCGCCGTGAAGAGCTGGGGAGCCGGGTGATTCAACTAAAAGGCCCGCTCACGCGGGCCTTTTTTTTGTGACGACGAATCGCTCGGCTTTTATCCGATGGCGCCCTCGGGGTACTGCAGCGCGAGGCGCAGTTCCTTGGCGAGTTGATCCACGGTCGAGCCTGACCGTTTCCAGGCACCGTCGGTTTCAAAGCGCAGGTCGCCGATGCGGCGGCCCCAGGGCGCGATGATACGGCCGATGGCGCGGAAGTCCGCCCGGTCGGCGCGCTGCTGGTCGAGGTGTTTGACGATGTCCGGTGCCACGCGGATGAACGCGCGCAGGGCCGGCGCCGTGCGAATCGAGTACTTCCGACCATTCCAGGCGGCAGTGAACACGACCGCGACCTGTTTGAAGTAGTTCACGAAGAAGCGGGTGGCCTCGTCGCGGAAGTCGTCGGCCTTGCGGCCGGTGCCGAAGGCGTCCGATGAGAACAACTTCTTGAGTTCCTGCGCAAGCGGCGCCTGGGCGACACGTCCGTGGCCCACACCGAGCAACTTGATATCGCCGTAGAGCGGGGAATCTTCCTTCTCGCTCAGCGCACGCACGACGTCGTGTGCCGCCGCGAGGTTTTCGTCGCGATACAGCTGGCGGCCCGAGAGCGACACCAGGTGTGACGCATTCAGACGTGTGTGTTTTGCGTTGATCGTCACGAACATCTGCACGACGTGGTCTTCCGGCAGACGGTCAAAGATGACCGCGGGCACGGTGAACGGCTCGTCGCCAAACTGATCGATGCCTGCGTGCAGCGCGAGCAGACGATGCTGTCCGTCGATCGCACGGAGAATGCCTTCGCGCTCGGGGACTTTCAGGATGCCGAGTGACGGTTCGCCGGGCATCGCGTCAAACTTGAGCGGCTCGTCACACGAGATGATGACCGCGCCGGCAATCGACGGCAGGTCACGCGCCTGGCGGCACTGCTCGTAGTAGCCGACAAGTTCGTCGATCTTTTTTCTGATGATCTGGCGCTGATACGCCTTGTCCGTCGCGGCGATGCGACGTTCGAGCAGATCCCATCGGACCTTGCTCTGACGCGCCGCACCACGCACCCCGGTCTGCTCCCCGCGATCCCCGTAATCAAGGACCTCGAAGCGGACGAGTTTGTCGATGTCTTTGGCGGTCAGGGAAGCCTGATAGAATTGCACGCCAAACTGCTGCATCCGAAGGGCGGCGACACTGATCATATGAGTGATGGATTGTATGGTCCCCGCCCCTTGAATCTCAAGCTTTCTGCCGTTTTTGCCCGAAGGAGCCCTGAATGAGAGTCGCTGGAGTGTCCCGACGGACCAGAACCGTCCTGGGGGCCTGTGCCCTGGGTCTGGCCGTTTTTGCCCTGACTGTGGCAACCCTACCCGCCCAGCAATGGGTCACCGAGACCCGCGATCCCAAGCAGGCTCAGGACGAAGAATTCGCGAAACTCTATAAGGAGTGGACCGGCGACGAGATGTACGGGAGTCCCCTGGTGGACCACCTGCCCATCGTGCCGGGCATTCCGACGCCCAAGGATGTCCTCGGGTACCACATCGGGGCCCCCGAGAAGTTGACCCTCTACGCCGACATCCTGAAGTACTACCGGGCGCTGGCGGCCGCCACCCCCCGGGTGCGTATCGAGACCATCGGCAAGTCCGACGAGGGCCGGGACCTGGTCGTGGTCTGGGTCTCCTCGGACGAGAACATCAAAAACCTGCAGCAGAACCGGGACAATCTCAAGAAGATTGCCGACCCACGTGGCACCTCCGACGCGGAGATCCGGCGTCTCATCGCCAACACCAAGCCGCACTACCACCTGATGGGCGGCCTGCACTCCGGCGAACTCGGCCCGCCC
>CAYRGW010000106.1:0-14880 GCA_964423815.1 uncultured Solibacteraceae bacterium | reverse complement strand
GATCAGAACCTGAGCATCAGGCCGATATTGGCGGGCATAAAAGTCCGCGGGCCGGAGTTGTTGATTACCTCCAGGGCGAGCGAGCGGAGGTCGTCATCCTGCCGGACGAGTTTGGCCGTCCAGCGAAAGCCGGCTTCCAGGTAGGCGCCGATGAGGCCCCGTTCGACCGTGATGCCGAACACGGCGGACGCCGTCGAGAGTGTCGCCTTGTCGTAGAACCGGACGGTGCCGAGGTTGCCGTCGCTGCCGGCGGCGGCCAGGTCGGCCGAGATCGCCTCCACCATGCGACGCCCGTACGTCAGATTCACGTACGACTTGGCGCGACCTGTGGCCTTGAAGTAGTGGCGCAGTCCACCCTCGATGGACGTGTCCTCATACGTGGTGAACGTGCCGAACAGCGGTCGATTGCCTTCGGGGGAGATGAAGTTGCCGACGTCGATGCCCGGTTCGGCGGCACTGCGCGATCGGCTGACCTGGATGATCAATTCGTCCTTCTGAAAGATGCCGAAGCCGACGCTGGCGTTCAGCCGTTTGGGCACCGAGACATACACGTCCGGATAGTGGAGGATGCGGTCCACCTGGATGATCCGCTGCTGCTGAAGGCACGCGGTCGGCCCCTCGCTGATGTCGTTGTCGCAGCTCAGGCCAAACGTGACGACCTCGCCGAACACGTCGAGGTCCAGTCCCCCCGACGCCATGAGGGACAGCCGTCCCTTGATGCCCAGTTCAGTGCGTGGCAACGAGGCGGGGGCGTCGGGTGGCGGCCCTTGCGCGGCCGCCACCGTTGCCACCAGCAGACTGCCCAGCACCGCCAGACCGACGCCGGCGATGCGCGGGACCCACCCTCGGATCACGGAAACACTCCCAGTTCCTTGTACGACACCGCGATCTTGTCGATCGCCGTCAGGAAGGCGGCCGCGCGCAGGTCGCCCAGTTCCGGCTTCTTCTTCAACGTGTCGCGAATCGCGTGATACGCCACGATCATCGTCTCTTCGAGACCGGAATTGACGATGTCCTCTTCGGAGGCGCCGTGGACGAGCGTGCGCTTCTGTTCGTCGGAGAGGGTCTTGCCCGTCAGTGATTCCAGTGCCTGCACAAAGTGCGCTTCATCGCGCTCTTCAAGCCGCTTGTTCATCCGGCCGAAGCGCACGTGCGAGAGGTTCTTGAGCCACTCGAAGTACGACACCGTGACGCCGCCCGCGTTGGCATACAGGTCGGGGATCACCATGATGCCCTTTTCGCGGAAGACCGCCTCCGCCTCGGGTGTGGTCGGCCCGTTGGCGCCTTCGGCGATGATCTTCGCCTTGATGCGGGGGGCGTTGTCGGCCGTCAACACGTTTTCGAGCGCGGCCGGAATCAGGATGTCGCACTCAAGTTCCAGGGCGTCGGCGCTGACCTTGATGTCGGTCGCGCCGGGGAATCCGAGAATGGATCCCGTCGCCTTGCGGTGGGCCAGCACGGCCTCAGGATCAAGACCGGCCGGATTGCTGATTGCGCCTTCATATTCGGCAATCGCAATAACCGTCGCGCCGCCTTCGCGGCAGAATTTCGCGGCGTGAAACCCGACGTTGCCGAGTCCCTGCACCACCACTCGTTTGCCCGCCATGCCCGTTGTCAGGCCCAGAGCCTTCATGTCGTCGGCAAAACTGACGGCTTCGCGAACCGCAAAAAACAATCCGCGGCCGGTGGCCTCACGACGACCACGCACGCCGCCCTGCGACACGGGTTTGCCGGTGACACAGCCCATGCCGTCGAGTGATCCCGGGTGCAACGCCATGTATGTGTCGACGATCCACGCCATCTCGCGTTCACCGGTGCCATAGTCGGGCGCCGGCACGTCGATGCCGGGGCCGATGAAGTTTTTCTTCACCAGCTCATGGGTATACCGGCGGGTGATGCGTTCGAGCTGCTCGGGCGTGTACTGCTTCGGGTCGATCTGTACCGCCCCTTTGGCGCCGCCGTACGGCACGTCGACGATCGCGCATTTGTACGTCATCAGGGCGGCGAGGGCTTTCACTTCCTCCTGATCGACGTGATTCGAATACCGGATGCCGCCCTTGGTCGGAAGTTTGTGGTGGCTGTGTTCGACCCGCCACGCGTTGATCACCGAAATGGTGCCGTCCGGATTCCGGAACGGAAAATTGAAGCGGTAGATGCTGTTGCAGGCCTTGATCTGCTCCAGCAAACCCGGGGAATGGTCGCTCCACTTGGCCGCATGGTCGAAGTACTGGTTGACGAAATCAAACATGCTGCCGCCGGTCGGGGTGTCGCTCATGATCAGGACCTCCGTCGCAGGACATTCAACATGCGCGCAATCGCGTCGCGCACCGCCTGCGTCCCCTCAGCATACTTCCCCGGCGTGACCGCAATCGAGGGACCAAACTGCATCACGACCGGCGCGGCCCGCCACGGCAACAACCCGCGCCAGTTGAACGGGCGGCTCCGGGGCCACAACTCGAACAGTCCGTCCATCGCCACCGGCACGATCGGCGCCTGACAATGTCCCGACAGGATGGCGGCGCCCTTCTTGAACGTCTTCAACTCACCGTCGATGGAGCGTTCCCCTTCCGGGAACAGCATGAGCACTTTGCCCATCCGCAACCCGGCCGCGCCGGCCTTCAAGGCACGTTCGAGGTGGGCGTCGGGATCCACGGGGATGACGTTGGTCATGCGGGCAAACCAGCGCATGAACGGCGTCTGGTAATACTCCGCAGCGCCCACCGCGAAGATTTCCCGAAGGGTGCGGAAGGGGAGTGCGCTCAATAACAGGAATCCATCTATGTAGGACTGATGATTCGGACTCAGGATGAACGGACCCTGCGCCGGCAGATGATGTGTGTCCATCACTTTGCCCCGCGTCAGCAGATACAGCACGCCCGCGATGGTCCGCACAATCACAAAGAACAGGAGCGCGCGCAGGACCGGCAGGCGCTGCAGCTGGGCGGTCAGCTCGGGATCCACCGGCTCCTGCAGGATCGTGCCCCAGTCGGCTGCGACGCTGACTTCGGTGGGGTTTGATGCCAGCACCGCGTCCACGAGTTGCCGCGCGGTGAAGATGGTGACGCGGGTCTCGGGCGTGACCCGGCGACCGTGCCGACGTTCGAGCGCGGTCAGCAACTCGACCCGCTCCATGGAGTCGAGCGCCAGATCCAGGTCGAGGTGTGCGTCGGGCCGGATGCTGTCGCGTTTCAGCTGGGTGGTGATGACCCGCATCGCATCCGCATGCGCGGGAATCGTGAGCCACGCCTCTTCTTCATCGCTGAGGCGCGTCTGTTCGCCCTCCGCCGCGACCACCGTCTGCTCCCGCAGACGTTTTTCAATCAGGTGTCGCCGCACTTTGCCCGTGGTCGTGCGCGGCAGGGGTTCGATCCAGATGTCGTACGTCAGGATACGTTTGTGCGCCGGCAGGTGCACCGAACGGCTCTCCAGTTCAAACCGGACAAGCTGCTGCACGTTGACGACGCCCCTGTCCTTGAGCACCTGCTCGTCAGGCACAATGACCGCGTGCAGCCGCTCGCCGATGGGTTCGCCCGGCCGACTCAGGCCAAGGACACACAATTCCTTGATGACGGGCGCCTCGCGGTAGTGCGCTTCAATTTCTTCCGGATAGAGGTTCTTGCCGGACGCAAGAACGATCATCTCCTTCTTGCGGCCGGTGATGTAGAGCCGACCATCCGCATCGAGTCGACCAAGGTCGCCGGTATAGAGCCACCCGTCGCGAAGTGCCTCCGCCGTGGCGTCCGGGCGCCGGTAATATTCGCGCATCACGATCGGACCACGGATGAGGACCTCGCCGTCCTGCTGGTCGTCCTCGCCACCGTCGAGCGCCCGTTCCCGTGGCGCAATACGAATCTCGACGTCCTTGAGCGCCTGACCGACCGACGTGGAATACCGATCGGCGGGACGCATAATGGTGGCGCCGCCGGAGGTTTCGGTCAGACCGTAGGCGTTGAGCAGCGCAAACCCCATGTCGTACAGGTCGCGTCCGATCGTCGG
This sequence comes from uncultured Solibacteraceae bacterium, assembly GCA_964423815.1. GTDB lineage: Bacteria > Acidobacteriota > Vicinamibacteria > Vicinamibacterales > SCN-69-37 > SYFT01. The sequence goes on along the minus strand of CAYRGW010000106.1, from coordinate 10,884 downwards.
ATCAAACCGCGAACCACCCGTGACGAGAAAACGCATGTGTGCGCCGAGCACCGCATGCACCTTCCCGAACCATCGCCGTCCGGGATTCACTCCCACGTGTTCGCGCAGCCAGCCGTTGGTGCGCAGCAGGACGCGAAACAGGGAGCGCCGCAGAGGGCCGGCTTTGGCCACCTCGCCCATCACTCGCTCATGAATCAGGTAAAAGAACTGCGGCACACACGCAAAGATCGTGATGCGGCGCTGTTGCAGTGCCTCAAGCAGGGCGGTGGAGCTCACACTCTGGAGAAACACCACCCGCGCGCCGCCGGTCAGCGGCAACAACAGGTTGGCCATCTGCGCCAGTGAGTGGAACAGCGGGAGCACCCCCAGCACCGCGTCAGTGTCGGTCAGGGTGACCACCGAATACGCCGCCTGTCGTTCCGCCTCCAGGTTGCCGTGGGTCAGGACGACGCCCTTGGGATCGGAGGTGGTGCCCGACGTATACAAAATCACCGCGGCGTCCTGGGGGCTCCGATCCACCACTGCCGGGGCAGCCGCCGCCTCGCCCCGCGGGTCGTCAAGCAACCGCACCTCTGGCTGCGGTGAGAGGTCTGCGCAGGCGGCCTGCACGGCCTCGGCATACCGAGGCGTGGTGAAGATGAGTCGGGCGCCCGAGTTGTCCAGGACGGTCCGAATCTGGCTGGACTTGTAGGCGGTGTCGAGGGGGACCGCGATGGCTCCCAGCCGGAGAATGCCCAGGTAGGCCGAGATCCAGCGCGCGGTATTGTCCCCGAGGATCGCGATGCGGTCGTCGGCGGCCACCCCCCGGGCGTTTAACCAGGAGGCAAATTCCGCCGCTTCCTGGGTCAGCTGCTGATACGTGGTGGGCAGCAACGCGTCCGGCGTCTGCAGCTCAACGGCGTGTTGGGTCGGGAAACGTCCGGCAGCGTCCGAAACGCGCCCATAGAAGTTCGCCATGCGGGGTAAGATACGCCGAAAGGAGTCTCGCCTGATGAAAACACTGACGACGTTGGGCCTGCTCGCATCGGTTCTCGCTGTGGGAATCACTGCGGCTGTGCTCACACAGACTCCGGCCGTTGAGTTGAAGGTGGGCGATATGGCGCCCAACTTTGCGCTCATGGGGTCGGATGGCAAGACCCACCGGCTTTCGGACTACAAAGGACGCGCCGTTGTCCTTGCCTGGTTTCCGAAGGCGTTCACCGGTGGTTGAACGGCCGAATGCAAGTCGCTCCGGGCGAGCGGCGAGACGATTCGGCAGTTTGATGTCGCGTACTTCATGGTGAGCGTCGACGACGCCGAGACCAATACGCGGTTTGCGAAGGAACACGAAGCCGACTTTCCCATCCTGGCCAATCCAGAAAAAGACGTCGCCACGGCGTACGGAGTGTTGTCTCCGGCCGGCATGGCGCGGCGCTGGACGTACTACATCGGTCCGGACGGCAAGATCCTGTTCATCGACAACAAGGTGAGTACCGGCACGGCCGGCGAAGACCTCGCGCGCAAACTCGGCGAGCTCGGTGTGAAGCGGAAGTGATATACGTCACTGTGTGACTGATCCAATCGCACAGTATCAAGCGTGGTTTGACGAGGCGGTCGCTCGGGGAGGGTTTGACCCGAAGGCCGCCTGTCTTTCCACCGTCGGTGAGTCCGGGCGTCCTGCCGGGCGCATGGTCCTGATTCAGTACTTCGATCAACGGGGCTTCACTTTTTTTACCAATCTGCGATCCCGCAAGGGCGGTGAGCTGGCGCACACGCCGCATGCCTCGTTGTGTGTCTACTGGGGACCGCTCGACCAACAAATCCGCATCGAAGGCGACGTCCAACCCGTGCCCGACGAGGAAGCCGATCGTTATTTTGCGACGCGGCCGCGCGAGAGTCAGATCGGCGCGTGGGCCTCACGCCAGAGTGAACCGTTGTCGAGCCAGGCCGTGTTGCTCGCGCGGGCGGCGGCCATTGCCGCGCGTCATCTGGGACGCCCGGTGCCGCGACCGCCGTTCTGGTCGGGCTTCCGCCTGGTGCCGCACCACATCGAATTCTGGAAGGCCGGGATCGGCCGCTTGCACGACCGGCGGGTCTTTGACCGCGTCGAGGAAGGGTGGACGAGTCAGTGGCTGTACCCGTAACCGATCCCGATCCGGCCAAGTCCGATCGCCTGCTGCTGGAGGGCCCGAACTCCCGATGGCGGGAACTCCAGCTGTTGGGCCGCGCCGCGCGTGACTTCATCGTCGGTTTCCGCCGTCTGCACTTCATCGGGCCGTGTATCGCCGTCTTCGGCTCCGCGCGTTTTCACGAGGGCCATCAGTACTACGGACTTGCGCGCGAAGTAGGGAGGCGGGTCGCCGAGATGGGATTTGCCGTCATGACCGGCGGCGGCCCGGGGCTCATGGAAGCCGCCAACCGCGGTGCGCATGATGCCGGGGGATTGTCGGTCGGCGTCAACATCAAGCTGCCGTTTGAGCAGGCGCCCAATCCCTATCTGGACCGGTGGGTGACCTGTCACTACTTCTTTGTGCGCAAGGTGCTGCTCTTCAAATATTCGTATGGTTTTGTGGTGTGCCCGGGCGGACTGGGCACTCTCGATGAACTCAACGAAGCGTTGACGCTCATTCAGACCACAAAAATTGCCAACTTCCCGGTCGTGCTCATTGGCACGAAGTACTGGGAACCCTACCTGGCGCTGCTTCGAGAGATGTTGCGTGAAGGCGCGATCTCTCCGCGCGATCTGGATCTCCTGAAAGTGACCGACGACCTGGATGAGGCGATGGCGCATCTGGAAGCGCACACGGTGACCCATTTCGGGTTGCGTCGGGTGCGGCGCCCCGCCTGGTGGCTGGGTGAACGCGCCCTTCAGGCGCGGCGCAACGGCACGGCCAGCACCGGGGCATCGGCGCCCGACAACACGCGGTAAGCGGTGGTGCCGGGATGCTGGCCGGTGTGTTCGCCGCCGAGGCCGACCACCAGCACCACGTCGGTACCTTCGGCCGCGTCAATCAGGGTGTCTGCGGCGTCGCCGGTGCGCACGTCCGTGCTGAGGGTTCCGGCATCCGCGATTGCGGCGGCTGTGTTCGCCAGACGTTGTCTGGCCGCGTGAATCGCGCGGTCGACGGTCTCGTGAATGACCTCGTTCCATCGGGTGTGTGCCGCGACCGTCCGCACCGCGTGCAGGCACGTCACCGGCACCTGCAACTGCGCCCCCAGGGCCACCGCCGCGCGCAGCGCCGCGTCTGAGGCCTCGCTGAAGTCGGTGCCCACCAGCAACCCCGAGACCGCCGGCGCGTCCGCAGACTTCGGCGGAATGGCGAGAATCGGGATCGTCGTCTCACGCAACAGGCGCAGGGTGGTGGATCCGAACCAGACCCGTGCTGCGCGACCGAGTCCTTGTGTGCCCACCACCAGCAACGACGCCGCATGAGCCATGGCCGCGCCCTTCAACACACTGGGCGGCTCGCCGACGCCGATGTGCAGGGTCGACGCGTCGGGGCCCATAAACTCCCGCAGCTCCGCTTCAAGCGTCGTCTCAAGCGCGCCGGGACCGTAGGTGACCTTTGACGCCTCCGCCAGCACCGGCTCGACCGCGTGCACGACCAGCAGCGGGGCGTTGAGGCGCGCCGCCAGAAAGCGGGCCCACACCAACGCACGACGCGAGTGATCGGAGAAATCGACGCCGCAGACGACCGGACCGGTCATGTGTCGCCCCGATGAGCCGTGTCGAGTTTGACCTTCCACCGCAGGTCCGTCATGCCGGGCTGAGCGGTCACACGACGCGCGAGTTTTTCGTAGGACGCGCGAAGTTCATAGATCCGGCGCACCAGATGCCGATCGTGTTCGACGCGTTTGAGGCTGGAGTTGCCGTGGCGGGCGATGAACACTTCGACATCACTGATGATGGCGTCCACCTGGATCCCCACGTCCCGAATCTGATCAGCCGACGCTTGTTCGACCGCCGCTTGCGGCACACTCCGTAACGCGTCGGCAAAACCGTCGATCGCGGTTACAAACTTCCGCTCGTGCCACCAGACAAACCACGTCGACGGCTGCGACAATCGGGAGGCCCGCAAATGGGTGTCAGTCGCCAGCCGGACCAGGCGCCCAATCGTCAGGGAGTCACTCATGGGCACAAGTCTACGCTAGACCCCCGGAGTGGGTCCCTTCACCGTCAGCACCGGGACGGGGGACCGCCGGACGATCCGTTCCGCGACTGATCCCAGCAGGAGATGTCCGACCGCGCCACGCCCATGGGTGCCCATGACGATCAGATCGATCCCGTCATCGGCGACACACTGCAGGATTTTGTCCACCGGTGTGCCAATGGCCGTGGACGTTTTGATGCGTCCCTTGAGCGCCCCGGTGTCGTCGATCTGGGTCTTGAGCCGTTCGCCGGCCTGAGCCTCCGACTGGGTCAGCAGGTCGACCAACGGCATCGTGGAAATTTCCGTCCCCCACGGGTAGACGTAGGGTTCGGGCACGACATGAATCAAATGCAGCGTGCTGCCGAACTCTTCCGCCAACGCGCGGCCATACCGCAACGCCGCGTCTGCCGGCTCACTGAAGTCGGTCGGAACAAGGATTCGCCGGATCGCAACCATGGAGGCCTCCATCCGGGATCAGAGCAAACATCATGCCCGGGCCATGGGCACACAAATTCGCGCGATTGTGCCGCCCCCCTCAGGGCAGTCCAGCGTCAAAGTGCCACCATGACTGTCGAGAATTCTACGGGCCGTGGCCAGACCCAGGCCGGTGCCGCGGTGTTTGGTCGTGAAAAACGGCTCAAACAGATGTTCGCGCGTTTCCACCGGGATGCCCGGGCCTTCGTCCCGGATCGCGATGACACAGCGGTCGTCCTCCTCGGTCGCCGAGATGGTGATGCGCCCGCGGCCGTCCATCGCCTGCGCCCCGTTGATCAGCAGGTTGAGAAACGCCTGCTGGATTTGATCCATATCCACGCGGACCAGCATGTCATTGAGGTCCAGATGGACGGACACCTGTGACAGCGTGGCGTCCCGGGACATCAGCGAGATGACACTCTCCAGCACGGCGCGAAGCGGGACAGCCGTGGGCACGGGCTGTCGCGGCTTGGCAAAGTGCAGGAGGTCCTGCACGATCTCGTTCAGCGCGTCCACCCGCGCAATCACATCCAGCATCACGGCGCGTTCCTGGCTCGCGCTGTCGAGGCGTCCACCGATCACCTGCAACGCGCCGCGAATCGCCGCCAGCGGATTCCGCACCTCGTGCGCCACCACCGCGGCCAGTTTGCCCAGTTGCGCCAGTGAGGCCTGATCGCGAAGGGCCGCCTCCGATCGCTTGCGCTCGGTGATGTCGTAGCGGATGGACACGTATTGGTAGGGCTTACCGTCGTCGTTCAGGAACGGCACGACCGTCGTGTCGACCCAGTAGAGCGACCCATCACTCGCCCGATTCCGCAGGTCCCCGCGCCAGACCTGACCCTGCGCGATGGTGCGATACATCTCCTTGAAGAAGTCCACGCCATGCAGGCCGGAGTTGAGAATGCGGTGGTTCTGCCCGATCAGCGCCTCGCGCGGGTACTTGGCGATGGCGCAGAAGGTGTCGTTCACATATGTGATGTCGCCCCGGACGTCCGTAATCGCGACAATCGCGGATTGATCAAGCGCGTATTTAAGGTCCTCGAGATCTTTATTCGACCGTCGAAGCGCAGAGCTGAGGTCCGACGTCATGACTTGGCCCAATCCTTGAATAGAGGGGACGCTCGGAATGAGTTTAGGCTCAGAAAGCACCACCGTACGGGGAATTCTACCCATGATGCAGGGAAAACTACCGAGGAGCGTTCTGGTCGTCGACGATGAAGCCCTCATCCGGTGGTCTGTGTCCGAGGCGCTGACCGACGCCGGGTGGCTGGTCCGCCAAGCCTCAAACGGTACCGAAGCGCGCGCGGTCGTCGACCAACTGGCCGGGCAACCATTTGTCATCCTGCTCGATCTGCGCCTGCCCGACGTGGCCGACCTGTCCCTGATGCGTGACCTGCGGGAGCGTCGACCTGACGTACCGGTACTTTTGATGACGGCATACGGCACACCCGAACAGGCCCGTATCGCGCAGGCGGTGGGTGTTTACCGTGTCGTCGACAAACCATTTGATATCGCCGCAGTCGTTGCGTTGGTGGACGAGGCTTATACTGCAGCACAATGGCCGGAAGACGAGTCCTAGTAGTTGATGACGAAGCGCTGATCCGCTGGTCCCTGGCCGAACGTCTCCGTGCCGACGGGCACGAGGTGCTTGAAGCCGGCAGCGTGGCGCAGGCCCTCGAGCAGGCCGATCACGGCGTGGACCTCGTGCTCCTCGATTACAAATTGCCCGACGGAGATGGCCTGGAGGTGCTGCGTCGTTTGCGCGACCTCGATCCGGACACGCTGGTGATGATGCTCACGGCGCACAAGGGCATCGACACCGTGGTCGAAAGCATGAAGGGCGGGGCGTTTGATTACGCCACCAAACCGTTTGATCTGGAAGATGTGGCGTTGCGTGTGGCCCGCGCGCTCGACACGACCCGGCTCCGCCGGGAACTGCGCACCCTGCGCAGTGGACTCGCCCGGCCGTTCAGCGCGGCCTCGGTCATTGGTGAATCCGAGCCGATGCAGCGCATCAAGACCTTGGTCCGCAAGGTGGCCACCAGTCCGGGGTCCACGGTGCTGATCACCGGCGAAAGCGGCACGGGCAAAGACCTCATCGCCAAGGTCATTCACTACGCGAGCAATCGTTCGGCGCGCCCGTTCCTGAACATCACGTGTTCGGCGCTGCCGGAGACCCTCCTTGAGTCCGAACTGTTCGGCCACGAGCGCGGGGCATTCACCGACGCGCGGCAGCAGAAACGTGGACTGCTCGAACAGGCTGATGACGGCACGGTGTTCCTCGACGAGATCGGGGAAATGACGCCTGCCCTTCAGGCGAAGTTGCTCCGGTTTCTCGAGGAGAAGACGTTCCGGCGGGTCGGCGGCATGGCGGACGTCCACGTGGATGTGCGTGTGGTGGCCGCCACCAATCGCCAGCTCGAGGAGGCCGTGCGGTCCGGCAAGTTCCGCGACGACCTCTACTACCGCCTGAATGTGCTGCGGATCGAGATTCCTCCCCTGCGTGAACGTGGCGGTGACATTGCGTTGCTCGCGCAGCACTTTGTGGAGGGGTTCGCCAAGGAGTTCAAGCGCAAGGTGCCGGGTCTGTCCGTGGATGCGGTGCGACGGCTCAGCGCGTACAACTGGCCGGGCAATGTCCGCGAGTTACGCAACCTGATCGAGCGCGCGGTCCTGCTGGCCGATGACGGGACGTTGCAGGCGGGGGATTTTGACACGTTGGCCGGTCCTTCGTCGGCGCATCCTGGCGCAGGTGCGGGGACGGCTGCGCCGGACGGGGCCCCGTTTTCACTGCCGGCTGAGGGCGTCAACCTTGAAGAGGTTGAACGCAGTCTGGTGGTCCAGGCGTTGGAGCGCGCGGGGGGCAATCAGACGCGGGCGGCGACGCTGCTGGGTCTGCATCGCGACCAGATTCGGTATCGGATCGAGAAGTTCGGACTCACAAAAAAGTAGCGGCACAGGATTTGCTCTACAAGCGACCGGTGCATCGTGGGCACACCGACTATCCAAGTCGGGTTTTCGTTCGGGAGGAATGATATGGGGCAACACATCCGCAAATTAGGCCCAAAACTCTGGGTCGCCACCGCGTGTCTGGTTTGGCTGGCTGCATTCGGCAGCATGCGGGCCAACGCGCCGGATCCCGCGACTGCGGGAAATTCCCCAGCACTGCAGAATGCCGCCCAGGGGCAGGCGCCGACCAAGCCGGCGCAGTCGGCCTCCGACGCGACCTATGTGGGCCAGGACACCTGTCTGAGTTGCCACGATGAGGCCATGGCGGCCTACAAAGACTCGCCGCACCATCGCGCGGTCGACAAGCGGACACCGTCCGCGACACAGGGCTGCGAAACCTGTCACGGGCCGGGCAGCAAACACATCGAAGATCCTGTCAACGTGAAGCCGGCGTCCTTCAAGACGATGTCGGCCGAGCAGGCGGACGCGACCTGCACGACGTGTCACTCAAAGGGTGAACACGCCCTGTGGGACGGCAGCCAGCATGAGGCACGCGGCGTGGCCTGCATCACCTGTCACTCGGTGCACACGCCCGTCTCGGAGACCGGTTCGCTGAAGAAGGAAACACAGACCGAAATCTGCGCGTCCTGTCATCGCGACAAGGCCTCGAAGGTGGACCGCTCCGGTCACATGCCGGTGCGCGAAGGCAAGATGGAATGTTCGACCTGTCACAACATCCACGGGACGACCAACGTGAAGTTGCTGCGCAAGGGTGACTCGGTGGCGGATTCGTGTGTGTCCTGCCATGCCGACAAACGCGGCCCGTTCCTCTGGGAACATGCCCCGGGCCGTGACGGCTGCACGACCTGCCACGACCCACACGGGTCCTCGAACGACCGGATGCTGGTGGCCAAACCACCGGCCCTCTGTCAGCGGTGTCACGTGGCCACGCGGCACCCGTCGACCATCTATGACGCTGGCCTTGTCGCGACGAGTGTTCGGGTCTACGCCCGCTCGTGTGTGACGTGTCACTCCACAATCCACGGGTCGAATCACCCCGCGGGCAACATGTTTGTTCGGTGAGGAGGGACATCATGCGCCACTACACAACAGTTGCATTGGTTCTTTGTGCGCTCCTGCCGTCCGCCGTCATGGCGCAGGAAGCTGCGACGACTACCACCACCCAGTCGGGGGTGATTGACCTCGGCGTGCGTGGCTCAAGCCTGACCGGGGATGCGGCCCGCTATGAGCGGTACCGCGACCTTGGCGACGGATTGTTTCTGGAGACCTTCCGCTGGAAGGCCCAGAAAAACGGGTGGTTCCTGGACGCCGGTGCTGACCACGCCGGGCGGCGCGATCAACGTTACACCGTCAACATCGTGCGTCCAGGAACGTTCAAGGCGTGGGGCCAGTGGGATCAGATTCCCATGTTGCTGAGTCGCACCACGCGCTCGCCGTACAGCTCGCCCGTGCCCGGAGAATTCCGGCTCGACGATGCGGTGCAGTTGCAGTTGCAGAACCTGTCGTCGACGGCCAAGCCTGCAGCGTTGCTGGCGCTGGTCAACGGGTCGGCGATGTTTGATCTCAAGTCGAAGCGCCACAGCCTGGCGAGTGCGTTCGAGTTCATGCCGACGACCTCGAGTTCGCTCAAGGTCGCCGTCAAGCGCACCGACCGCACCGGCAACCAGCCGTTCGGCGGCGGGTTCGGCCACGGCCAGGTCGTGGAGTTCGCCTCGCCCATCGACCACCAGATGACCGACTTTGACGCGTCGGCTGAAGTGGAGAAGGGCAACGCCCTGTTCCGAGCCGGCTACACGGGGTCGTGGTTCACCAACAATGTGGCGCAGGTGATTTGGGACAACCCGTTGCGCGCGACCGACATTTCCGGTGGCCCTGCGTCAGGGCGTCTGGGCCTGCCCGTCAGCAGCACGATGCTGGGTGTCAACGGCATGATCTCCATCAAGTTGCCCAAAAAGTCGCGCCTCACGGCTTACGCCTCAATGAGCACCTTGAAGGACGACGACGGGCTGGTGCTGCCCCATACGATCAACTCGGCGGTCCTGCCGCTGGCCGGTGCGCCGACGCGCGCGGGGATTGACGGTGAGGCCCAGATGACCGGGTTCAACCTGAACTTCACGTCGCGGCCGTCGAGCCTGTTCAGCCTGAACGCACGGATGAAGTATTACGACTACGACAACAAGATTCCGACGTTCCAGGTGATCAACCGGGTGTCGTACGACGGCAGTTTCTCCATCAGAAACCCGCCAGTCGAGTCGGAAGGCTACAGCGTCACGCGCCTGAACTTCGACGGCGACATCCGCATCTCCCCGAAGGGGCCGGCGGCGGTCACGTTGGGCTACGGACGGTACACGGACCAGCGCACCCACCGAATCTATGAAGAAACGGTGGATAACGTGTTGCGCGTCAAGGTCGACACGCTCAGCACCGGCGTCATCAGTGTGCGCGCGCTGTATGAACATGCGCAGAAGCGCGGTGAAGGCTTCGACGTCAACAAGCTGATCCACGCAAACGAGCAGCCCGGCATGCGCCACTATGATGTGGCGGATCGCGATCGGGATCGCTTCACGCTGACGGCCTCGTTCATGCCGGTGGTGAACTGGGCGCTGAGCGTCTCCTCGGCGATCGGTCGCGACGACTACCTGGCGAGTGAGTTTGGTCTGCGCGACAACAACCACGATGTGTACTCAATCGGTCTCGACGGCACGCCGTCCGACAAGGTCGGCCTCGGCGTCTCGTACAGCTACGAGGACTACAAGTCGCTGCAGCGGTCACGCCAGGCGAACCCCGGCGCGCAGACGCTGGACCCGTCGCGCAACTGGGCCACTGACGCGAACGACAAGGTGCACGCACTGACCGCCAACGCCGAGTTCAAGGGCATCGCGGAGAAGGTGGACCTGAACCTCAGCTGGGACTACAACCGCACACGCGCCGCCTATGAATACATCACCGGCGCCGTCGCGGATCGAACGCTCCCGTCGGAGGCCATCGTTCCCACGACGCTGCCGACGCCGGTGGCGCTGCCGCCCGTCAAGAGTGACCTGACGCGTGGGACCGTGGACGCCGTGTACAACGTCAGCCGCCGGATCGCGATTGGCGTGAGCTACTGGTATGACAAGTACGACGTGCAGGACTTCACGCTTGACTCACAGGCGCAGTCGACCCTGACGGCCGGCAACAACGTCCTGCTCTACTACACGTATGCGCCGTACACCGCGCACACGACGTGGGGCCGCCTGATATTCATGTGGTAAGTTAGTAGTCGACGCGTTCGAGAAATAACCCCGCTGCCGGCGCCGTTAATTGCGCCGGC
>CAYRGW010000105.1:0-14999 GCA_964423815.1 uncultured Solibacteraceae bacterium | reverse complement strand
GGCGACGCTTTCGCCAGCATCCGCATGTAGTCATGCCCTTCTTTGGTGTAGGGGAGCTTGCCGGGTGCACCGGCGACGTTGCCAAGGACCGCCATTGGCGTCGGCACCGTTTTGGACGCCGGCAGGTAATCCACCATCGGCGACAGGAAAAACGACTCGGTGGTGTACTCACGGATCTTCTTCGTGTACTCCTCGTCGATCGCCTGGGTCGGACTCCGCTCAAACTTCGCGGCCACCAGGTCCGGCGGCCGCTGCGCCTGCGCCTGCGACTGCGCCACCATCACCACCGGCGCCGCAATCACCGCCGCGCCGAGAATCACCCATCCGCCCAACCACGCTCGACCCATCCCGCACCTCGGCGGGGATTATGGCATCAATGGTAGTGCCCGTGCGCGGGGTCCCAGACGCCGCTCGTCTTGGCGACGTGGGTCGTCTCGGTCGTGAAATTGCTGATGGCCGCAAACAGGCCCGCGCCGAGGATCAGGCTGATGAGCACGATCATCATGGTCTGCCCCATGCTGCGCTCTGTTTTGTCCTCACAGCACTTCTTGAATTTTTTGCCGCTCCCGCACGAACAGAGATCGTTGCGGCCGACTTTGGTGACCTGTGCCTGCGCCATGCTTCGCTCCTACTTCTTCTTCGGACGATAGACGTGTGTCGAGTGACCAAAGAATACCTCAGCCGCCTCCATCAACGTCTCCGACATCGTCGGATGCGGGTGAATGGACAGCGTGAGGTCGGACGCCAGGGCGGCCATTTCGACCGCGAGCACACCTTCCGCGATGAGCTCACCGGCGCCGGCGCCAACGATGCCCACGCCGAGGATACGTTCGGTCTCGGGGTCAATAACCAGCTTGGTCATGCCGTCCGGACGGTCGATCGCCAGCGCGCGGCCGAGTGCGGCCCACGGGAACTTCGCGATTTCAACCTTGCGGCCCTGCTTTTTGGCGTCGTTTTCGGTCAGACCACACCACGCGACTTCGGGGTCGGTGAACACGACCGCAGGAATCGCCTGCGGCTCAAACACGCTCTTGCGCCCGAGGATGACCTCGACGGCCACCTTCGCTTCGTGTGACGCCTTGTGCGCGAGCATCGGCTCACCCACCACGTCACCGATGGCCGAAATGCCCGCGACGTTTGTGCGCATCGCCGAGTCCACCGTGATGAACCCCTTGTCGCTCACCTTCACGCCGGTTTTGTCGAGCCCCGGGATCGCCGAGTTCGGACGCCGACCGATGGACACAAGCACGCGGTCGTAGGTCTCTTCGGTCTTGGCGCCATCGGCGCCTTCCATCGAGACGGTGATGCCCTTCTTCGCCTCCTTCATCCCCGTGACCTTGGTCTTGAGGAGAATCTTGTCCATCGTCGTCTCAAGACGACGGGCGAGGAAGGTGACGAGGTCGCGGTCAGCGCCGGGCAGCAGGCCGTCGGTCATTTCGACGACGGTGACCTTGGTGCCGAGGGCGGCGTAGACCGAGCCGAGTTCGAGACCGATGTAGCCGCCGCCGACAACGAGCAACGTCTTCGGAATCTCCGGCAAGTCGAGCGCGCCGGTGGAATCCATCAGGCGGTCACTCTTGATGTCGAGCCCCGGGATACGCGTCGGATACGAACCCGTCGCGATGATGGCATTTTCAAACGCGAGCGCCTGCGTGCCGCCGGCTGCGAGTTCGATCGACAGGTTCTTGGCGTCCACAAACGACGCCTTGCCCTGGATGAACGTGATCTTGCGCTGTTTGGAAAGCTGCCCGAGGCCCCCGGTCAACTTGTTGACGACGCCCTCTTTGTAGCTGCGGAGTTTGTCGAGGTCGATCTTGGGCTCGGCGTAGGTCAGGCCCCAGTGCGTCGCGTGTTTTGCTTCACTCGCGACCTTGGCCACGTGCAGCAGCGCCTTCGACGGAATACATCCGCGATACAGGCACACGCCACCGGGGTTCGGTTCCATGTCCACGAGCGTGACCTGCATGCCGAGGTCCGCAGCATAAAACGCGGCTGCATACCCGCCAGGCCCACCACCGATGACTACCAACTGAGTTGATGACATATTGCTCTCCGAAAACGATCAGTTAACCCTGGCTCAAAGCACCATGGTGAGCGGCGATTCGAGGGCTTCGGCGATGAAGCGCAGGAACCGCGCGGCGTCGGCACCATCAATGACGCGGTGGTCGTACGACAACGACAACGGCAACATGGTCTTGGGCACAAACATCTCGCCGTCCCACACGGGTTCGATGCCGCCGCGTGACATGCCGAGGATCGCAACCTCAGGCATGTTGACGATTGGCGTGAACGACGTGCCGCCGATGCCGCCGAGGTTGGTGACCGACATCACGCCGCCGGACATTTCGTCGAGGCTCAGCTTTTTGTCGCGCGCCTTCTGCGACAACGTGGCGAGGTCCACCGAAATCTGCGTGATGGACTTCGTGTTCACGTCCCGGATGACCGGCACGAGCAGGCCATTGGGTGTGTCCACGGCCACACCGATGTGGCGGTAGGACTTGAACACGATCGCGTTGTTGGCCATGTCGACCGACGACGCGAACTGCGGGAACTTGTCCATGCCTGCCGCGAGGATCTTGATGATCACCGCGGTGATGGTCAGCTTGCCGCCGGCTTTTTCGACGCGGGCACCATAGGCATCACGGAACGCTTCAAAACCCGTGAGGTCGGCCTTGTCGTGCTGCGTGACGTGCGGCGCCATCCACGCGTTGGACAGGTGCTCGGCCGTCTTGCGACGGATGTTCGACATCGGCTTGCTCTCGACACTTCCCCACTTCGAGAAGTCCGGGAGGGGCGCGAAGCCCCGAGCGCCCTGAGCGCCAGTCGAAGGACCACCACTGGTCATCGTCGACTTCACAAACGCCTTCACGTCTTCCTGACTGATACGACCACCAGGGCCACTGCCAGAGACCTGCGCGATGTCAATGCCCAACTCACGCGCGAAGCGACGAGTGGACGGCGCCGCCGGAACGGCGGCGCCTGAAGCTCTCGGCTCTTCGGCCTTGACCGGTTCGGACTTCGGCTCTTCCTTCGGGACGTCGGCGGACTTCGCGACCTCGGCGGACTTCGGAACCTCGGCAACCTCGGGACCCCGGGACTTCGGTTCGTCCTTCGTCGCAGCCGCCGAAGCGTCTGCGTCGACCGTCAAGACGACCTGCCCCGGCTTGACCTTGTCGCCCTGCTTGATTTTCATCTCGACGACGGTGCCGGCCACCGTGGACGGGACTTCGATCGTGGCCTTGTCGGTTTCCAGCTCGAAGATCGGCTGGTCGACGGTGATCACATCACCGGCCTTGACCATGACACGGACGACGTCGCCCTTTTCGACGTTTTCGCCCAGCTCTGGAACTTTGAATTCAGATGCCATCAACAGATCCTTTGCTTACGAAATCGCCGGGTTGAGCTTGTCTGGGTTGATGCCCAGGTCCTTGATGGCCTTGGCCACCACCTTGGCGTCCAGCTCGCCGTTCTGCAGCAGTGCAGACAGGGTCGCAATGACGATGTAGCGGGCGTCGACTTCGAAGAAGTCGCGCAGCGACTGACGGTCTTCCGACCGACCGAAACCGTCGGTGCCGAGGGTGACCATCGGACGACCCACCCAGCGCGCCACCATGTCGGGCTGGCTCTTCAGGTAGTCGGACGCGGCAACCACAACACCTTCCGTCTTGGCGAGGCACTCGGTCACGTACGGCACACGCTGCTTCTCGGTCGGGTGCAGGCGATTCCACCGCTCGGCCGCATGGCCATCCCGGTAGAGCTCGTTGTAGCTGGTCGCGCTCCACACGTCGGCGGCCACACCGTAGTCGGCGAGGATCGTCTGCGCCTTGAGGACTTCGTTGAGGATCGTGCCGCTGCCAAGCAGCTGCGCGCGATGTTTCGCCTTCTTGGCGTCCTTCGCGGTGTTGAAGCGATACAGGCCCTTGATGATCCCGGCCTTCGAGTCGGCGGGCATCTCGGGCATCTCGTACTGCTCGTTCATCACGGTGATGTAGTAGAAGCAGTCTTCGCCGTTGACGTACATCCGCTTGATGCCGTCCTCGACGATGGCGGCCAGTTCATACGCGTAGGCCGGGTCGTAGGACTTGCACGTCGGCACGGAGAGCGCCAGCGTGTGGCTGTTGCCGTCCTGGTGCTGCAGGCCTTCACCGGCCAGCGTCGTGCGACCGGCGGTGCCTCCGAGGAGGAACCCGCGGCACCGTGCGTCGGCGGCGGCCCAGATGAAGTCGCCGATACGCTGGAAGCCAAACATTGAGTAGAAGATGAAGAACGGAATCGTGTTGACGCCGTGCGCGGCATACGCGGTGCCCGCGGCAATCCACGACGCGATCGAGCCGGCCTCGGTGATGCCCTCTTCGAGAATCTGGCCGTCCTTCGCTTCCTTGTAGTGCAGCAGCTGCGCGATGTCGACCGGCTCGTAGAGCTGACCGATGCTCGAGTAGATGCCGACCTGCTTGAAGAGCGACTCCATGCCGAAGGTGCGCGCTTCGTCGGGCACGATCGGCACGATGAACTTGCCAATCTCCTTGTCCTTCAGGAGTTTGGTGAGCATCTTGACGAACACGAGCGTCGTGGACGCTTTGCGGTCGCTGCCCTTGTAGAACTCTTCGAACTCGGTCGCGATGCCCGCCGACACTTTTTCGTCGAGCAACTCCGCCTTGACGATCCGGCGCGGCACGGCGCCACCGAGGCCCTTGCGGCGTTCGGCCATGTACTTCAGCTCGGCCGAATTTTCTTCGGGACGATAAAACGGCGCTTCGGCGATGTCCTTGTCGGAGATCGGCACGTTGAACCGGCCGCGGAAGTGTTTGAGGTCGCCCTCGTTCATCTTCTTCTGCTGGTGCGTGATGTTTTTGCCCTCGCCCGCTTCGCCGAGGCCGTACCCCTTGATGGTGCGCGCGAGCACCACGGTGGGTTTGCCCTTCGAGTTGGTCGCCGCGAGATACGCGTTGTAGACCTTGACGGGGTCATGGCCACCGACGTGCAGCTTCTTGAGGTCGAGGTCCGAGAGGTGTTTGACCATCGCTTCGAGCCGCGGGTCCGCGCCCCAGAAGTGTTTGCGCAGGAACGCGCCGTCTTCCACGACGTAGCGCTGGTATTCACCGTCGACAATTTCGCCCATGCGGCGCACGAGCAGCCCCTCGTGATCGCGCTCGAGCAGTTCATCCCACTCGGAGCCCCAGAGGCACTTGACCACGTTCCAGCCCGCGCCGCGGAACACCGCTTCGAGTTCCTGGATGATCTGGCCGTTGCCACGCACCGGACCGTCGAGGCGCTGCAGGTTGCAGTTGATGACAAAGATCAGGTTGTCGAGTTTTTCGCGCGCGGCGAGCGAGATGGCGCCGAGGGCTTCCGGCTCGTCGGTTTCGCCGTCGCCGAGAAACGCCCAGACCTTCTGATCGGAGACGGGCTTGAGGCCGCGGTTCTCGAGATATTTGTTGAAGCGCGCCTGGTAAATCGCCATCAGCGGGCCGAGGCCCATCGACACCGTCGGGTATTCCCAGAAGTCGGGCATCAGCCACGGGTGCGGATACGACGAGAGCCCGCCGCCTTCGCGCAGTTCGTGGCGGAAGTTGCGGAGGGCTTTTTCGTCCAGGCGACCTTCGAGGAAGGCGCGTGCGTAGATGCCGGGCGACGCATGGCCCTGGAAGTAGATCAGGTCGGCGTCGTAGCCGGCGTCCTTGCCGCGGAAGAAGTGGTTAAACGCGACCTCATAGAGGGTTGCGGCCGACGCGTAGGTCGAAATGTGACCACCGATGCCGTCCGACTCGCGGTTCGCGCGCACGACCATGGCCAGCGCGTTCCAGCGGACAAAGGACTTGATGCGGCGTTCGAGCTCGCGGTCACCGGGATAGGGGACCTGCTCGGTCTCCGGAATCGTGTTGATGTAGGGGGTATTTGATGAAAACGGCTCGCGGAAACCCGCCGAGCGCGCCCGGGTGCGCAGGGCATCCAACAGGCGGAAAACACGGCTTTTGTCGCCGGTTTCGAGTACATAGTCAAGAGAGTCGAGCCATTCGCGGGTTTCGATCGATTCCAAAGCATTCGCGTCGTCAGCTGCCATGTTCTTCATTTCCTCATTCCTCAGCCCTTCATTGTACCCGGTGGATTTACGGTAGGCATACTCGGCCTGTGCAAAATCGTGCAAAATCAGGCATATGACCCTGCTGCGGAACGCCTCAACGGCCTCTGTCCTGCTTTTGACCCTCACCCTTGGCTCGGCGTGTACCGCCGAAGCCCCCGCGGAGCCCCCTGTGACGCCATCCCCTCTTGAGACCCAGATCGCCCGTTTTGCGCCGGTGGACATCGGCGTGGATCTGGCGGGCCTGCCCCCCAACGAGCGGCAGGCGCTCGACGAAATGGTCGCGGCCGCCCGTCTGTTTGACGGGCTCTTCATGCAGCAGGTGTGGGCAGACAACGCGAGCACACTCGTACAGCTGGCCGCCGATCAGTCGGACGAAGGCCGTCGCCGCCTGCGACTCTTCCTCATCAACAAGGGCCCGTGGTCGCGGCTCGACGAAAACGCGCCGTTTGTGCCGGGAGTGGGCGTGAAGCCCCCGCAGGCGAATTTTTATCCGGCCGACGCGACCAAAGAAGAAGTGCAGCAGTGGATGGACACGCTGCGTGGTGCCGACCGTGATCTCGCCGTGGGGTTCTTCTCGACGATTCGTCGCAACGCGTCGGGCTCACTGACCGCGGTGCCCTACTCGGTTGAATATCAGAACACGCTCGACGCGGCGGCCGCGCACCTGAAACGTGCGGCGTCACTGACCAATCAGCCGACGTTGCGCAAATTCCTGGAGCTGCGCGCGCAGGCGTTCAAGTCCAACGACTACTACCTCTCCGACGTGGCGTGGATGGAGATGGACGCGACGATCGAACCCACCATCGGGCCGTATGAAACGTACGAAGACGGCTGGTTCGGCTACAAGGCGGCGTTTGAAGCCTTCATCACGGTGCGCGACGAAGCGGAGACGCGCAAGCTCGACGTGTTTGGCGCGGAGCTGCAGGGACTCGAGAACGCATTGCCCATCGATGCGCAGTATCGCAACCCGCAGATTGGCGCGATGGCGCCGATGCCCGTGGTGAACGTGGTGTTCAGCTCGGGTGACGGCAATCGTGGTGTGCAGACGGCGGCGTTTAACCTGCCAAACGACGACCGTGTCATTCGAGAGAAGGGCTCCAAACGTGTGATGCTCAAGAACACGCAGGAAGCCAAGTTCAAATACGTGCTCACGCCGATTGCCGACGTGGCCATCGCGGCGGCCGACCGCGATAAGGTCTCGTTCGACGCGTTCTTCACGCACATCCTGATGCACGAGTTGATGCACGGGCTGGGACCACACCAGGTCCACGGCACAGCCACGCCCGTGCGTGAGGCGCTCAAGGACACCTACAGCGCGCTCGAAGAAGCCAAGGCGGACATCTCGGGCCTCTGGGCGCTGCAGCAACTCGCCGACAAGGGCACGGTCTCACCGGAGATCGCCCGCGCGATGTACACCACCTTCCTCGCTTCGTCGTTCCGGTCGATCCGATTTGGTCTGACGTCCGCGCACGGCCGCGGCCAGGTGTTGCAGCTCAACTACCTGCTCGACAACGGCGCGGTCATCGTCAACGCCGACGGCACCTTCGCCATCGTTGCCGACAAGATCCGCGACGCGGTGAGCAACCTCACGCGCGACATCATGACGATGCAGGCCGTGGGCGATTATGCCGCCGCGCAGGCGATGCTCGCGAAGATGGTCGTCGTGCGCCCCGAGGTCCAGGCCGTGCTCGACAAACTCAAGGGCGTGCCCGTGGACATCGCGCCCCGGTTCACCGCGATTCGCTGAAACGGCGGACCTGAAGGTCACGCCCTACGAAGATACGTCCCCGTAGGGCGTGGGCTTTAGCCCCGCCACAACGACGTACCTGAAGGTCACGCCCTACAAGGACGCATCACCGCAGCGCGTCCGACGGATCGACGTGCGCTGCCCGCCTTGCGGGCAGCACCCCGGCGACGACGGCGCTGAGCATGAGGACGCCGAGCACAGACGCGATGGTGAGCGGGTCCACGAGGGTGACGCCGTAGAGCTGATCCTGGATGACACGCCCGACGGCGAATGCGCCGGCGAGACCCAGGATGGCACCACCCAGCGCGAGGGCGACGGCGCGGCCGAGGACCATGCGCACGACGGCCCCCGTGGGGGCACCGAGCGCCATACGGATGCCGATCTCGCGTGTGCGTTCAGCGACGGCATAACTCATCACGCCAAAGATGCCCGTGGCCGCAAGAATGATGGCGACGCCGGCAAACAGTGCGAGCAGCGACGTATAGAACCGCGGCGCGGCGACGGAGTCCTCGACCAGTTGGGTCAGCGGCATCGGCGCCTGCATCGCGATGTTGGGATCAAGGGATCGCAGCTCTGCACGAATTGCCGGAATCTGCGCGAGCGCATCCCCCTGAGCACGCACGACCATCCGAACATTGCGCGTAGTCCGCTGGGCAAAGGGCGCAAAGACCGCGGGCATGACCGCCTCCCGGCGATCGCTCTGCGCAATGTCGGCCATGACACCGATCACTTCCGTGCGTGTCCCATTGATCACGACGAACCGGCCGACGGCGTTGTCGCCGTTGAACCAGCGGCGCTCCCCTGCCTCGTTCATGACCACGACCGGCTGGGTGCCTACGATGTCGCGATCGGTGAACGTGCGGCCGCGCAGGAGCGTTGTGCCAATCGTCGAGAAATACGACGGCGTCGCGCTGGCCATGGCGATCTCGGCGTTCACATCCGGCGGAGGCGGAGGTGCGCCTTCGACTTCGAATCCCACGAGGCTGCCCAATCCCGCCAGAGGCAAGGTCGTTGTGGACGCCACCGCGGTCACACCCGGCAACGCACGCACACGTTCTTCCATCGCGGTCACCGCGGTTCGAGTGGATGCGGCGTTTGCATACGATGCGCCCTGGAACGTCATCCTGAAGGTCAGCCCATCAGCCAGGTGCACGCCGTCGGGCGGGCGCGTGAGTTCGATGAAGGTGCGAATCAGCAGACCCGCGCCGGTCAGCAGCACCACAGCCAGCGCCATTTCGGTGACAACCAGCGCCGCGCGCGCGCGATGGCCACCCCCCGAACCGGTGCCACCACGGCCACCTTGGCGCAGTGTCTGCGTCAGTGTGTGCCCGGTCGCCTGCAGCGCGGGAAGCGCGCCAAACAAGAGACTTGTCGCCAGTGACACCCCCAGCGTGAACCAGATGACGGTCGGGTTGATGCCGACCTCGTCCAGGCGCGGGATATCGCCCGGCTGCGCAGCGACGAGTGCGTTTGTCGCCGCATAGGCGATGGCCAGACCAGCGACGCCCCCCATCAGACCAAGCACCACCGACTCGGTGATCAACTGCCGGAAGAGTCGCCCCTTTCCCGCACCCAATGCCGCGCGCACCGCGATCTCTTCCTGCCGAGCCGAGGCACGCGCCAACAGCAGGTTCGCGACGTTTGCACACGCGACGAGCAGCACAAATCCTACGGCGCCAAGCAACATCAGCAGCGGCGTGCGCACGTCACCCACAACGAGGTCCTGAAGCGGGATGGCTGTAAACGTCTGTCGCTTGTTGGTGTCCGGAAAGGCCTGTTGCAGCGCGCTGCCAATCCGACGCATGTCCTGCTCCACCCGTTCGGCGGTGACGCCTTCGCGCGCTCGAGCGATGACCGCGAGAAACTCGCCTCGTCGATCAATCGCGGTCGACGCGCTGAAAGCTTCGTCGTACGGCAGCGGCGCGTACATCTCGGCTTTCATTGGCAGACGTTGACCTGGCGACAACACGCCGACGATCGTGGCCGGCTCACCTCCGAGGATGATCTTCCGACCGACGACAGATCGCTCGCCACCGAACTGGCGCAGCCAGAAGCCATGGTCGAGCACGAGCACACGTTCGCGGCCGACTTCGTGATCGTCCCTGAGGAAGCCGCGTCCGTGGGCCATGGTGAATCCCAGCATCGGCATGAGGCCGTCACTCACCTCCGCGCCGGGGATCTCCACGGGTTCTCCCTGCCCCACCATCGTCAGCACTCCGCCGCTGTAGGCTTCCACCTGTTCGAGCGCCTGCGAGTCCTGCCGGATGCTCATGAAGTCCGGCGCTGAGAGTGCGTATGGGGTGCCGTCGGGATACAACGTGCGCACGCGGTAGAGACGATCGGCATCCGTATACGGCAGCGCCTGCAGCACAACGCTGTTGACGACGCTGAAGATGGCCGAGTTGGCGCCGATGCCCAGCGCCAATGTCGAGACCGCGACCAGGGTGAACACCGGCGCGCGGCGGAGCGTGCGGAGCGCGTAGACGATGTCCTGTTTGAGTTCGCTGAAATAGGCCGTGCGTGTCATCCGTCGTCTCCGTCGTTCGTGAATTTTGATGCAGGCCTCGCGAGGGCCGATGTAATCGCCGAAGCGCCGCGCCGCCGCCGCGCGGGCGTCGGGCTCGGACATGCCTTGCGCCATCAACTCGCGCACACCCATCTCCAGGTGGAACGCGAGTTCCCGCTCGATGTCCGCCCGTGGTTCGCGTTTCATTTGGTGCCGGGGGTTTTGGGTGCGGGCGCGTCAAGGGCAGTAAAGACTGCCGCCGCGTATTTGCGCCAGTTGGTCGTCTCGATGCGGAGCCGCGCCTTGCCCTGTTTGGTCAACTCGTAGAACTTGGCCTGACGGTTGTTTTCTGACAGTCCCCACTCGGCCGTCACCCAGCCGCGTTCTTCGAGGCGATGGAGGGCGGGATACAAGGTGCCCTCTCCGAGCGCGAGGGCGTCCCCGGTGGCCGTTTCCACCCACTTCGCAACCGTGTATCCGTGCGCAGGTCCAAAACTCAGGGCCTGAAGGATGAGCAGATCAAGCGTGCCCCTGAGAATGTCGGGGCCCTGGAGTGGTTTGGTGTCTCCCATATGGTTCCGAGGGGACGGTAACACCCTCCCCCCTCGGAACGCAAGGGGAGTGGCGGACCTAAAGGTCACGCCCTACGAAGATACGTCCTCGTAGAGCGTGGGCTTCAGCCCCGCCACAGCGGTGAACTTGAACCGCGCCGATTGCGTATGGCTATGTTGGATATCGATATACTGACATATGCGCACCACACGACTGGGACTCGGCACCATCACCATCCTCCAGGCCCTGGAGGGCGACCGGCGGTTTGGCTTCGACATCATGGATGCGACGGGCCTGACGTCGGGCACGGTGTATCCGGCGCTTGAACGGCTCGAAGAACTCGGATTTGTGCGGTCAAAGTGGGAAAACGAGGCGGTCGCCCATCGTGACGGCCGGCCCGCCCGGAGGTATTTCGAGATCACGGCGGCCGGCGGCAAAGCGTTGGCCGAAGCCCTGGCACGTTACCCGCTGATGCGGTCCGCCGCACGGACTCCGAGTCGCTGACATGAGCACGCTCCCCACCCGACCGCTCACCCACCGCGCTCTGCGATTTGTGCGCGGGTGTGCGTGGCTGGTCCCAGCCGGCCGACGTGCCGACTGGCGCCGCCAGTGGGACGCCGACCTCGCCGCGCAGGCGGCCTTTCTGCTCGCGCAGGGTCATGCCCCTGCGGCCATCCAGCACGACCTGACACGGCGCAGCCTTGGTGCCGCCTCACACGCCTTCTGGCTCCGCACCCATCACTGGAGAACCCTCATGCCCCTGCAGGATCTGAAACACGCGTGGCGCACCCTCACCCAACGCCCCGGCCTCACCGGCGCCATCGTCCTGACACTCGGGCTGGCCATTGGCGCCAACGCCACCACGTTCAGCTGGATGGATGCCTTGATCATGCAGCCGCTGCCGGGCGTCCCGAAGGCGTCGGAGCTGGTGATGGTGCGTTTCGCCTCGCAGACCCGCACGGACCTCAGCTTTTCGTACCCGAACTTCCGCGACCTTCGTGATGCGAAGCTGCCGGCGTTTGCGGGGATCGCCGTCAAGAACATGCTGGCGGTCAGCATGCGCGCCGGCACGGGGCAGGCCGAGCGCGTCTGGGCGGAAGTCGCCTCGGGCAACCTGTTTGACGTGTTGCAGGTGGAGCCGGCTCTGGGCCGTGTCCTCAACACCAACGACGAAACGGCGCGCCTGCCCGTGGTCGTCATCAGCGACACGTTGTGGCGCACACGGTTTGACGCGGACCCGTCGATTGTCGGCCGCGCGATCACCCTCAACAGCCAGTCGTTTTCGATTGTGGGCGTGACGCGCCCGGGGTTTCAGGGCGCCATGGGCGGCCTGGCGATGGACCTCTGGGTGCCGATCACCCAGCACCCGGCGCTCACCGGCCGCGACGTCATTGAGCTGCGCGGCAACGGATTCTTGACCAGCGTGGTGCGCCTCGCCCCCGGTGTGACGACCGCCGAGGCTGAGGCACAAGTGCGCGCGGTCTCGGAACGATTTGTCGCCGACGACCTGATCCCGAAGTCGTGGTTCCTGCGTATCGCCCCGCTGAGTGAAGACGGCGCGGCGCGTGTGCTGATGCCGGTCGTGACCATCGTGACGGCCGTGGTCACGCTCGTGCTGCTCATCGCCTGCGCGAACGTGTCGGGTCTGCTGCTGGCGCGGGCGGTCTCGAGGCAACAGGAACTGTCGATTCGTACGGCACTGGGCGCCAGCCGGTGGCGCCTGGCTCGGCAGTTGCTCATCGAGAGCCTGCTGCTCTCGGTCGCGGGTGGACTGGCGGGCCTCACGATTGCGGTCTGGACCAGCCAGGGCCTGGGCAGCCTGCTGCCGCCGCTGCCCTACCCGATTCTGATCCAGTCGTCGGTCAACATCCGCGTGCTGCTGTTTTCGGCAGGTGTGGTGATCCTGGCGACGCTGGTGTTTGGTCTCGCCCCCGCGCTGCAGGGATCACGCACGATGTTGGGGGGCACCCTGCGGGCCACACGCGGCAGCGCCGCGACCCCGGCGCGCAGCCGGTTGCGACGTAGTCTGGTGGTGGCGCAGGTGTCACTCGCGATGGTGCTGCTTGTCGCGGCCGGGTTGTTCGTGCGGACACTCAACAACGCGTATGACGTCGACCCTGGTTTTTCGCGGCGCGACGCGGTGCTCGCCTCGTTTGACCTCAGCTCCCTGCAGTTGGACGAAGTCCGCGGCCGTGCCTTGATCGACACGCTGATCACCCGCCTCGACGTGTTGCCGATCGTTGAACACGCGTCGGTCTCCACGTTTGTGCCGCTCTCGGTGGGCGGAGGGTCCGACACAAGCCCGGACATCGAGGGCTACACACCCGCAGAGGGTGAAGACGTGGTCGTGTACTACGGCATGGTCGCCCCGGCCTATTTTGAGACGATGGGCATTCCGCTCCTGCGAGGGCGCGGCATCAACAGCGGGGATCGTGTCGACCGTCCGCTCTCGGTGGTCATCAACGAGACGATGGCAAAACGGTATTGGACCGATCGGGATCCACTTGGCGGCCGTGTGCGCATCGGTGAGGACTGGGCGACGGTCGTCGGCATCGCACGCGACGGCAAATATGGCCAGCTGACCGAGGCTCCCCGGTCGGTGATGTATCTGCCCATTCACCAGGTGTACCGGTCGAACCCAGTGCTGCACGTGGCGACGACAGGACCCGCGGCGCCGGCGATCGCCGCCGTGCGCGAGGTGGTCGCCGCTGTGGCCCCGGACCTGGCGCTCTATGACGTGCGCACGCTTGAAGAACATCTGCGGATGAGTGTGGCGGTGCCACGCATGGCTGCGTTGTTGCTCGGCATCTTCGGCGCGATTGCGCTCGCGCTGGCGGGGATCGGTCTCTACGGGGTGGTGGCGTTTTCCGTCGGTCAACGCACCCAGGAGATCGGCGTGCGTATGGCGCTGGGCGCCGACCGCGGCGTGATTCTCCGGCAGGTGCTCGCACAGGGCGCGTGGCTCACGGGCATCGGTCTGGTGATTGGGCTGGGTGTCGCTATGGTGGCGATGCCGCTGATGAGCAGTCAGCTGGTGAATGTGAGCCCGACGGATGTGGTGACGTTTGCGGCCACCGGAGCGATCCTGTTGCTGGTCGCTCTGGTGGCCGCGTGGATTCCTGCCCGACGCGCCTCACGACTCGATCCCGTCGAGGCGCTCAGGCACTAACGCGCGATCTTGACGCCGGCAAGTTTCGCAATGCCCGACAACGTCACCTGGGCGGCGTTGAGGCCGAGCAGGAAGTCCTTGTCGGTGAAGGTCGTGAACACGTCGGTCGGCTGATGCCAGTGCGGGTTCCAGCCGGCACCGGTCTGCATGCCGCGTTCGTTTTCGCGGAGGCTGACGGCGGCGATGCGGTCCTGGAACGGACGCGAGTCGGTGTTGGTCATGTGGGGACCAACCGTCGCGGGATAGTGCGTCGTGTAGCGGTCGGCCATCGCTTTGAGCTCAAACGCGAGCTTCATCGACTGCTCCGCAAACTTCGAGTCCGACTGGAACTCGATGTTCACATCCGCCTCTGGACGCTGATCGCGATCAACCGATCCGTCTGCCTTGGGCATGCCGTGATCCCACATCATCATGTCGTGCTGGATCATGCCGAGCCACTTCGGCTCCGGATACTTGCCTGAGCCGGCGGGGCTTTCGATGCCCTGCAGCTTCTCGCGCTGATTGACGTAGGCCCACGCGCCGTTGAGTCCGCTCTCCTCGTTGTTCCAGAGGACAAATCGCACCGACACATCGGTGGTCACGCCGGGCATGTGCAGGATGCGCGCAAGTTCCATCACGATCGCCGTGCCCGAGGCGTCGTCATTAATCGCCTGGCCCTTGCCGAGGCCGTCCATGTGCGCGCCGACGATGTACATCTCCTGCGGGCGGGTGGTGCCAATTTTTGTGCAGAACACCTGCTGGCGTTCGCCGGGCGTGCTCGGTTCGGCGTTGATGGCGCGGAGGCGTTCGTCGGGCTGCGCGTCGAGGGCGTTGCTCACACCCGTGCGGCCGCGGTAACCATACTGCGAGGAACCACCTTCGCGATTGCGGCGCACCCATTCGGGTGATCCGGGGATCGGAATCGTCTGCGTGGTCGGTGGTGCGGGCGGCGTTCCGGCCTGTG
>CAYRGW010000104.1:0-15060 GCA_964423815.1 uncultured Solibacteraceae bacterium | reverse complement strand
TGATGGTCGGCGGCATCGGCATCATGAACATCATGCTGGTGTCGGTCACCGAGCGCACGCGTGAGATTGGGCTGCGCATGGCGATCGGCGCGCGTGGCCGGGACGTGCTGATGCAGTTCCTGGTGGAAGCGATCGTGATTTCGCTGGTGGGAGGCGCGCTGGGCATCCTCACCGGATACCTCCTCGCCGAACTGGCGAAGTGGTTGAACAACTGGCCCGCCGTGGTGCCGCTCGATTCGATCGTGATGGCCGTCGGGTTTGCAGCGTTTGTCGGAATCTTCTTCGGCTTCTACCCCGCGCGCAAAGCGGCAGGGCTCGACCCGATCGAAGCACTCCGATTTGAATAAAAGCTCGGTGACGGCAGATCGCCGCCCCGTATCTGGCAGGAGTATTTTTCATATGCGACGTGTAGCAACATTCCTTGGAACAGCAGCGGTCGTCCTGATGGCGACCAGCGTGTACGCACAGGCCCCGGACTTCTCGGGCACGTGGACCATTGACGCGGAAAAAACGGCAGCGGCCAACCCGAACGCGCCCGCACGCGGCGGTGGTCGCATGGGCGGCGCACCGATGGTCTTCAAGCAGGACGCCAAGACGCTGACGATCACCCGCACCATGGGTGAGAACCAGATGGTCACCACCTACAACCTCGACGGCTCACCCAGCAAGAACCAGGGCATGGGTCGCGGCGGTGGCGAAGTCACCTCGACGGCCAAGTGGGACGGCACCAAGCTGGTCGTCACCAGCGACAACGGCCAGTCCGTGACCTACCACATGGACGGCGCGTGGCTCGTGCAGTCCACGACCAGCCCCGGTCGTGAAGGTGGCGCTGCCACCACGCGCGTGACCTACTACAAGAAATAACCCGTCACCACGACGGCAACACGAGGGGCGGCTGTCACACAGCCGCCCCTTTTTTTGTGTGCAAAGGCCCTGTGGATTAACAGTAGACATGAAGGCCTGTAGTTTCTTTGGTAAAAACCTGCAGTCTGCATGCCTACTGTAAAGCTCTTAAGACAGCGCCGGATCGTCCCAGACTTCCGACAGCGGGCCGACCACAAACGCCCGCTCGCGCCAACGGGGATGCGGCACGGTGAGTTCGGGGGTGGTGACCGTCTGGTCGCCGTAGAAGATCAAATCCAGATCAAGGGTGCGGGAGGCGCGAAAGGATGGGCGCTCCCTGCCCCGCTCCCGCTCGATAGCGAGCATCGCGTGCAACAGGTCCAGCGGCGCAAGCGTGGTGGTGCCGGATACCACGGCATTGAGGTAATCGGGCTGGGGTTCGTCCACCTCCACCGCGGCGGTGTTGTGGAAGGTCGACACACGCAGGTCGGTGAGGAGGGCGGACAGGCGTGTGATGGCGTACCGCAGATGGGCGTCACGATCGCCCAGATTGCTGCCGAGCGCGATGGCGACTCTCACGCCGGAGGGCAATGGAAAACTACTCGACCCAGCGGTCGGTCATGACGCCGTTGCCGGTGCCGGCGCCGGGCATGCGCTTGCCAAGGACCAGTTCGTGGCCCTGCGCAATCTGCACGAAGAACCGCTGATGCTCCAGCGTCTCTCCAAGGATGACGCCGACCATCTTTGCGTGGCGGGTGTTGGTCAACGTCTCCACGCGGGGACGCCACTTGGCGACCAGCGCCTCGGCGTCTTTGGCGTCCTGCTGGACCAGCGGCACAAAACTGCCCTTTTTGCCGGGCGCCTCGATCGTCGGCTCCGCCACCTCGTCGGGCACGCCGCCCAGTTCACGGATCGCGGTCTCAAGCCATGCCAGGTGCACGTCCTCGCGGGCGATGGCGTACTGGTAGGTGTTGTTGAAGTCGTAGTGGTCCACGTGACGGGCCACGGCCACATGACGTTCACGCACCGTGAGTTTGTCGCGGTGCAGTTGCTTGAGGCTGGAGAGCAGATCAGTGGGCTGGGACATTACGCGCTCTGTTTCTGTTTGCACTCGATGCAGACGCGGGTCCAGGGAATCGCTTCAAGCCTGGCCGGCGCAATCGGGTCGCCACAATCCCGGCAGATGCCGTAGACGCCCTTTTCGATCCGGTGCAGGGCCTCTTCGGTGGCCTGCAGAATCTTGGCGTCGGTCTGTTTGAGCTTCAGCGCGATGTGGACTTCGTTGTTCCCGCTGGCCTGGTCGGCGAGGTCACCCTGCCGGCTGTTCACGTCGGCCGATTCCGGCAGGGGGCGTGTGCCCGTCGAGGCTGCCAGGATGTCTGCGCGGCGCTTCACCAGCGTTTCCTTCAGTGCGGTCAACCGTGTTTCGTCGAGCGTCATATTCGTGGTCATGTGTCACCCGGCTCGTGCTTCGTCCCCCCGGAGCCGCCAACCGGCCTGTCGGGAATTCCAAATTATACCGCTGAAGGGGAACCTTCGGGCGAAATGAGCCAATGAGGCAATGGGGCAACGCATTGGCTCATTGGCTCATTGCCTCATTGCCTCATTGCCCCCGGAGGGTGCCCAGGGGTTTCCGCACAATGACGTCGAGGCTCGACAGCAAACCCACGGCGGCGACAATCAGGGAGGCCGCCAGGACGCCCGTGGACAGGCCAAACCAGTCCGGCCGCCATTCGATTTCGAACAGGCGGGTGGCGACGGCCCAGGACAGGCCCAACGCCCCAATCGCGCCCAACACCCCGGCCAACACGCCGAGGAGGCCGTATTCGATGGCCACCATCGCGGAGAGTCGTCGCGTGCTGGCTCCCAGAGTCCGGTAGATCGCCGCGTCATACAGGCGCTGGAACTTGGTCATGGCCACCGCCCCCACCAGGATCAGGAGCCCGCCGGCCACGGTCACGGCGCCGACGATGGTGATGGCGACCGTGGCGTTTTCGACCACCTCGCGGACCGAATCGAGCACGGCACTGACGTCGATGACCGACACATTGGGAAACGCGCGCACCAGGTCCCGCTGGACCAGTCCCAGCGCGTCCGGAGTGTCGTTGAGCTGCAGGAAACCGACCACCGTGTACGGGGCCTGCTCGATGAGTGGTCCCGGCCGGAACACAAAGATGAAACCGCCGTTTTGTGCCTCATCCCAGGCAACCTTCCGCACACTTGTGACCCGGGCCTCCACCACACGCCCGGCGACGTCGAATCGGAGGGTATCGCCCAGACCGATGTCGTATTCGTCGCGGATGCGCTCCTCGATCGACACCTCAAGCGGCACGGCGGGGTCATCGGTGCGAGTCGTCCAGAACTGGCCGTCGACCAACCGCTCATTGTCGGCCAGCGTGTCGCGGAACGTCAGGCCGTACTCGCGCCCAAGTTCGCCCTGTCGGCGGACGTCCTCGGCGGTGGCGAGGGTCACGCGCGCGCCGTCCACACCCACCACACGTCCGCGCAACAGCGGCAACAATGGCGGGGCGGACCGCTGGAACGGCGCCACGATGGTCCGGACCGCGTCCACCTGATCACGCTGGATATCCACCAGCACCAGATCGGGTGCGGCCTGCCCCAGCTCAAGCGAGAACTCGGTCAACAAATTGGTTTGCAGCGCGCGTACGCCGAGAATGAAGAAACAGCCGAGCCCAACGGCCGTCAGAATCACCCGCGTCTGATTACCCGGCCGGCCGAGGCTGATCACCGCATGTCGGAGCGCAAACGTCTTTGACGCCGCCAGGGGTTTCACCAGTCGCACCAGTGCCGCACCGGCCATCGTCAGCCCGCCCGCCACCACCGCCAGCCCCAGCGAGACATAGGCGCCGGCCTCGAGGGAGTCGGCCTGCCACGCGGCCACGGCCACGAGCGCCGCGCCAATGGCCAGCGCGGAGAGCACACTTTCCCACCCACGTTTACGCGCGGTGGACGCGGTGTCAGCGCGCAGCAACAGGAGCGGCTTCACGTCGCGGACCTCGAGCAGCGGCACGAGCGCAAACAACATCGACACCAGCGCGCCCACGGCCAGCCCCTGTCCGGCCGCCGACCACGTCACACCGATCGATTCCAGACCCACCAGAGCCACGACCGATTCGGGAATCGCCGCAATGGCAACGGCCGCAATACCCACGCCAAAGATGCCCCCGCCGATCGCGAGGCCGACAATCTGCAGCACGTAGGTCGCGAGGATCTGTCGCGAGGTGGCGCCCACACACTTGAGCACCGCGACACTCTTGATCTTCTGCTGGATGAACACCCGCGTGACACTCCACACACCGATGCCGCCGAGCACCACCATCGCAAAACCCACCAGGCTCAGATAGTTTTCGGCCAACGTGAGATTGCGCCCGAGGCGATCCTCAATCGTGCGCCACGATCGCACCGACACCAGGTCGCGTCGGAATCCCCGGCGCAGGTCCGCGGTCAGCCCCCCAAGTGCCGGATCCTCCACTCTCACGTACCACTGATAAGAGGCCCGGCTGCCAAACTGCAGGATCGTCGTCTCGCGCAGCGCGGCGATGTCGAGATACACACGTGGTCCCAGCGCAAATCCTCCGCGGCCCTGCACCTGGTCCTTGACGATGGTGTCGCGGATCACAAAGGGCTGGCCCGCAAGCCGAATGGTGTCGCCGACACCGACGCCCAGGTGCAGCAGCAACTCCGGTTGCACCACGATCCCGCGGTCCCGCAGGAGGTCGTGGCTGAACGCCGCGCCACTGCCCATCGTCGGCGCACCGTAATACGGAAATCCGGCCTCGACGGCGCGCAGTTCGACGAGCCGCACCTGTCCGGCGTCCGACGCCGCCATCGTCGGGGTTTCGATCACTTCCATGCGGCTGGTCACGCCGGTGCGGGCGAGGGCGGCGTTGAGTCGTGTCTGAACGTCTTCGGTCCACGGCCGCCCGGTCTGCACGACCATGTCGGCGCCCACCAGTGCCCGCGCTTCGCTCGTGAGCACGTGACGCACTTCCTGAATCACGCTGCGGACGGCGACAATGGCCGCCACACCGATGGCGACACAGAGGAAAAAGAAGACCAGCCGCGTCCACGAGGAGCGGATCTCGCGCCACGCCATGCGGAGCACAAACATCATGCGCGAACCGTTCGTGATTCCACGCGGCCGTCACGCAACGCGATCACTTCGTCGGCCAGGGCCGCGAGTTCACGGTCGTGCGTCACGAGTACAAGTGTGCGGCCCTGTTTGCGATTGACGGCGAGCAGCAGATCGATGACCTGATGGCCCGTGCCGCTGTCGAGGTTGCCGGTCGGTTCGT
Source organism: uncultured Solibacteraceae bacterium (assembly GCA_964423815.1). Taxonomy (GTDB): domain Bacteria; phylum Acidobacteriota; class Vicinamibacteria; order Vicinamibacterales; family SCN-69-37; genus SYFT01. The sequence continues at coordinate 9,901 of CAYRGW010000104.1, read as the reverse complement.
CGGCGAGCAGGATCGGCGGATCGTTGGCGAGCGCGCGTGCGATCGCCACGCGCTGCTGCTCTCCCCCGGACAATTGCGACGGATAGTGGTGACCGCGCCCCGTCAGTCCAACGTCGTGCAGGAGTGCGGCGGCCCGTGTGCGTGCGTCGGAGAGTCCCGCCAGTTCCATCGGCACCAGCACGTTTTCCATGGCCGTCAGCGATGGAATCAGATGGAAAAACTGAAACACGATGCCGATCTTTTCGCCGCGCAGACGCGCCAGCCCCTCTTCGCCGAGGGCGGTGATGTTCACGCCGTCGATCAGGACCCGTCCGGTGTTCGGCGTGTCGAGGCCGGCGAGCAATCCCAGCAACGTGGACTTGCCGCTGCCGGAGGGACCGGTGATGGCGACCGTCTGGCCGCTCTCAATCCGGAACGAGGTCGGGTGCAGGATGGTCAACGACCCGGCACCACTCGTCACGGTGCGGGAGACCTCTACGAGTTCAATCATTCAGCGGCTCAGCAGGTCGTCGATAATCGGTTGCAGGCGTGGCCACACCAGCGCCGCCATAATCCGCTGGCCTTCGGCCGTGGGGTGAATCCCGTCCTCTTGATTCAGTTCGGGGTTGCCGGCCACACCCTCGAGCAGGAACGGCACCAGCGGCACGTTGTGCTCCGCGGCGAGGGCGGTGTAAATGTTGCGGAACGCGTTGCGATAGTCCTCGCCCATATTGGGCGGGGCTTCCATGCCGACGAGCAACACGAGCACCCCTTTGGACTTGGCCGTCTGAATGATGCGCCCAATGTTGTCGCGCGTCGTGCTGGGCGGCAGCCCGCGCAAGGCGTCGTTGGCCCCCAGCGCGACGACAAGAATTTTCACCTGCGGCTCAAGCACCCACTCAAGACGCGCCAGGCCCCCGGCGGAGGTGTCGCCACTCACACCGGCGTTGACCACCTCCACCTCCGCATACCCATCGGTCTCCAGTTCCGTCTCGAGCAACGCGGGATAGGCCTCGTTCTGCAGGAGGCCCAGTCCGGCAGTGAGGCTGTCACCGAGGAACGCGATCTGGGCGACCGGCGGAGCCTCCCCCTTGAGCGCGGCCACCTGCGCCTCGGACATCGGGGCGGGGTTCTCGACCCGGCGGCCACACGCGGCATCACGGACGGAACAGCCGGCGACGGCCAGCAGAAGCAGGGGGGACAACCAGCGGGAGCGGAGTGCGTATGACATATGCGGGCCTTTACCCATTGTATCGGCGTCCCGGTTAGAATCCGGCCGTGACTCTCCGCCGCGCCCTCGGCCCCTTTGACGCCACGATGATCGTCATTGGCGGCATCATCGGGTCGGGCATCTTCATCAACCCGTATCTGGTGGCGCGGGCGCTCGACACGCCGTTTCTGGTCCTCATGGCGTGGGTCGTGGGAGGCGCCGTCGCACTCGCCGGCGCGTTTGCCTATGCTGAACTCGGGCAACGCCTGCCCAGCGCGGGTGGCCAGTACGTGTATCTGCGCGAAGCGTGGCATCCACTCGTCGGTTTCCTCTACGGATGGGCGCTGCTGTTCATGATCGAGACCGGTGCCATGGCCGCCGTCGCGATCACGTTTGCGCAATACGCGTCGCGAATGGTTGGCGGCGACGGGGCGAATCCCCAACTCATCGCGGTGGCGTCGATCGTGGTGCTCTCGGCGATCAACTACTTCGGCGTCAAACCCGGCAGCCAGATCCTCAACGTCTTTGTTGTGCTCAAGGTGGCGGCCCTCGGCGCCTTGATCCTGTTTGCGTGGACGGGCCCCGCCGCACCCGAGTGGCTCTCGGTCGCGCGTGTGGACGACACCCCGTCCACGGCACTCACCTTCGGCGTGGCGCTGATTCCCATTCTGTTTGCGTACGGCGGCTGGCAAAACGCGAACTACGTCGCCGAAGAAATGCGCGACCCGCGCAAACACCTGCCGGTCAGTCTGATTGTGGGCACGTTGATCGTGGTCGTCGTGTACCTGCTAGCCAACGTGGCCTACATGCGCACCCTGGGCCTTGAGGGACTTGCGGCCACGGAGACGCCCGCCGCGGAAGTAGCAGGGCGATGGTTTGGCGGAATGGGGGAACGGCTGATTGCCGGGGCGATCGCCATCTCGACGTTCGGGTTCCTGAATCTGGCGATCCTGGCGCCCACACGTGTGTACTTTGCGATGGCGCGTGACGGGGCGTTCCTGCCGGCGCTGGCCCGGGTCCACCCGAAGTACCAGTCCCCCGCCGCGGCCATCGTGCTCCAGTCGGCGTGGGCGATCCTGCTGACGTTGACCGGGACGTATGGCGACCTGCTCAACACCGTGGTGTTTGCCGACTGGATCTTCTTCGGCCTCACCGTCGCGGGTCTGTTTGTGCTGCGCCGGCGGACGACCACCGACGGCTTCCAGACCCCGCTGTATCCGCTGATGCCTGCCGCGTTTGTGGCCGTGGCCATCGTGGTGGTGTATTCGGTAATCTCGACCGATCCGTGGCGGTCGGCCGCCGGTGCCGGTCTGCTCGCCCTGGGTATTCCGGTGTATTACTTCTTCACTTCACGCACAAAGTCGTCCCATGCTGACTGAAGCCCTCGCCCCCTACATGTTGTGGGCCAAGACCCGCACCCCGGCGGAGATCGATCTGGCGGGCAGCAACCTCCTGTCATGTACGGTCGAGGATCTGCCCGGCGCGCGTGAGGCCCTGCACCTCACCGCGCCCAACGACAACGGATTCGCGCCGGTCATCGACGCGATTGCCACACACGTCGGTGTGCCCTCGTCGCGGGTGGTGACCGCCACCGGATGTTCAGGCGCAAACTTCCTGACGATCGCCGCCCTCATCGGCGCCGGTGATGACGTCCTGATCGAGCAACCGGGCTACGACCCGCTCGTGGGTGCGTGTACGTTGCTGGGGGCACGTGTCCATCGATTCGGCCGCCCGTTTCATCGACGATTTGGCATCGATCTCGACGAGGTGCGATCAAAACTCACGCTGCGCACCCGCCTGATCATCGTCACGTCTCCGCACAACCCGTCGGGCGTGTGCCTTGATCACGCCACACTGACAGGACTCGTGGCACTTGCCGACTCCGCCGGCGCCTATCTGCTCGTGGATGAGGTGTATCTGGACGCGGTCAACCTGGCGGCGCCGGCCTCCGGGCAGGTGATGTCCGCCACACAACTGGACGGGCCGATCGTCGTGACCAACAGCCTGACGAAGTCCTACGGACTCAACGGGCTGCGATGCGGCTGGGCGATCGCGCCACCGGCGCTCGTCAACCGCTTGTGGCGTGTGCGGGATCTGGTCGAGGCGGTGGGCAGCGCCGTCTCCGATCGTCTGAGCGCGTTTGCCTTTACCCAGATGCCTCGCCTGCGTGAGCGCACGCACGCCATCGTCACCGCGAATCTCGAACTTGCGCGGGGGTTTGCGTCGGCGCAGATGCAGCTGGCGTTGGCGGCGCCGCCGTCAGCGACGGTGTTGTTCCCACAGTTGCGCGGCGTGCAGGATACGGAGGCGTTCGTCAGACGCCTCGCGGCCGAGTACGGCGTGGCGGTCGCCCCGGGGAAATATTTTGATGCCCCCGACCACTTCCGCATCAGTCTGGCGGGCGCCACCTCGCCGCTGGCAACGGGCCTGTCGCGTATCAGCGACGCCCTGCGCACGGCGGGCCACGGGCAGTCCTGATGGCCCATCCCGACAAATCGTCGGTCTATCTGGACCCGGCCGAGGCCGCAGCCGCCCAGCGGGTGCGTCGCCATAAATTCCACACTGAGGACGTCCCCCGCCTGCGTCTGATCGGCTTTGCGTTCAACGCGCTCGGCGTGGTCGTGCACAACTGGCTGATTTTTCATGTTGTGGACTGGACGGCGTCGGCCCAGCACGCGGCCGTGCTGCTCGGCTACGCCCTGTTTGCGTGGGTGATGCTCGCGGCGTTCTGGGATCGTGTACGCGTCGTGAATCTCGGCGATGTGTTTTTCGGGCTCGATCTGATCCCGATGGCCTACGTCGTGTACGTCACGGGCGCGAACGAAAGCCTGATGTGGTTCGTGTTTGCCGCACGAGCCGCCGACCAGGTCGCGATCTCCTTCCGCAACTCCGTCGTGTTTTCCCATCTCGCCACCCTGGCGTACGCGGGGCTGATGATGTGGGTGTCGTTTGGGGAAGGCCGCCCCGTGGACTGGTCCACGGAAGCCGCCAAGATCGTATTTCTGTACATCCTCTGCCTGTACATCACACTCTCGGCACGATCAGTGGCCGATCGCCGCCGCAAGTTCGACTCCGCGCGACGCATGGCCGAACAGGCCGTGCGTGATGCCGAAGACCGGCGCCGCGATCTCGAACACGCCCTGACACGCCTGGAGGCGGCCAACCGCACCAAGACGGAGTTTCTGGCCAACGTCAGTCACGAGGTGCGGACGCCACTCAACAGTGTCATCGGCAACGCCGATCTGCTGCTCGACACGCCACTCTCCCGCGATCAGCGCGAGATGCTCGGCGTGATGCGTGACTCGGCGGAGTCACTGACGAGGATCGTGGACGACATCCTCGACCTCTCGAAGATGGAAGCCCAACGGCTCCCCCTCGAGTCGATCCCGCTGCGCGTGCGCGAGGTGGCCGGCACCACCATCAAGATGTTCGCCGCGCGCGCCCATCAAAAAGGCCTCACCCTTGTGTGCCACGTCCAGCGCGACGTACCCGAGGTGGTGCAGGGGGATCCGCATCGGCTGCGCCAAATCCTGACCAACATCGTCAACAACGCGATCAAGTTCACCGAACGTGGCGACGTCACGCTGCACGTGGAGGTGGACGACCGCCGCGACGGACGAGTCGCGCTGCGGTTTTCGGTGCACGACACCGGTGTCGGTATCCCCAGGAGCCGGCAACACGCGATTTTTGAAGCGTTCACCCAGGCCGATGGATCCGACACACGCCGGTACGGCGGCACAGGCCTGGGGCTCACCATCGCGGCACAACTGGTCGCGCTGATGCAGGGCCGTCTGTGGGTGGACAGCGAAGAGGGCCAGGGCAGCACGTTCCGGTTCGTCGCATGGTTCGGCGCGTCCCCTGCGAGGCAGCCCACGCCGCCGTGGGGCGACGGTCCGCTGCACATCCTTGTGGCGCACGGCCATGCGGTCTCACGATCGGCGCTCGTCGAACTGCTCGCGCCCTGGCCCACCATCCGGACGGCGGAAGCCGCCGGAGGACGAGCCGCCATGGCCGCAATGGAAGTCGCGCAGGGGGCCGGTCAGCCCTTCGACGTGGTGTTTGCCGATGCCGCCCTCACCGGCCTCGATGGCTTTGAACTCGCGGCGCGCGCAAAAGCCACGCCGGGACTCGCCAGGGACGTGGTGGTGCTGCTGCCCACCACCCAACTGACGACCGGCGCCGAGCGCGCGCTGGCCCTGGGTGTGCGGTATCTGGCCCTGCCGGTGATCTGGACGTCGCTGGCCGATGCGCTGTCGGCGATCACCTCCGGCCGCGCCGAGACGCGGGTGTCGAGTGGGGGGCGTCGCCTCTCGCGCCGTGCGCTGCGCATCCTTGTGGCCGACGACCACGTCGTCAACCAGGCCGTCGTCTCCGCCGTACTCCGGAAGTGGGGACATGCGGTGGCCACCGCACTGGACGGACAGGAAGCGGTGGACAAGAGCGCACGCGAACCCTTTGATCTCGTCCTGATGGACCTGCAGATGCCGGAGTTGGACGGCCTGCAGGCGACACGACAGATTCGCGCCCGGGAGGTGGCAGAGGGGACGCCGCGGTTGCCCATTATTGCGATGACCGCTCGCGCCATGACCGAGGACCGTGACCGGTGTCTTGAGGCCGGCATGGACGGTTTCATCACCAAACCACTGGACCAGCACGATTTGTTTGAACAACTGGAAGTGGTGGGCCGCACCGCCCTCACGCGTGATGCGTCGCAGCCCGAGACGTCCGTGACGCCGCTGATCAGCGACCCCGACATCAGCCACCACGTCGCCGGGCTGTTCCTGGACACGGCACCGGGCCAACTCGACCGTTTGCGGCGGGCGGTGGACGCGCGTGACGGCAGCGATGTGACGGCCACCGCCCACTCGCTTCGAGGGGCCATGTCCCACTTCACGGGTGCCCGCCTCGAACACCTCGAACGTCTGGAAGAGGCCGGCCGTCAGAACCGGCTCGACGGTGCCCCGGCCATCCTCGCGCGGGTCGAGACTGACGTCGCCGACGTCCTCGCGCGGCTGGCGAGTCGCCGCGACCTACAATAGGAGCATGCGCGCACTGCTGATTGCCCTCCTCTTTGTCTCCACCACGACGTTCGCCCAGTCACCGGCCTCGTCGATCGCCGTCAACAAGACCCAGCTCCTGAACGACCTGCAGACCCTGTCGGCCGACGACATGGAAGGCCGTCTGGTCGGCACCCCCGGCGGCGCCAAAGCGAGGGCGTTTGTGATTGAACGCTTCAAGGCGTCGGGCATTACGCCGTTTGGTCAAAGCTACGAACACCCCTTTGAATTCACGGCCGGACGAGGCGGCGCGGGCACGCCCCGCACGGGCATCAACGTGCTGGGCCTCATCAAGGGCACCCGCACCCCCGACCGCTACATCGTCATCACCGCGCACTACGACCATATCGGCGTGCGCAACGGGGCGACCTTCAACGGTGCCGACGACAACGCGTCTGGCACAGCCGCGTTGTTTGCGCTGGGCCAATATTTCAAGACGCACCCGCCCGCACACTCGTTGATCTTTGCTGCCCTTGATGCCGAGGAGTCCGGACTGCAGGGCGCCCGCAAATTTGTGGCGGCGCCGCCGGTGCCGGTCGACCAGCTGATCCTCAACATCAACATGGACATGATTGGTCGCGACGCCAACAACCTGCTGTATGTCGTGGGTACACACACGCAACCGTTCCTCAAACCGACCATTGAAGAGATTGCCGCCGGTGCCAACATCACGCTGCGCATGGGCCATGACAACCCGGAAGAAAAAGGCGTCGAGGACTGGACACGGTCCTCCGACCACGCCCCCTTCTGCCAGGCAAAAATTCCCTGCCTCTACTTTGGCGTCGAGGACTTCGAGAACCATCACAAGGCCACCGACAAATACGACACGATGACACACGACTTCTATTACCGCGTCGTGCAATCGATGGTGCTGGCGGTGAAGACATTCGACGCGAAGGGGGTGGTCAGGTAAGACTCGATGCCGATTGGCGCGCTTGTCGCGGCAACACTCGCTGGGCTGGCGGTTGGCCTGGAGCGCCAGTGGAGTGGCCACGCGTCCGGTGTGAACGCGCGGTTTGGTGGACTGCGCACGTTCACCATGATCGGCTTGGTGTCGGGCATCGCGGGATGGTGGACAACAGCCGGGTTGATGGGACCGGCGACGGTCCTGCTCGCTGGTGTCGTGGCGATCGTGATCGTGGCCTACTTCGCCGCGAGCCGCACCGAGATTGACGCCACCACCGAAGTGGCCGCGCTCGTGGTGGTTGTCGCGGGTGTGCTGGCCGGCGCGGGCCACCTGACACTCGCGTCGGGCATCACGGCGATCACGGTCCTGCTGCTGGTTGAAAAATCCCGGCTGCACGGCCTTGTCGGCCGACTCGGTGATGTGGAGTTGCTGGCGGCCGCGCGCTTCGCCGTCATGGCGGCGGTGGTGCTGCCCCTGCTGCCGTCGGAACCGCTGGGCCCCTTCGGGCCCTTCGGCGAAATCCGCATCCAACAACTCTGGGCGCTTGTCCTGTTCTTCTCAGGGCTGAGTTTTGTCGGCTTCCTCGCGCGACGGGCGTTTGGACCGCGCCGCGGATACGCCATCGCCGGCGCACTCGGAGGCCTCGTGTCGTCCACCTCGGTCACGCTGACCTTCTCGCGGTTGAGTCGCACTCAGCCGGAGAGCGGGCGCATGTTGGCCTCAGGCGTACTCGGCGCCAACGTGATGTTGTTTCCGCGCGTGCTCCTCGCAAGCGCGGTGCTGGCACCGTCGCTGGCCTGGGCGTTGTGGCCGTCGTTCCTGGCGCCGGTCGCAATTGGTCTGGTGCTGCTCGCGCGTGGTGTCACCTCCCATGCGGAGGATGGCGACGCGCCTGCGGACCCGAATCCACTGCACATCGGCGCCGCGTTGCAGATGGCCGTGCTCTTCCAGATCGTACTGTCGCTGGTGTCGTGGGCGGAGGAGTGGTTCGGTGAGGCGGGGCTGTATGCGTCGGCCGGCCTGCTCGGGCTGACGGACGTGGATGCGTTGACCATCTCCATGGCGCAACGCGCGACGTCGGGCACACCGGTCGAGATTGCCGCGGCCGCGCTCACCCTTGGCATCCTCGCCAACACGATTGTGAAGACGGGCATTGCGCTGGTGGTCGGGCGGGGGCCGTTCCGGGTGTTTGCCACCATCGGGCTGGCCGCCATGGCGGCCAGCCTCGGGGTGTGGTTGGTTATGTCTTAGGCGTGTCTTTGCCGGTTTCCTTGAACAGCTTCGACGCCATCGCGACCATGCCGGCCACATCGGACACACTCGCGGGCACAATCATCGTCGTACTCTTCTGCGCCAGCTGACCGAACTGCGTCACGTAGTGTTCGGCGACCCGCAGCTGGGTGGCTTCGACGCCGCCGGGCTGCTTGATGGCTTCGGCCACCTGACGGATGCCTTCGGCCGTGGCTGAGGCAACTGCGAGGATCGCGGACGCTTCACCCTCGGCTTCGTTGATCTGCTGCTGCTTCCGGGCTTCAGACGCCTTGATGACCTGCTGCTTGTCGCCTTCGGCCTCGTTGATGGCGGCGTCGCGCTGCCCTTCCGAGGTCAGAATCACCGCGCGTTTTTCGCGCTCGGCACGCATCTGTTTTTCCATCGCGGCCAACACGTCGTGTGGCGGCGTGATGTTCTTGATCTCGTAACGCAGCACCTTGACGCCCCAGGCTTCGCTGGCCTTGTCGAGTTCCTGCACGATTGCCTGGTTGATGTTCATGCGCTCTTCAAACGAGCGGTCGAGGTCGATCTTGCCGACTTCACTTCGCAGGGTCGTCTGCGCCAGCTGCGTGATCGCAAAGCCAAAATCCGAGATGCCGTAGGACGCCCGCTCGGGGTTGAGCACCTTCAGGTACAGGATGCCGTCCACACCGACCTGCACGTTGTCGCGCGTGATACAGACCTGCGCCGGAATATCGAGCGCGATTTCCTTCAGCGAGTGTCGATACCGGATCACATCAAGGAACGGAATCAGCAGGTGAAACCCGGCGGACAACACGCCGGAGAACCGGCCGAGACGTTCGACGACGTACGCACTCTGCTGCGGGACCACCACCGCCGTCTTGGCGACGATGATGATGATGAGCAGAGCGAGGACTGCGACTACGATGGCGCCTTCGTTCACGAGCGGACTCCTTCTGGTTCAATTTCAAGCGTCAGACCGTCCACACGGACGACCCGAATACGGGTGCCGCGCGAGACCGCGGCGGCCGTGGTGTTGCGTCCGGTCCAGGCCGTGCCGCGTACTTCCACGCGGCCGACCGTGCCGGGAATCAGTTCCTCACTGGCCACGCCAATTTCGCCGACCAGGGTATCGATCTCGGGCCGCTGCGGATCGTGCTGGACCCAGGTGAGCAACCGCGCGCGAAACAACGCCAGCGTCGCCACCGACAGGATGGAGAACATCAGGAGCTGCACCCACAACGGACCCGCCAGGCCAAACCCGGCCAGCACCCCGACGGTCAGTGCGGCGATGCCAAAAAAGATCACGTAAAACCCGCCAGCCGTGGCCAGTTCCGCCAGAACAAGTAGCAGGCCCAGGACCAGCCAATGCCACCACAGGATTTCCATAGGGTTCACTCCGTCGTAATCATATACGGACAAAAGCGGACACTTGATTCACGCAGAATCGAGGTCCCGAGGTCCCGGAGTCCCGCAGTACACTTGCGGAGCCCCACGCCGGGGTGGCGAAACTGG
>CAYRGW010000103.1:0-15395 GCA_964423815.1 uncultured Solibacteraceae bacterium | reverse complement strand
TTCTCAATCGCAGCGAGCAGACGTTCGCGGTCCGATGTGAAGTCCTGCGAATGCTGGTTGTGCGCGGTGAACAACACGGCGGCAAGGTCGTTGGGACCGAGCCGCTCCACAAAATTGCGCGCGGCCGTTTTGGTGGTCTTCAGCGCGTGCATGTCGACTTCCGCCGTCGCGTCGTCGATCACCATCACAAAGAGACGACGTTCATCGAGGACGTCGTTGCGACGTGTGTCGGGAGGCACATCCCGCATCCAGGGCGTGGTCGGCGGATCGGAATCCGGATACTCGACCGCCGCAAAGGTGGACACGGACTGCGGCTTGCCATCCTCGAGGATCACGAAGTCGTCGGCCGTGAGTCCAAGGACAGGGCGGCGATCTTTGTCGAGCACGGACACATCGAGGTGCACGAGATCCACCGACGCGCGAAACTGCGGTCGCTGCGGGGATTGCGCCGCCATCGGGGCCAGCGCCAGCACGGCGAGCCCCGCCGCCCCAAGAAAACGCAGTTTCCGCATGCGCAATTGTAGTCAGTCCTCCATGTCTCGCTGTGAAATTCAGACGGCAAGCATGGTGCCGGCTTTGCGAAGCACCCGTTCGTAGACGTCGCCCTTGACGTAGTAGTCGTGGCGAGGACTGGCGATGTAGCGCACGCCACCACGCAGGTCGGGGCGGTCACCGGTGCGCAGACGGTCGAAGGCGGCGCGTTGTGACGGGGACAGCGCTGAATCGAGATACGCCGCGACCAGGTCCGCCTGTTGACCAAACATCCCGTACGCGGCCCCATCCGTTTCAAACAGACCCAGGAAGAAGATGTCGTCGTAGCGACGATGGAAGACGTTGAGGTACAGATCGAGTGCCTCGCCCTGGCGATCGAGGTCGGGTTCCGCGAGGAAGGGGAACCGCTTCTCATACCCGGTCGCCCAGAGGATCAGGTCCACGTCTTCACTCGTACCGTCGACAAAGTGCACAGTCCGACCGTCCAGGCGCTGCACGTCACGACGCGCCTCGATGTCGCCGTGGCCCAGGTGATGGAGGAGCTGCGTGTTGAGGATCGGGTGGGTGCGCAGGATGGGGTGGTCCGGCTTCTGCAGTCCGAGCTTCGTCAGATCGCCCACTAGAATCCGGTTGATCAAAAACCCGAACAGGCGTTCTTCGAGCCAGCGTGGCAGCGAGGGGCCCGCATGCGAGAACACGTCAGCGGGCTGACCAAAGATGAACTTCGGGATGAAGTGGTAACCCCGTCGAAGACTGATGAACGCCGTGGTGGCGCTGCGGGCGGCGTCACACGCGATGTCCGCCGCTGAATTACCGCCTCCGACGATGAGCACACGTTTGCCTTCAAATTCCTTCGGAGAGCGGTAGGTGGAGGCGTGGCGGATCTCACCGTCGAAGTGCCCGGGGACCTGTGGCACGCGGGGATACCACGTGGTGCCCGTTGCGACGCACAGCGCGCGGTAGTGACGCGCCTCTCCGGCGTCACGCGTGACGGTCCATCCGCCTGCTTTTGTACGCACGGCCGATTCGACGCGTGTTCCAAACGTGATGTGGCGTTCAAGGTCGTGGTGCTGCGCGAAGGCGCGGATGTACTCAAAGATGCGATCGTGCCTGGGGTAGTCCGCGTACGACGCCGGCATGGGAAAGCCGGGAAGTCCCGACAGCCGTTTCGACGAGATGAAATGCGCCGACTCGTACATCGGCGTGTCGGTACGGTCGATGTCCCAGATGCCGCCGGGTTGGCGGCCCGCATCGAGAATCTCGAAGGGAATGCCGCGCGCCTTCAGCGCCGCACCGGCGAGCAGCCCTGCCGGACCGGCGCCGATCACACACACTGGCAAGGCCGACAGGTTCATCGTTTCCCTGGCCCGTGCACCACGCGTCCGGGTGTTGCACCGGTGTGTGCACCGTCCTTGAGCACCTGCACACCGTTGACCAGCACGTGCACCATCCCCGTCGAGTACTGATGCGGAGACTCGAAGGTGGCGTGATCCTCCACCTTTGCCGGGTCAAATACGGTGATGTCGGCAAAATACCCAGGCGTCAGACGTCCGCGTTTCTGGATGCGAAGCACCTCGGCGGGTTGCGACGTCAGCTTGCGGATGGCCTCGGGCAACGTAATCACGCCTTCCCTGGTGTAGCGGCCGATGACACGCGCGAAGTTGCCGTACGCGCGCGGGTGCGTGCTCGACTCGAGGAACACACCCTCGGGCGCCATCGACCCGGCGTCGGAACCAAACGTCATCCACGGCAACGTCATCTGTTTGCGGACGTTCTCTTCGGACATCAGAAAATACACAACCTGCACACGACTGCCGTCCTCAATCACGAGATCAATCGCCGTCTCCTCTGGCGACTTGCCTCGCTCCGTCGCGACAGCCGCCAGGGTCTTGCCCGTGAGGGGTTTCAGGGCGTCGCTCTTGAAGCCGACGAGCAACGTGCCCTGGGCACCCGCCGCGAGGTACAGGTTTTCCCAGTCATTGGTGGGCGTCGACATCTCGCGCCGCACCCGTCGCCGGATCTGTGGATCACGCAGGCGGTCGGCCCAGGCGGTTTGCCCGCCCTCCTGCACCCACGGCGGCATCGCCGCATCAAGGCCCGTCGATCCGGCGGTGTAGGTGTACATGTCCGCGGTGATGGCCAACCCTTCCGCACGTGCCGCCTCCACTCGCGCAATCACCGTGTCGAGTTTGCCCCAGTTGTCGCGGCCCGCCGCCTTGAGGTGATAGATCTCCGCTCGCGCGCCCGACTCGCGGGCAATAGAGATGAGTTCGTCCACCGCCTCGACCAGACGGTTCCCCTCGCTGCGCATGTGCGAGATGTACATGCCGCCATGGGACGCGGCGACCTTGGCTAACGCGACGAGCTCCGGGGTCTTGGCGTAAAACGCCGGCGCGTAAATCAGCGACGACCCGACCCCCAACGCGCCCTCACGCATCGCCTGATCAACCAGCCCGCGCATGGTCTCCAACTCTGCCGGGGAAGGGTCGCGGTCGGCTTGTCCAAGCACGTGGTCGCGGACCGTGGTGGCACCCACAAACGAGGCGATGTTCGGCGACACGCCGCGAGCCACCAGTTGATCCAGATATTCGGCAAGCGTCGTCCAGGTCACCGGGTAGGTGATGTCGCCCTGTTCCTCGACGAGGGTGGCCTTCATGCGGTCGTTGAGCGGCCCCCCGGATTCCCCTTCGCCAAACACTTCAAGCGTTACGCCCTGGCGGATGTCGCTCTGTGACCGGCCGTCGGCGATCAGGCGCGTCCCCGCCCAGCTCAACATGTTGATGAACCCTGGCGCGACGGCAAGCCCCGTCGCGTCGATCTCGGTCCGCCCGGTGGCGCCGCCCAGATCGCCCATCGCCACAATGGTGTCGCCCGTGATCGCCACATCCGCCTGCACCGGCGCGCCGCCGCTGCCGTCGTAGACGGTGCCGTGACGAATGACGATGTCGTGTTGGGGAGAGGCGGTGCAGGCCGTGATGGCGACGACGGAAACGAGGGCACAGAAGGCAAGGGGCGCGTGGCGCATCCGCGAAGGCTACCAGAACATCTATGATGGTCACAGCCATGTCGTTCACAGCGGAGTTCTCGACGCCGGGCGTGCACGGGGTCGTGTACGCGGACAATGTCTGTCCGTTCGCGCTCGACATCCGGCACGAACTGCTGCGGCATCCCGACTGGAAGGAGATGACGCAGGACGTGCGATACGACGCGGCGTCTCACCTGCGCACGGACAGGCAGAACGGCATCACGACCGGCCACCTCGGTGAACAGCAGCGTGCGCTCCTGCCGCAGACGATGGCGTTCCACGATCTGGTTGGTCGGCATGCGGTCGAACTGGCGACCCGCCTTGGCGCCGAGGTCGGCGCCAGCCCCGAGATCGAGATGAACGCGATGGCCTACGGCCACGGCGCCTGGCTGTCAGCGCATACCGACTATCGATCCGATGATGCCCGGCCGCGTCTGGTCGCCTGGATGCTTTACCTCACGCATCCTGACGATCAGGAATGGTCCCCGGAGATGGGCGGGGCGGTCCGGCTGTTCGACGCCATGGGTCGCGCCACCGTCGTCCGTCCGCGCTTCAACCGATTCGCCATGTTCCGGGTGTCCGAGGAGAGCCTGCACGAAATCGAGCCCGTGACCTTTGCTGGCGGGTGGGATCGATGCCGGCTCGCGCTCTCGGGCTGGATCCGGGGCGCCGACGATGCGCGCCCGCGTGAGGCGAGGTTGTATGCGAGACGGCCCGACGCGGGCCGGGTGCGGTCGGAACGGGACGCGCGGTTGCGTGGCGCGATCGCGATGTACGACCTGCTCCGGCAGCAGCACGAATACAGCGGACAGGCCGCGGGCGAGCTGGCGAGCCTCCTGAAACAGTACGAAACCGAACGCGAGCTGCAGGCGAGCGCCCCTGAGGGAACGGTCTTTCTCCGCCACGCCCCCGGTCCGGCCGGCTGCATCTTCGTCGTCGACGAACACGACAAGGTGGTGTACTTCGGGCCGCGCGAGTCCATGCAGTAAACTTGTGCTGTTCGGCATGCTCACACTTCCCGGCGCCGTAGCGCTCTCTCCGTTCCGCCTCCATCGTCTTCTCGAAACCCTGCGCGCGCGCACCCCTGGTGTGACGGCGCTCCATTCGAGGTTCATGCACTTTGTGCAGACCGACGGGGTCCTCGATGCCGTCGAGCACGACCGGCTTGAGCGACTGCTGCAGTACGGTCCGCGCCGTGTGGACGACGAGGCGCGAGGCGCATTGTTCCTGGTGGTCCCACGCCCAGGGACGGTTTCACCCTGGTCCAGCAAAGCCACGGACATCACACGCAACGCGGGCCTTGAGAAGGTGCTGCGCGTCGAGCGCGGGATCGCCTACTACGTTGAGGCCGATGCGGACGTGTTGACCACGTCCCGGCGCGACATCGCCGCAGGGCTGCATGACCGGATGGTCGAACACGTGCTCGATCACCTCGACGAGGCGGCGCGGTTGTTTGAGCAGGGGGCCGCGCGCCCGCTCCTGACGATTGATGTGCTGGGCGGAGGCCGTGAGGCACTGGAGCGCGCCAATCGGGAACTCGGCTTTGCGCTGTCGCCCGACGAGATCGAATATCTGGTCGAAGCGTTTGTCGGGCTCGGACGGAATCCGACCGACGTGGAACTGATGATGTTTGCGCAGGCGAACAGCGAACATTGTCGTCACAAGATCTTCAACGCGGCGTGGACGATCGACGGAGCCGAGCAGGAGAAGAGCCTGTTCGGCATGATTCGCAACACGTATCAGCGTGGCGATGTGTCCGATGTGCTCAGCGCCTACTCGGACAACGCGGCCGTCATTCGTGGGCATGAGACGACGCGCTTTTTCCCCGATCCTGGGACCGGTCAATTTGCCGCGCACGATGAACCCGTGCACATCCTGATGAAGGTGGAGACCCACAACCACCCGACGGCGATCGCTCCATACCCGGGCGCATCCACAGGGTCCGGCGGCGAAATTCGTGACGAGGGTGCGGTGGGATGTGGCGCACGTCCCAAGGTGGGCCTTGTTGGGTTCAGCGTGTCGAACCTGCGCGTACCTGGATACGAGCAGCCGTGGGAGGAAGATCACGGCAAACCCGATCGCATCGTGTCCGCCTTGCAGATCATGATTGACGGCCCCATCGGCGCGGCCGCGTTTAACAACGAGTTTGGCCGTCCCGCAATCTGTGGGTACTTCCGCACACTCGAGCAACTCGACCGCGGGCAGGTGCGCGGGTATCACAAGCCGATCATGATCGCCGGCGGACTGGGCAACATCCGCGAGGGGCATGTGCTCAAGCGCGACATGCCGGCCGGATCACTCCTGATCGTGCTTGGTGGACCGGCCATGTTGATCGGCCTGGGTGGTGGCGCGGCGTCATCGATGTCATCGGGCGCGAGTGACGCGGAGCTGGACTTTGCGTCGGTGCAGCGCGACAACGCCGAGATGGAACATCGCTGCCAGGAGGTCATTGACCGGTGCTGGCAACGTGGTGACGACAATCCAATCCGGTTCATCCACGACGTCGGCGCGGGTGGTTTGTCCAACGCGTTGCCGGAACTGGTGAAAGACGGCGGCCGCGGCGGGCAGATCGATTTGCGGAACATTCCGAGTGCGGACGCCGCGCTGTCACCACTGGAGATCTGGTGTAACGAAGCGCAGGAGCGCTACGTCCTGGCGATTGATCCGGCGAGTCTCGAGACGTTCCGCGACATCTGCGCACGCGAACGTTGTCCATTTGCCGTGGTTGGCGAAGCGACGGCCGAAGCACACCTGCACGTGGGCGACCCGCAGCTGGGGGCGACGCCCGTGGACCTGCCGCTGTCGGTGCTGTTCGGCAAGTCGCCGAAGATGCGGCGCGCGTTTACACGCGAGACGGCAGCTGCAAATGCGCTGGCACTCGGCGGGGTGACCGTGGCCGAGGCGGTCGAACGGGTACTGCGTATGCCCGCCGTCGGGAGCAAGGGGTTCCTTGTCACGATCGGCGACCGCAGCGTGACGGGCCTGGTCAGCCGGGACCAGATGGTGGGGCCGTGGCAGGTGCCGGTTGCCGATGCCGGTGTGACACTCACCAACTACGACGCGTACGTCGGTGAGGCCATGGCGATGGGTGAACGTACGCCGCTCGCCCTGGTGGACGCGCCCGCGTCTGGTCGCATGGCCGTGGCGGAAGCCATCACGAACATCGCGAGTACGCGCATTGCCAAATTGAGCGATGTAAAACTCTCCGCCAACTGGATGGCGGCGGCGGGACATCCTGGCGAAGATCAGGCGCTGTTTGACACCGTCCGCGCGGTGGGCATGGAGTTGTGTCCCGCGCTCGGCCTTGTCATTCCCGTTGGCAAGGATTCGATGTCCATGCAGACGCGGTGGAAAGCGGACGGACGCGACCACGCGGTGACCGCGCCGCTGTCGCTCATCGTGTCGGCGTTTGCGCCGGTCCTCGATGTGCGTGCCTGCGTAACTCCGGCCGTGCGCACTGATGAGTCCGCCGAACTGTTGCTGGTCGACCTTGGCGCCGGAAAAAACCGGCTCGGCGGTTCCGCGCTCGCGCTGGCCTGGAATCAGGTGGGCAATGCGGTGCCGGACCTTGATGACCCCGCGCGCCTGGCCGCGCTGTTCCACGTGATGCAGCAGTTGCTGGCTGACGGCCACGTGTTGGCGTATCACGATCGATCCGATGGCGGGTTGTTCACGACACTCGCCGAGATGGCGTTTGCGGGTCACTGCGGTCTCGAGGTTGACCTGTCGGCGCTTGCGGGCGACCCATTGGCCGTGTTGTTCAACGAAGAACTGGGCGCGGTGCTGCAGGTGCGCACGGCCGACATGCCGGCCGTGCTCGCGCGTTTCACGGCCGCGGGCCTTGGCGGGATGGTCCATCAGATCGGGAAGGCCGTGCCTGGCACAACGCTGCGCTTCACCAGGGGTGACGCAGAGATCTACGGCGCGTCCCGGGTGGATCTCCACCGCGCCTGGGCCGAGCTCAGCTTTGCGATGCAGAGTCGTCGCGACAACCCGGACTGCGCCCGCGAGGAGTACGAGGGCTTGCTGGATGCGGACGACCCTGGGTTGTCGGCGTCCCTGACCTACGAGCCGTCGCTGGACGTCGCCGCGCCGTACATCGCGACCGGTGCGCGGCCGCGTCTTGCGGTGCTGCGCGAGCAGGGCGTGAACGGCCAGTACGAGATGGCGGCCGCGTTTGATCGCGCGGGTTTTGTGACCGTGGACGTCCACATGAGCGACATTCTCAGTGGCCGTGTTGATCTCGCCGAGTTCAAGGGCCTGGCGGCCTGCGGGGGGTTCTCCTACGGTGACGTGCTGGGTGCCGGAGAAGGATGGGCCAAGACCATCCTCTTCAACGCCCGTGCGCGGGACCAGTTCGCCGCCTATTTCGCGCGGCCTGACACCTTCTCGGTCGGCATCTGCAATGGCTGTCAGATGATCTCGAACCTGCGTGAGATTGTGCCCGGTGCGTCACACTGGCCACGGTTTGTCCGCAACCTCTCCGAGCAGTACGAGGCGCGCGTCGCGCTGGTGCGCGTGGAGGAGAGTCCGTCGATCCTGCTGGCCGGCATGCAGGGCTCACAGATTCCGATCGTCGTCGCCCACGGGGAAGGGCAGGCGGAGTTTCGGGCGGTCACCGACCTCAGCGCGCTGGAGGCTCACCGAGGCGTGGCGCTCCGGTGGGTCGATACACGCGGCCGACAGACGCAGCGGTTCCCGGCCAATCCCAACGGGTCAGCGGGCGCCGTGGCGGCCGTGTGTTCCGAGGACGGCCGCGTGACCATCACGATGCCGCATCCAGAGCGCGTGTTCCGGACCGTCCAGAACTCCTGGACACCAGCTGAGTGGGGCGAAGACGGTGCCTGGATGCGAATGTTCCGCAACGCGCGCGTCTGGTTAGGTTAATGCGTCAGGCCGTAGATGATGGCGTTCACGCCGAGCTTGAACGCTTCGTTCGAATCCTCGATCGGCCGCAGGCCGCGCCCGGACCACTCCCAGAACTGCGAAATGTCGGTGTTGTAGTTGATGAACATCTGCATCCGTTTGGTCGGGTCGTTGTCTTCAAACAGCCCGCGAAAAGTCGGACGACCCGCGTTGTAGGCCTGCGGAAAAATGTCCAGTGATTCGATCGTGAAAAACTGGCTGAACACCGGGTGCGAGACGTCCAGGTCGATGAACTTGCCCTGTGGCATCACCTGGCGCATGTTGTCCGCAAACTGATCCCACCCGCGACCCCCGCGCCACTCGGCGGTCTTGAAGTCGTCCACGATCACAAACCCGCCCTTGTCGAGGAACGCGCGCAGGTTTCTGGCTTCCGTCTCGGTGATCCGCCACCAGCTCACCTCGATGATGTACAGCAACGGGTACTTGAAGATCTCGGGATCCTCCAGCGAGAGGGTGTTGGTGCGACGATGTCCGGTGACGCTGGTGAACGTCCCGAGAATCTGCATCAGATTTTCTTCGGACGCCGGATACCCGTGTGACCACGCGGGCTGCCCGCGATACCAGAACCCGCCGGGCAACGTGTCGTAGGTGAGGCGGACAAAGGCAAACTTGCCGTCGTACGGAATGTTGTCGGCCGTGACCAGTGGTCGATTGAGGCGCCCCCCAAAGTCGTCGCCGAATCGCCCACGCTGCGCGAGTGCGAGGCTCGATGCGGCCAGCACGACGAGCACGGCGAGTGTCGCGATTGGGACACGTCCCTTCATGACAAAAAGCATACGTTAGACTCAAAGTATGCGTCCTCTGCTGATCGTCTGTGCCCTCATGCTTGCCGGCTGCGCCACGGGGAAGGCCGACCCGAACCTTGCGCCGTTGAAACTTGTCGACCGGCTCGATCTGCCGTCCTTCATGGGGGACTGGCACGTGCTCGGCAACATGCCCACGTCCACCGAGGAGGGGTGCCACAACGCGCTCGAGCAGTACGCGCTGCGCGACGACGGCACGATCGCCATCACGTTTTCCTGCAACAAAGGGTCGTTTGACGGCAAGCGCGAGGTAAGCAACTTCACGGCCACGGTCCAGAATCCCGGGCTCAACACCGACTGGCGCGTGAAAATGAAGTTCCTCGGCTTCATCCCCATCAAGCTGCCGTTCCTTGTCATCGACCTGGCCGCCGATGGCAGTTACACCGTGATCGGGTATCCGTCGCGGAAGTACCTCTGGATCATGTCCAGAACCAAGACGCTGCCCGACGACGTGTGGGCCGGCATCTACGACCGGCTTCGCGCCCAGTCGTACAACACAGATGCGATCATCCGCGTCCCGACCCGGTGAGGCGTCCTATTTGAACGACACGTGGAGGTAGACCGAGTGTCGTCCGTAGGTCTCGTAAAACGGCTTGAACGGGACTCCCGCGATGGAGAACCGCAGTGTGGCCGGATCACCCGCGATCGAGCGGCTGATGTCAGTGACATCCAGCTCGACCTGGCGCCAGTCCGTGCGTGCGGCCGGCTCCTCGGCGGCCAACAGCACGGGGCCATAAAACAGGCTGGCCACGTTGGGCTGATCGGCCACGTGATCGAGATGAAACACAAACGGCATCCGCACCTCGATGGTGTCGTTGTCCTGCCAGGTGCGTGAAAGGGTCAGGTAACTCCCGGGCGTCGCCTTGACGGCTTCATCCCGACCGTTAATCCGCACCGTGACACCACGCACCGCCCAGCCGGGGACGCGCACCTTCACATCGAAGCGTCCCGCACCCTGCACCACGAGCTTGGTGGTGTCGGCATTCGGGAAGTCGGTGATCTGCTGCACGGTCACCTTGCGTTCGGCCCAGGTCAATGTTGAGGGGATGAACAGGTTGACGTAGAGCGCGGAGTGGTCTGCGCTGTGGAAATAGATCGTGTCCTGCAGTTTGGTGTGGCTTTCGAGCGCCGTGCCGTTGCAGCACGTGAAGCCGCTCATGTTCGCGTTGCCGAACTGTTTCCGCGCGCCCGGGTTGAGCGGCACGTGGTACGTGTTGCCGGCGTCGGACTCGGCCACAGACGCGAGGATGTGGTTGTAGAGCGCGCGCTCGTAGTGGTCCATGTACTTCGCCGTCTGGTCGTACATGAAGAGCTGCCGTTCGAGCTTCAACATGTTGTACGACGCGCACGTTTCGTTCTGGCCACCGGTCGCGAATCCATTGCTCCACAACGTGTTTGGCTGGATGGGGAAACACTCCGCGTTATTGGGATTGCGGGCACCTGCGACGCCGCCAATGCTGTAGGTGTAGCCGCTGTTCACGATCTCCCAGAAGTTCGTGGCGATCTCGTAATAGGGCATCTCCTTCGTGTTGCGGAAGGTCTCAAGCGCACCGGTAATCTGCGGGAGATGCTGGTTGGCGTGGCGGCCGCGCACGGTATCCACACCCTTGGCGAGGCCGTGGTCGTGGGCGTCGTTGCCAAAAAAGAAGTTGGTGTTGTCGAACAACTTCGCCGTCTCGAGGAATCTTCGCTCCCCCGTGAGCCGGAAGAGGCGCGCCATGGCCTCGTTCATGCCGCCGTATTCGCCGGCGATGTACCGGCTCCACATGCGGGTGCGCGTCTCGGCAGGCACGGCGTTCAGGCGCGTCTGCACCCAGGCACCCATGCCGCGGGCGATCTCCAGTGCCTTTTTGTTGCCGGCCACTTCGTACGTGTCGAGCAGTCCGGCGAGAATCTTGTGCAGCGTGTAATACGGCGCCCAGATCTGACTGTCCTGTGTGCCGTAGGTCGCACCACGTTCCAGCATGATGAACTGGTCCGGTGGATACGCGCTGATGAAGCCCGTGCCCCAGTTCCAGTAGTCCGTACGAATCGCCTCCGCGCGCAGATTCGAGTCGTAACTCTGACGACCTGGACCGACTGGCACGGCAAGCGGATCTGCCACGGAGGGGCCGCCCGGCTGCGCGGGACGGCCTGACTTCTGCGAGAGGTCATACAACGTGTCCACGAGGTAGTTCATCTTCTGCAGGAACGTCGCCTGCAGCGCCGGGTCGTACCCGGTGCTCGCATAGGCCTGCGCGATGGCCGTCAGGTAATGACCGCTGGCGTGCCCTCGCAGCCGCGTGGTCTGGTTGTCCCAGCCCTGAAGCGCGCGGGTGCCCGGAGGCTGCGGCTGACCAAACGCGTCGCGGAAGTTGTAGAGGAAACTGTCCGGGTTGCTCGCGGCCAGACCGCGGAGGAACTTGTCGCGATTTTTGATGAACGCCGTATCGCGCCCCTGCGCGTCGCGATCAAGCACCACACGGTCAAGCGGGAACGCCTCGACGAGCCGCTCGGGAGCCGTGATCGTGCCCACGGGCACCGTGATGATGACCGTGGCCTTCGGCTGGAAACGGGTGCCCGGCACGTGACCGGACACCATGTACGTGCCGGGCTTGAGCACCTCCGTGTTGTCGGTGGGGGAGGGCCAGATCACGCGCGCCTGGCCGGCCACCCCGCCCACGTAGGTGGCGGGGATCAACGACGGCAGGCGCGGCATCATGCCGACCACCGTGTTCACGGTGATGTCGGGAACGGTGACCAGTCGCGCCGCAAACGGAGACTCAGTCGGAATATTTGCGGTCGAGATGACAGCCGGCGCCCCGCCACGACCGCGACCCTGGGCCACCTGCGTCGCCGCCAGTGCGTTGCGACGGATCGTGGCCACCGGTTCATCGCCGAGCGCAATTCTGTAGAGACGAAGATCGCGGAATCGCCCATGCAGCGTCGGCGCCGCGTCGTCCTGCGTGCGTCCCAGGAACAGCCGGTTTGTCGTCGAGGCCTGGGGCACCAGCTCCGCGGGTGTCACGGTGACGTCGGTCGCCTGGCCGGCACGCATGCCGTCCACGTAGGTCGTGAGTACGCGGCTCGCCGGATCAAGCACAACAGCAAAGTGTGTCCACTGGTTTTCGACCACCGGCTTGGGCGTCGTGGCACCACGGACCTTGCCGTCCACAACGACGGACGCGCGGAAACCCTCGCCGTCCACCGTGGCGAAGAGGTGAGTCTGTCCACTGTGACCGAAGTCAAACACGGGGCCGGACGCGCGTGTGGGCAGATACAGCCATCCCACCACGGCAATGGCGTCCTCGCCGGCGAGCGCCTCGGCAGGCAACTGCACATGGCTGCCGTCGCCGGTCAGCAACAACACGCGGCGTGTGCCGTCCTCGACAAAGACCCCGCCGGTGCCGCGCAGGCTCGCGTGCAACTGGTTCCGCGACGAGTCCTCGGTGGTGCCGTTAAAGACGTAGCGGGCGATCAGCCCCGTCTCCCCGATGCCATCAAGAAACTGGTCGCCACCCTGGACGACGTTCTGCGGGGCATTCTGGGCGACGACCGCAACGATCGTCGTGACGGCGAGGAGCAGGGAGAGCAGCAACGAAACAAAACGAGCCATGTCATGAACTCCTAAATCAACGAATCTCGAGGGTCTTCGCGCGTGCGTCGAGCGGCACGGTGTACGCGCCGCGTTCAAGGGTGAAACCTCCAGCGACCGTCCACGTCCGCTGAGCGACAGTTTTGCCCGTCTGCTCGACGCGCAGGCGTGCCTGCGCCACGTGAGGGGTCGCCGGGGCGAGTGTCACCCGGACGCCGCCGGTCGACGGGTTGAACTCGACCTGTTGAAACTGGCCCGCCTCAAGCGTGAGATACAGGCCAACCGGAGCGAGGTAGATGCGCTGTCGGAAGGCGTCGGTCGGGCGCACGGTGACGCGGCCGCCCGAGACGGTGGCGTTGCCGCCAAACGTCTGCCATCCGAACTCGGGATGGTTGATGACATACAGTCCCGTGTTCAGGGCGTGCCCGAGGAAGTTGGGACCGTAGTCGCCGCTGTAGGCGTCCCAGTGGAGTTTCTCCGGGAACGCGTGAAAGGCGACCGACGCAAAACCGTCCTGATCGATGTTGGTCAACGCGCCCATCGTGCCCGCGTAGCCGATACGCAACAAGTGCAGATCACTCGGGTCGTCGCGGAACCGCGTGAGTGCAGGAATGGCGTTCAGGCCGGAGCCGTAGTGGTGCAACTGCCGCTCGTAGCCGGAACCAGGCGCACCGGCATAGATAAAGTCCCAGTAGCGTCTGGCCGCGCCGTTGTAACCCCAGTGCGGCACCAGCGGCATGTACCCGATGATGGAGTTGAGCGCGGTGGTGGCCTGTTGGTCGTGACCGAAGTACCGCATCCATGCGAAGACCTCTTCCTGACCGGTCGAGTCCCACGCCATCTCGCTGCCATAGGGGTAACTCTGCCCGGCCCACCGGTCGGCGCGTGTTTTCATGCGCGCTTCGAGGGCAGTGGCCTTCTCGGTCCAGCCTTCACGTTTCATGTCTTCAAGGACAAGAGAGAAGGTGGTCGCTCCCATGAGACCCACGTTGGTGTATCCAACCCGATTGGCCGGGGTGGTCATGAACATCATGGTCTCGTGCGCCTGGTTGAGATACCAGTCCCAGGGATGTGTGGTGACCAGTCCCGTGGTGTTGCGCGAGATGCGATACATCGACCAGTAGGCGGCGACCACGTGCGCGTAGTTGTAGGCGCGGTTGGTGACCTCGGCGCCCTGCCGGTTCCAGCTCGACCACGTCGTCCAGTTCTTGCTCGGGTCGTAGGTGACGCCGGGAAATTCGTCGGGCGCGTACATAAAGAGGCTCTTGCGCACGCCGAACTTCTGTTCCCCTTCGGAGTACTGAATGCCGCCCCACAACACTTCGTTGATGAAGCGTTCGTATTTCTGAAGCTCCGCGCGCGACGGCTGCCCGAACTGTTTCATCGCGGCCGCCAGCCACGACCCCGCGCCGCCTTCATCCGACAAGCCGGCGATCCATGCGCGATGGTCCTGATCCACGATCGCGTTGCGCGAGCGGTCGTAACTCATCACCGACGGGCTGCGTTTGAAGGGGTCGTTCGGGTTTTCGTACCACTGCTTGGTGAAGAGGAAGTTGCCAAGGTCGGCCACGACCTCCGTCGCAGGTTTGGTGACGTAATAACTGATCGCCTGCACCGAGCCATCGTCCCAGGTGAGTGTGAGGCGCGCCCGGCCCCACTGGCGCCCGCGGACGGTGAACTCGCGCCAGCCGTTGGTGGTGCGTCGCCCGGCCGAGACCTCAAGCGCCCCGGCGGGGGAGACCGACGCCTTGGCGGTGCGTGTGCCGTACCGCGCGAACAGGCGCAGGGTCTCGTCCATCGGCGCCACGTAGCCCGGGAATCCTGCGGCGACGGGGCGACCTGCCTTCACGAGTGTGTCTTCAATGGCACGAATCTCCGGCGCCAGATGAAACTCAAGCCCGTAGCTGCGCGACTGCCCGGGCGCCAGCGTGGTCTGCGTCGGCGCATTCCACGGCTGCGCGTTTTTCCATTCGTCCTCGGCGTAGGCCTGGGTGTGCGCCATCCACTCGAAGATGGCCTCGGAGGTCTGTGTGCGCGGGGTGCGATCGGCGACGGGGCGCCACCCTTCAAGCGGCGTGCGGCCGTGTGGCACAACTACGAGCGCGGGACCTTTGCCCGAGAGGCGCGTGACCTGCACAAAACCCGCGTCCTGCGCGATGGCCGGATCAAAAAACGACGTAATCTCGTGCGCCTGCTCAAGGTTGCGGCCGGTGATCAGATTGTTGAACACCACGGGAATGCCGAGCGCGCCGATCTCCACCGGTGTCTGAGTGCGGTTGGTCAGATCAAAACGCAGCACGAGGCGGCCATTCTGCATCGTCCAATGGCGCGTGATGCGGAGCGGCACGTCGGCCGGCAGCGTGGCTGCCAGATCCGATGACGCCAGTGCGCCGCCCGTTGCCGGCAGCGCGGCCACCGGTTGGCGCGCGGTCGCGGTGTCGTAGCTGCTCCACTCAGCGGTGCCGGCCCGGCGCACGCGCAGGGTCAGATCGCAGAGGTGGTGATACCCGTCCGCGGCGCGCTGCGCGAGGCGATCGGCAGGGGTGAAGTCAAACGTCAGCGGCCCGGTTGGCTG
>CAYRGW010000102.1:10120-15441 GCA_964423815.1 uncultured Solibacteraceae bacterium | reverse complement strand
TCGGCGCCCACCACGCTGGTGCCGCCGCCGTCTGCGTCTCCCGCGTCCGCTCCCGCGCAGAACGTTGCGGTTGACGGCGCCGCGCCGACGGCCCCCGGCACCGAGTCGGCCAACGCCGGTGACGCCGAACGTCGTCGCCGACGTCGCCGACGTCGGCGTCGGCCCGGACAGACGATGGGCGACCAGAATGGGGCGACCAACGGTGCCCCGGCTGAAGCCGAGACGGCGGACTGGGTCGCGGAAGGTGGCCACGAGTCTGCAGACGCAGGACCTGACGAACAGTGAAGATCGCTGTTGTCGTTCAGCGGTACGGCGCCGAGATTAATGGCGGCGCCGAACTGCACGCCCGCTATATCGCGGAGCGTCTCTCGCGCCATGCCACGGTCGAAGTCCTCACGACGTGCGCGAAGGACTACATCACGTGGAAAAACGAGTGGCCGGCCGGCACGGAGACGATCCGCAAGGTCACCGTCCGCCGCTTCCCCGTCTCCAAGCCGAGGGATACGGCGGACTTCGGTCGTCGATCGGTGGCGGTGTTTGACCACACGCACTCGCTCAACGATGAAGTGCAGTGGCTCGACAGCGAGGGGCCGCGCAGTCCCTCGCTTATCGCCCACCTGAACAAGGTCAAGGACGACTTCGACTTCTTCCTGTTCTTCAGCGCGCGGTATTACCACGCGTGGCACGGGGCCCGTGCGGTGCACGGCAAGGCGATTCTGGTGCCAACCGCGGAGCGTGATCCGGCCGTGGGGTTGTCCATGTTCGGCCCCCTGTTTCGCGGGGTCCGCGCGATCATGTACAACTCGCTCGAAGAGCGGGCGCTGATCAACGGCGTGAGCGCCAACCAGTCGGTCCCGGGCGTGGTCGTCGGCGTCGGCTCTGAGATCCCGGAGCGCACACAGCCGTGGCGTGTCCGCAAGAAGTTCAATCTGAAACGCCCTTTTGCGGTCTACATTGGCCGGATCGACGAAAACAAGGGCTGCAAGACGCTGTTCGACTATTTCGAGCGATACACGCGCGAGTTTCCGCGCGGACTCGACCTGGTCCTCATCGGCAATGCCGTGCTGAAGGTGCCGAGCCACCCGCGCATCCGGTCCCTGGGATTTTTGTCGGACGAAGACAAGTTCGACGCACTCGCGGCGGCCGACCTGCTCATCATGCCCTCGCCGTACGAGAGTCTTTCGATGGTGGCACTTGAGGCGTGGGCGCTGGGCAAGCCGGTCCTGGCCAACGGTCAGTGCGACGTCCTGCGGGGGCAGGTCGTCCGCAGCAACGGCGGGTTGTATTACGACTCGTACGATGAGTTTGCCGAATCCATGTTTGCGCTCGAGGGCAGCGGCCCCATTGGTGCCGTGCTCGGCCGGCAGGGGCGCGAGTTCTTCCGGCGCCACTACGCGTGGCCGGTGATCGAGAAGCGGTACCTCGAGATGTTCGACCGTCTGAAACGCGACACGGCGACCACCACACCCGAGCCCTGGCCAGGATGGTGGGCCCGACGGCAGAAGAACCTGCCGCCGGCACGCCAGGTGGTCGACAACGTTCCGTCGGGACCGGTCCTGCGGTAGCCATGCCCCGAGTTCACCAGATCCTCGCGACGCTCGGATATGGCGACGCCATCGGCAACGAGGTGCTCGGCATCCATCGCGCGTTGCGTGGCGCCGGCTACGAGTCCGAGATCATCGTTGAGACCGCCGACCCTCGGCTGGAACACCTGACGACCGACTACCGCGACATCGTCGGACACGTCAGCCCGGACGACCTGCTCATTCATCACTTCTCGCTCGGTTCGAGGGCCTCGCGCACGGCGTTTGCCCTGCCGTGCCGGATGGCGCTGATTTACCACAACATCACGCCGCCCGAATATTTCCTCGGTGTGCATCCCCAGCTCGTCCGCCAGTGTTATCACGGCCGACGTGAACTGACCGCGTACCGCACACGCTGCGATCTGGCTCTCGGAGACTCCGAATTTAATCGACAGGAACTCGACGCCCTCGGGTTTTCGCCAACGGACGTGCTGCACGTCGTCCCGGACTTTTCCCATCTCGATGTCGTGCCGGACTCACGCATCATGGACGCCTACGACGACGAGTGCACGAACATTCTCTTTGTCGGGCGCATGATTCCGAACAAACGCCCCGACGACGTGATTCGGTTTTTCCATGCGTACAAGACGCAATACGACCCGTCTGCGCGCCTCATTCTCGCCGGATCGTATGGTGGGTTTGATCGCTACATGGTGCAACTGCGCGCGCTGGTGGCCGCACTCGGCGTGCAGGATGTGCATATCCTCGGCCAGGTCACGAACGAGGCACTGACCGCCATTTATGACGTCGCCGACCTGTTCCTGTGTGCCAGTGAACACGAAGGGTTCTGCGTCCCGCTGATTGAAGCGTTTCACAAGCGGGTGCCGGTCCTCGCGTATGCCTCCACCGCTGTGCCCGCGACGATGGATGGTGGCGGCGTGTTGTACGACCACAAGGATCCCAACCGGGTCGCCGCGTTGATGCATGCGTTGGTCGCCGACCATCAACTCGTGGATTCCGTGCTCGGCGCGCAGGATGCGGCATTGGATCGGCTGCTCGCGAGGGACTTTGACGGAACCCTCCTGCGTTTTGTGCGCCAGGTGCTCGCGTCGCCTCGTCGTCCGATGCCGGAAATTGCGTTCGACTTCTGGAAACAGTTTGCGCTGGCCGAGACACTCGAAGAAATTCGTCAGAGTCGGCCCGCCGCGTTTCAGGCGTTGCCCCTGGAAGACGCCGCCACGCCTGTCGCGGAGCTGGGGCATCGCGCGTGATCATTCACCAGTGGGTCCCGGCGGCGCATCGCGGTGACGCGGTCGGTGACAACGCGCTGGTGATGCGCGGGATTCTGCGCAGCTGGGGACACGACTCGGAGTTGTTTGCGCTGTCGATCGACGAGAGTCTCGCCGGTGACGTGCTTCCGTGGGTGGACACCGAGGCCCGGCGCGCGGACGTCACGATCTTCCACTACGCCATTCCGTCGCCGATGACGCAGGCGTTCGGCACCCTGCCGGGCGCCCGGGTGCTGCACTACCACAACGTCACGCCGGCGCATTTTTTTGCGCCGTTTGATCCCGGCATCTGCCGACTCGCCTCGCTCGGCCGGCAGCAGGTGGAGACACTGGCGGACCGGACGGATCTGGCCCTGGGTGTCTCCGAGTACAACCGCGAGGAACTCGAGGACATGGGGTTTCCCCGCACCGACGTGCTGCCGATCGTCGTCGATACGGACCGGCTGCGGAACGCCCGGCCGGTACCCGCGCTTGAGGTCCTGCTGAAGGACGGACTCGCCAACATCCTTTTTGTCGGGCGCATCGCGCCAAACAAGAAGATTGAAGATCACATCCGCCTGGCCGAACACTTCAAGCGGTACGTGGATACACAGTACCGCTTCATCTTTGTCGGCAACGACCAGGCGGTCCCCCGGTACACGGCCGCGATCCAGGCGCTGATCGCCGAGTACAAGATGTTGCCGGACCGCTTCTGGTTCACCGGACCGGTGCCGGTGGACGAACTGGCCGCCTATTACCGGCATGCGCACGCGTATGTGTCGCTGAGCGAACACGAAGGCTTCTGTGTTCCACTGGTGGAGGCGATGGCGATGGACGTGCCGGTGCTCGCGTATGGCGCAGCGGCGGTGCCGGAAACGCTCGCGGGCGCGGGGGTGTGTTTCACCCCGAAGGATCTCGAATTGGCCGCCGAATGGCTCGGTGCGCTTGTGTATGACCAGCCGCTGCGTGAGCAGATTCTCGCGGGGCAGCGGCAACGCGTCACGGCATTCGGGCGCGATCGCCTCGAACCGCGGCTGCAATCCCTTTTGGCGGAGTTGATGTGAAAATTGCGTTTGTCGTACAGCGTTACGGAACAGAGATCCTCGGCGGAGCCGAGTATCACTGCCGTCTGGTCGCCGAGCGGCTGGCCGACCGGCACTCTGTGGAAGTGCTGACCACGTGTGCCAAGGACTATTCGACCTGGGAAAACGTGTATCCCGAGGGGGCCGACCGCGTCCGCGGCGTCACGGTCCGGCGTTTCGCCACCAGCCGCACACGCGACATGGCGGAGTTCAACGCCTACTCCGAGTGGATCTTCAATAACCGGCATACACGCCAGGACGAGATGGAATGGCTGAAACAGCAGGGGCCGTGGTCGCCCTCCCTGCTGGAGTACCTGGAACGCCATCACCAGAACTACGACATCCTGATCTTCTTCACGTATCTGTACGCGCCGACCGTGCTGGGTCTCAAGATCGCGCCGTCGAAGAGCCTGCTGGTCCCGACGGCACACGATGAACCGGCCATCCGGCTCGGCATTTACGACGATGTCTTTGCAGGCGCGGCGGGTATCGTCTGGAACACGGATGCCGAACGGCGGTTTGTGAGTGACCGCTTCCATCTCCGCGCGCTCGTCGAGGACGTCGTCGGATGTGGCGTCGACGTGCCAGAGTCCCGATTTGCCGGTGGTGATGACATGCCGACGGTCGCGCCGGTGCTGCCGACCGCGATGGAACCGCTGCCGGCCCATCTGGAAGGCCCCGCCAACGCGTTCAGGCGCCGTCGTCGGATGCACGGTCCGTTTGCGCTGTACGGCGGCCGTATTGATCCCGGCAAGGGCTGCGAGGAACTGCTCGAATATTTCCAGGCGTTCCTGCACGAGGGCGGAGACGCGTCATTGATGCTGATGGGCGTCAAACTGATGCCGCTGCCTGATGACCCGCATGTGCGCTTCGCGGGGACGTTGCCCGATGAAGAACGCCTCCACGCACTCGAGGCGGCTACCGTCGTCGTGGTGCCGTCGCCCCACGAAAGTCTGTCGCTGCTCGCACTGGAAGCCTTTGCGGTCGGGACGCCGGTGCTCGCCAATGGTCGGTCGGAAGTGCTGGTCGATCATTGCCGCCGCAGCAATGCCGGCCTCTACTACGAGGACAAGTGGGAGTTCATCGAGGCGCTCAAACTGCTCACTCGCGACGGCGCGCTGCGGGCGGCGATGGGTCGGCAGGGCCAGGCCTACGTGAATGCCAATTACCGGTGGGACATCATCCTGCACAAGTACGAACGCATGATGACGCGCCTCAAGGCGCCATCCACCGTGCGCGAGCCGGAACCGGAACGTGAGCGGGAGCGCGATCGTGATCGCAGACCGCAGCAGCGCTCCGGCGGCGGCAACCGCGACCGCCGCCCGCAAGGCCGCAGCGGCGACCGCCGGCCCCGCCGCTAGGCGATCTCTTCGTCGGGGTCGCCCTTGCGGCGTTTCGGGCGGATGTCGTACCGCTTGATCATCTCGTTGAGCGTCGTCGGCTTGATG
>CAYRGW010000102.1:0-10110 GCA_964423815.1 uncultured Solibacteraceae bacterium | reverse complement strand
CAGTTCGGCGGCCTTTTTCTGCACGCCACCGGCCGCTTCGAGCGCGGACTCGATCCATTTGCGCTCGGCGTTGGACAAGACCTCCCGCAGCGGAATGCCCTCGGGCGGCACCACAAATTCCGAGTCGTGGAACTCACGGTTGAACCGGACCTGCTCGGGAATCAGCTCCACGCCAATTTCCCGGCTCGGCGCGAGCACCACCGCGCGCTCGATCACGTTCTCCAGTTCGCGCACGTTGCCCGGCCAGTCGTAGGCCATCAGCAGGTCCATTGCTTCCGGCGTCACAAACCAGCCGGACTTGCGACTCTCCTCGCCGTATTTCTCGAGGAAGTGCTGCACAAGAATCGGGATGTCTTCCTTGCGATCACGCAGCGGCGGCAGTTGAACCGGGATGACATTCAGGCGGTAGAACAGGTCCTCCCTGAACTTGCCGTCGGCCACACTGCGACGTAGATCGACGTTGGTGGCCGCAATGATGCGGACATCCACCTTGATCGTGTCCACACCACCCAGACGCATGAACTCTCGCTCCTGAATGACACGCAGGAGTTTGGCC
The DNA here is from genome assembly GCA_964423815.1 of uncultured Solibacteraceae bacterium. Classification (GTDB taxonomy): domain Bacteria; phylum Acidobacteriota; class Vicinamibacteria; order Vicinamibacterales; family SCN-69-37; genus SYFT01. Next base: position 9,554 of record CAYRGW010000102.1, on the reverse strand, counting down.
TGGGTCTCCATCGGCACGTTGCCGATCTCGTCAAAAAAAATGGTCCCGCGATCGGCCAGCTCAAACAGGCCCTTCTTCATCGCGACCGCGCCGGTAAAGGCACCCTTCACGTGTCCGAACAGGTTGGATTCGAGCAGGTCCGGCGGGAGGTTGCCCGAGTTGACCGTCACAAACGCCTTGTCCGCGCGGGCGGACCGGCGGTGGCACGCCTGTGCGACCAGTTCCTTGCCGGTGCCACTTTCTCCCTGAATGAGGACCGTCGTCCGGCTCGGGGCCGCACGGCCGATCAGGTCATACACGGCTTTCATTCGCGCGCTGCCGCCGATGATCTGGTCGAAGCGGTGACTGCCGGACTTCAGGCGGTTGCGCAGTTCGAGATTTTCACGCTGCAGCCGGCGGCGTTCGATCGCGTTGCGCAGCACGACCAGGACTTCGTCATTCTTGAACGGTTTCGTGAAGTAGTGGAAGGCACCTTGTTTGGTCGCACGCACGGCGGTGTCGATCGTGCCGAACGCCGTAATCATCACCACCGGCAGATCCTCATCGGCACGCCGGATTTCCTCGAGCACATCGAGTCCGTTCCGATCGGGCAGCATCAGGTCCAGCAACACCGTGTCGAAGTCCTCGTCCTCGAGCATGGCCAGGCCCTCGGTCGCCGTTGCGGCCGACTTGACGACACACCCGTCGCGCGTCAGCAGTGCGTGGAGCGCCTCCCGAATGATTTCTTCGTCGTCAATGATGAGAATGTGTGCCGGAGTTCCGGACATCAGTTCGCCTTTGCTTCCCCACCACCGGCGTACGCCAGCGGCAATACCAGAATAAATCGTGTCCCCTGCCCGACCGCACTCTCACAGGTCAGCGAACCGCCATGTTCCTGCACGATGCCGTAGGTGACCGACAAGCCGAGGCCTGTGCCGGCGCCATCGGCCTTGGTCGTGAAGAACGGATCATAAATACGCGCGATGTGTTCCGTCGGGATGCCTGCGCCGGTGTCGCCGACTTCGACGGTCAGGCCGTTTTCATTGACGCGCGTGGACACCGACAACCACCCACCCTTGGGCATCGCGTCCCGCGCGTTGAGGAATAAATTGAGAAAGACCTGCTGCAGCTTGTACTCAAATCCAAGTATGTGGCCATTCGCCGTCAAATCCCTGCGCACCTGGATGCGGCTGCCTCTGAACTGGTGTTCCAGCAGCGACAGGACATCGTTGATGACAACGTTGACGTCCACCGGTGCAGACTCTCCTTCAGACGGTCGCGCGAGGTTGAGCAGGCTGTTGACGATCTTGGCCGCGCGGAATGTCTGGCGCTCGATCTTTTCGAGCAACTGCGTCCGGGGATCCGCAGGATCGGCCTGTTCGAGCAACATCTGCGTAAAGCTCGAGATGCCGGTCAGTGGTGTGTTGACCTCATGCGCCACACCCGCCGCCAACAACCCGACGGCCGCCATTTTTTCGGACAGTCGCAGTTGCTCCTCGAGGTTCGCGCGATCGGTCACGTCCTCGATGACGACGATCCAGCCGGCTTTGACGCCGTCGGCCGTCTGGAACGGCGCGATACCGGCGTTGACCAGTAGGGGCCGCGCGAGTTCACCTGGACCGGAGTTCATGGGCACGCGCAACAACGACGCGCCACCGGGCTGGTCCTGACGGGCCGCGAGCAGCGTCTGCACAAAATCCTCGGGAAACAGCGCCGAGAGACGACGACCGATCGCACGTGTGCGATCAAACTGGAACAGCTGCTCCAGCCGGCGATTCCACCGCAGCACCCGATCGTCGAGGTCGATGACAAACAGGCCGTCGCTGAGCGACTCGACCACGCTGTCGCCGAACTGGCGCAGCCGCTCGATCTCCTCGGCCTTCACACGCAGCTGGCCGTAGAGGCGCGCGTTTTCGAGCGCGGTGGCGGCCTGCCCGGCGACGGCCCCGAGCAACGCCATGTCCTCGCTGCTCAGCGGCTCGGACAGGGCACGGCGGCCGACGGCCAACACGCCGATGGTCACCTCTTTGCTCACGCAGGGCACAAACGCATGCCAGCCGGCGTCGCGCCAGGTCACACCTTCATCACCGACCAGCCGCCGCAGCGGGACCGGATCATCAATGCTGACGGTCTGACCGGCCATCAGCCGCGCGCCAAGACCGGAGTCGGCCGAAATGCTCAGCATCGAATCGGCGTCCACGCCGCCGGACGCCACGGCGGTAAAACGGCCGGCCGGTTCATCGGGCGGCGCGAGCAGCAGCGCAATCCGGTCCACGGCCAACGTGTCACGCACCCGCTCGACCAGTCGGGTGCTCAGACGTTCGAGATCAAGATCGCTGTTGAGTTCCCGCGCAAACGTCACCAGTGCGCGGCGATAGTCGTATCGATCGCGGTAATACAGACGGTCCAGGCCGCCCTGAATCGCATTCCACAACCATGGCGCGACCAGCACCACGACGAGCGTCGCGAACAGCGCCCAGAACTGATTGGTCTCTTCATGGCCCGACAACAAGCCCACGAGTTTCAGCGTGCCCTGATAGATCACCACGAGCACAAGACCGACGGCCGACACCACCAGCGCGCGTTTGATGATGACCTCAACGTCCATCAGGCGATACCGCACGATCGCCGACGCAAACGCGAGGGGGATGAAGCCCAGCAAGACGGCGGTGTATTGCGCGTACGGAATCGTGATGCCGACGAGAAACGGGATCACGTAGGCGGTAATAAATGGCACCGCCCCAAGGCCGGATCCCCACACGATCCAGCGCAACTGGCGTCGTGCGGTCACCGACCGCAACCGCCCGAGCGCACGAATCATCAGGGCGAGGCCACCCAGCAGGCACGCCGAGAGATACACAAACTCGATCGTGTCGATCTGCTGCAGGCGCACGACCATCGCATCAAACGGCAGCCAGCGCATCGCGCCGAGACGCGCGAGTGCCAGGGCGAGGGCCGGCGCATACACAAGTGGCACCACGGCCCGTCCGCTTGGCGTCGCCACCCACGGATTGGGGCGGTCAGGAAAGACCAGCGCGAAGTGAAAGAACAGAGGCGGCAACATCACCGTGGCCACCACGTCCGCCCAGTAGAAAAAATAGTCCGTGTTGGTGAATTCACCCGTGTAGGTGAATGCGAGCACGCCAAAAAAGGCGGCGGTCAACCAGAAGAAGTGCATCGTGGCTGAATCGGCCGGACGACGGAGTCGCACAGACGCGCCAACCAACAGCCCGAAAATTCCGACAGCGGCCAGCAGGTAATACAACCCGAACTGCGGCCCAGGCGCCCGGGCCAACTGCAGGGTCAGCAACGTGTCGGCCGAGTCACGCTGCACCGTGTAGGTGACCACCTGCCCAGGCTCGACGTTCTTCAACCGCGCGGCGACATCTCCCGTCGTCATGACGGCGTCGTTGCCGATGGCCTGCAGCACATCGCCCCGACGAAGTCCCGCGTCAGCCGCGGTGGACCCGGCGCTGACCTCGAGAGCGCGCAGGTCCTCCCCCCACAACACGCCGTCGTCGACGGCGGCCCTGTCCTGCCAGTTCTTCACCACGACCAGGTTCACAAGCGCCAACGCCACCAACCCGGTCGCGACGACCACTGGCACGACGACCCGGATGATGGGATGGGCTGGACGGGTGGGACTCAACATCGCTGCGATAAATGGAGCAAAGGGTGTGCCCGGGCAAAAAATCAGCCAGCCAAGCACTTCGCCAGGCGGTATCCAAAGAGTTGGATCGTATCAGAACCTGACTTGGACGCCGCCGAGCACACGACGGGGTGCGCGGACGGTCAGCAGTTCGTCGTAGAACGAGCCGCCGAATGCCCCGCCGTTGGCGGGATCACGGAAGAGGTTGCTCATGGCGACGAGCACTTCGACTTTGCCCCCGGCGATGGGCTGGAACGGCAGGGCCTGTCGGACCTGCACGTCAAACCGGCCATCGAACATCGGCGCAAGGCCGAGTGCGTCCGCGCGGGTGAACGCGCTGTTGACACGATAGGCGATAAAAATTGTCGTCTGGGATTCCGGAATGCGGGCATCCAGTGTGCTCGTCAAGTCGTGCAGCCGCTCGTGGTGCGGCCGAAGGGCCGAGGGCATGACGGCCGCGATGGCCAGCGCCTGTGGGCCGTACTGCCAGGTGGCCTGGCTCAGCGAATAGTCGACCGAGGCCTTGACGCGGGAGGTGAACCACCCGGACGCCCGGACACTCACGCCCTGCAAGGTCACATCGCCCGCGCTGGCCACGTAGTAGTGGCCGACGTCGCGACCGGCATCGAGGCCAAACAGTGTGGTCAGTTGATTGCGCGTATGTTCGTGGAACCAGCGCGCCGCCAGTGTGCGCGACTGTCCGATGGCGCCCCACTCACGTTCGGCGCCGACCTCGTAACGTTGCACACGTTCCGGTGTGAACGCGGCACCACTGACGAGCGAAGCAAACGTTCGATCGGGCGGCAGCCAGGGCCCAGACGCGGGTGGCGGAAGAAACGCATCGACCCCGGGCGCGATCACGGCGCTGGAGGCGGAGGCGGTCACAAACGTGCGCGTCCAGACGCCCACCCGCACACCGATGCGGGGGCTCAGGAAATTGCGCCCGGTCACGTAGTCGTACCGATCGGCGCGCAGGCCGTAGTCAAACTCGAGGCCGGGATTCACGCGCCAGCGATCAAATCCGTAGAGACTCGCGACGGTGCGGGTGCCATCACTGGACGTCAGAATGGCCGCGCTGGACGAGTCGGCGAAACGCTGCGCGCCATAGGACATGCCGGCCCTGAACGCGTGGTTCTGCACGTCGCGGGCTTCGTATTCACCCACGGCCACCCACGAGGCGAGACCACCCGTGGACAACGCGCCGCGCAGGCGCCAATCGCCGTGTGTGCCTACCGGTGCGCCCACCGACAGATACGCCACGCCTCTGGGCAGTTGTGCGTCCCAACCCGTGGCGTCAAACGCCGACGTCGTGAGCATGTTGACCTGACCGGAGAAGTCGGTATCGACAAAAAAGCTCGCGGCCGCGCGTGCCGATTCGGCCACGGCCCGGTCGAGAAACGACGTCCGGCCGCGGAAGTTCGGCTCCGTGCGTGTGCCGCGTGGATCCACACCATCACGCAGGACGGTGCGTGGCAGATGTCTGAGATACCACGCCTGCAGGCTGTCGCTCTTGGAGGCGGGTCGTGCCACCGACTCTACCGGCAGGGGATCGGCGGAGGCGGCACCGATACCGGTGCCGGCCAGCAGCACCTTCCGGTCGGGGAGGCCCAACTGCCGGGTAATTGTGATGTTGCGTTCGATCTGGGCTGCGGCACGAATGCGGACGGCCTCACGATACGGTGAGACATACCCGTCCCTCGAGGCGCGCAGAATGTAGTCGCCCGGCACCAGGTGGAGCTGGAACTGCCCGGAGACGTCGGTCTTGGCCATTTCCTGCATCGTGCCAATGGCGGTGACCGCCACGCCCGACACCACTTGCCCACGGTCGTCACGCACATGGCCCACGACCCTGCCCGAGCGCATCGAGGCTTCAACGGTGACCGAGACGGGGGTGCGGGACGGGACCGATTGCGCCGACACGTGTGCCACACCAAACGTCGACGACAACGCGGTGAACGAGGCGATCACTCTCGCGGCGGAACCGGGCATGCGGCCTCCCACGTCCTCTGAAAAATAGGCGGGCTGACTGAAGGAAACGTCCGAGCCCCATCGTAGGCCACGGGCCGGACCAAGTCAAACCGGAATCCTCTCTCATTCAAGGGGGTTTTGGGGTAATTTTCTCAGGTGCGCATAGCCTCCATTCACGGCCGCCAGATTCTCGATTCCCGGGGCAATCCCACCGTTGAAGTTGATGTCGTCCTCGATACGGGCGCACGGGGGCGTGCTGCGGTGCCGTCGGGAGCTTCAACCGGGACCCGCGAGGCGCTTGAGCTGCGCGACGGCGACAAGGGCCGCTACCTCGGCAAGGGTGTCCTGACCGCGGTCGGACACGTCAACAACGAAATTGCCTCGGCGCTTCGTGGTGAAGCGCCGGATCAGCGCGCCATCGACGGTCAGCTGCTGGCTCTGGATGGCACGCCGAACAAGGCCAAACTGGGTGCCAACGCCATGCTCGGCGTCTCGATGGCGGTTGCTCATGCCGCGGCGGCGGGGCACAAGGTGCCGCTGTATCAGCACCTCGTCACACTGCTGGACGAGCCGGTCGACGGCGCCGGCGTGTTGTTGCCGGTCCCGATGATGAACATCCTCAACGGGGGCGCCCACGCCGACACCAACGTCGACTTTCAGGAATTCATGGTGATGCCGGTCGGCATGCCGACGTTTGCCGAAGCGCTGCGCGCGGGCACCGAGACGTTTCACGCCCTGCGCGCCATTCTGAAATCACGCGGCCTCTCCACCGGGGTCGGCGACGAGGGCGGCTTTGCGCCGAGCCTCGCGTCCAACCTTGAAGCGGTGGAATTGTGCCTGGAGGCCATCCATCGCGCCGGTTACACCCCGGGTCGCGATCTCGTGCTGGCGCTCGACGTGGCGGCGTCAGAGTTCTGGGACGAGCCGTCGCAGTCGTACGATCTGCGCAAGTCCGGTGAGGGCAAACGCTCCTCCGACGACATGATCGCGCTCTACGAAGACTGGTGTCGTCAGTATCCGATCGCGTCGATTGAAGACGGCCTGGCCGAGGGCGACTGGCCCGGATGGGCGCGACTCACGTCGGCGCTGGGATCACAGGTGCAACTGGTCGGCGACGACATTTTTGTGACCAACCCCGCCATTCTCCGCCGCGGCATCGCGGAAAAAATCGGCAACTCGCTGCTGGTGAAACTCAACCAGATTGGCACGGTCTCCGAAACCCTCGACGCGGTGTCCATCGCGCGGCGCGCCGGCTATACGAGTGTGATGTCCCATCGGTCCGGCGAGACAGAGGATGCGACGATCGCCGACCTGGCCGTGGCCGCCGCCACGGGCCAGATCAAGACCGGCTCTGCAAGCCGCGCGGACCGCACGGCCAAATACAACCAGTTGCTGCGGATCGAGGAAGCGCTCGGCGCATCGGCGCGTTTTGGCGGACGTCAGGCGCTGGCGCCCCTGAGGCTCGCCTGATGTATCGCGTTGTTCTCCTGCGCCACGGCCAGAGCACCTGGAATCTTGAAAACCGGTTCACCGGCTGGACCGATGTGGACCTCACGCCGCAAGGCCACGCCGAAGCGCACGAGGCCGCGCGTCTGCTGAAAGCCGCAGGCGACACCTTCGACGTGGCGTTTACGTCGATGTTGACGCGTGCGATCCGCACGTCGTGGATCGTGCAGGACGATCTCGATCTGCTCTGGTTGCCCGTCCATCGCAGCTGGCGGCTGAACGAACGTCACTATGGCGCGCTGCAGGGCCTGAACAAGGCGGAGACCACGGCCAAACACGGCGAGGCGCAGACTCATCTCTGGCGACGCAGCTACGATGTGCCGCCGCCCCCCCTCTCACCCGACGACGAACGTCATCCGTCGCACGACCGCCGGTATGCGAATCTCGCAGCCGGGGAATGTCCGGCGACCGAATCACTCAAGGACACCGTCGCGCGATTCCTGCCGTACTGGACCGACACCATCGCGCCGGTCATCGCCAGTGGCCAGCGTGTGCTCATCACGGCGCATGGCAACAGCCTGCGCGCGCTCGTGAAATATCTCGATGGATTGTCGGATGTCGAAGTGGCCGACCTCAATATCCCGACGGGTATTCCGCTCGTGTATGAACTCGACGCGTCGCTGAAGGCGATCCGCCGGTACTATCTGGGTGACGCCGACGCGGCCGCGCGAGCGGCGCAGGCCGTCGCCGATCAATCGCGGGCACAATAACGCCGGGCGCGTTATTCGACTTCTTTTTCAGTGGTTTCGTCGGCGGAGATCCTGAGCGACTTCAGGAACCGTCGATCGTTGGCGGTCATGTCCAGCGGTGCCTTCGGCGTCGGCGGCACCTTGACGCCCGACACCGGCACAAGGGCCGTGCCCTCCGCCTGACCGGCTCCCGCCAGCGGCACAAACGTGATCGCGGCATCCAGCGCCACGCGCATGTCATACCCTGCCGCGCGCGCCTTCTCGCGGCACGCTTCGACCCTGGTGTCCCCGGCCACAACGGCTGAGATGACATCGGCCAGTTCCCGCGCCATCTGATTCATCACAGGGTCCATGACACCTCCATTCACTGTGAGGGGATTCTACCAGACAGGGGATATAGAATGGCCTCCAATGACATCGGCCTATCCAGGCGTGTTTCCCTACACACGCGGCATCCAGCCCACCATGTATCGCGGTCGGCTCTGGACGATGCGGCAGTACGCGGGGTTTGGCACCGCTGCGGAATCCAACGCCCGATACCGCTACCTGCTCGCGCAAGGCGTCAGCGGCCTCAGCGTCGCCTTCGATTTGCCCACGCAGATGGGCTACGACTCCGATCACGCCATGTCGGCAGGGGAGGTCGGACGTGTCGGCGTGGCGATCGATTCGATCGATGACATGGCCGTCTTGTTTGACGGCATCCCGCTGGGCAACGTCTCGACGTCGATGACCATCAACGCCACGGCCATCATCCTGCTCGCGCTGTACGTCGCGGTGGCGCGGCGGCAGGGTGTGCCGCTGGCGCAACTCTCGGGCACCATCCAGAACGACATCCTAAAGGAATACGTCGCCCGCGGGACCTACATCTACCCGCCACGCGACTCGATGCGAATCATCACCGACATCTTCGCGTGGTGTGAACACGAACTGCCCAACTGGAACACGATCTCCATCAGCGGGTACCACATCCGCGAGGCCGGGTCGACGGCGGTGCAGGAAGTGGGCTTCACGATCGCCAATGCGATTGCCTACGTCGATGCGGCGCAGCGCGCCGGCCTCGATCCCAATCAACTGGGTCAGCGGTTGTCGTTCTTTTTTGCGGCGCACAACGACTTCCTCGAAGAGATCGCCAAGTTCCGCGCCGCCCGGCGGTTGTGGGCGCGTGTCATGCGCGATCGTTTTGGCGTCACCCATCCCCGCGCGCAGCAGCTGCGTTTCCACACCCAGACCGGCGGGTCGACCCTCACCGCGCAACAGCCCGACAACAACGTGGTGCGTGTGGCCCTGCAGGCATTGGCCGCCATTCTCGGCGGCACCCAGTCGCTCCATTGCAACGGCCGCGATGAAGCCCTCGCCTTGCCGACCGAAGACGCCGCGCGGCTGGCGCTGCGGACCCAGCAGGTGATTGCGGCTGAGACGGGCGTGGCCAATACGGTGGACCCGGTGGGTGGCTCATGGGCCATCGAGCAACGCACCGACGAAATCGAGACGGAGGCGCGCGCGCTGATCGACACCATCGACGCCGCAGGCGGCACCCTCGCCGCCATTGAGGCGGGATACATCCAGCGACAGATTCAGGACGCGGCGTATGCCGCGCAGCAACGCATCGACAGCGGCGAGTCGGTCGTGGTCGGCGTCAACAAATTTGCCACCGACGACCACTCGACCATCGAACAACTGGCGCTCGACCCCGACAGCGAGGCGCGGCAGGCCGACGCGGTCCGGCGCACCCGCGCGGACCGTGACGGCGGCGCCTCGAGCCA
>CAYRGW010000101.1:0-15455 GCA_964423815.1 uncultured Solibacteraceae bacterium | reverse complement strand
TGCGGCCGTGGCGCGGGCGGCGGTGACTGTCGCTGCTGCGGCGGACGGTACTGGACGACGCTTTCAAGCGCGCGGCCGCGGCGTTCGTCGAAGTCCATCCGGCTCGAGAGTGATTCGGCGCGCATCTTCAGGTTGTGGACCTCGATGCCGAGCCGGGTGACCTCGAGCGCGAGGTTGTGCGCGAGCTCGTAATAGAGCGTGTCCATCTCCTGGCTCTGCCGGAAGCGCTCGTGATAGTCCGCGTTGACCTTGGACTGGATGTGCAGGGCTTCGGCAATCGGCTGGGGATTAAACAACAGCTTGAGCAGGGGATTGAGGAGCCGTCGCATCGTGCGGAGGAATCCGCGATGAGTGGCGTAGATCGTGTCGTCCTCAAACGCGTAGTTGGGCGGCGCGGCGCTGACCGGACGCCGCCGGCGGAACTGTTCGACCAGATCCGACCGCACACCCTTGGGATCCAGAAACTGTTCCAGTTTCACCTTCGCGAGTTCCTGGACTTCGCCTTCCGTGTAGTCGACGCCGCGCTTCTCCCGCACGCGTGCGCGAATCTGCCGCATGATGGCCTCGACGTCGACGGCGTCGGCCTTGACTTGCATATCACTCATAACGTCACACCTTGATCCTTTGGCCGGGCGTCAGCGCCACGGCCCGTAAATCAGGACGGCTACGGTCAGGGCCCACAGGCCCACACACGCAAGTATCGGCCGATCCTGCAACAACGTTTCGGACGGATTGGCTCCGCCCTCGCGCTGGTGAATAAGAAAGAGGTACCGGAATAGGCCGTACAACGGGAACGGCAGGGTGAACAACAGACGGTCGGTGCCAAATCTGGCGACCGTTTCTGGACTGATCGTGTAGAACGCGTAGGCCAGGAGCGTCGAGGCTGCCACGATGGTAATCAGCTGGTCGAGCAACTGGGGGCTGTAATCGGCGAGGCTGCGACGGTGGCCGCTGCCACCATCAACGAGGGTGACCATCTCCGCGCGGCGTTTGCTGAGCGCCAGGAACAACGCGAGCAGCAAGGTGAGCACGAGCAACCAGTGGCTGATGGCCACGTGGATGACCACCGCGCCCGCCACCGCGCGCAGGACAAACCCGGCCGCGATGGTGAGCACGTCGAGGATGGCGTGGTGTTTGAGGGCGGTCGAATAAAGCGTCAGCAATGACAGGTACGCGAGCGCGACGCCGAAGAACACGCGGTCGAGCCACCACGCGACGGCCAGCGCCACGCCGGTAAGGATCGCCGCCGCCGTCCACGCGGTGGAGATGGGGAGTTGGCCGGCCGCGATGGGCCGCCGGGATTTGATCGGATGCTGACGGTCGGCCTCGACGTCACGAATGTCGTTGACGAGATACACCACTCCCGACAGGGCGCAGAAGACCGCGAACGCAAGGCCCGCGGCAAGCGCCGACGACGGATCGAGCAACTTTTCGCCGAAGATGAGGCCCGCGAACAGAATGAGATTCTTTGTCCACTGCGCGGGACGCAGTGACACCAACAGGGCCACACCCCGGTTACGGGTGAAGGCGGACATACGTTTCGAAGGCAACGAGTGTGCCCGCGACACACTCGTTGCGTCGACTCGATTGTTCCGTCTACGAGAAACTCTTGAGCGCGTCCTGCTCGACGTCGAACGTTTCGAACACCGTGAGCAGTTTCGTGATCATCAAGAGGTCCGTGATCCGCTTGGTCAGGTTCACCAGTTTGAGCTGGCCACCCTGGCGGCTGACCGTGGTGTACGTGCGCACGATTTCGCCGAGACCTGCGCTGTCGATGTAGGGCACATCGGCCAGGTTCAGCAAAATACGCTTTTTGTTCTGGAGGATGAGCGAGTTGATCTTGTCCTTCAGTACCTCGTCACCCTCACCGAGAGTGATTTTGCCCTTGAGGTCGAGAATCATGATCTCGCCTACCTGTCGCTCCTCGATCTGCATGCCAACTCCTCTGCCCGCCCGTGTTTGGCCTTCGGCCTGACCCGGCTCGGTGGTTCGTGGGAAATTTCAAGCAGTAGTGTAGTGGGTCAGGGGTTCCCGGTCCACAAAAAGCCGGGAACCCCGCTCCACTACTCGACGTCCCGGCGCTGTTTCTTGCGGGACCGTTTGCGGGCGAGTGCTTGCTTGACGCGACGTTTGTCGCCCGGCTTCAGGTAAAAGGAGTGCTTTTTGATGTCCTTGATGATGTCTTCCTGCTGCACTTTTCGTTTAAAGCGACGCAGGGCACTTTCAATGGACTCGCCGTCCTGGATTCTCACTTCTGCCATAGCTGAACACCCCCTTCCCGACTGGATTATTGGCCTGCCCCGAATCGTGCGGGGGCGGCAACACGTTAGGGTATCACGTAGAATCGGCAGTTCATGCGGTTGCTCATTGTCGGCAGTGGGGGGCGGGAACACACAATGGCCTGGCGGCTGGCCCAGGATCCCGGGGTCACGGACGTCCTGTGTGTGCCTGGAAACCCGGGAATGGCCCGGGTGGCCCGGTGTCTGCCGGGCAGCGTGACCGATCCCGAGGCCCTGCTGGCCCTGGTTCTTGAAGAGAAGATCGACCTGACGGTCGTGGGACCGGAAGCGGCCCTCGACGCCGGTCTGGCCGACCTGCTCCGGGCGAAGGGGCACCCAGTGGTGGGGCCGGTCAAAATGGCCGCCGCCCTCGAAACATCGAAGGTTTTTGCCAAAAACCTGATGGCCGAGGCCGGGATTCCGACCGCAAAATTTGTGTCGTGCGATACCCTGGAGACCGCGTTGGACGCCGTCGCCGGACCCACCTTTGGTTTCCCCGTGGTGGTCAAAGCTGACGGCCTGGCCGGCGGCAAAGGTGTCGTGATTGCCGGCACCCGCGAGGAGGCCGAGGCGGCCGTCCGCGCCGCGATTGTGGACCGCCAGTTCGGGGACGCCGGGGCAACCCTCGTTATTGAGGAGTGCCTGACCGGGCCGGAAGTATCTTTTTTTATTTTGGCCGACGGGCGCCGGGCGATTTCCCTGGGCAGCGCCCAGGACCACAAACGGGTGTTTGACGATGACCAGGGACCCAATACCGGGGGCATGGGGGCGTTTGCGCCCAGCCCGCTGATGACGCCTGCCCTGGAAGCGGAGGTCATGCGCACCATCGTGCAACCGGTGATCGACGCACTCGACGCGGACGGTGGGTATCGGGGCTTTTTGTACGTCAGCCTCATGCTGACGCCCGACGGTCCGAAGGTCATCGAATTTAATGTGCGGTTTGGCGACCCCGAGACGCAGGTGGTCTGGCCGTTGTTGTCAGGCAACCTGACGGACGTGCTGCTCGCGGCTGCCCGGGGGGACCTCGGCGATCACGAGGTGCCGCAGGCCACTGGCGCTTGTGTCGGTGTCGTCCTGGCCGCTGCCGGTTATCCCGCCTCGCCGACGACCGGGCACGTCATCACTGGGGCGGACGCAGCAGCTGGGCCTGACGTCACCGTGTTTCACGCCGGGACCTCCATCAAGGACGGACGCCTCGTCACCGCCGGCGGGCGGGTGTTGACCGTGGTGGGGCGTGGTGTGGACCATGCGGAGGCGATGCACAAGGCGTATGGGGCGGTCGCGAAGATCTCGTTTGACGGAATGCACTACCGAACCGACATCGGCCGCAAGGCAATGGCTCCGAACCTTTAGCCTTTACTCTTTAACCTTTAGCCTTCTGCATTTAATCTTTAACCATGGCACTTGATGTATTGATTCTCATGGGTTCAGATTCCGACGCCGACGTGATGTCGGCGGCGGGCGTGGCGCTGAACGAATTTGGCCTGACCTGGGAGATGACGGTCGCGTCCGCGCATCGCTCGCCCGCTCGGGTCTTGCGCCTGATTGATGACGCGCACACGCGTGGCGTGAAGGTGTTCATCGTCGGCGCCGGTGCGGCCGCGCACCTGGCCGGCGTCGTCGCTGCACACACGCCGAGGCCCGTGGTCGGTGTGCCGATCGATTCGTCCGCGCTCAAGGGCATGGACGCGCTGCTCTCGACCGTACAGATGCCGCCCGGAGTCCCCGTGGCGACCGTCGCGATCGGCAAACCCGGCGCGACCAATGCCGGTGTGCTCGCCGCGCAGATGATCGCGCTCGGTGATCCAGCGATGGCCGCAAAGGTCACCGCCTACAAGGCGTCGCTGGAAGCCAAGGTCGAAGCCGCCGCCGCGCGCCTCGCCGCAAAAAAATAACGCGCGAACTTCAGAGCTCAGGATTATTCACAGGGAGACACTGAGGCACAGGGGGTTTTTTAAAAAACCTCAAAACTCCGTGTCTCAGTGTCTCCCTGTAAAAATGCTCTTTAGCCGACCTGGGCTTCGCGCTCGACCAGCAGCTGTCCGCAGGCCGCGCGGATGTCGCGGCCGCGGCTCTTGCGCACCGACACGGTCACGCCGTGGTCAGCAAGGATGCGCGCGAATGTGTTGACGCGTTCGTCTGACGGGCGCGTGAACGGGATGCCCTGCGCTTCATTAAGCGGCAGCAGGTTGACCTTCCCCTGAATCCCGTCGAGCAGTCGCGCCAACCTTCGCGCATCGTCGGGCGTGTCATTCACGTCATTGAGAAGGACGTACTCGAACGTGATGCGACCGCGGCGCCGGAGCGGGAAGTTGCGGCAGGCGTCCATCAACTGATCCAGTGAGTATTTCTTGTTGATGGGCACCAGCGCGTTGCGTTGTTCGTCGGTGGTCGCGTGCAGTGAGATCGCCAGGTTCGGCATGATCTCCTCCAGCGCCAGGCGCTCGATGGCCGGCACCAGGCCGACCGTGGACAACGTCACGCGCCGCGGCGCCACGGCGAGTCCCTGTTCGTCGGCAATGATCCGCAGCGCCTTCATCGTGGCGTCGTAGTTGTGGAGCGGTTCGCCCATGCCCATCAACACGATGTTGAAGGCGGAGTCGCGAAGCCCGGTCTCCCGCGCGAGCACCCGGACCTGGCCGGAAATTTCGCCGGCCGTCAGGTTCCGGATGAGGCCCATCTTGCCGGTGAGGCAGAAACCACACGCCATCGCGCACCCGACCTGGGTGGAGATGCAGAAAGTCTGGTTGGGTGTGTCGGGGATATAGACCGCCTCAATCCGGCGGCCATCAGCCAGGCGAAGGAGAAACTTTGTGGTTCCGTCCGACGACACCTGCTTGGTCTCCAGGGCTGGTTCCGAGACCACGGCGGTCGCGGTCAGCCGGGCCCGAACCGCGGCCGGCAGGTCGGTCATCGCCTCAAAGGTGGCGACATCCCGCTGGTGAATCCACTGAAAGATCTGCCGCCCCCGGAACGCGGGCAGGCCAAGGCTGACGGCCACCGCCTCAAGCTCGGGGCGGTCACACTCGGAAAAATCCTTGGGAATCTCGACGGCGGAGCCTTGTTCCACGACAATCAACATGGTATCATTCGGAACTTGATTTACTCCTGTAACTTCAAGACAGTGAACAACTTATACGGATTCGCCGGTTCGACGCCGTGGTAAGGGCCGAGACACTTCCGTCCGGCCTTCGGCTTGTGACGGAGAGCATTCCGCATGTGCGCTCGGCTGCCATTGGCGTCTGGCTGACGCGTGGATCACGGCATGAGTCGGACGCCGACAGCGGGATCGCGCACTTTGTGGAGCACATGCTCTTCAAGGGCACCCACACCCGTTCGGCGCGTGACCTCGCACAACAAATTGATTCGATCGGCGGGCAGGTCGACGCATTCACCTCGAAGGAGTACGCCGGGTACTACATCAAGGTGCTCGACGAACATCTGCCAATTGCCCTCGACCTGCTGAGCGACATGTTGCTGCGGCCCGCGCTTGCGCCCGAGGAAGTCGCGCGCGAACAGGGCGTGGTCCTCGAAGAAATCAAGATGGTCGAGGACACGCCCGACGACCTCGTCCACGAGATGTTCGCGCAGCAGTTCTGGGCGAACCACCCGCTCGGGCGACCCATTCTGGGCACGGCCGAAACCGTCTCGGCGTTTTCGTCCGACCGGTTGCGCCGGTTTTTTCAGCAGACATATGTCGCCCCGAACCTGGTGGTCGCGGCCGCAGGGCGCCTGGACCATGACGTGTTGCGCGACGCCGTCGCGCGTGCGTTTGAATCCCTGCAGCCCACGCGCGACAACGACGTGTCCGCGCCGCCGCGGGTGACGCCCGGGTTAGTGAATCGCCAGAAGGACATCGAGCAGAGCCACGTCTGCCTCGGCACACCCACCGTGAGCCAGGTGCACGTCGATCGCCATGCCGCGCTGGTGCTCAACACCATCCTCGGCGGGTCGCTCAGTTCACGCCTCTTCCAGCACATCCGTGAAGATCGTGGTCTGGCGTATTCGGTGTTCTCCAACCTCGCGACCTACAGCGACACCGGCATGTTGTCGGTCTACGCGGGGTGTGCGGCGGACAAGGTCGAAGAAGTCGTGTCGTTGACGCTTGGAGAGTTCCGCACGCTGCGGAGTACCCCGGTGGACGCCGACGAACTGCGTCGCGCCAAGGATCACCTCAAGGGGAGCGTGATGCTGGGCCTGGAAAACACGTCGAGCCGCATGTCGCATCTCGCGCGCCAGGAAATGTGTTTTGGTCGGCAGACGACGTTTGACCAGATCCTGGCGAATATCGAATCGGTGAGCGCGGAGGACATCCTGCGTGTGGCCGGTGATGTGTTTCAGGACGGGGCGGTCACGGCAAGTGTGGTGGGTCCCGAAGAGACGCCCGTGCTGGAGGCGTCACATTTTGTTCTCGGCCCGTCGACCATGAAAGCAGGAGCATCCGCATGATTCCGCGTTACACCCATCCCGAGATGGGGGGCATCTGGAGTGAACAACGCCGCTACGATGCGTGGCTCGAGGTGGAACTCGCCGCGACCGACGCGTTGGCCGAGACCGGCGTGGTGCCGCGCGAGGATGCGCAGACGTTGCGCGCCAAGGCGACGTTTGATATCGCCCGGATTGAAGAGATCGAGCAGGTCACCCAGCACGACGTGATCGCGTTCACCACGGCCGTCGCCGAGAAGGTCGGCCCGGCGGCCCGCTGGCTCCACTTCGGCCTCACGTCGTCTGACGTCCTCGACACGGCGCTGGCGCTGCAGATGCGCGCGGCGTGTGACCTGCTGCTGACGCGTATTGATGCCCTTGCCGAGGCCATCAACGTGCGCGCGCAGGAACACAAACACACGCCGATGATTGGACGCACGCATGGCGTGCACGCCGAGTTGATGACGTTCGGCGTCAAACTGGCGCTCTGGTACGCAGAGGTGGGTCGCGCTCGCGAACGTGTGGTGCGTGCGCGTGAAGCGGTGTCGGTCGGCAAGTTGTCCGGCGCGGTCGGTGTGTTTGCGCATCTGGACCCGGCCATCGAGGCGGCCGTGTGCGCCCGCCTCGGTCTGACGCCGGCGCCTGTGTCGTCGCAGGTGATTCAGCGCGACCGGCACGCCGAGTTGCTGACCGCCCTGGCGATCCTCGCCGCCTCACTCGAGAAGTTTGCGCTCGAAGTGCGCGGCCTGCAGAAAACCGAAATCGGGGAAGTTGAAGAGCCGTTTGGCAAAGGCCAGAAGGGCTCGTCGGCCATGCCGCACAAACGGAATCCCATTGCGTGCGAACAGATTGTCGGTCTCGCGCGGCTGATTCGCGGCAACGCGATGGCCGCTCTGGAGAACGTGGCCCTCTGGCACGAGCGTGACATCTCGCACTCGTCGGTCGAGCGGGTGATCCTGCCCGACAGTTTTATTGCCCTCGATCACATGTTGCGGCGCTTCACGCGTGTGGTCGCCGGCATGGTCGTGTATCCCGATCGGATGGCGGAGAATCTGAAACGGTCGCGCGGCGTGGTGTTCTCCGGCAGCGTGCTGCTTGAGCTGGCGCGGCGCGGAGTATCGCGTGAAGATGCGTATGCCTGGGTGCAGCGCAACGCGATGCGGTCATTCAACGAGCGTGTGGACTTCAAGCCGCTGTTGCTGGCCGATGCCGACATCACCCGTGTGTTGCCGGCCGACGTGATTGAAGAAGCGTTTGACCTCGGTGCGCAGTTGCGCAACGTGGATGCCATCTTTGCCCGTGTGTTTGGTGGTGGGGCGAAATGAACGACAAGTTCCGTGAAGAGTGCGGCGTCTTCGGCATCTTCGGCCATCCCGAAGCCGCCAATCTGACCTACCTCGGCCTGTATGCGCTGCAACATCGCGGGCAGGAGAGTGTCGGGATCAGCACGTCGGATGGCAACCGCCTCCGCCTGCACAAGTCGATGGGATATGTGGCCGATGCCTTCGACGAAGGAATCCTTGAAAAACTCGCCGGCACCAGCGCCATCGGGCACGTCAGGTATTCAACGGCCGGCGAAAGTGGTCTGAAGAACGCGCAGCCGATTCAGATTGACTGCACCCATGGCGAGATCGCCATCGGTCACAACGGCAACCTGGTCAACGCCGACGAACTCCGGACCGCCCTTGTGCAGTCCGGCTCGATCTTCCAGACGACCAGTGACACCGAAGTCCTCCTGCATCTTTATGCGCGGTCCAAGGCCGGTACGCCGGACGCCGCGCTGGTCGAAGCCATCTCCCAGGCGCAGGGCGCCTTTTCCCTGGTGTGGCTGACCAAAGACAAACTCATCGCGGCGCGTGACCCGCACGGGTTCCGGCCGCTGACGCTCGGCCGACTCGGTGACGCCTACATCGTCTGTTCCGAGACGTGCGCGCTGGACCTGATTGACGCCACCTGGGTGCGCGACATCGAACCCGGTGAGGTGTTGATCATCAGCAAGGACGGCGTGGAGTCGATCAAGCCGTTTGCGAACGCCGCCAAGGCGCACTGCATTTTTGAGCATGTGTACTTCGCGCGCCCGGACTCCTACGTGTTTGGTGAAAGTGTCAACGAGGTCCGCACCGCGTTTGGTCGCCAGTTGGCGGCCGAGCAGCCGGTCGAGGCCGACGTGGTGGTGCCGATTCCCGACTCGGGTGTCTGCGCGGCGACGGGTTTTTCCTCGGCGTCCGATATCCCTCTGCAGATGGGGTTGATTCGGAATCACTACGTCGGGCGCACCTTCATCGAGCCGCAGCAGTCGATTCGACATTTTGGTGTGCGCGTGAAGCTCAATCCCGTCAAGAGCATTCTCGCGGGACGTCGCGTGGTGCTGGTGGACGACTCGATCGTGCGCGGCACCACGAGCCGCAAGATTGTGAAGATGGTGCGTGCCGCGGGCGCGACCGAAGTGCACATGCGCATCAGCTGCCCGCCCACGATTTCTCCTTGTTTTTACGGCGTGGACACGCCGCAGCGGTCCGAGCTGATCGCCGCAACACACACCCTCGAGGAAGTGCGGAAGTACATCGGGGCAGACAGCCTCGGGTACCTCTCGATTGATGGTCTCCTGGCTGCGGTGGGCCCGCAGCGCAAGTCGTACTGCACGTCGTGTTACACCGGCGAATACCCGGTGGCCTTCCCTCAAAACCAGGCGGCATACCTCCAGCTCGCACTGAAGTTGGCCACATGAGACACCTGACAGCGGCGCTCATCGTTTTGACCCTGGTGGTGCCGATGTCGGCAGCGCCGGACGCGCAGACTCTCGCGACCGCCATCGACCAGCTGGTGTCGTTTGATTTCCCAACGCGCACCAATGCCGCGCGTGTGGTTCGTCGAACGCCCGCTGCCGAGGCAATCCCTGCGCTGGCGACTGCGGCGCGATCCCACAAGGACGGCTACGTCAGGTACCGCGCCCTGGTGCTGCTGGCCGGCTTTGGTGAGGCCACGGCCACCGACACGATGCGCGCGCTCATTGCCGACCCCAACGACCGGGTCCGTGCCGTGGTGTACGCGTGGTTTGAGCGCCATCCGGTCGCCGAGGTGTATCCGATCCTGATCGAGGCGCTCGACAAGGAACAGTCGGAATTTGTGCGCCCCGCGTTGACGCGCGCACTCGCAGCCGCACATCAGGATCCGGCCGTCCGCGCCGCCGTGACACCGCTCATCACCCGCGGCGAGGACTATTTCCGCGGGTCCGTCATCGAGGCGCTGGGCGACTACCGAGCCGTGTGGGCCGCGCCGATCATCGCCGAAGTCGCGAAGCTTGACGGTCCGCTGCAGGACGACGCGATCACGGCGATTGGCAAGATTGGCGACAAGAGTCTGCTGCCGATGCTGGCCGCGCTGCAGAAGTCCGCGCCGCGCGACACACAGCCGTCGATTGCCGCCGCGACCTGTCTCATCACCGGCGCGTGTGGTCCACATGAGGAGTACCTGACGCGCACGCTCGTTGTCGCGGCGTCCGACACGCAATATCAGACGTTGCTGCGCAGTTCGGGATTTTCGCTCGCGGCGCTGGCGGCGCGAGGCTCGACCAACGCGCTGTCGTCCCTGCTGGATGTCGCCGAGCCGTCCGTGGATCCCGTGCGGGCCGCCCTGGCCCTGGCCGTGGGGCACGTGGCGCTGCGCAATCCCGGGGTGATTCTGGATGGCCTGGAGTCGCGGGCGACGCGTGACCGCGCGATCGAGGTCCTGCGAGATGCCTTCGACATGTTGTCGGAAGATTTCGAAGAGGAGCGGTTCTTCGTCGAGATTCGTCGCGCATACTGGGCGGCGCCGGAAGGTTCGGCCAGACGCGCCGTGGCGCAGGCCCTCATAGACAAGCTGGAGTTCTAGTCGTGGTGGATTACCGTCAGTCGGGCGTCGATATCGACGCAGGTAATGAAGTGGTGCGTCGCATCAGGCAGATGGCGAAGTCCACCTATACGCCGGGCGTGTTGTCCGGCATCGGGTCGTTTGGCGGCCTGTTCGCGCTCGACGGCGGTGTGACCGATCCCGTGCTTGTGGCATCGGCCGACGGCGTCGGCACCAAGCTGAAGGTGGCGTTCATGACCGGCACGCATGACTCGATCGGCGTGGATCTGGTCAATCACTGCGTGAACGACATCCTCGTGCAGGGCGCGCGGCCGCTGTTTTTTCTCGACTACCTGGCGACCGGCCGGCTGTCCCCGGACGTCGCCGAACAGATCGTCAAGGGTGTTGCTGAAGGCTGCAAGGCCAATGGCTGCGCGTTGCTCGGTGGTGAAACGGCCGAGATGCCCGGCTTCTACGCTGATGGCGAATACGACGTCGCCGGCTTCATCGTCGGTGTCGTGCCGAAGGCGAAGGTCATCGACGGAAGTGCCATCGTGGCCGGGGACGTGCTCATCGGTCTGCCGTCGTCGGGGCTCCATACCAACGGGTATTCGCTCGCCAGGCAGATCGTGTTTGAACACCTCGGCCTCACGGTGAACACCGTGGTCCCGGAGTTGGGCGAGTCGATCGGCACCGCGCTGCTGCGGCCGCACAGGTCCTATCTGCAGCTGGTCACCCCGCTCCTCGACAAGGGCTGGATCAAGGGCATGGCGCACATCACCGGTGGGGGACTGACGGAGAATCTCCCACGCACGATGCCGGAAGGCCGCAGCCCCAACGTCGATCGCACGAGCTGGGACGTCCCGCCACTCTTCGCCTGGCTCCAGCGCGCAGGCGGCATCGCCGACGACGAGATGTTCCGGGCCTTCAACATGGGCGTCGGCATGGTGCTTGTCTGCGCAGCGGAGCATGCCGATGCACTTCTCAGCAGCCTGCACCACGCCGACGAACCTGCGTGGCGTCTGGGCGTCGTCGAGTAGTCGGCCAGAGTCCACGAGACCGCTCGTCCTCGGGACGCGCCGTATTGACGAAGTCCACCCAGGCCGCAGACGACAAAAACGGGGCTGCGACCAGCTCCAGGCGCCCCGTGGGCTGCAGACGTTCGGCCAGGCTGCCCCAGGGCCAGTCCTGCGCCCGGCGCACCAGCCCATTGCGCAGGGGCTGGCGTTCGGCGGCCCGGGCCGCGTGCAGCAAGTCGCCAACCGTCACCAGGGGATGTACATCGAGGCGCAACCCCTCGTACCATCCAGAGCAACGGGCAGCTGTGACCCGCTCCAGACAGCGGTCCAGTCGAGTCGGGTCGGTCGGACCCACGACCAGCTGCCAGTGATTGGCCATCAGACAGTAGGAAATCAGCTTCAGGCGATGCACGGTCAGGGCGTCCCGCAGATGATGCTCCACCGCGCGATAGTGGGCCGGCAGCGTGAAGATCGGGGTCCTGTCGGAGGTCGTGGCGACAATCAGGAACCCGCTCGGCACACGAGATGATCGAGAATGTCTGGGCATAGTGGCCCGTTACACAGCAAAATTGGTGCCCAAGTGAACGCAACCACCCCGATCGCCATCCTCATCTCTGGTCGCGGCAGCAACATGCAGGCGATCGTCGGTGCGATTGGCCGCGGCCAGGTACACGCCACCGTACGCGTCGTGGTGTCCAACCGCGCCGATGCCCCGGGGCTTGAGTGGGCGCGGCAGGCGGGCCTTGAGACCCTGGTCCTCGCCCATCGTGACTACCCAGGCCGCGAGGCCTACGATCACGCGCTGGTAAAAGCGCTCCGGGAGCGGGGGGTGACACTGGTCTGTCTCGCCGGTTTCATGCGGATCCTCGGACCGGATTTTTGCGAGGCCTTTCCCCACGCCGTCCTGAACGTCCATCCGGCGTTGCTCCCGGCGTTTCCCGGTGTCGACGCCCAGCGACAGGCGCTGGAGTACGGCGTGCGCGTCACCGGCGTGACCGTACATTTTGTGACCCCCGAACTCGACGCCGGTCCGATCGTCGCCCAGGTCACCGTGCCGGTGGAAGACGATGACTCCGTGGAGTCGCTGAGCGCACGCATGCTTATCGAGGAACATCGGGTGTTTCCGCTGGCGTTGCAGTCGGTGATCCAGGGTGGATGGCGCATCGAGGGTCGTCGCGTCGTATTTGAATGAGGCGTTGAAAGACGCGTGAAAGTGAGTCGGAGTAAGGATGAAGCAGATGTCACTGACGATTGAAGACCAGCTGGCGTACCTCACCAAAGGGTGCGTCGACGTGGTACGGGCCGGCGAACTCAAGGCCAAGCTCGAGCGTGCCGCAACGACGGGCGTGCCGCTGACGGTGAAGGTCGGGTTTGATCCGACCGCGCCCGATCTGCATCTGGGACACACCGTGCTTCTGCGCAAGATGAAACACTTCCAGGATCTGGGGCACCGGGTGATCTTTGTCATCGGGGACTTCACCGGACTCATCGGCGATCCGACCGGGCGCTCCAAGACGCGGCCTCCACTCACGCGTGAGGACATTGCCGCCAACGCCGAGACGTACAAGACGCAGGTGTTCAAGATTCTCGACCGTGAAAAGACCGTCGTCGACTTCAACGAGCGATGGCTCGGGGCGCTCGGCGCTGAAGGCCTCGTGCGCCTCGCCGCCCGGTACAACGTGGCGCAGATGATCGAACGTCGCGACTTCCGGCAGCGCTTTGACGCCGGGAAACCGATCGCGATTCACGAGTTTCTGTACCCGCTCGCACAGGCGTACGACTCGGTGTTTCTCAAGGCGGACGTGGAGTTGGGTGGCACCGATCAGTTGTTCAACCTGAACGTTGGCCGCGACCTGATGCCCGGCTACGGCCTCGAGGCGCAGGTGGTGATGACGACGCCGTTGCTGGAAGGGCTCGATGGCGTCGAGAAGATGTCCAAGAGTCTGGGCAACTACGTCGGCGTGACCGAGGCGCCGGGCGAGATGTTCGGCAAGTTGATGTCCATCAGCGACGAGTTGATGTGGCGGTACTACCTGCTCCTGACTGATGACACTGCCGAGGCGGTGGATGCGCGTCGTGCGCGCGTCGCTGCCGGCGACGAACATCCCAAGGCTGCCAAGATGGCGCTCGCGCAACGCATCGTCGCCGACTTCCATGATGCGGATGCCGCACGTGCGGCTGCAGAAGGCTTCGACGCGCGGTTCACACGCAACGAAATCAATGCGGCTGACCTCGAGCAGTTCACCGTTGTGGTCGGCACACGCTGGACGCATGTGCTGGTGCAGACGGGCAACGCCGCGTCGAACTCTGTGGCCACGCAGAAGTTGCAGGGTGGGGCGGTGCGTCTCGACGAGGTGAAAGTTGAGGATCCGCGCGGTGTGTTTGCGAGCGAGGGGACTCATGTTCTTCGCGTGGGTCGCCGTGCGGTGACGGTGATCGGCGTCGCGGGAACTCCGTCGTGACGGTGAGCCGCAGCCGTTGCACCTCTCTCCCGGGCATTCCTGCACAATAGCACCGTTAGGTGTCACTGTACTGGGACTGATAGAGGGTTTTGTACACCAATCGTCACTCGAATACTCGTCGTCGTGGATGAACTGCGACGACGAGTGGCCGATCGGCTGATCCAGTTGCGCGCGCAGCGTGGCTGGAGTCAGGAAGAGCTCGGCGCGCGCGCCGGATTGACCTACAAGTTCATTGGTGAAGTGGAGCGGGGACAAAAAAGCCCTTCACTGGACTCGCTGGGGCGCCTGGCCAAGGGGCTCGGCATCGATATTGGAGAGCTTGTCGGCCTGCCCACGGGGAACGAGCCGTATCCGCAACTGGGAAACGACCCTCTGGTGGCGGTGCGTGAGGCACGGGATTCCCTTGATTGGGTATTGTCGCAGGCGGTGAAAGCGGGCAAGTCGGGCACTTTGGGCCGGAAAAAGGCCACAAAGAGAAAAAGATCACCAAACGTGTAACGACCTGTTGACATCTCGCGTGTACGTACCTAGACTGAGAAGTCTTGAGCGTCACTGATGGCGCTGCCGGGGAGTGAACGTAAGACTCTGGCAGAGCGCAGGTGGTGCCTGAAACGAGCCTTCAGCCTTTCCTTTCGGAAAGTGCAGCCCCTCGGTCCTAGCGGACTGAATTTGCGGTGAAGACCCCGGGTCAGGCGGAGCGTCGGCGGAAGAAATTCCAAAGGCGGCCGGCAACAAAAAAAACGCGGAAACGCGATTTTTTAGTTGACACCTTCGGAAGCGAGAGATAGTCTTGGAAGGTTCCCCTAACGACAAACGTTGTCGCAGGGGGGCGGAAGACAAAAGACTCGGTTCTTTGAAAACTAGATAGAACGTGCAAGCACACAACCCGTCGAGTATCAGCGGGTGGCACGAAAACAAGTTGTGAGGTCGAGCGCAAGCGGAGCCGAGCAGCGAGTGGAAGTGAACCACCTTACTTGACAATAGACAATCCGAGAGCCAATTCAACAGGCTGACTTGGGTTAGACAGTTCTGCCGGAGCGCGAAAGCGCAAGGGCGAGCGAATTTAACTTGAGAGTTTGATCCTGGCTCAGAATCAACGCTGGCGGCGTGCCTAACACATGCAAGTCGAACGCGAAAGTGGAGCAATCCATTAGTAGAGTGGCAAACGGGTGAGTAACACGTGGGCGACCTACCTCAGAGTGGGGGACAACCTTCCGAAAGGAGGGCTAATACCGCATGACATCCCGTGTTTGGATACACGGAGATCAAAGCCGGGGATCGCAAGACCTGGCGCTTGGAGAGGGGCCCGCGTCCGATTAGCTAGTTGGTGAGGTAACGGCTCACCAAGGCTCCGATCGGTATCCGGCCTGAGAGGGCGGACGGACACACTGGAACTGAGACACGGTCCAGACTCCTACGGGAGGCAGCAGTGGGGAATT
>CAYRGW010000100.1:0-15544 GCA_964423815.1 uncultured Solibacteraceae bacterium | reverse complement strand
GACCGGCGGACGGGGCGGGGGCCCCACCACGACGGGCGGCCTTCTCAGCCGCGCGCGCACGCTCCTGCTGTTTGCGGGCGCGAATGTCCTTGATGCGGTCGGCGATTGGAATCTCGAGACGCGCGGGCGGCTTCGCGGCGTAGTCGAAGTCCGGGACCGTGATGCGCGGCAGGCGCTTCTTGATCGCGGCCTCGATGCGGCGCAAATCACTTTCCTCGTCCGGTGCCACAAACGTAAAGGCGTCACCGGTGGCTTCCGCACGCGCCGTACGGCCGACGCGGTGGATGTAGTCCTCGGGGACCAGCGGCACGTCGAAGTTCACCACGTGCCCCAGCGCCGAGATGTCGATGCCGCGGGCGGCGATGTCAGTCGCGACCAGCACCTGCACACGACCGTCCTTGAACGCCGAGAGCGCGGCAGTGCGCTGCGACTGCGACCGGTTGCCATGGATGCGGTCGGCGTTGATCTTGTTCTTGACGAGGAAGTCCGCGAGGCGATTCGCGCGGTGTTTGGTGCGCGTGAACACAAGCGTGTCATCCATGTCGTCGCTCTGCAGCAACTTCAGCAACAACATCGACTTGAGTTCCTGCGGGACGGGATACACCGCCTGGGTGATCCCCACGGCGGGTCCGGCCTGACGCTCAACGGCAATCTTGACCGGGTCCTTCAACATCTCGCGCGTCAACTCCGCAATCGGCGGCGGCATCGTCGCAGAGAAGAACAACGTCTGTTTGCGCGGAGGGAGCTGCTTGAGAATCTTGCGAATCTCCGGCAGGAAGCCCATGTCGAGCATGCGGTCGGCTTCGTCGAGCACGAGATATTCGAGCTTCGGCAACTTGCCGTACTGCTGTCGCATGTGATCCATGAGGCGGCCGGGCGTCGCGATGATCACGTCAACGCCGCGACGGAACGCATGTTCCTGCGGGCCCATGCCCACGCCGCCAATGACAATCGCGCCACTCACGGGTGTGTGCACGGCAAGGTCCTGCAGGTCTTCAAGGATCTGCGCGGCGAGTTCACGGGTTGGCGTGAGCACCAGCGCCTTGGTGGTGCCACGGGGCGCGTCGATGAGATGCTGCAGCAGCGGAAGCAGAAAGGCCGCGGTCTTGCCGCTGCCGGTCATGGCGCACGCGAGGACGTCACGGCCCTCCAGCGCGGGAGGAATGGAATCGGCCTGGATGGCGGTCGGACGGGCAAAGCCCAGTTCCTTGATCGCCTTCAAAAGGCTCGGGTGGAGTTTTAACGCAGTAAAAGGCACGAACTGATCCTGACTTCCCTAAGGACTTCCATCAACTTATTCGAGGGAATCACTCAGCGCCGGGGAACCCGGGCGAGCAGGGAGAGGACTCTAGTCTAACAGAGTGTTATGGGGGATGGAGGGTGGGGGGATGGAGGATGGAGCCCCCGGCTATTTGTCGGCGGTGAGGAGCAGGGCGATGGATCCGAGCAGGATTGATGCGCCTACGGCGGCCACGGCGGCCCAGCCGAGCCAGCCAAACTGTTCCTGGCTGGGCAACGTGGGCCACCAGCCGGACAGGTCCGGCATCACCGGCATTTCCGGCATCGAGAGCGACAGGCTCAGTTCAGGCCCAATCCACACGGCGGCACACACAATCGCCACGAGGGCGACAAGTTGCGCCACGAGCACCGGCCGTGAGGCGCGCCGTGTAGCCTCTTCCCTGGCGCGGACCTGCGCGCGATACCAGACCACGGAGGCGTCGGGGACCTTCACGGGCTCGTGGGCATCCGTCTCGTCGGCCCACTCACGCACGGCGGCGGCCACCGCCGCAACCTCCGAACAACTCGCACACGCGGCCACATGCGCGCGCAGCGTCTCGTCCGCGCGGGACGGCCACTGGCCGATCGCGACGAGATCAAGCACATCGCGTTCATGCACACAGGACAGATCCGACGGCCGCGTCATGACAGCGCCTCCGCCAGTTTGCGACGCGCGCGGCTCAGCAGCACCTTCACGCTGCCCCTGCGCACGCCAACCACACCGGCAATTTCTTCGTGTGACGCGCCCTGCGCGTACGCGAGCCAGAGCATCGCGCGCTCTTTGGGCTTCAGCCTCTCGAGCGCCTGCCCCACCTCCACGCGGCGCTCAGTGCCGGCCGCATGGTCGTGCACGTTGGCCGCCAGGTCCGCCACATCCCCACCCAGTTCGGTCGGATGTGTCTTCCGCCGCCGATGGCCGTCGTGCACCAGATTGGTCGCGATCCGGAAGAGGTAGTGCCGACGATGGGATTCGGAGTCGAGGGTGACGTTGGCCCGCAGCAGGCGGTAATAACACTCCTGCAGCAGGTCGTCGGCGGCCTGACGGTCTCCCGTCAGGCGCGCCAGATACGCCCACAACATGCGCGACGTCCGCTCGTAGAACCCCCGGAAGGCATCCTCGTCCATCTGGAGGGCTACGTCCGGTTCAGCCTGGGCAACATCCAGTGCTCGGTCGCGAACGATGGTGTCTCGAATCGTCATCAGCGTTTCTGGTCCAGCAATCCTAGTCTGGAAGAGATGACGTAAGAAGCGGCCGCGGAGATCGCAAAACCTACACCCAGGGCGATGGCCAGCGTGCCCCAGGCCCCGATCATCTGCTGCACTTCAGGATCAAGGCCACGTTTGACGAACATGAACCCGATGCCGAGCGCGATCATGACGACGCCGACCTGCACGGACCAGAGGATGCGGCTGAACGGGGCACCCATCGACTGCTGATTGGCGGATTCAAGCGCCAGCGGTGCCGCCTGCAGGAACCGTTGTCCCGCCTCGGATTCCATGTAGGTCTTGAGGTCTTCGTTCGACGTCATCCGTTCGAGCAACTTGGCGTGCACTTCGGACTGCGTCCTGGAGGTGCGCAACCAGCGACGATGGTCCACGATGTATTTGATGACCCAACCGATGGCCAGGGCAAAGAGGGTGAATCCTCCGAAGATCAGCATCGACTCGAAGGTGTTCCGCCACACGTTGACCGCATCGCGGCGCAGCTGGACGGCCGGGTCCACAGGTGTCCGCTCAAACGAATAGGCGGAGTCCACAAAGTCCCGGAGGTAGTACATCGGGTCCCGGGCGATTTCCGGATGGGAGGAGAGGTATTGGAGGAGGCCGGGATACGCCTCCAGGTAGCCCCGGTTGGTCAGGAGGCTCGGGTCAAGCACGAGCACACGCCCCAGCGCAGGGGGAAACTGGCGCAGGACCTGGCGGAACTCGGTGCGGACCTGCTCGGCGGACTGCTGGTCGATGCTGGTCGTCACGCTGGGGACCGGGCGGGTCTGCGCCTGCACTTGCACCTGCCACACGGCGGGGCCGACCAACGCCGCCACACCCACCACCACACCCGCCACAACCCGTTTCACTGTCAGATTCATACGAACTCCTCTGACAGCTAAAACGAAAGGGGCGGCCCCTGGTTAACAGGAACCGCCCCTTTCTCGAAGTCCCGGAGTCCCGGGGTTCCGAAGTCCTACATCGCGCTGAAGGGCACGATCATCTTCGTCTTGTCCCACATCATGACGATCTGGCCGCCGTTGCCGACGGGTTCGATCGCGATGGTGAACTGTTCGACGGCCGTCTCGAGCGTTTCGGTCTTCATGTCCACACGACCGAGGTCGTTTTCGGCCTTGTAGGCGGTGCCCCACTGGCCGGTTTCCTTGTTGATGACAAACTTCCAGGCGCCCTTCTCGGTCGGCAGCGTCCAGAGCGTCACCGATCCGGCGCTGACGTGCAGGTTGCCAAACATCAACATCTTGTCGGTGGTCAACGTGGTCGCCTCATCGGCGCCGGTGCGCCAGACGCGATCCCAGGGAACGAGGCCGCCAAAAATGGCGCGGCCCTTCATGTACGGCCGGCCATAGGTGATGCTGACCTTGGCGCCGCCGATGGTGGCAGTCACGGTTTCGTGAGGACTGGCGCGCTGCTGCTGGGCCTCGGGCACGGCCACCAGGGCCAGACCAAGAACCACCGCAGAGATCACGCCACGACGAAGCAGAGAGAAATGTGTCATGTTCCCGATTCTACTATCGGTCAGGTCGTAAACCATCCTGCCAGTGCCACACGCGGTTCGGTGCCGGTCACCTCGAGCACCCGGTGTTCCAGGTGGGCCCCGATCCCGAAGATGACCGCGTCGCCGGGCCCGGTGTTCCGGATGTCACTGAGTAACACTTCCTCGTCGGGATGCCGAATCTGCAGGTTGCCCCCCTCGAATACCCCCTGGGAGAGGTTGACGCTCAACCCGAGCCGCCGGTCATCGGACATGTCGTTGTGCCAGTCGTGCTGATGGCCGGTGCCGGGCACGAGGCGATAGATGCGGACCTCGGCTCTGGTCAGGGGGGACGCGCCGGTGATCGTCGTGACGGCCCCCAACAAATCGCGCGTGGTCAGCAGGAACCTGAAGAGCCACGTGGCCTCTTTGCGTCCCAGGACTTCTTCCACGCCGGAGGCCGGATGCACTTTGGTTTTGAAGTCGCCCGGCGCGATCTGTTTCTGCACCGCCGCGAGCAACGACGGCGCCAGAAACCCTCGCAACACCACGGCCCCGGAGCGCTGGAACCGCTCCCTGGCCTCGGCCAACACACGACCATCGGTCGTAATGCGCGTTTCGTCGCGCGACATCACGATCACCTCATCAAGCGCCTGTGGATCACTGGGCATCGCCATGGCCTTGGCGCATTATCCCCGATCCGCCCCATGTACAATCGTCGGCATGTCGCAGCAGGCGCAGGCCGCGCCCCGCATCACCGGACCCCGCAGTTCGGAGTTTGTATTTGCGCGTGTGCGCTACGACTCGGGCGACTGGGACTACAACCCCAAGGTCGCGGCCAACATCCTCAACAGCCTCGTGGAATACACGACCATTCCCGTGTACGCCCAGGAAGTGGTCATCACGCTGGACTCGGAGGAACTCTTCGCCTTCCCGTTCCTCTTCATGACCGGTCACAAACTGGTCCGGTTCAACGAACGGGAGCGCGCCAACCTCGCGCGTTTCACACGGGCGGGCGGTCTCCTCTTCTCTGACGACTGCAACCACGACATCGACGGGCTCTACGCCAAGTCGTTCGAAGAAGAAATACGCCGCACCTACGCCGACGTGGCGACCGAAGCGGCGATGCCGAAATTGCCGAATACCCACGCGTTGTACTCGTCGTTTTTCAAGTTCCCTGATGGCCCGCCGCAAACCTCGCACGAACTCAACGGCTGGGGCGACGATCTCGTGCACGACTACCTGCGCGCGGTGGTGCATACGGACCGCATCGGGGTCCTGTATTCCAACAAGGACTACGGCTGCGAGTGGGACTACGACTGGCGCAACAAACGTTTCCGCAAGGAAGACAACACCAGGTTCGGCGTCAATGTTGTGGTCTACGCTATGACAGCGTGAGTTTCACAATAGACATGTAGACATGTAGATTTTTTTCTTTTAGAAAAAACGTCTTTCCTACATGCCTGCATGCCTACTGTAAAGGCCCGTTGCGAGCGTGCGGCTCCTCTGAATGACCCATTCAGCAACGAGGACGTTGATCAGCCATCCCGCCCCCATGAGCACCGCTCGGGTGGCCTCATCGGGCGTTCCCACCAACACAAAATACGGCAGATGGGTCACCACTTGTGTCCCCGCACCCATACCGATCGCATAGGCGCGGATCATCCAGTGGCCATGCGAGACGAAGTCACGACGACGCACGGCGTCCAACGAGACGACGATCGACAGCGCCATCGCTGATCCAAACACCAGGCGGAGCAGGTAGAGCACTTCCCCGTCGCCCTTCGGCCACGGATAGAAGTGCGCCATCCACAGACCGGTGAGCGCGGCCAGCAGGCCAAGCGGCGCGAGCACGCGGCCAGCGGTGCGATGCCAACCGCGCCTGGCACGCCGGAACGCCGGCGCGAACTGGAATGCGCCGAACATGCTGAACGGCACGACGGCGAGAATGTGCAGCACCACCGGCATCGGCGCTAAAAAGAACCGGGCGTTCTCGGCCGTGACCTCCGCACCTGCTGCGAGCGAACTGAGTCGGGCCATGCCGGCCACAGCCGGCACGACACTCAGGAGAATCAATCCTGCGGGTATGAGCCAGTCGGGGCGACGAAGGATGGAGGCGTGGGACATGACGTTTACCTCGGTGCGATCGCGAGCGCGCCGATCATCAGCATCGCGGCGATGCCGAATGTGAAGCGCATCCCTGCGGCAACGGCAGCGGGCGCGGCGGTGGTGATGTCGGGTGATGCGGCCCCGAAGGCGAAGACGGCGCCCATGGCGGAGGCACCAAGAATCAGTCCAAGATTGCGCGACAGGCCGAGCAGCCCACCCACCGTCCCTCGACGGTCGGAATCAACACCCGTCATCAGCCGGGTGTTGTTGGCCGCCTGGAACACCGCGTGGCCGGCAGTCATGACCACAAGTGGCGCGAGATACCCCAGGACGCCGACACTTGCCGGCAGCAGGGAGACCACAAACGCGCCAGAGGCAATCGCGGTCAGGCCGATGAGGATCATGCGAGACGTGCCGACCCGGTCGACGAGGTGCCCTGCAGGCACACCCGTCAATGCGGAGACCAGTGGACCTGTCGACAAGGCGAACCCGACAGTGGCGGCCGCCAGCCCGAGTGCGCGGGAGAGGTAAAACGGCCCAACAACCAGCGTCGCCATCATCACGGTCGACACCAGGCTGCTCATCGCCAGCCCTGCGCGAAGGGTGGAATCGCGCAACAACCCCAGTCGAATCACAGGGGTTCTCTCCGCGATGACAGGTGCGGGCAGATGGCGGACCGCGACTGCCAGCGTCACCACGCCCAGAAGAACGTTGACCAGAAAGATCGCGCGCCAGCCGACACCGGCGATCAACAGTCCGCCGATCGACGGGCCGCACGTGGTCCCGATCGCGGACATCGTGCCGAGCAGTCCCATGACGCGGCCGGCTCGTGCCTTCGGCACGGTCTCGCCGACAAACGCCACCGCCAGGGCCATCATGATGGCGGCGCCCAGACCCTGGGCTGCACGCGCCACCAGCAACACCGCCAGTGTTGGGGCGAGACTGCTCAACAACGACGCCACGGTGAACACGGCGATCCCGGTCAGCATCAGCCTCCGCCGTCCAAGGATGTCCCCCAGCCGTCCGGCCCCGACGATGAGCGTCGTCGTCGCGAGCAGGGACGTAAGGACAATCCACCGGACGTCCTGGAAGGATGCGTGGAAGGCCGGGGCCAGTACCGGCAGCGCCGCCGTCGTGATGCTGGTGTCCAGCGAGGGCATCAGCATCGAGAGCGAGAGACTGGCCACCGCGAGGGATCGATTCGACATGCGCCAAGCCTAGAAGGCGATGTGGAATAGCGGAAGACGCAGCAGTTGCACTTTATTCGTGCGTTTGACGCCATGTCACGGCAGACTGTGCTGCAAGGACACCATGCCCAGACCCGACCTCAACTTGTTGTTCACCCTTGATGTGCTGCTGGCCGAAGGCAGCGTGGCCCGGGCGGCACGCCGGCTGCGACTCAGCCCTTCTGCGATGAGTCGGGCCCTGGCGCGACTCCGGCAGACGACCGGTGATCCGCTGCTGGTCAGAGCCGGCCGCGGACTGGTGCCATCACCGCGCGCACTCGAGCTGCGCGACCGCGTGGGTCAGCTCGTGCATGAGGCGGAAACCGTCTTGCGCCCCGCTGACGCGCTGGATCTCACCCGGCTCGAGCGCACGTTCACCGTGCGCGCGAGCGAGGGATTTGTGGAGAACTTCGGCGCGGCCCTGCTGACGCGGGTCCGCAAGGAGGCGCCGGGCGTCAGGGTGCGGTTTGTACACAAACTTGAAAAAGACAGCGGGCCACTGCGCGAGGGCTCCATCGATCTGGAAACCGGTGTTATCGACGGGCGGATCGGCCCGGAGGTGCGCGCGCTGCCGTTGTTCAAGGACCGCTACGTGGGCGTCGTGCGGACCAGGCACCCGCTGTGTAAGGGCAAGGTCACGGCGGCCCGTTATGCGTCAGCCGAGCACGTCCAGATCCTGCGCCGGGACACCGACACAAGTCCCATCGACGCCGCGTTGCTCACCCTGACACTGGAACGCCGCGTCATCGCGACCGTCGGCGGCTTTTCGGCCGCCCTGGCACTGGCCCGGGCGTCCGATCTGGTCGCGACGGTGCCCGAGCGGCACACGGGCAACCTGCGCGACGGGATGTACACGTTCGCGCTCCCGCTCGGCATCCCGGCGTTCACCGTGTCACTGCTGTGGCATCCACGGATGGACGGCGACCCCGCGCATCGCTGGCTGCGCGGCTGCGTGCGCGACGCGTGTCGCTGATCAACTCAGGATCACAGTAGACATGTAGACATGTAGGTTTTTTTAAAAAATCTTTCTTCTACATGTCTGCATGTCTACTGTAAAAAGCTCTTACGAGAACGCCGCTCCCACCAGAATTTTGCTGATGCGCATCCAGGGTGAGCCGTGCGAGATCGAGTTGGTCTGCGTCGGCTGGCCCTTGGCGTCGCCGCCGGTGCCGAACATCTGCCACGTAGACTCGTTGCCGACCGCGTCGAGGTTGCCCCAGAAGTCGGTGGTGATCGCCTGGTAGGTCACATTGGTGGCCATGCGGGTGATCTTGCCGTTTTTGACTTCCCAGAACGCGTTGCCGCCGAACTGGCCGTTGTAGCGCTGCTGGTCGATCGAGTAGCTGCCGCGTCCATCGATCATGACGCCGTCCTTGGTGTCGGCGATGATCTCCTCGAGCGACGGCCCCTTGGGGTCGTAGTCGACGTGCACGTTCGGCATGCGAAGGAACGGGTAGTCGCGCCAGGACAGCGCGCCCGTGCAGCCACGGCTTTCCTTCTCGCCCATGTAGTGCGCCGTTTCGCGGTTGGTCTGCAGTCCCACCAGGATGCCGTCGCGCACAATCGGCCAGCTCTGCGTCTTCACGCCGTCATCGTCGTACCCGACCGTGCCCATCGCGCCGGGCATGTTGCGGTCGGCCGTGACGTTGAACAGCTTGGACCCGAACTTCAGCGTGCCGACGTCGCCGACCTTGATGAAGCTCGTGCCGGCGTAGTTGGCCTCGTAGCCCATCACACGATCGAGTTCCGTCGGGTGACCGATGATTTCGTGAATCGTCAGCATCGCATGTGACGGCGACAGGATCAGATCCTTGACGCCCATGCCAATCGGTTTCGCGGTGCAGTACTCCACCGCTTCGTTGGCGATGCGCTCCGCGTTTTCGATCATGCCGGACTCTTCGGCGGTCTCCCAGCCTGCGGTCTTGGGCACGGCGGTGAACTGGCGCGACCGCGTCACATCTCCCACACGGGCGGTGACATTGAACTGCGGCTGCGTGTCGTAGATCTCCTGTTCGATGTACGACCCTTCCGACGAGGCGAAATAACGCCAGTCGTACCCCATGTTCACGCTGGAGTTGACCGACACCACGTTGGGGACCTTCATCACCAGGTCCACCACCCGCTGCACGTAGTTCTGCATGTCGGACTGGGGCACCGTCGTCGGATCCTTGCGCATCGGCGATTTCCAGTGCGCGGTAAACGCCGGCACCGGTGCGAGCTGCACGTCAAAGGT
This sequence comes from uncultured Solibacteraceae bacterium, assembly GCA_964423815.1. Taxonomy (GTDB): domain Bacteria; phylum Acidobacteriota; class Vicinamibacteria; order Vicinamibacterales; family SCN-69-37; genus SYFT01. The sequence goes on along the minus strand of CAYRGW010000100.1, from coordinate 6,000 downwards.
CTTGGCCACCGCGCTGGCCCTGGCGACGTCGATGGCCACCGCCGTGACGCGCTTGATTTCGTCTTCGGTCACGATCGGGCTGGAAGAGAAACCCAAGACGCCGCTGTGAATGACACGGACACCGAAGCCGGCCGCCCCACGTGGGCCGGCGCCGTTGCCGAATGCGGCGAAGCCCTGCGGCCCTCCAAAATTCCCACCGCCGCCGCGGCCACCTCCACCGCCACCGCGGCCGCCACCACCGCCCCGGCCGCCAAACGCGCCGGCCAACTGGCCACCACGTCCACTGTTGCCGTTGGCGTTGATGTTCATCGAGGCTGAACGTGTGAACCGGATGTCGGCATAGGTGCAGCCGGCGGCCTTCGCCTGCGCGAGCACCTGATCCGCCAGTCCCTTGAACTTGGACTGCAGGGGGTTGCCGGCCGGCGTCTGCGCCATCAGGTCGGAGACCAGATCGTGCGAGGCCAGCACCAGGCCCGAGGCCCCGACCGTCTTGATGAAGTTTCTGCGAGTGAAATTCATGATTACTTTCCTGAGTTAAACGGCCGGTGAGACCGACGTCATGTAGAAGTCTTCCATCCGGACGGGCGGCACGAGCGCGGAGTTGCCGCCGTCGTACGACTCACCCATATGCATCGGCACCGGTTTGCCGACGAGCGAAATGTTGTTGTAGCCGACCAGTGGCGACATGTTCCACCGGAAGTTCTGCACGGGCATCGTGATCTCGCCGTTCTCGATGAGGAACAGGCCGTCACGTGTCATGCCGGTATTAAGCAACGTGTCGTTGTCCACGCCGCGGATGTACCAGAAGAACGTGACGAGCAGACCACGTTTGGTCTGTTTGATCATGTCGGCCGTGCTCAGATTCGAGCCTTCCATCACGAGGCTCTGGTTGATCCCGGCGCCGGGGTTCGTGGAGTTCGGACCACCCGACAGACTGCGGAGCACACCCTTCTCGAGCCACGTCACGGGCGCGGCGGGTGTGTTGTTGCCGAGAATCGTGGACTGACGGAGGATCGGATTGCCGATGTCGCTCTTGAGCGTCACCAGATCACTGAAGAGTTTGTCGCCGGGTTTTTTGCCCTGCATGAACGTGCCGCCGCCGCCACCAAAAATGCCCGTCATCAACGACAGGAACCGCGCATTGGCGCGTGGTTCCAGAATCACGGTGTACCGTCCCGGTTCCAGGGCACGGGCATTCCGGCTGTCGAGCGCCTTCTTTGATGCGACCTCGGTGATTTCCACCGGGTCGATCATGCTCAGGTCCTTGATGCCGGTGGTGCCGGCCCATCCCGATCCGCTGCCATCGGCCATGCGGCACGTCAGAATAAAACTCGCCTCCGCCACTTCGTAGAAGGCAAACAGCCCCTTCGAGTTTGCCTGGCAGGTGGCCTGATGCATCTTCGGGATGTAGCCCGACCCGACGGTGCCCATCTTCTTGCTGATGTCGATGCTGGTGCGCACCATCTTCGCGCGTTCGGCCGGGCCGAACGCCTTCATGGCCGGCAACGCCGCATCCACAGGAATATAGGTCTGCGCACCCAGCAGGTTCGGCGCGTTCGGCCGATCGGGGCCGGCCTTGGCCTCGGCTTCCGTCTCGGCGACCAGCGCCTTGAGCGCGCCGTCAGTGAAGTCTCGTGTGGACTGGCTCGCGGACTTCGATCCGAAGTACGTCGTGACGGTCAACTGCTGGTCGAACTGCACCAGGTTGGCCGAGATCGACGAGTTGGCAAAACGAGTGCCTGACCGCTCGGACGAGCTGAAATTGACCTCAACCGCATCGGCGGTGGCCATGTTGAAAATTTTGTCGGTGATTGCCTTGACCTGCTCGCGTGAGTGCATGGTGGTCGAAGGTTAGAAGTCGTAGCCAACGGTGTCAAGTCGTAGTTGGCTGGTGAAACGAAGGCGACAGTCGGGGCGTATGTTATCGCGCGCCGCGGCGCCGACGGGACCACCACTCAACGCCGAGCAGACCGGCGAACGGCACGATCCAGAACGGCGAGCGCATCGGATTGGAGGGGGTATCCGACGCGGGTGACGGAAGTGCGGCAGAGCTCCGGGCCGGCAAATCGTCCAACTCGTGCATCGGCACGACGGCGCCGCCGCGCGAGGACACAAACGCTGAGAGCAGATCCAGACTGTCCGGGAGTGTCGAGTGGATCTCCCCGGGTTCGACCACCATGAACTCCGCGCGCGCCTCGGAAGGCCCAGGGTCCGCGGTCTTCACGACAAGTCGATACCGTCCGGGCACGTCCGGCGCACGGAACTCCGCGCGATACCCGCCGTCGCCCGACGGCCACAGACGTACGGGCTCGACGCGCCCTTCGGTGTTCTGCCACTCGGCCGAGGGGTTCGTCCCTGCGGCCCCGGAAGGCATGACGTGGACGACGGCGGAGACCCGCGTGTTGGGCGTGACCAAGCGGGCCGGCAGAACAATCCCAACCGGGCGCGGCGTGGCCGACGCCTCGTCGCCCACCACGGACCGCCAGAACCCATCAAATGTTGAGCCGTCCGCACCGCGGGTACGCCAACCATCAAGCGCGCTGCTGACGATCACGCGGCCGCCGCCGACGGGAACACGCCACACCGCACAACGACTCGGGCTGAGGCACCCGGACAGCGCTTCGGCGCCGGCAGGCAGAGTGGATGGCCACAAGAACTCACTCGCCGTCCACGAACCGCCGCCACCTTCGACTGTGACCAGGGCCGGCCGCCTGTCCACGGCCCAGTTCGCCACACCGGTCAACCGCGCCGCGACGGGGGATCCGGTCTCGCCTGGCAGCAACACCACGGCCCCCTCACGCGTCCGCAGGTAGGCTTCCAGGGCCGCCGCCGCACGATCTCCGAGCGCCTCAGGCGTGGAGACGATGACGAGGTCGAAGTCGACGAGTTCCTCCGCACGATCGAGTGTCGCAGGCGGCGCGCCGGCATCGGCAGCGACGCCGCGCGAGGTCATCGACCTCACGACGACTTCGAAGCGCGGATCTTCCTCGAGGCTTCTCCGGACAAACGTCGCGGCCCAGGACGGACGCGCTTCATACGACAACACCCGCAATGTCCGACGTGTGACCTCCGTGGCCACATCCGCGGTGGCGACAGGACCATCCCCCAGACGCGCGGTCACACGCAGGTTCGCCAGGCCCAGGCGGGCCGGCACAAAACTCAACTCCGTCGAGAGCGTCGACGTGCCGGGCGGCACCGCGCGTGTCTGCGTGTCGAGCGGTACGTCGTCGGCCATCAGCGCGAGAACCACCTCACGCGTGTCAGTGGACTCGGGCAGCGCGAGATCGACGGTCACGCGGCCAATGGCATTCACGGACGTTTCGTCGGCCACTGTCACGTCACGGATTTCCGGAGCATCGGTGGCCGACTCCGGTGCGACAACAAAGGTGAGACCGTCTGTGAGCTCGTGCGGCGGGGTGCGGCCCACGACCACTCGTACCGCTGTCGTCGGCGAGGTGCCACTCTCGATTTGAAAGGCCCCGGCAAGGACATCCTTCACCCGTTCGATGTCGCCCGCGCTTGAACCGCTTGTGGGCGTGATCACGACCCGGGACCGCGCGGATCGGGCCACGACCCAGGCAGGATCGACCACCGCAAGGACCGCGATGAGGATCGCACCGATGCGACACACCCGCTCGAGGATCATCGGCCTCCCCCGCGCCGTTGCACATCCGACAGCGCACCCTTGAGACGCCGTGCCTCACGATCGTCTCCAGCGGATGAGCCAGGCGCGGCCGTTCGCAGGAGCGTCGTTATTCTGGTGGCCGCGTCCGCGAGCGCCACCCGGGCGTCCCGCTCTCGTCCAGCCGCCATCGCCTCACCGGCCCTCGACAACACGGCCACGATATCAACGACCGCACGATCGGAGGCGGCGACCTTGAGCAACTGCGCCGTGACCGTCGTCAACGCATCGGCATCCTGCCTGGTTAATGCGGCTTTGGCTGCGCGGTCGGTGATCTGTGCCAATCCGCTTCGCAGGGCAAGGACGGCCGCCGATACTTCGGGATCCGCGACGTCGCGTCGGGTCCGCGCAAGGTCAGACAACGTGCCCGTGAGTCGTCGCGTGTCGTCGATCGACTCCCGCTGCGTGAGCGTACGCAGAATAAAACGACGACGGGAGAGCGCCCGCTGCATGGCCTCGAGGGCGGCCTTTTCGGCTTCAAGGGCGACCTGCAGACTGCCGTCGGTCAGTTCCGACGAAGCCCGGCTCATTTCCCGAATCGCCCGGCCCAGGTCGGCGCGCCCGGAATTGTCCATGCGGCCGTCGGTGATTTCATGTTCGTGCGCGGCTTCCACGAACTCGTCCTCGAAGTGACCGCCGGTCATGAACACAAGTTCGGCACGCACCGACCGCTGCTCCGCCGCGATCGTCAACGCTTCTTCGAGGATGGCATCGGCCGAGGGTGCTGGACGCGCGGCCACCTTCGCAATCAGGCGCTCGGTCTTGACGATGACCATTTGTTGACTGAGGGCGTACTTGTCGGTGGTGTCGTCGATCGAAAAACCTTCGGCCATCGCTTCGCTGGCCGAGACGATCTCCACAATAAATGCGTCGGACTCGACGGGTTTTGCACCCGGGCGCGCATCCGCGGCCACCGCGCGATACACGACCATGTCACCTACCTCAAGACCCAACGTCGTCAGGCTGAGTGTGCCGGTGCCCGACCACTGGCGACCCGACGTCCGTGTGAGTGTCAGGGGCGTCTCCCCTTCCGTGAACGTGAAGGACTCACCCACCCCGGCGACCTTTGTATACGCAAGCTGCAACGAACGAAGTGCGAGGTCGTCGCTGGCCTCGACGGTGACCTTCAGTTCGGCGGTGGCTTCGCGCAGGAAGAGGTCCTTGCCTGGGAGCGTGACCCGCGGCACGGGAGGACGATCGGGGGTGGACGTGATGCCGATCAGGCGGCGTGGTCCTGCGACGTCGGCGTCATCAAAGGGCGTGATCGCGATGAAGCCGTCCGCATTGATGGTGAGTGACGTGGTGAAGCCGTCAGCCTCCGAGCGAGGGACCATCGTTGTTCCCTCGGCTGTTTCGACAGCCATACGCGCGCCGCCGCCGCTGATGTCGACTTCGACACGGCTGCCGGCGAGTGCGGCCACTCGCTCAGGGTTCGTGAGTGTCTCGGTCTGCAGTCCGCTATAGGCCGGTGGCGTGACGATCAGGCGGACACGTGACACGACGGGCGCCGATGACGCCTCGGTGGCGAGCGACGGCAGCCAGTCGGTCGCGCCGGGAACCTTTACGAGGAATACGGCCGCGAACACTGCGGCGGCGACCACGACACGACTTGCAGGTCGAGTCCAGGGCAGGAGTGCCGTCGGGTGCAACGTGCGCGAGAGGTTGGCGGCGTCGTACATCACGACGCGGCAGACTGGTGTGGGTGTGTGCCCGGGATCCTTGAGGAGCGCTGCGGCCGTGACGACCACATTCCGGCACGCCGGGGCGTTCGCTTCAATGGCCGCGGCTGAGGCGGCCTCGGTCAGCGTCGTGCGCGCCCACGCGATCACGCCGCCGGCCATCACGATGCCGAGTCCCACCAACATGGCGATGCGAATGCTGACGCCGTTCAGGAGCACCACGAGCACGACCGCCGCGCCGACTGCGAGGCCAGCGGCCAGGCCTGTGGCCACCGACTGCATCAGTCGCAGGCGCGTGACTCTTGCGAGCAGGTCCTCCACGACACGGGACTCAGGCCACTCGCGCATCAGGCACCTCCTGTGTGTCGTGCGCCGGCAGCGACGGTCGTCGCTGTCGGCGCACCCACGTCTCCACGCCCACAAGCACCAGCACGATCAGCCACACCCAGCGGCCGAGCGGATACGGCTCACCATTGCGCGGCGCGTCGTCTGGTCGCGCGTCGCGTTGCCATGCCTCCACAAGCTCGGCATCGAGGGTGTCGGGCTCGCGCTCGGCTAGTGAGACTGCGGGCGCGGCCGCCGCCCTCATCGCTCGCGCGATGAGGGCGGCAGCGTCGACCGAGTCGGGCGGCGCGCTGG
>CAYRGW010000099.1:0-15782 GCA_964423815.1 uncultured Solibacteraceae bacterium | reverse complement strand
TGCCGTGGCAGATCATCGATGGCGGCATGAAGGAGTCCTTCTTCCGCACCGAACTCGACAAGAGCCTGCGCGCCGAAGTGACCATTCAGCCGCGCCGCGTCACTTCGTAGTACTCACACCGCCTCCGCGAGGAGGATCTCGTGCTCCTTGTAGGCCTCGAGGATGAGGTCGCGCAGCGGCGTCTGGGCCGCGGCATCGGTGATGGGGCGCAGCAGGGCCCAACTGCGGCGCTCCCCATTGAGTGAATACTGGCGCGCGGGGAACGTGACGTTGCGGCCGCCGGTCTTGCGCTCCCAGACCGAAAAACCCACGAGCCGCAGCCCGTCGAGTGGCCCGCCGGAAAAGTGCAGTTCGGCATCCGCCAGTTTCCCGGGAGGGGTGCCTTTGTCGTTCGGAACAAATTTCACTGTCATGATCGTTGCCTCCGCCGGACTATCCCGGCACCCCTCTCAAGGCAAACGAAGCGCCAACCCCCTGGCCACTCACGATGTCCTCGCAAACGTCGGGTACAGTGGCATTTATGCGCGATGTACCAACGCCCTGCGTTCCGGGGCCTTCGGGATCTGACTACCGTGGTTAACGATCCGGCGTGGTCGTGGCGGGCGTCGCCCGTGGGGGATGTGTTGGAGAGCGCCGCCCTCGCGCCGCTGGCGACGCATGTCTTCTCAAGCCGATCGCTGGAATTCCGCCGCGAGCCCGTCGGCGATTACGCCAAGCTGGCGACGTTGTTCGGCGTGGCAGAACGGGACGTGGTCCGGGTCCGCCAGGTCCACGGTCGCGTCATCGTGCACGTCCGGCCTGGTGAGGCGGCCCCAGACGACCTGGAGGCGGACGCGATCATCTCGACAGACCCGGCGCGAGTCGTCTCCGTGCGTGTAGCCGACTGTGTGCCCATCCTGATCGCGGATCGTCGGCACCGCGTGGTTGCGGCCATTCACGCAGGCTGGAAGGGATCGTGCGCCGGCATCGCGCAGGCCACGGTCGCCGCAATCGAAGAGCTGGGTGTGCCGCCGGCAGATCTCGTCGCTGCGATCGGCCCGAGCATCGGGGCCTGCTGTTATCAGGTGGACGGTCGCGTACGAAACGCGTTTCTCGCGATGACGCCAGATGCCGCGGCCTGGATGACCGAAGACGGTATCGAGCGCTGGAAGCTCGACTTGTGGAAGGCCAACGCGGACCAACTCCAGGCCTCAGGCATTCCAGACACGTCGATACACGTCTCCGGGGTGTGTACGGCCGACTCGCTCGACCGGTGTTATTCACACCGGGCCGAAGGCGCCGAGACAGGCCGGATGGTCGCGGCGGTCCGGCTCTAACGTCCGAGCACGGAACGCATCGTGGACCGAAACTGCGGCAGCACGATCGACTGGACCGGTTCGTCCGCCTCAAACGTGCGTCGCGCCTTGACCTCGCCGCCGGCACAGGTCAACATGTGCAGCTCCTCCTCGATCTGGTTGTAGAGCCACACTTCCTCGACGCCGTACTGCGCGAACCACTGAACGCGTTCGTCCAGTCGTCCGATTCGTGGATTCGGCGAGAGGATCTCGATCGCGAGATCGGGAGCGCCGTAGATGCGGTCACGCACGATGTCGTGCCGGCGCTGTGACACAAACACGATGTCGGGTTGCAGCACAAGTGCCCGGTCCCGATCAAACACGCAGTCGACAGGCGCGACAAACACCTCGCCTGCGTTGAATTCGTTGACATGTTCCTGCAGGGCGGTCGCAAGGCGCAGCACGACTCGCTGGTGGGGCACAAAGGGCGCATCGGCCGCGCGCACCGCGCCATAGATCAGCTCCTGCGGCAGCAAGGTCTCGGGTGTCTGATAGTACTGCTCCAGTGTCATGTGGCCCTCCGCCCGTGTGGAATCACCCTGACTCGCGCTCGCGCCCGACTGTCGCAGGCGCCTAATCGATGGATATCGGTCCATGTGATCCCTCGGACGACGCTCCCATCGTCGGGTCACGCTTGTCAAGCGCGTCGATGTTGCTCAGGAATTGAGAGCGTTTTGCGACCACACACGATAAGATTTTCGTGCCAGCCCGCCAGAGGAATGCGTGTGAAAAAGTTCACAGCCGTTGTGTGTCTCGTGATGACCGCCGGTCTCACGTTGTTGGCGCAAGTACAGCCCGTCCCATCACAGCAACCGCCACGATTCACGGCCGGTGTGGATCTGATGCGCCTGGAACTCACTGTGCTCGACAAACGCACGCGCAAGCCCATCACGGGTCTGACGGCTGACGACTTCGTCGTGAAGGTCGGTGGCAAGCAACAGGTGATCGAAGCGTTTGACGAAGTGCGCGTGACTGGGCGTGCCGCTCCGCTGCCGCGGGCGTTCGCGGAAGCCGCAACCGATGTGGCGTCGAACACCGTGGAGCAACCGCGGCTCTTCCTCATCGTCATGGACGACGTGTTCGCGGCCGGAGATCCGCGTGGCAACGACGGATACACACGAGTGAAGGCCATCGATATCGCCAATACCGTGGTCGATCAACTCGGTCACAGCGACATGGCGGCGGTCGTGTTTTCCCAAGCGAACACACCGGCGCAGGATTTTACGTCCGACCGCGTGGCGCTGCGGAGGGCGATCAAGACCTTTACGCCACGGCCTGTTCACCCGGCGATGGTCCCGGTACTCTCGTTGGGGGTGCTCGAGCGCGCCAACAACTTTCTTCGCCAGATGCCCGGGTATCGCCGTGCGATGGTGTGGGTGACGCTCGGGCCTGGATCAGTGGATCTGGACCAGGAGGACCTGATGATTTGGACTGGCGAACCTGGCCGGCCAGTCAGCCTTGCGGCTAATCAAATCAACGAGACGGCGGCCGCCGGCGCGGCCCGGGTCGGCGCCGGAGGTTTTATGGCGCCCGTGCCCGTCTACGCGTATTCGCTCGATGGACTGAGAGCGGTTACCGTGCGCGAGACACAGGGCTCAAGCATGCCGAATCCCTTCGGTCCCGAAGCGCTGCAGAAGGTCGCCGTCAACACCGGCGGCCGCGTCATCCACGGCACCAACGCGCCAGACCGAGTTGTGCCTGCGATGTTCGAAGAATTGTCCTCGTACTACACGCTTGCGTACCGTGGCGATTTTCCAATGGATGGAAAGCTCCGCTGGCTGGACGTGCAGGTCAACGGCCACGACGTGCTCATCGCGCCGTCGGGCACGTCATTCACAACGCCTCGCGTGGTGGACGGTCGGCTGGTGGTGCCATCAAAGACCGAACGGCCAGGAGGTTTGCTGGGGGCACTGGCTGGTCCATTGCCGCGTGGCGATATCCGCATGACGCTCGCTGCAGTTCCGCTCGCGGTCAACGGCCGCCGGGAGCAACTGCTCGCGCTCACCCTTGGGCTCCCGACCCCGGAGACCGGCGCCGCGCCCATCCAGTACGGCCTGAACGTCGTGGTGTTCGACGGCGAAGGACGTCGCGAGGTCCTGACGCAGCAGCTGACGATGGCGACAACACCTCGTCGCACTGAAGATGACGCCCTCTCCGAGGTGGCGATTCCACTGGTCCTGCGCCCTGGTCGGTACGCCGTCCGGGTGGCCGCGCAACCTGTGGGGACGGAGTCGAGCGGTTCCGTGTATACGACAGTCGTTGTGCCCGACTTCGCCCGGGAGCCCCTGTCGCTCTCAGGGCTCGCCGTGGGGCGCGCCGAGGGACGTCCGGTTGGTGGCCGCGAAGCGTTGAGCGCCGTGTTGCCCTTTGCCCCGACGACCGTTCGCACGTTCGCCACGACCGATCGCGTCGGTGCGTTGCTGCGTGTGCACCAAGGTGGCCGCACGCCGGTGGATGCGACGGTCACCACTGAGATACTCAACATCGCCGACGAGGTTGTCGCGAGCAATACCCGCATAATCCCAGCCGCGCAGTTTCAGCCTGGGGTCGGTGTGGACCATCCGTACGAGCTCCCGCTGCGGCAACTTGTCGCAGGGGAGTATCTGCTCCGGGTGGCGACTACCGCCGGCAAACACACCACGCACCGCGACGCCCGTTTTACGGTGCGATAACGGCAGTGTGCTGAACAGTGCATGCCATCTGTGGCTGAAGTGCCACGATGGCGACATGAAAAGACTCACGTCGTCCGTCGTGCTCACCAGCATGCTCGCGCTCGGGTTGTACGCAGCGCCGCTGACGGCCGCTGAGTCGTCCGAGGCGCAGGCGCAGAATCGGAACCAGAACCAGGATCAGCTGCGGTCACAAATGACCGACCGCCAGATTCAGGTCATCCTCACGAGGATCCGCACCAATGCGGAGTCCCTCCTGCGGACGATTGATGGGGCGCCGCCGCGTGGTCGCGCGCTGGGCAATCGTGCGCGCCAGGCCGGCGACGTGGCGTACCTCGTGGAGGATCTCGTGCAGGCGAGCACCCACTTGAGTGACCACATCACACGACGCGAGGCCACACGCACCGACATGGATGACCTGCTCAGCCGCGCCCATGCCGCTGATGCCGCGTTGACCCGCACCCCCGCGCCAAGAAACGGCCGGACCGCCTGGACGAACATTCGCCGCGATATCGATCGCCTTGCGACGGCGTATGGGGTGAACTGGGACTGGCAGAATCCGCAGTATCCCGGCATCCCCGGCTCCGGTGTGTATCAGCGCCTGACGGGCACCTACCAGCTGGACCAGGCTCGAAGTGATGATCCGCAGCGTGTCATCGATACCGCACTGCGCGCGGTGTCCTCGAACAACCGGGCGCGCACTCGGCGTGAACTGATCAGCAGCCTCGAACCCCCGACGGACCTGGCGATTGACCGGAACGACCGTCGTGTCACCATCTCCTCGTCACTCGGACCACAGGTGACCTTTGACGCCGACGGACAGGCGCGCACGGATCCGGGTGGCGTTGATCGCGCGTTGTCGACACGTGCGACGCTCTACGGCGACCAGCTGGTCATCATGACGACGGGCGCCTCGAACATGGACTACTCCATGACGATTGAGCCCTTGAGTGACGGTCGGGATCTGCAGATCACCCGCCGGATCTACAACGACGCGCTTGCTCAGCCCGTCACCCTGCGCACCGTGTATCGCCGGACGGCGGACACGCCAGACTGGACCATCAACGACCGGGCCACCAACGACCGCACCCCAGACCGGACGTCCGAGTACGGCAATCTGGTCCCGGACGGAGTGACGCTTGTGGCGCGGCTCGAAAAGACGGTGAATCTGGAGAATGCGCGCGACGATGATCCCATTACGCTGACGGTGCGTAATGCCTCGCGGGCCGAGCTTGAGGGGGCGACCATCGAAGGGTACGTCCGTACGTCCCAGTCAGACACCAACCGCGGCATCGTCATTCGGTTTGATCAGATCCGGTTGCGGAATGGCCGGTACGCCGATTTTGATGGCGTGATCGAAAAGATGGTTGGTCCCAACGGCCAGGCGGTTCGGTACGACGGCGAGCAGTCCACCGCCAATGACGGCCGGACCCGGCAGGCCGTTGAGCGTGGCGCGATTGGCGCGGCCGTGGGCGCGATTATGGGCGCGATCCTGGGTGGCGGCAAAGGCGCGGCCATCGGCGCCGTCGTTGGCGGCGGTGGCGCGGCAGCCACGGTACTGATTGGCGGCGACTCAGGGCAGACACAACTGATGCGTGGTACCGAATTTACGATTCGTACACGCGTCCGGTAGTTCACGCCGGAGCTGACGCTCCGACCTCCAGTCGTACTCGGGTGCAGACCAAGCCAGTAGAATGACCGCATGCGTTTTACGGCGGCGGTGCTCCTGGGGTCCTTGGCGGCGGCATGTGGTGGTGGGGCGGCGGCGCCGGCGGGAGGCGCGACACCCGCGGAGGGAGCAGCCCCGCGGAGCGTGCAGGTCGTGCAGGCGACCGAGTCGCGACTCGAGAGTGCCATCGAGGTGACCGGCACGCTGGCGGCTGAAGACCAGGTCACGCTCAGCTTCAAGGTCGCCGGGCGTCTCGACAGTCTCGCCGTGGATCTGGGCAGCCAGGTGGAGCAGGGGGCGGTCATCGGAAAAATGACCTCCACCGACTTTGTGCTCCGCGTGAGTCAGGCCGACGCCGCGCTGCAACAGGCGCGCGCGCGCCTCGGGTTGCCTGCCGGCGGGGGCGACGACGTCGTCACGGTCGAGAACACGGCTGTGGTGCGGCAAGCCAAGGCCGTGCTGGATCAGGCGAAGCTGACGCGCGACCGCGCGGAGACCTTCGTGAAGGACGGCATCGGAAGCCAGGCCAATCTCGACGAGGCCACGGCGAGTTGGAAGGTCGCCGAGGGACGGTATCAGGACGCGATCGAGGAGGTCCGCAACCGGCAGGCGTTGCTCACGCAGCGGCGCACGGAACTTGAACTCGCGAAGCAGGCACTGACCGACTCCACGTTGACCGCCCCTTTCAGCGGTCGTGTGCGTGAACGCCACGCGACGCCAGGGCAGTTCCTCGCCACCGGCGCGCCTGTCGTGACCATCGTCAAGGTCAATCCCCTTCGCTTGCGCCTGTCGATTCCCGAGCGCGAAGCCTCTGCCGTCAGAACCGGTCTCACGGTGCGTGTGTTGCTCGAAGGCGACCCGCAGCCGTACCAGGGACGGGTGTCGCGCATCAGTCCTGCCATCGAGGAGTCGAGCCGCACGCTGAGCATCGAGGCCGAGATCGCCAATCCCAACGGTGTGCTGCGGCCCGGGGCGTTTGCCAACGCCCAGGTCGTCACTGAGAGCACACAGGTCGCCATTCTGCTGCCAGAGACGGCCCTCGCCAGTTTTGCGGGTGTGGACAAAGTATTTGTGGTGACCGGAGGCAAGGCTGCAGAGCGGCGCGTCACCCTTGGGCGCCGGCACGACGGTCAAGTGGAAGTGCTCACGGGCCTCAAGGTTGGTGAGAATGTGGTGACCGTGCCCGGTAATCTCATCGATGGCGAGACCGTGACCATGACGGGCGCGGGAGGCCAGCTGTGAAGACCCTCGCGGCCATCTGCATCAAGCGGCCGGTTTTTGCGTCGATGCTCGTGTTGTGCCTGGTGGTCGTGGGCGCGGCCACGTACAGCAGCCTCGGCGTGGACCGCTTTCCGGCCGTCGACCTGCCGTCGGTGTTTGTCCGGACCACGCTTCCGGGCGCATCGCCGGAAGAAGTCGAAGTCCTCATCTCGCAGCCGATGGAGGAGGCGGTCAATCGAGTTGAAGGCCTCGATGAACTGCGGTCGGTCTCCGGCCCCGGGTCCTCGATTGTCATCGCCACCTTCAAGCTCGAACGCGACATCGATACCGCCACGCAGGATGTACGCGACCGCGTGGCTGCCGTGGTCGCGCAGCTGCCGCGTGACGCGCGCCCGCCGGTCATTGCCAAGTCCGACAACGATTCTTCGCCGGTCATCACCATCGCGCTCTCTGCAGACAAGCCACTTCGTGAATTGACCGAACTGGCCGACAAGGTGGTGCGACCGTTCCTTGAACGGTCCGGCGGCGTCGGTGAAGTCGAAATTGTGGGCGGACTCGAGCGCGCGATCAACGTGTGGGTGGACGCGGCGCGCCTCGCCGCGTATCAGCTGCCCATCACCGCCGTGCGCGACACCCTCGCGCGCCAGAACGCCGATCTGCCTGGCGGCAACGTCACGAACAGCTCACGCGAGCAGACCCTCCGCACGATGGGTCGTGTGGTCAACGCGCGGGACTTTTCCGACCTCGTCGTTGCCACCAGGGACGGCTCGCCGATTCGTGTGCGCGACATTGGCTACGCTGAGGACGGCACCAAAGAGCAGCGGTCCATCGCCCGGCTCAACGGCGTGCCGTCGGTCACACTCGCGATTCGCCGGCAGTCCGGCGCCAACACGGTTGAGGTCATTGAAGGCGTCAAGGCCAACCTGGAGCGGGTGCGCTCGCAGCTGCCCGCCGACATCAAACTTGAAGTGATCCGTGATCAGTCGCGCTACATCTACGCGGCGCTCGGCGAAATCAACGTGCACCTCGTGCTCGGCAGCATCCTCGCGTGCCTCGTGGTGTTTGTGTTCATGCGCGACTGGCGTGCCACGGTCATTGCCGGCATTGCCATTCCCGCCTCGGTCATCTCCACGTTCGGCATGATGGCCGCGCTGGGCTTCACGCTCAACTCCGTCACGATGCTCGCACTGGTGCTCATGGTCGGCATCGTGATTGACGATGCGATTGTGGTGCTGGAGAACATCTTCCGGTTCGTCGAAGAGAAGGGGATGGGATCGTTCGAGGCGGCGAAAGCCGCCACTGCCGAGATCGCGTTGCCGGTGCTCGCGACCACACTCAGCCTGGTCATCATCTTTGTGCCCGTCTCATTCATGTCGAGCATCGCAGGCCGGTTCCTGTATCAGTTCGGTATCACGGCGGCGGTCGCCATTCTCGTCAGCCTGCTCGTGTCTTTCACGCTCACACCGATGATGAGCGCGAGATTGTTCCGGAATCGCAAAGGCGCGCATGCGGCGTCTCGGCAGGGGTTCTACGCCGCGATCGATCGCTTCTACACCGGGATGCTCGGCTGGTCCATGCGCCATCGCCCGGTGCTGGCCATTGCGGCCGTGCTGGTCATGGTGAGCATGGTGCCGATCTACGGCAAGGTGCTGCAGGAATTTGTGCCGAGTGGTGTCGATGAGGGCGAGTTCGAGGTGAGTGTCACGGCCCCGGAGGGGACGAGCCTCGCCGCCATGAACGAGGCGATGCTGGCGGTGGAGCGGGAGATGCGGGAATTGCCCGCCGTGCACACCATCCTCGCGTCGGCCGGCGGCGGATTCCTTGGCGGCGTGAATCAGGGGGAGCTCTACATCCGCCTCGCGCCCCACAGTGAGCGCGTGTTTTCGTGGGTGCGACTGTTCAAGGGCATCGTCACGTTGGACCCGGGGGCCGCGTTTCGCGACAACTCCTCGCAGGGCGACATCATGCGTCAGGCGCGCGCAAAACTGCGGACCTTCAAGGAACTGCGTGGGTCGGTCCGCAACGTGCCGTCGATTAATCTCGGTGGTGGTCGTACGGAACTTGACCTTGCAATCCGAGGACCCGAGCTCACGGCACTCGCCGAATACAGCGAGCGCCTGCGGGACATGGCGCCGGACCTCGGCATCGTTGACGCGGACACCACGCTGAAGCTCAACAAACCCGAGCTGCAGGTGCGGATTGATCGCGAACGCGCGGCTGACCTCGGCGTCGAGACCCAGGATATCGCGACCGCGCTGCGGGTGATGGTTGGCGGCGATGCAGAGGTGACGCGGTATCGCGACGCCGCGGTCAACGACGACTACGACGTGCAGATTCGTCTCGCCGAGCGGGACCGGAACGACCCGCGCACGCTTGGCCACCTGCTCGTCCCGCGCCGCAACGGCGAACTGGTCCGCCTCGACAACCTCGTCAACATCGTGGAGGCCGAGAGCCCCTCGCGTGTGGACCGCACCGACCGCCAGCGGCAGGCGAACCTGCGCGCGGGTGTCGCGCCGGGGTTTGCGCAGGCGGACCGTATGGAAGCCTTGCGTCAAGCGGCGCTGGGCCTGGGCATGCCGGCCGCTTACAGCGTGGCCGTGGCGGGTCGCGCGAGGGAACTCGAGCGCACGTTCAACGAGTTTCTCTGGGCGTTCATGCTGTCGATCATCTTCATGTACATGATTCTGGCCGCCCAGTTCGAGAGCGTCGTTCACCCCTTCACGATCCTGCTCTCACTGCCCGTCGCGATTCCGTTCGCGCTGCTGTCGCTGTGGATGACGGGGCAGACGCTGAATCTGTATTCGGCGCTTGGTCTGCTGGTGTTGTTTGGCGTCGTGAAGAAGAACGCGATTCTGCAGATTGATCACATGAACAACCTGCGCGCGCAGGGCATGGAGCGCCTGCAGGCGATCATGCAGGCCAACCGCGACCGGCTCCGTCCGATCCTCATGACCACGCTCGCACTCGTCGGCGGCATGTTGCCCCTCGCGCTCGGCACGGGCCCCGGCGCCGAAGAACGCCGCTCCATCGCCGTCGTGGTCATCGGCGGTCAGACGATGTCGTTGCTGCTGACGCTGCTGGTGACCCCGGTTGCGTACTCGCTCTTTGACGACCTGCGTCTGCGGCTGACGGGTAAAACGGAAGCAATGAGCCAATTGGCCAATGAGCCCATGGGCCAATGAGGCAATGGGGCAACTACCAGCGCCTACTCGACGAAGTACCCCTGTCGCGCTCGAATCTCGAGGTCGCGGTGTTTCGGCACCGTGACTGAGAGGGCATGCCAGCCGTCGCGCGCCACTCCCGTGGGCACGTAGCGCAGGACGACGCTGCTCCTGAACTCGGCGTAGACCTTTCTGAAAATGATCGCGGCATTGCGATCAATCAGGCTGCCCACACGCAGTTGTCCACCTGTGACTTCGGCCGCCTCCCGGATCACGTCGAAGTCGGCGAAGGTGCGGTTCGGCCCTGGTTCGTAGTGTGGTGTCCATTGCGCGCGTTGTGGGGATCGGCGTTGTGCCGGCCCGCGCCCGTGCGCGTCGACGCGTTCGGCCGACGTAGTCCACGACGGCGGCGCGGTGCCCGACATGGTGACCCACACCAACTCCAACGTCGCACTGGAGTGCCTGGCCACATCTCGCACGGTGGCCATGTCGAGGGCACTCATCGTGTCGATGGTATCGGTGATCGCGATGATGAGGTGTTGCCGGTCCGGGTCGGCCTCGCGGAGCAGGGCAGCCACAAGGGCGTCGTTGACGGACGCCAGGCCGCCGGTGGGGATCTGCGACACATCAAACGGGCGTTTGGGAGCCCCAAAGGGCAGGAGCACGTTGACGTAGTCGTCGATGCCGAGAATCTCAATGCGGTCGGTCGGGCGGATCTGCGACATGAGCTCGCGGACGTGTGCATTGACCGACTTCGCGTAGTCCCTCATGGCGCGGCTGGTTTCGACCAGCACCGTCACATCCACGGGAAGGGCGTCCGCGCTGAAGCTCTGTATCTGTTGCGGCACACCGTTGTCGGTCAACACAAAGTCATCGGCTGTCAGACGCGCGACGATACCCTCGTTGCCCTTGACGAAAACAGGCACAGTGACCAGGTCGGTGTTGGCGCGAAAGACGGCAGGTGGCCGTTGGGGGACGGTCTGCTGTTGCGCGCCGACGGTCGCCCACACGCCGATCGTCGCGACACCCGCCAGGGCGATGACTCTCATCGACGGATCTCCGCGTGCAGGCGCGCGATAAGTTCAGGCCAGAAACGGGCGTCGGCCTCTCCGTAGGCCCGCCACGGGTCGATGGGGCGCGGATCAGCCATGAGCGCGGCATCGACCAGGGCCGACGCTTCAGCACGTTTGCCGCGTGCGGCCAACAAGGCGGCCAGTCCAAATGACGACGATTGTGCCACCGGGATGACGGCCAGTGCTTCTCGGTAGGCCGTCTCCGCGTCAGAGGGCTGGCGCAGGCGTTCGAACACCTTCGCGCGGAAGTAGTGCGCCAGGTACGTCGCGTACGGATCGCTGGCACGCGCCGCAGCCGATGACAAGGTTGTGAGCGCGCGTGGCAACTGTCCAGCACGCAACAGCATGAACCCGAGCCTGACGCTGGCCTCTGGGCCGACCTCGGTTTCCACCGATAACATTTCGAATATCTTCTGCGCCTCAGTCGCGCCGGATCGTGGCGACGGGAACAGCCGCCATTCGGCGGCAACCCCTTGCGCCAGTGCGAAGCGGCGTTCGTGCGGAAAACGTTCGGCCGAGTGTTCCAGGTGCAGGAGTTCGTCCCACGGGTTGGCGCGCGCTTCCCAGGGACTGCCGATCAGAAATTCGAAGTCGCCGGCGCGGGCGGCGACCGCCAGCGACGCGCGATGCCACAGCCACTCTGATTCAGACGGCGGACCTGCCTGCCGCAGGATCTGGCAGCCCCACTCAATGAGTTTCGGCGGCGCCTTCCAGTAGATGTATTCCAGGCGAATGAAGTTCTGCACGAGTTTCCACTCGTTGAACGTGCCCGCCCTCGCGGCCTCAAGCGCGAGTGTGGAGGCCGCCAGTTGTCGTCGAGACCGATCGGCCTGACCTCCCGCGTCGATCCAGGCGGGGGCATCCTTTGTGAGGTTCTTCAGGAGGTCGTCGTAGTTGTTGTCGGCTTCGATTGTGCCGATGACCTCGGCGAAGTGTCCCGCGCTGTAGCGGTCAAGGAGTACGGTGGCTGACCCGCCGGCGTGAGGCCGGGCAATCACCAGCGCGGAGAGAAGGACTGTCAGGCCAAGGAGACGGGGCAGACGCGGCCATTGCCTCATTGCCTCATTGCCCCATTGGCTAATTCACAGGCGAAGCGTCCGAGGGCGTCGCGTCCGCAGCAGGCGGCGCGTCCGTCTTGGGCGGTGCAACGTAGTGCAGGATGCGCTGGCAGTTGTCGCACTGCGTGAGCGCGTCTGCCTTGCGAACCTGCTGCTCGACGTTTGGACGCAGGCGCACGTGGCAGCCGGTGCAGATGCCGCCGACCATCGCGGAGACGGCGATGCCTTTTCGGTTCTTGAGAATCTGTTCGTATTTGGCGAGCGCGGGCGCAGGGATGGACGGTGTCGCGGCCTTGCGTTCGCCGGTGAGGCGGGCCAGGTCGGCATCCAGGGCCGCGCGTTCGGCCCGCAGGGTCGCTCGCTGTTTCTCAGCCTCGGCAGTCACGGTGGCCAGCGTGGCCTCCGCCGTCGTGCGCTGCGCCACCAGGTCTTCTGCCGCCGACATCAGTTCAAGCACCTGATCGTCGAGTGTCCCCTTCGAGGCCTGGGCGACCTCGATTTCGTGGTTCAGCGCGTGAAATTCCTGATTGGTCTTGACCGAGGCCTTGTGGTCTTCAAACTTGGCCATGCGGCTGTCGATGAGCGCGGTCTCTTTTTCGAGCGCGCGGCGTGAGGCCTCGTTTTCAGCAATCCGGCCCTTGACGGCGTCCACGACCGCCCTGGCGTCGGCAATGGTCTTGTCCAGCGCCTTTTCGAGTGCGGGCATTTCGCCGATACGTTTCCGAGCCACATCCGCGGCAGTGTCCAGGGCCTGCAGCGCAATCAACGACGTCAGAGCATCAAGCATGAAACGTCATTATAGGTCGTCGGCGTCATCGCGGCGGTTCCGCGCGCAGCCAGGACTTGATCCGCGCCTGCCACAGGCGCTGCGCCCCCGCCCCGGTCCCGAACATGGTCTGCCTGTCGTAACTGCGCTGCAGCTCCCGGTCGCGGTGCTGGAAGTCGGCCACGAGTTTGTTGAATGCGGCGTTGCCTGAGGCGCATGGCAGGTCCAGCGCGGCCAGTTCCACACGAAGTTGCCGCGCGCTGACCTCCGCCAGGTCGAAGTGGCCCTGCTCGTGTGCCAGGATTCGCGCCGTACGTTGTTTCGGTTTGATCCAGGACTGATCGGGAAGAAACCTGACGGTCACGTGGAAGGCCGGACCGTCCGCCTCACAAATGGTACGCGCCTGGATTTCGTAGGCGGTCAACGCAGCGCCTTTTGAGGCGGCATCAGGAGCCGCCAGAAAATCGTTCAACACGAGCGGACGATCCACTGACCAATCCCTCGGTGCCGCGCGTGCCTGCTGGTCCGGCTGGGATTGTGCCTGTCCGGCCAGGCAGAGCGGCGCCACAACGATGGCCAGTGCCAGAAGACCCGAGTGCAGGCGCGCCGTGGACATGTGTTCCCCTCCGGCAGAGCCCAGAACCCAGAACCCTGAACCCTGAACCCTGAACCCTGAACCCCAGCCGAGCGAAGCGAGGCTGGTGGGCCCTCCAGGACTCGAACCTGGAACCAACCGGTTATGAGCCGGTAGCTCTAACCATTGAGCTAAGGGCCCGCGTCTTACCGTCCTTCGAGGAAGGGCTTGAGCCGGCGCGACCGTGACGGGTGGCGCAGCTTGCGGAGCGCCTTCGCCTCGATCTGACGGATCCGCTCGCGGGTGACGGCAAAACTCTGGCCGACTTCCTCGAGGGTGTGCTCCGAACCTTCGCCCACACCGAAGCGCATCTTGATGACACGTTCTTCGCGCGGCGTCAGCGTGCGCAGCACGGAGTCGGTCTGCTCCTTGAGGTTCAGGTTGATCACCGACTCGGCCGGGGAGAGGACGTTGGTATCGGGGATGAAGTCCCCAAGATGTGAATCTTCCTCTTCACCGATCGGCGTCTCGAGCGAAATGGGTTCCTGCGCGATCTTCAGGACCTTGCGGACCTTCGACACGGGGATGTCCATACGCTGCGCGATCTCTTCCGATGTGGGCTCGCGACCAAGCTCCTGCACCAGCGCACGCGACGTGCGGATGAGTTTGTTGATCGTCTCGATCATGTGGACCGGGATGCGGATCGTGCGCGCCTGGTCGGCAATGGCGCGTGTGATCGCCTGACGGATCCACCACGTGGCGTACGTCGAGAACTTGTAGCCGCGGCGGTACTCGAACTTGTCGACGGCCTTCATCAGGCCGATGTTGCCTTCCTGAATCAGGTCGAGGAACTGCAGACCACGGTTCGTGTATTTCTTCGCGATGGAGACCACGAGACGGAGGTTGGCTTCGACCAGTTCCTTCTTCGCCTGCTCGGCCTGCGCTTCGCCTTCGAGAATCGTCCGCAGCATCGACGTCAGGTCCTCGGCCGGCTGTTCCAGCTTCGACGCCATGACCTTGATTTCCTTCTTCAGCTCGTCCTTGTGCTTCAGGAGGATCTTTTTCTCTTCTTCGCGGAGCTTCTTCTTGCTCTTCGGGTCCAGCTTCTGGTCGATCTGGCGGACTTCGCGCTGCTTCCAGTTGATGTCTTCGACCGCCGACTTGAGGCCGTCGATGAGCCGACGTTTCACCATCTCGGTGAATTCGATCTTGCGAATCGCAATGGTCACGGCCACCTTGGCGCGGCGGATCTTCCAGCTGGCCTTGATGTACTTCTTCTTGTCGGTCTTGGGGGTCTCGCCGAGTTTCTCCTCGGTCTTGACGACGTTTTCCTGCGCGATGCGGACGGCGTCGATCTGCTTCTCGAGCTGCTTGCGTCGGCGTTCGAGTTTTTCGTCCGTGATCTCTTCCTCGTTGAAGACGACCAGTTCACGGATGGTGCGTTCGCCGCGTTTGAGCTGTTCGCCCATCTCGATGACCTCCTGGGTCACCTTCGGCGTGCGAGAGATCAACTTCATGACGGTGAGCTTGCCGCGTTCGATGCGTTTCGCGATGGCGACTTCGCCCTCACGCGTCAGCAGCGGGACCGTGCCCATCTCGCGCAGGTACATGCGGACCGGGTCGTTGGTCTTGTCGAGCACGCCGGGCGTCAGGTCGAGGTCGCCCTGCGGCCCCTCGCCATCGTCGCTGGCCGGCTTCTCGTCGCGATAACTCTTTTCCGAGTCGACGATCTCGATGCCGGCGCTACCGAGCGCGCTGAACAGGTCATCAAGTTCTTCGGCCGAGGTCACGTCGGCAGGCAGGAGTTCGTTGATCTCCTCGTACAGGAGATACCCCTTCTCCTTGCCCATCGCCATTAACGCCCGGATTTCGTCGTACTTTTCCTCAATCGACAAGGTCCCTACTCCTTCAACGCTTCAAGCCGCTGCGGCAGCTCCAACTTCTTCGCCCACAATTCCGCGAGCCGCTGGTCGGTGTTCTCACCGGCTCGTGTCCCGGCCTGCAGCCGGTCAATTTCGTTCTGCACCTCAGCGCGTTCGCGTTCGAGACGACGACGCTTGAGGGCGTTCACACAGTCAGGCGGGGGAGCCGCAGCTTCCCGCTTGGCGGCGCGCCCCACCAGGGCCCGCTCACCTTCACTTAGACGCTCCCGCAGGAGGTCAGGTAACACGTCAGCCGGCATGTCCGCCAGGCTGCGCGCCAGTTCAAACACCGGCGCCGACACCAGACCAATCAGGTCGTCGTCCTCCAGCTGCGC
>CAYRGW010000098.1:0-16064 GCA_964423815.1 uncultured Solibacteraceae bacterium | reverse complement strand
CTGCCCTAAGCAATGCAGAAAAAGACACCCGACGTCTTAAACACTATTTCTTGAACGGAAACCGTCCCAGCGCGACGAGCAGATCCAGCCGCGCGCGGCGCAGGGCATCTTCGGCAATCACGGCCACACTCTCCGCATCACGGGCGGACCGCTGCGCGTCGATGACCTCGAGATTCGTCGTCGCGCCCAGTTCGAAGGCGCCGGACGAAATCGTCAGCACTTCCGTCGACCGCGACGCCGCCGTCCGCGCGAACTCGAGCGCTCTGGCGTAGCTGGTGACTGCGGCCTGCGCCAGGCGCACGTCGGCGCGCACCTGAATTTCGAGCGTCTCGATGTTCAGGCGCGCCTGGGACACGGCCGTCGCGCGGTTCTGTTTCGCCGACGCCCGCAGCCCGCCTTCGTAGATCGGCTGCGTCACCACAAATGTCAGTCGCCACGACGCCGAGGGCTGAAACAGCCCCTTCGGCGTCACATACTGCGGGGCAAACGACACGGTGCCTGTCGGCATGAGGTCGCGGACGCTGTCGGCCAGGACTTTTTCCGCAGCCTCGCGCACCGCCCGCTGCAGTCGCAAATCAGATCGTTCGTTCAGCGCCGCCTCCACACTCACCGCGTCGGCGGGCACGTCGAGGGGAGGCTCACTCCCGGCATCCACAGGACCCGATTCGGCCAGGATGACGCCGAGCGCTTCCTGCGCGCGCAGCAACGCCAGTCGCGCATTCTCGAGACGCGCCTCATCGGTGGACACGGACTGCTCCGCCCGCAGTTCGTTCAGGCGGCTCCCGAGCCCACCCTCCCGGCGTTTACGTGAGTAGTCGAGGTGTGCGCGCGCATTCTCCACCGATCGCTGCGTGACCTCGACCTGCCGACGCTGGGTGACAACCGCGAGGTAGGCCTGGGCTGCGGCAACCGCAATCTGCCGCTCAACGTCGACGACCGACAACTCGGCGATGCCGCGCTGCTGCCGCGCCTGAGCCACCTGCGCCCAGCGCGCGGGTGCCAGGATCGGCATGCTGGCCACCGCGCCAAACGTCACCTGCGTCTGCGGCTGCGACACGCGGTCGTCAAAGCTGACCTCGCTGTCGAGCGTCACACTGCTCACGGCCGCCGAGACCGAGGGCCTGGTGGCCGACCGTGCCTGCTGCAACAAGGCTTCCGCACGTTCGATGGCCAGGGCCGCTTGTGCGACCGACCGATTCGCGGCCACGGCACGTGCCACGGCCTCATCAAACTCGACCACACGCGGCGTTTGCGCAAACGCCGGCGAGGCCAGGACCACGGCCAGCAGACTCCACAAAATGGAACGCACGTTACGCATGGGCGCCTCCGTTCTCCACGACCACATGCGCATCATGTCCACCAGGGTCATCCTCCTCCGCACGTTTGACCTTGCCCGGTGCGAGAGACCGGATGACGACATACAACAGTGGAATAAACAGGATCGACAGGAACGTTGATGCCAACATGCCGCCGATGACGGCCGTGCCGACGGACGTGCGCGCTCCGGCACCGGCACCGGTCGCCGTCGCCAGCGGCAACACACCAAGGATGAACGCGAGTGACGTCATCAGAATCGGCCGCAGTCGGATGCGAGCCGATTCCACGGCCGCCTCCACGATCGACAAGCCGTCACGGCGCAGTTGTTCGGCAAACTCCACAATCAGAATCGAATTTTTCGCCGCCAGCCCGATCAACATGACCAGACCGACCTGGCAGAACACGTCGTTGCTGAACCCGCGGAACATCTGCGCGGAAAGCGCCCCCAACACCGCCATGGGCACCGCCAACAGGATGATGAGCGGCAACACCCAGCTTTCGTACTGCGCGGCCAGCACCAGATACACGAGCAACAGGCTCAGGCCAAAGATGAACAGCGCCTGCGATCCCGCCTTGATCTCCTCAAGCGACTGCCCCGCCCAGGCGAAGTCGTAGCCGGGCGGCAACACCTCGCGCGACACCTGCTCCATGGCCGCCAGCGCCTCGCCTGACGACACACCAGGCATCGCCGACCCGGTGATTTCCGTCGATCGGAACAGATTGAAGTGACTGATCACGGCCGGCGCGGTGGTCTCCCGAATCGACACCACCGTATCGAGCGGCACCATCTGCCCATTGGACGCCCGCGCGTAGTACTGCTTCAGGTCATCGGGCTGACCGCGGAACTCCTTGTCGGCCTGCACATACACGCGATACGCGCGGTTGTTGAAGTCGAAGTCGTTCACGTAACTTGATCCCAGCAACACCTGCAGGGCCTCGTTCACCTCACGCAGGGGCAAGCCCAGCGCGCGGGCCTTGTCGCGATCCACATCCACAACCAGCTGCGGATCGTTTGCCGTAAAACTCGAGAACAGTCCCGCGACCTTGCCCGATTCGTTCGCCTTCTGAATCACCTGCTGCGCCAGCGCGGCCAGATCGGTGATTTCGCCACTCGGGCTGTCGAGCAACTCATACTGGAAGCCGCCGAACGCGGACAAACCCTGAATGGACGGCGGCGCCACTGGAATGACCAATGCCCCCGGAATGCCGAACAACCGACCACGCAGGCGTCCGAGCACGGCCTGCAGCGACTGCTCCTTGGTCGTGCGCTCGTCAAACCCGGTCAGTCGCGCAAACATCAGCCCCTGGTTTGGGGCCGACCCACTGAAGCTGAATCCGGCCACCGAAAAGACCGCCAGAATCTCCGGCGTCTCGGCGTAGATGGCTTCCACCTTCGACATGATGTCCGCGGTGTGTGTGAGCGACGACCCGGCCGGTGCCTGCACGATGGTGATGAAGTAGCCTTCATCCTCTTCCGGCACAAACGATCCGGGCACGGCGGAATACACCCACCACGTTGCGTACACCGACACCGCAAACAGCATGATGAAGGCGAACCGCCAGCTCAGCGTCAACCGGACACTGCGCACATAAAAATTCGTGCCGGCCTCAATCACGCGGTTCACAAACGTGAAGAACCGGCCGTGGGTGTGCGACTCCTTGTCGAGCAGCAGCGCCGACAACGCCGGCGTCAGTGTCACCGCATTAAACACCGACAACATGACCGCGAAGGCGATCGTCAGCGAAAACTGCTGATACATCCGGCCCGTCGTGCCGGGGAAAAACGCGACCGGCACAAATACCGCGATCAACACAACGCCGATGACGATCACGGCCGAGAACACTTCGCGCATCGCATCCACGGCGGCCCGATGGGCGCTCTTGCCGTATTGCCGCATGTGGCGCTCGATGTTCTCAATCACCACGATCGCATCATCGACCACGATACCCGTGGCGAGGACGAGACCGAACAGTGTGAGGGTGTTGATCGAAAACCCGAACAACTTCACAAAGGCAAACGTGCCGATGAGCGAGACGGGAATGGTCAGCGCCGGAATCAACGTGCTGCGCCAGTTCTGCAGGAACAGGAACAACACGAGCACGACGAGGACGATGGCTTCGATCAGGGTCTTCAGCACCTCGGTGATCGACTCCTGCACCACCCCGACGTTGTCGAAGGCGAGACGTGCTTCGAGGCCGGGTGGGAAGTTCTGCTGCAACCGATCCATGGTCGCCTGAACCCCTTCAAAGGTCTCGATGGCGTTGGCCGATGGCAACAACTGGATGCCGATACCGGAGGCCTCGAGTCCTCCGAAGCGGAGGATCGACGAATAACTCTCGGCGCCCAGTTCCACGCGGCCGATGTCCCGGACGCGCACGAGCGCCCCACCCTCTCCGGCGCGGACGACCACGTTCTCAAACTGCGAGGGTTCAATCAGGCGGCCCTGGACACGCACACTGATCTGGAATTGCTGATCGTCTGCAGCCGGTGCGTCTCCGACCGACCCGGCGGCAACCTGGACGTTCTGTTCGCGCAGGGCATTCACCACGTCGCCGGGCGTCAGCCGGCGTCCGGCGAGTTCATTCGGATCGAGCCAGAGGCGCATCGCAAACTTGCGCTCGCCGAAGATGATGACGTTGCCGACGCCGGGCACCCGCTTCAGCGCGTCACGGATGTACCGATCGGCATAGTTGCTGATGAACAACGAGTCGTAGCGGTTGTCGCGCGAGAAGAGGCCGTAGGCACCAAGGAACCCCGCCGAATTTTTTGTGACGGAGATGCCGTTGGTGCGCACCTCGGCCGGCATGCGGCCCAGCGCCTGGTTCACGCGGTTCTGCACGTCGACCGCCGCGAGATCCGGATCACGGCCAATCTCGAACGTGACGTTGATCGAGGCAAACCCCGTGTTCGTGCTCGACGAGGTCATGTAGAGCATGCCCTCGACGCCGTTGATAACCTGTTCGAGCGGCGTGGTGACCGCGCTCTCGACGGCCTGCGCGTTGGCACCCGTATAAAACGCCGACACCGACACCGACGGCGGCGTGAGCTCGGGGTAACGGGCAATGGGCAGGGTGGGGATCGCCACCGCCCCGGCCAGCATGATGATGAGTGAGCAGACCGTCGCGAGAATCGGTCGCTTGATAAAGAGCTGCGAGAACACCTATTTCCCTCCCGCAGCCACAGGCGCGCCGTCACCGATCTTCTGGATGCCGCCGGTGATCAGCCGTTCACCGGGCGTGAGGCCGTCACGCACGACGTAGTCATTGCCGATCACGTTCCCCAGCGTCACCGGTCGCATCCGCGCGACCAGCCCACCGCCGTCACCAGGCTCGGCGACAAACACAAAATATTGCCCGCCAATACGCGTGACGGACGTCAGCGGCGCCACCAGGCCCGGGGCTTCCGACCAGACGATGCGCGCGCGGATGAACTGATCGGCGCGAAACTGCGCCGCGCCGGCGCCGAGTGTGGCCTTGGCCAGCACCGTTTGTGTGTCGTCCACGGCACTGGCGACAAAGTTAATCCGCTCGGAGGCGAGCACCGTGCCATCCTCCCCGATCAACCGCACGGGCAGGCCAGCCTTGAGTCGCGGCGCATCCTGAACCGGCACGTTGATGTAGGCCTCGAGGCCCGCGTTGTCTTCCACGGTGGTGAGCATGGTCTGCCGCGTCACGCGGTCGCCCACACGGACGGGCACGTCGCCGACGATGCCGGCCACCGGGGACGTCACCCGGTAATACCCCAT
This sequence comes from uncultured Solibacteraceae bacterium, assembly GCA_964423815.1. Taxonomy (GTDB): domain Bacteria; phylum Acidobacteriota; class Vicinamibacteria; order Vicinamibacterales; family SCN-69-37; genus SYFT01. The sequence goes on along the minus strand of CAYRGW010000098.1, from coordinate 11,001 downwards.
CTCAATCTGGGCCTGGCGAATCTGTTCATCCAGCGCCTTGAGCTGGGCTTCGGCGGCTTTCAGCGTGGCGTCCGCACGTTCGGCTTCCACCAGGCTCACGGCACCGATCTCAAGCAGGGCCTTGGTACGTTCGGCCTGTTGCCGCGCAAACATGGCATCGGCCTCACGCGCCGCGCGCGTGGACTGGATCGCGGCGATCGCGGCCTGTTGCGGGGCGCTGTCGATTTCCGCCAGCACGGCACCGGCGGCCACTCGGTCGCCGGACTTCACGGCGATGCGGCGCAGGAACCCTTCCACCTGCGGCTGAATCGTCGTCGACCGGCGCGACTTGACCGTACCGACGTATTCACTCACGTCCTCAATGGGACGCAGTTCCAGCGTGACCATGTCGACGGGGGTGCCCGGCGGGGCACCGCCGCCCGCGCCAGGCGAAGCACCAGCGGCCGGGTCAGACTGTCCGCCTCCGCACGCTGCGGTAAAGACGGTCAGGGCCAGCGCAAGGGCGCCGACGGTGCGACAGGACAAGGATCGGAGGAAAAACACAGAGGGAAACAATGGCTGCATAGAAAATTCCGAGGAGGGTCGAGATGACCTGCCTTCACTAGGGCGACGAATGACCTGACCTGATTTCGACAACGGGAGACAGAGTTCCGGTCCCGATCGATGAAGGTTTTGAACCAGACTAGTGTAACCCCCAAGGGTGATGTGAAGCGAGTATCCTTAGATTCCATGCGCTCCCTTGTGCAAGCAACACTTGCGTTCGTAATGATGACCCTGGCCGCCGCACCGTCGCAGGCCCAGGTACAGCCCACCGTCGAGCCGACGTCCCTGATGACGACACCGGTGTATCTGTTCCAGGGCAATCGCCAGATTTCGCAAGGCACCGGTTTTTTTTATGGTGTGGCGAACGCGAGCAACGTGATCGACACGGTGTTTCTGGTCACGAACTACCACGTCGTCACCGGCAACTCCCCCAACACGGCGTTGTCGGCCAAAGGCGACCGTGTCGTGTTTTATCTGCACACCGATCCGCAGGATCCGTCCCGGGTCAAGCAGGTGGCACTGCCGCTGTATTCGACCGCCGGTGTCCCGCAGTGGGTGCAGAGCGAAGAACATCCGGATGCCGATTTGGTGCTGGTGCCATTGCCGCCTGAGACGTACGAGGGCATTCAGATGTTTGTGTTTGATGAAACACACACACGAGGCAAGATCACGATTCGCCCGACATCACCGGCGACCCTGCTCGGATATCCGTACGGGTTTTCGGACAACGTGAACCGGCTGCCCGTGTGGAAGACCGGCCACGTCGCCAGCGAACCCAACGTGGATTTCCAGGGCAAGCCGTCGTTCCTCGTGGATGTCTCGGCCTTTCCCGGCATGTCGGGCTCACCGGTGCTGGCCGTCGCCAACGGGGTGTATGAAGATGATCGCGGCACCATGGGCATGGGGCGCGTGATCCGTCTGCTTGGTGTGTTCTCCGCGATGCCCGTCATGCGCTCCGACATTGCGGGCATCCCCGACACGTCGCTCGAACTGGGCATCGTGTGGAAGTCCTCGCTCATCGTGGAGCTGGCCCACAAATATCGTCGTTAATCGCCGTGAACCAGGACGCGCCTCCGCCCCCCGACCAGGTTTCGCCTCTTGTGGACGAGGTGTACATGGAACTGCGTCGGCTGGCCCACGGGTATCTGCGACGCGAGCGCGCGCAGAGCATCCAGGCGACGGAGTTGGTGCACGACGCGTATCTGCGGCTGCTGAAGGACAAACATCCCCAGTGGCAGAACCGCACGCACTTCCTGGCGATTGCCGCCATCTCGATGCGGCGGTTGCTGGTGGAGCGTGCGCGCGCGCGACACGCCCACAAACGTGGCGGCGACCAGGTCCAGGTGACGCTTGATGATCAGGTGGCCGCCCTGGAGCCCAGCCGTGTGGACGTCATCGCCCTCGATCGCGCCATGACGGCGCTGGCCACGTTTGACAGCCAGCAGGCGCGTATCGTCGAGTTGCGGTTTTTCGGCGGCCTCACCGTCGAGGAGACGGCCGAGGCGCTCGGCATTTCTCCCGCAACGGTCAAACGTGACTGGACGGTGGCCAAAGCCTGGTTGATGCGCGCCCTCGAAACCGGAGAGGTCGGCGCATGATCACCCTCACCCCGCAGGAGTGGGCCCGGGCCAACGAAATCTTCCACGACGCGTTGGCACGACCGGCAGAAGAACGCACGGCCTTTATTGACCAGGCCGCGGGTGGAGACACCCGCCTCGCGTCGGAAGTCCGGTCGCTGCTCGCCTTTCATGCACACGCGGATACCTTCCTCGATACCCCGCAGATGGATCTGTCGCTTGAGGGGCAGACGCTCGGCCCGTACCTGATTGTTCGCGAGGTGGGCCACGGCGGCATGGGTGTGGTGTACCTCGCGGAGGATACCCGGCTCGGCCGCATGGTGGCACTCAAGGCGATTCCGTCCGCGTGGACCAATGACGCGGATCGCCGGGAGCGCTTGCGCCACGAAGCGCGCGCGGCCGCCGCGTTGTCCCACCCGGGTGTGGCTGTCATCTACGCGCTCGAAGACATTGACGGCCACTTGTACCTCTCGTCGGAATTTGTGCGCGGCAGCAGCCTGCGCGACGAACTGCAGCACGGTCCCCTGCCGCTCAGCACCGTGATCTCGACCGCGCAGGACCTGGCGGATGCGCTCGCGGCCGCCCACGATCGCGGCATCGTGCATCGCGACCTTAAACCGGACAATGTCATGCGCACCCCTGATGGGCGCGTGAAGATCATCGACTTCGGTGTCGCGGGGTTTGGGCCCGCTGAAGGCGGTTCGCCCGGGACCCCCGGCTACATGGCACCCGAACAGGCCCACGCGGGTGTCGTCGATGTGCGCGCGGATCAATACGCGCTCGGTGTGCTGCTGCACGAACTCGCCACCGGTGGGCATCCCTTCCGCGACGGCGACGTGCGCGCTCCACTCGATCACACCAATCCCGTGGCCGCGTCCCTCGATCACATCATCGAGCGCTGCCTTGCCGCCGCACCCGACGATCGGTATCCCACCACCCTCGCGCTGGTGGACGCCGTGGGGGCACTGGACGCGGCATCAGCCGGCGTGCGCGCGGGTCGTGTGCTGACACCGCCACCGTCGGCGGCGGTGTTCACCCCCCTGTGGTGGTGGCAGTTTCATCAGCTGATCATGAGCCTCGCGTACGGCATCGTGTTGTATTTCCTGTGGGCAGGCCGTGACTGGCTCCCCGGCCCTGAAGGCCAGTGGCTGTTTCTGGCCGGCGTGGCCGGCGCACTCACGGCCAACACGCTGCGACTCCACCTGTGGTTCACGTCCCGGTTTTATCCCGAGGAATGGAACACCCAGCGCCGCAGCGTCTGGATCTGGACTCGTCTCGCCGACTTCCTGTTGGGCGCGGCGTTGCTGCTGGCCGGCGCGCGTCATCTGGAGACCCATCCCGATTTGTCGGCGTTGTTTCTCGGATCGGCCATCGCGATTCTGATTGCCTTCGCCATCATCGAACCGGCCACCACCCGCGCCGCCTCGAGACAGATCGGAAGCTGAGCCCCTTTCCCCGCCCTTCGCGCATTCCTCAGCAAGGGAGATGGCGAATGGACACCACCACAACGTTTAAGGACGCGGTCAGGGACATGGGCGGCGTGACGGTGCAATGGGAACGACGGGTGCTGCGCTGGATCGCGCCCCGGTTGCCGGCGGCCGTCAATTCAGACCACCTGACCCTGTTGGCCCTGCTCGCAATGGCCATGGCCGGTGTCGGGTATTGGCTCTCGGCGACATGGGTCGCGGCCCTCTGGCTCGTGAATCTGGGCCTGGTCATCAACTGGTTCGGCGACAGCCTTGACGGCACCCTCGCGCGCATCCGCCAGCAGCAGCGGCCGCGGTACGGGTTTTACGTGGATCACGTGGTGGATGCCGCCGGGCTCACGATGCTCGTGGGAGGCATGGCGCTGTCCGGCTACCTGACTCCGGTCATCGCGCTCGGACTGCTGGCGGCCTATCTGCTGCTCTGCATCGAGGTCTATCTGGCCACCTATTGTGTGGGCACGTTCACGATGAGTTTTTTCAAGGTCGGGCCGACCGAACTCCGCATACTGCTCGCGGCAGGCAACGTGGCGACGCTCGTCCTGCACCCGGACCCGCAGGTGACGGTGCTCGGAATCAGTGCGCGACTCTTTGACGTCGCCGCGCTGCTCGCAACAGCCGGACTGGTGGTGGCGTTTGTGGTGGCGGTGGTCGGCAACACGCGCGCGTTGTATCGCGCGGAGCCTATCCCACGCGCGTAGGGCGTGGCCTTGGCGGAGGCTGTCAGGCCCGCCCCTCCGGTCAGTTCAGGGCGTTGCCGGTGAGATAGACCGCGCCGCTGGGCTGCGGGAGACCACCGGTGGGTTCCAGCGTCACGGCCACCGCTCCTGGCATCGCCGCAATCGGCGGCGTATCCATCACGGCATGCACACGGCCGGTGGGATCAGGGGAAAAGACGCCGACGCTGATCGGTTTGGCGTCCACGATCACCCAGAGCTGATACACCTTGCCGGTTGGTGCGGCCGGCAACCCTTCAGCCGTAAACACCATGCCGTCCTTGTGACTCACATACGCGCGCGCATGTGCACCGGCCGCCACCGGCCGGGCCGCAAGGTTGTAGGTGATCAGGTCGGAGGCGCGCAGGACCTGCGTCTGGTGTGTGACCGTTCGCACCTGTTCTTCCAGCGACACTCGCGCCACCAGCAACTCGCCGGTCTCGGCCTGCAGTTCCACGACACGTTGCCGCAACTGGGTGACTTCCTGTCGCGCGGCGGCCCACTGCCACAACGCCACCGCCAGCACCGCGACGGCGGCGATGCGCATCACCACCGACAGGACTGACGTGCTTCTGTTGGGCGCGGCCGCGACGACACCGGGCCGCTGCGGTGCTGCGGCGGGAATGGCGACGATGCGGTCGCGCAATCCTGGCGGCGGGGCCACGTCGGGCACCGTGCGCCCCATCGCGTCGAAGGTCTGCGACACGGCCGCCACCTCGGCACGGCACGCCGGGCATCCGGACAAGTGGGCCAGGATGCGCGCGCGGGTCATCTCGTCGAGCGAGCCCAGCACGTACTCGGGGGCCAGCTCAGAGACGTCCTGATGTGTCATACGCGCAGCCCTCCTTTCGCGGGACTCTCCGAGGCCATGGCCTCACGCAACCGTTGCAGTCCCGAACGGATGCGGGTCTTGATCGTGCCGAGCGGAATCCCGGTCCGATCGGCGATTTCAGAGTGGCTCAGTCCCTGGAAATAGGCCTGCTCGAGGGCGTCGCGCTGATCGACTGGCAGGTCCGCCAGAGCGACACGCACCCGGGCGGCATCCTGAGACGTCGCCACAATGACATCTACGGATGGCGAGCCATCCGGGATGTTTGCCATCTTCCGGCCATCATCGTCAGTGCCGCCCTGGGGGCGGGATCGACGCGCCCGGATACGGTCAATTGCCCGTGTACGTGTGGTGACGAGCAACCAGGCCGCCACGGCGCCCCGGGCCGGGTCATACCGCGCCGCGTTTTTCCAGGCGAGGGTAAAGACGTCCTGAGTCAGGTCCTCGGCTTCAGCCGGGTCCCCGAGGATCCTGGCGGCCAGGCCGTACACCGACCGGCCATGCCGGTCGTACAGGTCGGCCAACGCGGTGCCGTCACCACTCGCCATTCGCTGAATTGCCGCGAGATCCAGATCAACCACAGGGAGGAATCAGGATACATCGGTGTCGAGCACTTGGCGCACCCGTTGCGTGAGAACCGCGGGGAGATAGGGCTTGGGCAGGAACTCAATCCCTTCGTCCACCCGACCGTGGGCGTTGGCGATTTCCTCGTTGTAGCCGGACGTGAAGAGGATCTTCATCTCCGGCCGACGTTTCCTGAGAAGGGCGGCCATCTCCCACCCGCCCATCTGCGGCATGACGACGTCGGTCACCACCAGCGCGAGTCTGGCCCCGAGGTCCTCTGCGGCCCGGAGTCCTTCGACGCCGTTGTTGGCGGTCACCACCTCATACCCCTGTCGTTGCAGGGTGGCCCGCGCCACGTCGCGAACCATGGGTTCGTCTTCCACCACAAGCACCGTCTCGGTGCCCGTCGCCTGGGTGGTGAGCGAGTGGGCCTCGCTGACCACGTCTGCGCCGGCACCGGAGGCCGGAAAATAGCAGGTCACCGTGGTGCCAATCCCGACCTGGCTCGTGAGCTCCATGTGACCGCCAAACTGCGTCACGATGCCGTACGAGGTCGAGAGGCCAAGTCCCGTCCCCTGGCCCTGAGGCTTGGTGGTAAAAAACGGATCAAACACCTGCGCACGGATGTCGGCGGGAATACCCGCGCCCGTGTCGCTGACCCGGAGCGCCACAAAGTCACCGGCAGGCACCTCCGTCCCCGGCACCGGGCCACGCACGTTTGTGGTCTCGATCCGCAGGGTCCCGCCGTCGGGCATGGCGTCGCGGGCGTTGGCCACCAGATTCATAATGACCTGATCGAGCTGGTTCGCATCGAGGCGCACCGCCGGCACCAGAGCCCCTGGCGCGATGGTCAGCAACACCTGTCGCCCGACCATGTGCCGGACAAACACTTCTGCGGCGACCACCTGCGCGTTCAGATCAACCACACGTGGGTCGACCATCTGCCGACGGGCAAACGTCAGCAACTGTCGCGTCAGCGTGGCCGCGCGTTGCCCGGCATTCTCAATCTCCACAAGCCCGGACACCAGTTCCTCGGCGGCCTGCTGCTCCTGGGCGGTGTCTTTCAGCAACTCGGCGTAGGAGAGGATCACGGTCAACAGGTTGTTGAAGTCGTGGGCCACACCACCGGCGAGCCTGCCGAGGCTTTCCATCTTCTGGGATTCAATGAGCCGGGTCTCAAGCCGCATGCGGCGCGTGACGTCGAAGGCCAGACCAGCGACCAGATAAATGCTGCCGTCAGCACGACGAATCGGAAACTGCAGGTCCTCAATCCAGACCAGGTCACCATCCGGTGTGGTGATGCGGTACTCGATATCGAGTCTGGTCAGACGTTCGCGATACTCCGCGCTGACCCGCTCGCGGTCGTCCTCGTGCACGGCATCCAGAAACGAAAACGGGTTGGCATACAACGACGCGCGGGTGCGCCCCCAGATCCGTTCGTACGCCGGGCTGATGAACAACATGCTGCCCGACTGCGGCTCGACCAGATACACCACGGCGGGAATGTGTTCGGCCAACTGCCGGAACCGTTCCTCACTTTCGCGCAGGGCCTCTTCGGCCGCGCGTTGTTCCGTCTCATCAACGATCACGGCCACGTGGCCGTGGCAGTGTTCACCCGCCCAGATGGGCGACGTGCGCATTCGCCACCAGAACACACGTCCGTCGGGATGTAGAAACCGGCCGGCGTCCACGTAGTTGCGACGCGCAGCCGCAGCGGCCGCCCAGGATGCCGCCAGGCGCTCACGATCGTCCGGATGGCACGCATCCAGCCATCCACCGGCCAGCGCCCGCTCCATCGGCATCCCGATCAGTCGCAGGGCCGTGTCGTTGAGATACCGCACGCCGCCCTCAGGCGTCATCATCGCGATGCCCGCCGGTGAGGCATCCGCCATCGCGCGAAACTCGGCCTCACTCTGGCGCAGCGCGCGCTCGGTGGTGAGCCGCGCGGTAATGTCCTCGACGAGCGCCAGACGCGCCGGTTTCCCTCGGTACATGACAGGGCGGGAATGCACTTCCACCTGGATGAGCGACCCGTCCTTGCGTTTGTGCGTCGCCATCTGCGTCGGCAGCTCGGCCGTGGGATCGGCCAACAACCCCTCGAGTGTGGCCCACTCCCCCTCGACGCGCAGGTCCTTCAAGGTCAATGTCTGGAATTCTTCGCGGCTGTAGCCGTACTGCCGAAGCGCGGCCGCATTGACCTCCAGGAACCGCAGGCTCCCGTATTCGAACACCCACGAGGGGATGGGACTGCCTTCAAACAGAGCTTGTGCCTGCGACTGCACCTCTTCACGCGCAGCAATGGTGCGGCGCAACGCGATGGTTCGCCGGTAGGCCACGGCGAGCAATGCCGCAGCCAACACCAATAATGCCCCGGTGAACCAGTCGCCCATGTTGAAGTCCCACACATTATGCGCCGAGCGCCGGAATATGATGGACGCTTGACACGTCGAATCCTCATTGCCGCCCTTGTGGCCGCACTCGCGGCAGGCACCGGTGCCCGTGTGCAGGACCCCGTGTCGTATCGCGTCGTCACGACCGAGGGCACGAGCGTGCTGCAGGTGCAGGCCTCAACAGGCACCTCAGACATCGTGACTCTGGATGCCGCAGCACGACTCTTTGGCCTTCTTGTGCGAGATGACGCCCGCGCGGGTGGGGTCGTCGTGGTGTCAGGCAACGACCGCGTCGTGCTCACTGCGGGGCAATCAACCGTCTCCTCCGCCGGTCGACTCGTCTCACTCTCGGCGCCGGTCACCCGATCGGGCTCGACATGGCTCGTCCCCGTCGATTTCCTGCGCGCATTAAACCGGGGCATCGACGTGAGACGGGGATCGCGCCTGATTGTGGTCGCCCCGGCGGTCGTGCCACGCGTCACCCCGCGGTTTGAACGCACGGCCACGGGTGGACGCCTCATCGTGTCCATCGACCCGGGGGCAACAACACGTGTCACCCGCGAGGGCGAGGTCGTCTCGGTCCGCTTCCAGGCCAATGGTCTTGACGTGGAACCGTTGTCGGGCGCGCCGGCCGACCTCATCGCTGGTCTTCGCAGTGATGGCGCGTCATTGCTCGTGGATCTCGGGAGCGCCGTCACCAACGTCCGGGGCGACGATGGGCGCGATCCCGGGCGGGTCACGATTGAACTGATCGGCGCGCCTCAGATGACCGCCGCGCCAACACCGGCGCCCATCGCTCCGCTCGATCGTGCGCCGGGGATCCGCACCATCGCGATTGATCCGGGACACGGCGGCGAGGACCTGGGCGCGCGCAGCGCGGACGGCACCGTCGAAAAAGACGTGACGATGGCCGTGGCGCAACGGGTCAAGGCCCTGCTGGAGGCGCGTCTTGGCGTACGGGTGATCTTCACTCGTGACGGTGACGGGTCTGCGACGGCCGACCGTCGGGCCGCGTTGGCCAACAACAACAAGGCCGATCTGTTTATCAGCCTCCACGCCAACAGCAGTCCGGTCGCCGCGGTGCGTGGTGCGCAGGTGCTCAGCCTCGACGCCGACGGCTACGCGGGTGTGGAAGGGGCCGCACCCCGATCCGACGCGCCCGCGCTGCCCGTGCCGGTCGTGGGCGGCGGCACACGCCTGATCGACGCGGTGCCATGGCAACTCGCCCAGTTGCCCCATGTCTCGGCGTCATCGTCGTTGGCGACCATCATGGCGCAACGATTGTCGGGCGCGGGTGTGACGATGCACACCACTCCGGTGGCGGTGGCCCCGCTGCGGGTGCTGGTCGGTGCCAACATGCCGGCGATTCTGATCGAGTTGGGCCTGCTTTCCAACGTGGAGGACGCGGCAGCGCTGGCCTCCGCTCCGCATCTGGCCATCCTGGCAGACGCCATCGCGCTGGCCATCGCCGACGTACGATTCGGGATCCCGACCGCGACGCCCGGTGGAGGTCGCCCGTGAACGTGCCGTGGCGCTGGCTTATCGGTGGTGTGATCGCGGCAGCGATCGGTGTGTGGGTGGTCTCACTGTGGCTGCCCGGGTGGCTTGCGGATGATCGACCGGAATCCACGTCGAGCGCGATTCTCCCTGGAGATCCCGTGCCCGCCGAGACGCGCCGCATTCACGCGTCCCTGTTTTATGTGGCCGCCTCCGGCGACGGTCTGATCGGCGTTGATCGCGAGGTGGTGTACGCGGCGGCGCCCGCAGCCCAGGCCCGACGCATCGTCGAAGCCCAGTTGGCGCAGGCACCGGAGGGTCAGGTGTCGGCGATTCCTGCGGGTGCGGAAGTCCGATCGCTGTTTCTGACCAGTCGTGGCGAGGCCTTTGTCGATATCACGGCGCCGCTGACGACCAACCATCCCGGCGGTTCGCTGCACGAGGCGTTGACGGTGTATGCGATCGTGAACGCCCTGACGGTGAATCTGCCGGACATCACGGCGGTGCAGATCCTCATTGATGGCCGGGAAGTGGATTCGCTGGCCGGGCACATTGATCTGCGCCACCCGATCAGGCGGAACCCCGGCATCATCCGGTGATGCACGTTATGCTGATCACATGGTTCGATTATTTGATCGCGCGGCCGATGCGCTGCGCCCCACCTCTCTCACTCCCAACGTACTGATTCACGCCGAAGGCTCCGTCATGATCGAGGTCGGACAGACCCGGGTCATGTGTACGGCGTCGGTGGAAGACCGTGTGCCTCCGTTCATGCGCGGCAGCGGCAAAGGCTGGGTCACGGCGGAATACGGCATGTTGCCGCGGGCCACCTCGACGCGCACGCAGCGCGAGTCCACGGCGGGCAAGGTGGGCGGTCGCACGCAGGAAATCCAGCGCCTCATTGGCCGGTCGTTGCGATCGGTCACCGCCCTGAAGGAACTCGGGGAACGGACGATCTGGATTGACTGCGATGTCATTCAGGCCGACGGCGGCACACGCACGGCCTCCATCACGGGGGCGTTTGTCGCGATGGTGCTGGCGATGGATCGGCTGCGGCAGCAGGGCGCGCTGCGCAACATTCCGGTCACCGATTATGTCGCGGCGACCAGTGTCGGGATTGTGAAGAATACGCCGCTGCTCGACCTGGCGTATGAGGAAGACTCGGCTGCCGAGGTCGACATGAACGTCATCAAGACCGGCGGCGGGAAATTCATCGAGATCCAGGGCACGGCGGAGACCGAACCTTTTGATCGCGCCGCGCTGGACATGCTCCTGAACCTCGCCGACAAGGGGATTACGGAGTTGATCGAGAAACAGCGCGCGCTGGTCGGCGTGATCCTGGGAAGATAAAAAAAGGGTGCAAGGTTCTGAAGAACCCTGCACCCTGAACCCTGAACTTTG
>CAYRGW010000097.1:0-16158 GCA_964423815.1 uncultured Solibacteraceae bacterium | reverse complement strand
ACCGCCAGCCGCACGGCCACCCGCGCGGCCAGCTTGTGGCGGCGCATCTGGCGCCCCGCCACCACGGGCGCCGCGACCACCACCGCCGCCACCGGGCGTGGCGAACGACAGCGGCCAGAAGTAGCGGTTGATGCCCTGAACGACGGGGATGTCCGCGGTGAAGGTGCGCGTGCCATCGGCACTCGTGATTTCAATCTTGGCCGGCCCGGACGGCTTCTGCCCGACGTAGAAGCTCACGGTCGCCGAGTTCTGAATTTCGGTCGGCGAGTTCAGCGGCTCGCGCTGCGACATCGTCAACGGATTGCGCCCCTGGAAAATCAGATGGCCACGGGTCGCCCCACGGCTCACGGCCTTCCACATGGTGGCCACACGATTGCTGAACGCGTGTGCGTTCGACGCCAGCACGGTCGGCGTGAGCTGCTGCAGCGGCGTGATGTCGTCGAGAATCCAGAGGCTGCGTCCGTGGGTGCCGGCGACCAGGTCGTTGTCACGCGGATGAATCACCAGGTCGTGCACGGCCACGGTCGGCATGCCGGTCATCATCTTGTGCCACGAGCCACCACCATCAACGGAGGCATACACGCCAAACTCGGTGCCCACAAACAGGAGGTTCGGATTTTTCAGATCCTCCTTGATGACGTAGACCGGATCACGCTGTGGGAGATTCGCAGTGATGTTGGTCCACGTCGCGCCGAAGTCCGTGGTCTTGAAGACGTAGGGCTTGAAGTTGCCGGTGCGATGTGCGTCGAAGGAGACGTACGCCGTTCCCGCATCAAAGTGGGAGGGCTCCACACGACTCACCCACGTGCGTTCCGGCACCTGGGTGGTCGGAATCCTGTCGCGCACGTTTGTCCACGTCACACCCGCATCACGGGTGATCTGCACGTTGCCGTCGTCAGTGCCCGCCCAGATGATGCCAGGGCGCACTGGCGACTCGACCACGGAGATCAGCGTCGCATGGGTCTCTGCCCCGCCCCGTTCGCCCATAAATCCAGCAGGCGCGGGCGTCGTGTAGTCGGGGTCCTTCGTGGAGAGGTCGGGGCTGATGATCGACCAGCTCTCACCGCGGTCGGTGGAACGCATCAGGTAGTTGCCGCCGAGGTAGACGATCTTGGAATCGTGCGGCGACAGAATCAGCGGCGAGCTCCAGTTGTAGCGGAACCGCGGCGCCGCGCCCTCACGCGCGGTCACGTCGTCAAAGTTCAGAATGTTCTGCTGCCGAGGCGTGACCGGGGTCCCCGTCTGTCGGAAGTCCGCATCAAGGCGACGCACGTTGCCGTTCTGTGTCTCGGTGAAGACCGTCGTCCAGTCCTCGGGATCGACGGTCGTGTGGAAACCGTCGCCGGAGTGGAACTTCCACCAGTGGTCGGTCAGGATGCCATTGTAGTCGCGGCTGTTGCTCGGGCCGCCCCAGTTGCCGCTGTCCTGCAGCCCGCCATAGATGTAATACGGATCGCGGTTGTCGAGCGTAATGGCGTAGTACTGCCCGATGTCCATGTTGTCGAACATGATGAAATTCAGACCGCCGTCGTAGGTCACCGACGCGCCCTTGTCGTTGCCGATGTAGAAGCGCTTGCTGTTGGCGGGGTCGATCCACATCGCGTGGAAGTCGCCTTCAATGCCATTGAGGTTGCGCGTGAACGTCCGGCCGCCGTCGTCAGACACCCGCGCGGGCACCACCATGTAATAGAGGCGGTTGGGATCGTTCGGATCGAGCTGAATGTGGCTGTAGTAGAACGGCCGACTGTTGTCGGTGTTGACGTAGGTCCACGTCGCACCCGCGTCCTCCGAGCGATAGATGCCCGAACCCGGCACCTTGAGATCGTCACTGCGCGTCGCTTCCACAATGGCCGAGAGGATGCGCGGGTTCTTGCGATGAATCGTGAGACCGACCTTGCCGATGTTGCCCGTGGGCAGACCCGCGGTCAGCTTCGTCCAGCTGTCGCCACCGTTGGTGGACTTGTAGATCCCGCCGTTGGGGCCGCCGCTCTCGAAGATGTAGGGACGACGGAGACGTTCCCAGAGACCCGCGTACAGGATGTTCGGATTGCTGGGATCCATCATGACGTCGCTGGCCCCGGTGCGTTCATCGGAGGGCAGGCCATTGGTGAGCTTCCGCCACGACTTGCCCCCGTCGATCGTCTTGTAGACACCCCGTTCCGGATTGTGATCCCAGAGATGTCCCTGTGCGGCGACATAGACGATGTCGGGGTTGGTGGGATGGGTGATGACCTTGCCGATGTGGTGGGTCTCGGGCAGTCCCATGTTGACGAAGGTCTTGCCACCGTCGGTGGATTTATAGACGCCGTCGCCCCACGACACGCTGTTGCGCACACAGTCTTCGCCGGTGCCCACCCAGACGATCTCCGGATTGGGCTGGAAGATCGCGATGTCGCCGATGGAGGCGACCGGGTAGTCGGTGAAGATCGGGTCAAACGTGGTGCCGGCGTTGGTCGACTTCCACACACCGCCCGATGCCGACCCGACGTACACGATGGCAGGGTTTGCCTCAACGGCCTCGATGTCGGAAATACGTCCTGACATGTTGGCCGGTCCGATGTTGCGCCACTTGAGCTGGCTGAACAGCGACTCCGACGTCGGCGCCGGCGGGGCCTGCGCAAACGGGTTCGAAACAAACACGGTTGCGACCAGGACGGTCAGGCCACCAGCAAGGGCAATTTCGAAGCGGGACATGAGCGAAAAGATAACATGCGTGTGATGCTCGACCTCAACATCTTCGTCGCCGGCCTGCTCGACGATCTGGCGGCCCTGCAGACGTCGATGTACCCGCGGAGGGCGTACGAACGGGCCGCGCGAAAGATAACCCTGCTGCCCGAGCGGTTGCATGAAAAGTCCACATTGCCCGATATCGGCAAGACGGCCCTGCGAGTCATCCGCGAGGTGTTGGCCACCGGGACGTCGGACACCGTGCAGCGCGCGATGGATGCCGGCACACAGGTCGCCGCCGTGGAGGCGCGACGTGCGCGCCGCGAGGGGTTTCTTAGTCTCGCGATCGCACGACAGGTCCTGGCGGCGCCGGCGTCCAAGGCGGTGGGCCTCAAGGACTACCGCGGCGACTTCCAGATGCACTCGCAGTGGAGTGACGGCAGCCGGTCCATCGCCGAGATGGCGATTGCCTGCGCCGACCGAGGGTATTCGCACATGGCGATCACCGATCACACCGATGGACTCAAGATCGCGCGCGGCCTCTCGGCGGCCGGGCTTGCCGCGCAACAGCGCGAGATCGACGAAATCAACGCGGCGACCGACGGACAATTTCGCGTGATCAAGGGTGTCGAAGCCAACATCCTCGCGGATGGGTCCCTCGACGCGCCGCCGGCTCGCGCAGGCAAGGACCAGGCCTGTGAACTCGTACTCGCCGCGCCTCACTCACGACTCGACAGTGAGGACGATCAAACCTCGCGCTTGGTGAAGGCGGTCTCCACGCCGGGCGCGCACATCCTCGCGCACCCGAGCGGCCGGAAGTTCGGCAAACGTGATGGGGTGCAGGCCAACTGGTCGGCCGTCTTCGCCGCTGCGGCCGCACATGATGTCGCCATCGAAGTGGACGGCGACCCGTCGCGCCAGGACCTCTCCTACAGCCTGATTCGGCAGGCGCATGAGGCCGGGTGCCTGATTGCCCTCGACAGTGACGCCCACGATACGGACGAGCTGGTGTTTGCCGAGATCGCGCTGGCGCACGCGCGGCTGGCAGGCATCCCCGCGGCACGTGTGATTAACACCTGGCCGACCCCGAAACTCATGGGGTGGCTCGCGCGCTCCTGAGATGAGTACAATGCGGGCTTCCCTATGCCCCAGCTCCGACCCGGTCTGCTGATCGCGGCGCTACTTGTTACCGCCACAACCGGCCTCTCCTCGCAGCAGAAGCCGCCGGTCTTCCGGGCGGGCATCCAATACGTCTCGGTGGACGTGGTCGTCACCGACAGCAATGACAAGCCCATCACCGATCTGCAGGCCTTCGACTTCGAGATTCTCGACCGGGGAAAGCCGCAGCGAATCGTGGACTTCCGTCTTGTGACCATTCCCGTCGGCACTCCTGGCTCCGCCGTCGTCACGCGCACGAGTGATGTCGCCTCGAATGCGACGCCAAGTCCCGACAGCCGGTTGTTCGTCATCATGATTGACGACCTTCACACACTTGAATACGAACTGATTCAGGTCAAACAAATCGCGACGGAGTTCATCCAGTCGCTCGCGCCCACCGACGAGGTGGCACTGGTGTTTGTGGGCCGTTCTGATCTCGGGATCAATTTCACCAACGACCGCGCGCGGCTGCTGCAGGCCATTGACCGCACACGTGAGGCGATGGGGATGGGGATCGATGCGCTTGGACGCAGCGGCAATGGCGCCGGCGCGCGAAACGTCGTGCAGTCCTACGGGCGCGCGCTCGCGTCCACCCTCAGCACCACGGCGATGGCCATCGAGGGCTCCAGTCACGCGCGTCGCGCCATCGTGTACATCGGCGCGGGCACACCGCTCGACCCGAATGCCGGCATGCGTGGAGACGAACGGCAGATCGCTGAGACCGTGCACGAGGAGTTGAAGGCGGCATACGACAAGGCGCGCCGGGCCAACGTCCCCATCTATACAATCGACCCACGCGGGCTCGTGCAACCGGCGGATGCTGTTCGCGGCGGTATCGGCATGTCCCAGGAGAGGGCCCCGCTCGGCTCGGACGTGCCCCTGCGCATCAGGCTGCAGCAGGAGAACCTGGCGGTCACGGCGATCAACACCGGTGGCCGTGCGTTTACGAATCAATCCAGCCTGTCCAACGCCGTCAACGCCATCGTCGCCGACAACAGCAGTTTTTATGTGATGGTTTTTCCGGCCAGTCACGGCGCGGACACGTTTTATCGCCACATCGAAGTCAAGGTGCACCGGGAGGGGGCGCGTGTGCGGGCGCGTTCCGGATATGCGTCTGCCAGGACGACCGCCGCAAACTCGACGGTTGGCGAACGACTTGGCCTTGCGATGTCGTCCGGCGTTGACGTGCGCGGCCTCGGGCTGCGCGCAACCGTGGCGCCGTTGCTGCCGACCAACAAGGGCATGCGCAGCGCCGTGACGATCGAGGTGGCGTATCCCGCGGCGACGATGGACGGCGTGACCACCGACACACTCGGGGTGGAAATCCTTGCGCTGGATGGCGACGGCAAGGTGAAGGCGCGCGTGGCCCGGGCGTACACGGTGCGTCCGCCCGGCGCCGCACTTGAGACGTTTCCCGTGGTGATCAATGACGTGATTGACCTGCCGGATCAGCCGCTGACGCTCAGGGTGGGGGTGGCGAGCCGCGCCCTCGATCGCGCCGGTACCGTGCAACTCCCGGTGGATGCGCCCAAGGCGTCGGAGTCTGCGATTCAGATGGGCGCCGTCGTGCTGGGCCTGGCTGACGGCGGCGGCCCGCCGTCACTCGGTGACGACTTTGTGAAGGCGATTGTGCCCTTCCAGCCCACCACCGCACGGACGTTCACACCGCAGCAGACACTGCGCGTGTTTGCGCCGGTGTTCTGGCGCTCGCGGGAGACCGACGCGCGCGTGGTGCTCACCCTCGAAGGCCCGAGCGTCACGCTCCGACGCGAGGAACGCCTGACCGTGGCAACCGCCACCGACGGCCGCCGCCTGACCGCCCTCGACACACTCATTCCCCTCGCCCAACTTACAGGCGCCTACACGTTGCGCCTCGAGGCGAACGTCAACGACAAGCAGACTTTTGTGCGAGAGGTCAGGTTTGAGGTGAGGTGAGGGTCCGCCTGCGCCAGCCGGAGCCAGCGAGCGACCTTCGACGCAGCTCAGGTCGCCCCGAGCAAAGTCGAGGGGCGAAGCGAGCGATTTAGCGAAGGCTGGTGAGCCCGGAAGGAATCGAACCTTCAACCAACAGATTAAGAGTCTGCTGCTCTGCCAATTGAGCTACGGGCCCACAAAGAAGTGGGGTCTTACTATATGTCCGCCTGCGCGGAACACTCGCTGCGCTCGTCGCTTCGGCGGACAGCCTTCGCGCGCGCTCATGGCTCGCCAGCCGGAGCTGCTCGCGTAGCGAGCGTTCAGCGAAGGCTGGTGCGCCCAGCAGGATTCGAACCTGCGACCTTTGGCTCCGGAGGCCAACGCTCTATCCAGCTGAGCTATGGGCGCAAACCCTTCCGCCGACGTGTCGATCACCAATGGTGCGCCCGGAGGGACTTGAACCCCCAACCTACGGGTTCGAAGCCCGGTGCTCTATCCAATTGAGCTACGGGCGCACGGTCTTCAAGGCTATCACACGCACTACAATTCTCCATGCTCCGGGCGTCCACTTTTCTCGGCCTCCGTGAGCCTCACCTGCGTTTGCACCTTTGGGGTGCACTCGCCATCCTCAGTCTCACCATCGGGATTGTGCTCGGACTCCAGCCTGGGCGCTCGCTGGACCTGACGATCGTGCAGGGCTGGCTGCAGCACTGGATGTCCACCGGCACAAGTGTGTACGCGGTAGCCGACCTGGAGGTGGACTACCCGCCATTCGCCCTTGTGCTCCTGCTCCCCCTGCACGCGCTCCCGCAGGGGACCGGACCATGGCTCTTCATGGTGTTGAACCTGGCCACCACCGTCCTGATGGTCTGGATGCTGGCCGGCTGGATGGCGGCCGAAACCGGCGTGGGCACCTCCACACGCGACCGGCTGACCTTTGGCCTCATGCTCCTGACGTGGGGCGCCATTCGTGTCGGCCTGTGGAATGGCCAGACCGTAGCGCTGGCCATCTGCGCCGCCATCTACGCCCTCCAGACCCACGCGCATTCACCGTGGCGCGCAGGCGCCGCCCTCGCCGTGGCCGCGTGCAAACCAACACTCGGGATCGCCGTGGGATTGATCCTGCTCTTCCGCAGCGGCTCTCGCACGATCGCGATCGGGCTCGCGCTGACCGTCGCGCTCACGATCGCCTACGACACCAGCGTCGGCCTGACTCCACTCGCCTCCATCGCGGAATATGCGTTAAGCCTCGAACGGATGTACACAGGGGAGTTCTATTTCCGCGGGGTCACCAGCTTCCGAGCCGTCTTTGTGGATTTGACGCACCGGCATCCGTGGTCACATCTGGCGTTCGGCGCGTACGGCCTTGTCGCCCTCGTCGCGCTGCTCAGGATCAGCTGGACCGCCAGGCACCGCCCCGGCGCGCAGGTCCTCATCGCGACGGCGTGCCTGCTCTGGACACTGCTCGCGTTGCCGAATCAGCGCTACTACCTCGTGCTGCTGGCACCGGTCGTCTGGCTGCTGGTCTGGACGCCGGAACGCCTGGCCGCACCGGGGGCGCGATGGCCGGGGTGGACCGCTGCCGGACTCGTCATCTTTAATCTCATCGATGGACCGATGACAATCCGGTACTTCGCGGAGCATGTGCTCCAAGACACGCCACTCCCGTGGGAGTGGCTCTGGTGGTCGTCCTACGTAATCGCCGCACCAGTGATCCTTGCGCTCTACGTGCAGGTGCTGCGCGTGCTGCGACGACTGCCGGCGTGACTATCGCGCGTCAGACTCTGTCGGCAGCCCCTCATCGAGCCACCCCTTGATCCCAGCCGACATTACCTGCACGTCGCGGTAGCCAAGATCCTCGGCACGCCGCGCGGCCTGGGGGGCTTTGCGGCACCACACGTTCGAACAATAAAACACCAGCGGTGAATCGTGGTCGGACGGAAGATCTGCCCCCTCAAAGTGCACAGGGTCCAGATTCACTGCGCCACTGACCCGTGCGGCCCGCCAGCTCTGAGGCGCGTTAACATCGATCACGGTCACGCCACCCCGCTGCAGCCGTTCATGCAGACGTTCCGGTGTTATGACCTTCAGGCCCATCAAACGCGCAAACATGTCGACCTCACGCCGTCCGGCGACGCACGCGCAGGCGCACAATTTGCGCAAACACGATCAACAACCCACCAACAATCGCGACGATGGTGATCGTCTGTGCGGTGTCGGTCGGCAACACGATCCACGCCAGCGCCATCGTCAGGCCGGTCAGCACCTGCGTCCAGCCGATCAACCGATGCAACGATTGTGTGGCGGCGGCGCTGCACCGAAGTGAAGCGAGGGGCGTCAGTGTCTTTGGCAACAAGTTGCCGGTGAAGACATAAAACGCGCCGAACACCACCATCGCGAGCCGCTGCGACAACTCGGCGTCCTCCACCCACCCGACCATGAAGGCGAGTTTGGCGGCGAGCGACACACCCAGCATGAGTGCGGCAAATCCCAGGGCGTGGACGATCGGTCGAGTGACTGCGGTCATACGTCTCCTTTGAGCGTGCGGGGCCGACTGCCGCGTCCTGCGGCCCGCCCACTCCGGCTCGGTGTGATATCCCATCCAACCGTCTGCGCAAATGCCAGCACCGCTTCTTCCAGCACCGACATCTTGAGGCGATACACGATCGATCGGCCGGTCTTTTCGGCGTCGATGAGATCGGCCTCCTGCAGCACCGCGAAGTGCGCGGACATCGTCGGCTTCGACACGGCGAACTGGTCCGACAACTCACCTGCCGTCATCGGCCGCTCGCGCAGGAGCTGCAGGACACGGCGTCGTGTGGGGTCGGAGAGGGCCTTGAACACGCGGTTCATGTGTTTATATTTAGCTAATCATCTAATCATTGTCAAGATGGCAGAATAACGCCCATGTTCCGACTGGCCTCCCTTGTTGTGTTGCTCGCCGTCGCCGGCCACCAGTCCAAAGCCCCTGACTGGACGGCCATCGATGCCGAAACGCTCGCCCACTTTCAGGCCCTCGTCCGCTTCGATACCTCGGATCCCCCCGGGCGGGAACGTGAAGCGGTGGACTACCTGAAGAAGGTGCTCGAGGCCGAGGGGATTCCGACGCAGGAATTTTCGAACGAAGCCCATCGGCCCAACCTGGTGGCACGACTGAAGGGCACCGGTGCCCGGCGACCGCTCCTGCTGATGGCGCACACCGACACGGTGAACGTGTACCCCGAACGGTGGACGTTTCCCCCATTCAGCGCCACCATCGACGGCGGGTACGTCTACGGTCGCGGCACAGTGGACGACAAGGACAACGTCGCGACGTCGTTGATGATCATGCTGATGCTCAAGCGTTTGAACGTGCCGCTGGATCGCGACGTCATCTTCCTCGCGGAGTCGGGCGAAGAAGGCTCCACCCAAGTCGGTATCCAGTTCATGGCCGATCAACATTTCGCCAGCATCGATGCGGAATATTGCATCGCTGAAGGCGGCCGTGTGACACGGACCGGTGGCGTGGCCCGCTACGCCCAGGTGCAGACGCTGGAAAAACGGCCCTTCGGCATCGAGCTGGTCGCGCGAGGTCCCGCCGGCCACGGGTCGGTGCCGCTGGAGTCAAGCGCGGTCACCCATCTCGCACAGGCGGTGGCCGCGGTGACGAAGTGGCAGCCCGAGATTCGTCTGAACGAAACCACGAGCGCGTTTTTTAAACGTCTCGCAGACATTTCCGAACCCGCAGCCGCCGAGCGTTATCGCGCGGTAGCCGACCCGACCAAGGTCGCGGCCGCCGACGAATATTTCCGGCGATTCGAACCGACGATGGCGGCGATTCTGCGCTCGACCGTCTCGCCCAACATTGTGGCGGGCGGCAACCGCATCAACGTCATCCCCTCCGAAGCCATCGCCACGCTGGACACCCGCATCCTCCCGGACGAGGACATCAATGCGTTCGTGGCGCAGGTGCGCGCGGTGGTGAACGACCCGGCCGTGGAAGTGCGGCTGGCCAGACGGAACGAGCGCCCAAGCGGCGTCGAGGCCCGAATTGATTCGGACGTGTTCAAAGCCATCGAGACCGCGGTCAAGGCGCACTACAACGCACCGACCCTGCCCAGCATGAGCACGGGCGCGACCGACATGGCGTACCTGCGCGCAAAGGGCATCCAGTGTTATGGCATCGGCCCGGCGCTCGACACCGAAGACGGGCCCAAGGGCTTCGGCGCACACTCCGATCAGGAACGAATTCTCATCAGTGAGCTGCACCGCTTCATGCGGATGTACTGGGATGTCGTGGTGGCGGTGGCAGGCACCCGATGACATGGCTGCGCGTGGCGGCGCTGACGGCAGCCGGGGCGACCACCGCCTGGATGGCTCCGCCCACGCACGCACAAACCCCGGCGCGCCCGATCGTCGAGCACACATTGCGCGAGGCGCGGGCCTACCTCGAGCAATACCGGTCGGACCTGGCCTTCATCCTGGCCAATGAAGAGACCACACAACGCATCACGCGCCAGACACCAGTCGTGCAGGGGGCGCCGGCGAGTCGCCGCACCAAAGCCGAGGTGTATTTTAAGTACGTCGACATCGACAACACCTGGATGGCGATTCGTGAATTTGTCGACGTTGACGGCCATAAGGTCGAACGTCAGCCCGACCTGAAAGCCGCGCTGCAGTCGCAGGGGCTGGCCCAGGTCGCGAGAACCTTCAAGACCTTCAACTCACAGTTCAACATCGGGCGCATCTACCGGAACTTTAATGAACCGACCCTGGCACTCGGCGTGCTGGAACTCGACCGGGGTCCACAATTTGTGTTCACCCTCAAGGGCACGCGCCGTTCGAACGGCCTCACGCTGATCACGCTGGCGTTCAGGGACCAGCCCGGCCCGGACGCATTTGTCTACAACCTCGACATGCAGCCCGCGTCGATCGAGGGGGAGATCGTCATTGAACAGGGGACCGGGCGGATCCACAGGACCAGGTTGGACATCCAGATGGCCTCCGTGAAGGCGGTGCTGACAACCGAGTACGCCCTCGCCGAATCGGTCAACCTCCTCGTGCCCACCGTGTTCCGCGAACAATACGAAGCCGGCGTTGACTATTCAGGCAGCGCGGTCCTCAACTTCGCCGCCGCCTACGAGTCGATCTTCTGCGACTCGCGCTACACCAACTTCCGGCAGTTCAAGACGACGTCACGCATCAAATAGGCGCGCCCATCCACCAGGTCACACCGTTGGCATCGACGACGCCGGCGTTCCGGTGGCCGTAGGGTTTGTCCTCGGGCACACTGTCGGATGTGGCGCCGGCCGCAAGGGCTTTTGTGTACGTGGCATCGACGTCCTTCACCCACAGATACAGCGCGGCAGGTTTGGTCGGCCACTGCCCCCCGGCCTGCCCGATCATGATCAAGGTGTCCCCCACCATGACCTCCGCATGCATGACGGTGCCGTCGGAGTTGCGCTCACACTGCACGTCGGTGGCGCCGAAGGCCGTCTTCAGAAACGTCAACTCGGCGTCGGCGTCGGCCACGCAGAGGTACGGCGTCACGGTGCGGTAGTGATCTCGTGTCTCAGTCATGCGGGTATCCTCGCAGCCTTCACCCGGCCGGGGATTGTAGAATTTTGACGTGGTTCTGAAACGGACCACTCTGCGCCAGATACCGACGCGGGGTCAGTCCGGAAAACTCGCGGAACTCATGGTTGAAGTGCGCCTGGTCCGCATACCCGCACTCCAGTGCCAGCTGCGCCCAATCCACCGTCTGCCCCTGATGAATCCGCGTCGTCACGCGCTGAAAACGTCGAAGACGACAGAAACGTTTTGGTGTCACGCCGACCTCGCGGGTAAACCGCTCGATGAACCGTTTTGGACTCAGGCCCACGGTGGTGGTCACCGCGTCTATCCGCGCAAGGTGGGGCACGCGCTGAAACACATCGAGGGCATACACGACCGACGTGTGAAGAGACGCCGGTCGCCAGTGTGCGAGCAACACGTCTTCAAGCACATCAAGCGCCGCTGCAGGCGTACGGCTTTCCAGCAGCCGCTCCCGCAACGTCATCGTCGGTGCACGGCCCCACAGATCGGCCAGGGCGACGTCCACGTCGCGTGTCTCATGGGCGGGGATGTCGAACAGGTAGCTGACGCCGCCTGGAGCAAACGTCACACCGGCGACGTGCTCCGTCTCAGCGGTATCGATGATCGCGTGACGCGAAGAGACACCGGCCAGCACCGTGCCGGGCCCCGTGGTGCATCGATACGGTGGTTCGGTCGCGTACGCCCGAAGCCGATCTTCTTTCAGGTTCACGATCAGTTGTGCGCGGCCCGTCGGCAGAATGCGCTCCAGCGCAAAAGGCCCAGGCGGCGCGGAGAACACCCACACCGACTCAATGGCGACATCGAGCGGCTGCCGTGGCACCCGTTGCTGGAACATGACTTCGCCATTATGTCGCGGTAAGCTTCCGGCCATGATTCCGCAACTGCCCCGCCTGCTTGTGCTGTTCGGCCTGCTCGCCACGGGTGTCACGCTGCAGAGCAGCAACCCGGCCCAACTGACGCCTGAAGGGCTGGACCCGGCCAGACTGGCGCGGATCGACCGCGTGCTCGAAGAACACGTCACCAGCAATCGACTCGCCGGCGCCGTCGGGTTGGCGCTGCGGGACGGCAAGGTCGTGTACGAAAACGCGGTGGGCTGGGCGGACAAGGAGGCCGGCACCCGTATGGCGACGGACTCGTTGTTCCGGATCGCGTCGCAGACCAAGGCGGTGACCAGCACCGCCATACTCATTCTCATGGAGGAAGGCCGACTGAGTATCACGGACCCGGTCAGCCGGTATCTGCCGTCGTTTGCCAGGTCCGTGGTGTCGACCGCCGGCCCGGACGGGGAGACACTGGTGCCGGCCACACGCGCGATCACCATTCGGGACTTGCTCACCCACACGTCGGGATTGTCGTACGGGACCGACGCGCGCCTGTCGGCGCGGTACGCGGCCGCCGGTCTGGGGCCCGCTGCCGGCAGTGGCTGGTACACAGCCGACAAGACCGAACCGGTGTGCGACACGATGGATCGTCTGGGCACGTTACCACTGGCCGCGCAGCCAGGCACGCGATGGGTGTACGGCTACTCCACCGACGTGCTGGGATGTGTGGTCGAGCGCGCGTCTGGTCAGCCACTCGATGTGTTCATCCGTGAGCGGATCACCGATCCGCTCAGGATGATCGACACCCACTTCTTCCTGCCCGAGTCAAAACGTGCGCGCCTGACCACCGTCTACAGCAGCGGCCCCGGTGGGATGGTGGTGCGGGCGCCTGAGGGGTCGCGTGGACAGGGACACTACGTCGACGGGCCGCGCCGCAGTTTCGCGGGCGGCGCCGGCCTCGTCTCGACCGCGCGTGACTACGCGCGCTTCCTCGAAATGGTCAGGCGCGGGGGCGAACTCGACGGCGCGCGCATCCTCTCACCACGCACGGTGATGTTGATGACCACCAATCAGGTCGGCACCCTGCATTCCTCAACGGGAATGGGATGGAGTCTTGCGTTCCAGACGACGGATCTTTTTGGGGCCAACGGATTAAGCGCGGCGGGTTCGTATGGCTGGGGCGGCGCCTACGGCAGCGTGTACCGTGTCGATCCCACCGAGCGCCTCACGATGGTCCTGATGATTCAGTTGATGCCCAACGCCACCGACATCCGGTCGATGTTCCCGAATCTTGTGCATCAGGCCGTGGTCACGTCAGCGGATTCCGCGCGAAACACAGGTCCTCAACCACTCGTCCGCCGATGACGTGTTCCTGAAGGATCCGTTCCGCATTTTTCGGTGTGACATTCCGGTACCAGGTGCCTTCCGGGTAGACCACGGCAATCGGGCCACCGGTGCAAATACGCAAACACCCGCACTTGGTCCGAAAGAGCGGCCCCTCGGCGCCGGTTAACCCCAGTTCCTTGGTGCGGCGTTTGACGTAGTCCCACGTCGCCTTCCCTTCGTCGGCATCGACACAATCGGGCCCGATACACACGAACAGATGTCGCGTCAGGTGCCCGACGCCAAACGATTCAGCCGCCTCCTCAGGCGTGGTGCGCGTTTTCCCCATTGTCAGTTCACCCGGTCACCCGATCGCCAGATCATTCGATGACGGGCAGGTCGGCCTTGCGCCATTCGCCCATGCCGCCCACAAGATTGATGACATTGTCGACCCCGCGCGCCTTGAGCACACTGGCCCCGATCGACGACCGCGCCCCGGCCGCACATTGGACAACGATGGGTTTGCCGGTGGGAATGTCGGAGACCCGGTCACCAAGGGTGCCGAGCGAGATGTGGAGGGCGCCGTCGATGTGACCACTCGCCCACTCGACGTCGTTGCGGACGTCAATCAGGGTGACCGCGCCGTGTGCGAGTGAGTGCTTCAAGTCGTGCACGGTGATCTGCGGCACGGTACCCAGCGGACGTTCTCCCGCGGCCAGGGCATCGACCACTTCCGCGTCGAAATACCCGGCGATGCGATCAAGCCCGATCATCGCGAGGTCACGGACGGCCGTATCAATCAACGTTCCCGCCGCGTCGTCCACGATCAGATAAAAGTCACGTGTGTAGGAGATCAGCCACCCGGCCCACGTCGTGAAGCTCGCGTTGAGCGGAATGTTGATGGTGCCCGGCACGTGCGCGGACGCAAACGCCGCCGCGGTTCTGGTGTCAATCACCAGGGCGTTGTCGCGCAGCGCTGACGCCAGTGCGTTGGCCTGCAGCAGGTCGGGACGTTTGAAGCCGTGCAGGATGCGCGGCCCCTCCTTGTTGACCCGTTTCATCTCCGCGAAATATTTCGGCGGCTCCGGCTGCCCCGCCAGCACGGCTTGCACAAACTCGCCCTCGGTGGTCACCTGGAACGCCCAGTTGAACCGGCGTTCATACCCGAGGGTGCTGTGGGGGATGGCGCTGATACCTTTGCCGCAGGACGAGCCGGCACCGTGGCCCGGCCACACCTGCAGCCAGTCCGGCCAGGCATCGGCCTTGCGCAGGCTGGCGTAGAGGGTCCTGGCACCGATCTCCATCGTGCCCTTGATGTTCGCGGCCTTCTCAAGCAGGTCGGGGCGTCCGACGTCGCCGACAAAAATGAAGTCGCCGGAGACCACGGCAATGGGGTCGTTCGCCGCGGCGGTGTCGGTGATCAGGAACGATACGTGTTCGGGGGTGTGTCCTGGCGTGTGCACCACATCAACCCGCACGGCGCCGACGGTGATGGTGTCGCCGTCCTTGATGAGAGTCGCGCCGGCGTCCCGGGCAAACGTGTATTTCCAGCTGGCATCACCCTCATCGGACAGCAGCAGTTGCGCGCCGGTCCGGGCCGCCAGTTCCCGACTCCCCGAGACGTAGTCGGCATGGATGTGGGTCTCGGTCACGTGGGTGATCGACACACCTTCGCTTTCCGCCGCGCGGATGTACTGTTCAATGTCACGATTGGCGTCAATCACGATGGCGGCCTTGGCACCGGGGCAGCCGATCACATAGCTGGTCTGGGCCAGTTTTGGCTCAAAAAATCGCTTCATGAACATAGGGGTATTGTACTCAGGTGCCTCGCTACAAACTCGTGATCGAATACGCCGGAACCCGGTACTCCGGTTGGCAAATTCAGAAAAACGCCCGCACCATCCAGGGCGAACTCCACAAGGCGCTCGGCGAGGCCCTCCGGGACCCGCAGTTCGAGACCTACGGGTCGGGTCGCACGGACGCGGGCGTCCATGCGCTCGCACAGGTTGTGCACCTTGATCTGCCGTCCGCCCTGCCGACCAACACGCTGGTGGCGCGCATCAACGACGGGTTGCCGCACGACATCAACGTCATTTCGGCCGAACGTATGCCGCCACGTTTTCACGCGCGCCACAGCGCGGTCGCCCGGCATTACCTCTACCAGATTTCCACACGGCGTTCGGCGTTCCACAAACCGTACATCTGGTGGGTGAAAGAGCCGCTCGACCTCGCCCGCATGCGTGAGGCGGCGGCGCGGCTCACGGGTTTTGCCGACTTCCGTGCGTTTACCGATGATGACCCGGAGGAGAAGTCGACACAGGTGCTCCTCACCCGGCTGGAGATCACCGAGGCGGACCCGTTGATCCTGGTCCACGTCTCAGGATCACACTTCCTGTGGAAGATGGTGCGGCGACTTGTGGGGATTCTGGTGGCGTGCGGCAAGGGCGACCTGTCGCCGCAGCAGGTGGAACAGCTGCTGACAAACGAATCCCCGCTGCCGGCGCAACTTACAGCGCCAGCAGCGGGGCTATTTCTCGAACGCGTCGACTACTAAAGGGAAGCGCTGCGCACTCCGCACAGCGCACTCCGCACTACCACCTGAACATCAGCCGCCCCCACGTCGTGTGCGCGGTGTACGGCGCATACGTGTAGTAGAGAAGCATGTTGTTGCCGGCCGTGAGGGTCTGCTGCGCCTGTGAGT
>CAYRGW010000096.1:0-16678 GCA_964423815.1 uncultured Solibacteraceae bacterium | reverse complement strand
TGCGACCTGCCCTGTCACTGGTCAGCCGCATAGTGCACGTCAAGGGCGTGCGTCCTGGTGAGGGCACGGGGTATGGCTTGCGGTGGGCCGAAGATACCGGACGGACGTTGGCGATTGTGCCTGCCGGTTATGCCGATGGCCTCGACACACGGCTGGCCAATCGCGGCAGCGTCCTGATCCGGGGGCAGCGTCGCGCCATCGTCGGCTCCATTTGTATGGACATGATTATGGTGGACGTCACCGGAATCGACGTGTCGCCGGGTGACGAGGTGGTATTGATTGGATCACAGGGCGATCAGGAGATCAGCGCGCGCGAGGTCGCCGCGACGATCGGGACGATTCCCTGGGAGATTATCTGTCGGCTGGGTTCGCGGATCGAGAGAGCGTATTAACGATGTCGAAATCGGTGTTTGCGTGTCAGCAGTGCGGGGCCCAGGCGCCGAAGTGGCTGGGCCGGTGTCCGGACTGCGGCGGCTGGAACACGTTTGCGGAAGAACTCTTTGAGAAGCCGGACAAGATGGCGGCGGCGCGCAAGGGGGCGGCCGCGCCGATGGGCGGCGGCAAGGCGCAGAAATATGCCGATGTCGAAGCGGTGGTCTCCGCGCGATTTTCCACCGGCATCGGAGAATTTGACCGCGTCCTCGGCGGCGGCATTGTGCCCGGCTCACTCGTGTTGCTCGGCGGCGAACCCGGCATCGGCAAGTCCACTCTGTTGCTTCAGGCGGCGGCGCATTTTGCGCGTGAGGTTGGTCCGGTGTTGTACGCCTCCGGCGAAGAGTCCGAACACCAGGTCAAGATGCGCGGCGAGCGGTTGGGTGTGGCCGATGCGCCGTTGTATCTGCTGGCCGAAACGTGTGTCGAGCGCATTCTCGAAGAGGTCGATCGCCTCAAACCTGCCCTCCTGATCGTGGACTCCATCCAGACCGTGTTTTCGTTGAAGATGGCGTCGGCCCCCGGCAGCGTGGGGCAGGTGCGGCAGGCGGCGACCGACTTCCTGTTCACCGCGAAGGGGCGCAACCTGCCGACGATCGTGGTCGGCCACGTCACCAAGGATGGAGCGCTGGCCGGACCCAAGGTGCTCGAGCACGTGGTGGACACGGTGTTGTATTTCGAAGGGGACCGCCATCACTCCCATCGTGTGGTGCGCGCGGTGAAAAACCGATTTGGCGCCATCAGCGAACTGGGCGTGTTCGAGATGACGGGGCGTGGCCTCGAGCCGGTCGCCAATCCCTCAGCGCTGTTTCTCGCCGAGCGCCCGGTGAGTGTGCCGGGGTCAGCCGTGTTGTGTTGCCTTGAGGGCACGCGGCCGTTCCTGGTGGAAGTGCAGGCCCTGGTCAGCTCGGCGACGCTGGGACAGGCGCGGCGCACCGCGAGCGGCCTCGATCACAATCGCCTCTCGTTGCTGCTCGCCGTGCTCGACAAACGTGCCGGCCTCTCGTTTGTGACCGACGATGTCTATGTGAATGTGGCTGGGGGCATGACGATCGACGAACCGGCGGCCGACCTGGCCATCGTGGCCGCGGTCGCGTCGAGCCTGCGCAACCGCAAGCTGCGGGAGCAGACCGTGGTGTTCGGCGAAGTCGGGCTCGCGGGCGAAATCCGCGCCACGTCCCATGCGCCACTGCGCCTGCGCGAGGCGGCGCAAATGGGGTTCACCGCTGCCGTGATTCCCGAAGGGAACCTGGGTGGCGTCGATCATCCCAAAGGCGTCGAGCTGATCGGCGTCCGCACGGTGGGCGAGGCCCTCGACGCGTTGATCGCGTGAGCGCCTAACGCCGCGGCGGTGGCTCGAAGGTGGTTGCGGGCAGTTCCGGGTTGATCTGATACGCGCGAATCATCCATTGAATGACCACGTTGGACGTGGCGTTTTTGTCCCGTGTGATCCGATGCGGCAACTGGACGCCGTCGCCCACGTCGCGGTATTCGTGAAACGAGATCGTGTACTCTCCGCCGTCGGCGCGGATGGACCGGAGGTAGGGCACCACGAGTCGTTTGGGCAGGTGGGTGGTGGCGTCCATGATCAGGCGTCCGACGGGCGCGCCCTCGGCGGTGATCTGGATCGCGGTGGCACCGCGGTCCTCGCCATCGGTGATGGCGCCAATGGTGGTGAGGGTCAGTCCTGACTCCTGCAGCCACAGCGGGAACAGTCCAGCCATCGTGTTGATGTAGGCCTGGCGTGCGGCCGCGGTGATGGTGCGATTACGCGTCTCCGCATCCTCCGCCAGTCCCTCGCCGCCCAGCACCGTGTTGCCGGCCCACCACCCGGTGGTGCCGTTGTAGCCGACCAGGGCGCGGATACTCGACGCCCGGGAGGTGGTCGGGGTCTCCCGCTGGCGATACCGTGCCGGCGCACCGGCTTCGATCA
This sequence comes from uncultured Solibacteraceae bacterium, assembly GCA_964423815.1. Classification (GTDB taxonomy): domain Bacteria; phylum Acidobacteriota; class Vicinamibacteria; order Vicinamibacterales; family SCN-69-37; genus SYFT01. Next base: position 14,313 of record CAYRGW010000096.1, on the reverse strand, counting down.
CCAGGCGACGATTCCCCTGCTCGGTCGGATCCACGGCGAACCCGTTGACGCGGAGCGTGCGGACGCGCCCGAGTGCCTCGCCGCCGGCGGCACGGCGGTAGGCCTCCCAGATGTCGGCACCCGTTGCGGCGGCCTGCGTCGTGGGGGGGGCGGGCACCGGGGCGGGCGTGGGCGATCCACACGCGGCGAACGTGCACAGACCGGTCAACACGAGGAGAGGACGGAGCCGCATCCCGTCGATCTTATCTCCCCGGTTTCCGGATGCGGCTAGAATGTCGGACATGCGCGGGTTCGTCCTCGTTCGCGGGTTGTTCATCGGTGCGGTGGTCTACACCGCGATCCAGATCCAGCCGGCTCAGGCGCACTATCTCGTCAACGCCGGCCTGGGACTGGCCGTCGCCCTCGTGATTGTGGCCGCCGAGTCACGCATGCGCGACATCTCGGTCACCCAGTTGCTGGGGGGGCTGCTTGGTTTCGGCATCATGCTGATGGTGGCGCAGGCGGTCAATAACGCCCTCTTCTGGGCCAACACCGACGACACCAAGGTCCGATTCCTGCACGGCCTGATCGTGATCGTGTTGCCGTACCTCGGACTTGTGTTTGGCGCCCGCAAAGGGGAGTGGCTCGAGCCCGTGAAACTGGTGAGTCTTTTCCGCGACGCCCGCCCGCACCGGCGCTACCGCATTCTCGACACCAGCGCGATTATCGACGGCCGGATTGCCGAGGTCGCCGAAACCGGCTTCCTGGACGGGACCCTCGTGGTGCCGCAGTTTGTGCTCAAGGAGCTGCAGGCGGTCGCCGATGCGTCCGATCCGCTGAAACGGAATCGGGGACGCCGCGGGCTCGACATCCTGCACCGCATCCAGAAGACCTCCGGCATCGACGTGGTGATCTCCGACGTGGACTTTCCGGAGATCAGGGAAGTGGATCTCAAACTCATCGAGCTGGCCAGGACACTGCCGGGCAAACTCGTTACGAACGACTTCAATCTCAACAAGGTCGCGCAGTTGCGCGGGGTTGATGTGTTGAATCTGAATGAGCTGACCAACGCGCTCAAGCCCGTCGTCCTGCCGGGCGAGGTGATGAACGTGTTCATCATCAAGGAAGGCAAGGAATACAACCAGGGGGTCGCGTACCTCGATGACGGCACCATGGTCGTGGTGGACAACGCGCGCAGCCGCATCGGCAAGAACCTCGAGGTGGTGGTGACGAGTGTGCTGCAGACCACCGCCGGTCGCATGATCTTCGGACGGCACCCGGAAGCCGCCACAGGACCCCGGCCGGCAGCCCAGGCGTGACGGTGCCATCCCGGCACTGGTGGCGCACGGTGTTTTTTCTGATTCCCGCGATCAGCGTCTATACGATCGTGCTTGGGATCGCGTCGCTTGCGTCCAGTCTTGTGGAGCGCCGGGGACATTTTGCCCATCGGTGCGCGCAGCTATGGTCGCGCTTGATCCTGAGTACCACGGGAGTGCGCATTCGCCTGCACGGCGCGCCGCTTGAGGCGTCCGCCGGGAGCTGTGTCTACGTCTCGAATCACCAGAGCATCTATGACATCCCCGTGGTGTTTGCGGCGCTGCCCACCCAGTTGCGGATTCTCGCCAAGGCGTCACTTGGCCGCATTCCGTTTCTGGGCTGGCACCTGCACCGGTCGGGCCACGTTCTTGTTGATCGCAGCAATCCCGGCCCGTCGGTGATGCGCAAGATGGAGGACCTGGTCCGCGAGGGGGCCTCCCTCATCGTCTTCCCCGAGGGCACCCGCAGTGACGATGGCACGCTCGGTCGATTCAAGGCCGGTGCCTTCATCATCGCCATCGACCATCATCTGCCGATAGTGCCGCTGACCCTGGCGGGCACCAGCGCGATCATGCGCAAGGGGTATGTCACGACCCGGCCGGGCGACGTTGACGTCACGGTGCACCCCACAGTCAGCACCACCGGTCTTGTGCGCGACGACGTACGCGCGCTCATCGATCACGTGCGTGCGGTGATCGCGGGCTGACGGGCGATCGGCGCCCTTCGTATTGCGTAGGGCGTGACCTTCAGGTCCGCCACTCTGGCGCGGCTGAAGCCGACGCCCTACGAAAAGCACGCTGAACGACTAGAATTGTCGCGATGCACGTCGCCGCCATCATTGTCGCCGGGGGCCGGGGAGCCAGAGTGGGCGGTCCCGTGCCGAAGCAGCTGATTGAGATCGGCGGACAGACGGTGTTGCAGCGTAGTGTGGCCGCGTGTGACCGGCACCCTCTGGTGACGGAGCTCGTGGTGGTGTTGTCGCCGGAGCTGGTGGCGTCTGGGGCCTCATTGGTCGGCGCCACGCGGTTGCCGTGCCGGATCGTGGCCGGTGGCGCGCGGCGGCAGGATTCCGTGCGTGCCGGGTTTGGCGCGGTGTCGCCTGAGGCGGATCTGATCCTGGTCCACGACGCGGCGCGGCCCTTTGTCACTGCCGACGTGATCGACCGGGTCATCGCCGCTGCCGGCACCACCGGCGCGTGTGTGCCCGCGATTGCCGTGGCCGACACGGTCAAACGTGCGGCTGTGGACGGCGCCGAGCGGGTGGTGCTGACGACGATTCCGCGTGAGGAGTTGTGGCTGGTGCAGACGCCACAGGGTTTTCGGCGCGACGTGTTGGCGCAGGCCGTCGCCGACGGTGCAAGCGCGACAGAGGCGACCGACGAAGCGCGCCTGGTGGAGTTGGCCGGCGGTCGCGTCGCGATCGTCGACGGCGATCGACGGAATGTCAAGATGACGACGGGAGATGACGTGACGGAGGCGAAGCGCGTGTACGCGACCACTCGTGTGGGCACAGGATATGACCTGCATCAGTTGGTCGCCGGTCGGCCGATGGTGCTGGCGGGTGTGGATCTGCACGCGCTGAAGGGGCCGCTGGGACACTCCGACGGGGATGTGGTCTGCCACGCCCTTACGGATGCGCTGCTGGGTGCGGCGGGTGCCGGTGACATCGGCCAGCTGTTTCCCAATACGGACCCGCAGTGGAAAAACGCCGCTGGCCTGGACCTCCTGTCGAGGGCTCTGACGGTTGTGCGGGCACGTGGATGGGCCGTGGTGAACGCCGACGTCACCGTGATTCTCGAACAACCCAAGCTGTCCCCACACGTCCCCGAGATTCGTCGTCGGCTCGCCGATGTGTTCGGTGTGTCGATCGACGCGGTAAGTGTGAAGGGCAAGACCAACGAAGGCGTCGACGCCGTTGGACGCGGCGAGGCGATTGCCTCACACGCCGTGGTGTTGCTTGAGTCGGGGGTGCGCGCATGAGCGCCCGGCCCATGCGACTGCGGTTTGCGCCCAGTCCCACCGGATTGCTGCACGTCGGCAACGCGCGGACGGCGCTGTTTAACTGGCTGCTCGCGCGCGGGCAGGGCGGCACGTTGATTCTGCGCATCGAGGACACGGACACCGAGCGATCCACACGTGCGTCCGAGGACGGCATCTGTGCGGACCTGAAGTGGCTCGGCCTCAACTGGGATGAAGGCCCCAACGAAGGGGGGCCATTCCCGCCCTATCGTCAGTCCGGGCGCCTGCCGCTGTATGCCTCATACGCGCGCACGCTGCTCGACACGGGGCATGCGTACTGGTGTTTCTGCTCCGCGGAACAGCTCGAGCAGGAACGCGCGGCCGCACTGGCCGCCGGGGCACCGCCAAAATATTCCGGCCGGTGCCGCGGCTTGTCGCGTGAGGCGGCCGAGGCGCGCCGGGCCGATGGTGAACCGGCCGCGATCCGGTTCGTGGTGCCGGCCGATCGGGAGGTCACGTTTCCCGATCTGGTGCGTGGCCCGGTGACCTTTCACACGTCGGTCATCGGCGACCCCGTCATCGTGCGATCTGATGGCGGGCCCGCCTACAACTTCGCCGTGGTGGTCGACGATGCGTTGATGGAGGTGACCCATGTCATTCGTGGCGAAGACCACATCTCGAACACGCCACGGCAAGTGCTCATCTATGAGGCGTTGGGACTGACGCCGCCGACGTTTGCGCATTTGTCGCTCGTGCTGGGACCGGATCACGCGCCGCTCTCCAAGCGCCACGGCGCGACGAGTGTGCAGGAATTCCGGGCGCGGGGGTACCTGCCTGAAGCACTCGTGAATTACCTGGCGTTGCTGGGCTGGTCGCCTGGTGATGGCGAGGAGTTGATGCTGGCGTCGGAGATGGCGCGCCGGTTTGACGTGGCGCGTGTCAGTCACAGCTCGGCGGTGTTCGACACCGAAAAACTTGCGTGGATGAATCGCCACTACATGAAGGTGTGTGAGCCCGAGCGTCTGGTGGATCTCGTGTCGCCGTGGCTGGCCGGCGTCCCTCGTCCGGCCGTCGCTGCCGTTTTACCGTTGGCGATTGGCGCAGTGGATCGTCTCGAAGAAATTCCTGACCGCGTGAAGTTTGTCTTCGAGTGGAATCAGGCCGAGGCGGCCCGGCTCGTGGCGGCGGAGGCTGACGGCGCGAAGGTGGTGGCGGCGTTTGCCGACGCGATTGCTGATGCGGGACCGTTGACGAAGGAGTCGTTCCGCGCTGCGGCGACCAGGGCGCGTGAGGTGACCGGGATCAAGGGCAAGGCGTTGTTCCATCCCATTCGTGTGGCGCTGACGGGGATGGACTCCGGTCCGGAACTCGACCTGGCGATTCCCGCAATTGACGTGGTCGCCGGCCTGATGGACGGAGTACCATCGTGTGTTACCCGTGTCCGCCGTCTCCTGTAAGGAACCGTGGACTCTGGACCGTGTCGGACCCTGGACCATTTGAATGCCTTTGATCTACGGAATTAATTCAGTCTCCGAGGCCCTCAAGGCCCGTCGTGTCTCCCGGCTGGTGCACGTGCGCGGGGCGGGCCCTCGTATTGACGCGCTCATTGCCCGTGCCCACGAGCTCCGCATCCCGGTCGAGACCATCGACAAGATGGCACTTGAGAAGCTGGTGCGTGGCGGCGTGCATCAAGGGGTCGCCGCCGACCTTCAGGCGCTGGCTGCGTACACGGTGGAGGAGCTGGTGGATCAGGCCGAGGGGCCCCCGCTCCTGGTCGTGCTTGACAGCATCGAAGACCCCCAGAACGTGGGGGCCATTCTGCGGTCGATTGACGGGGTGGGTGGGCATGGCGTCGTGCGCCAGGCCCGGCATGCCGCCCCGCTCGACGGGGCCACGGCCAAGGCGTCGGCCGGGGCCGTCCATCACGTCAAGATCGCGACCGTGGTCAATATTTCGCGGGCGATTGAGGAGCTCAAGGAAAAAGGCGTCTGGACCGTGGGACTGGCCGGGGAGGCCGGCGAGGACTATGACAGCCTGGATTACACCCTGCCGACGGCCTTTGTGGTCGGCGCCGAAGGGGAGGGACTCCGACGGCTGGTCCGCGAAACCTGCGACCGATTGGTCCGGATTCCCATGTTCGGGCAGGTCGACAGCCTGAACGTCTCGGTGGCCACCGGCATCTGCTTGTTCGAGGCCGCCCGGCAACGTCGACACAGCACCCCAAAATAGGTCAGAATGAAGGGCTGTTGGTTGGCGGTCTGGCACGGGCCGTGCTAGCATCTACGTTTTGTCTGGCTGGCGTAGCTCAGTCCGGTAGAGCAGCTGATTTGTAATCAGCTGGTCGGGGGTTCAAATCCCTTCGCCAGCTCCATTTTTTGTGCGAGGGGAACGGCACACAGGCAGTCCATTGTGGCGAGGTAGCGAAGCGGTCAAACGCAGCAGACTGTAAATCTGTCGGCCATGCGCCTTCGAAGGTTCGAATCCTTCCCTCGCCACCATCCTACGCTGAGCGGAGGACTTGTCCGCCGAAGCTGCCCGCGCAGCGGGCGGTTAGCGAAGGCGGAAGCGGGCGGTTAACGCAGGCGGGAGTAACTCAGTGGTAGAGTCACAGCCTTCCAAGCTGTTGGTCGCGGGTTCGATCCCCGTCTCCCGCTCCAGCCTCCGCCAAACGTTCGCTGCGCTCCTGGCTACGGCTGGCAGGCCAGCGGTCAGGTAGCTTTTTGGCTCAATTTGGCCAAGGGGTGCCCGGCTGGGGTAAGATAAGTGGTTGGCTCGTGAACGGGCGCTGCGCAGTAGGGCCGACAAGTCTGGCCAAAGCTGCGAGCGAAGCGAGCGTTTAGCGTCGGCCGATGTAGCTCAGTTGGCAGAGCACGTCCTTGGTAAGGACGAGGTCACCGGTTCGATCCCGGTCATCGGCTCCAGAAGGTAAGACCCCGAACGCGTGTGCGGCCGGGTTGTGGTTGGCAGGGTAGTAACGCAACTTGTAGGCGGAGGGATTGATCCCCGCCGATAGACGGAGACGAGAGAGCAATGGCGAAGGAGAAGTTTGATCGTTCTAAGCCGCACGTGAACGTGGGCACCATTGGTCACATCGACCACGGCAAGACCACGCTGACGGCGGCCCTTACAAAGGTCGCAGCGGACAAGGGCTGGGCGAAGTTCGTGCCGTACGACGAAGTGGCCAAGGCGTCGGAATCGCAGGGCCGTCGTGACGACACGAAGATCCTGACCATTGCGACGAGCCACGTCGAATACGGCACGCCGAACCGGCACTATGCCCACGTCGACTGCCCGGGCCACGCCGACTACATCAAGAACATGATCACGGGTGCCGCCCAGATGGACGGCGCGATCCTGGTCGTGAGCGCGGTGGACGGTCCCATGCCCCAGACGCGTGAACACATTCTGCTGGCCAAGCAGGTCAACGTGCCGTACCTCGTCGTCGCCCTGAACAAGGTGGACGCCGTCGACGACGCGGAACTGCTCGACCTGGTGGAACTGGAAGTGCGCGAACTGCTGACCAGCTACGGCTTCCCCGGCGACGACCTGCCGGTGGTGCGTGTCTCCGCCCTGGGCGCCCTCAACGGCGATCCGGCCGGCGTGGACACGGTGCTCAAGCTGATGGAAGCGCTCGACACCTACATCCCGATCCCGGAGCGCGAGACCGACAAGCCGTTCCTGATGCCGATCGAAGACGTGTTCTCGATCTCGGGTCGTGGCACGGTCGTCACGGGTCGTATCGAACGCGGCAAGGTCAAGGTTGGCGAGGAAATCGAGATCGTCGGCTTCACGCCCACGACCAAGAAGATCGTCACGGGCGTCGAAATGTTCCGCAAGCTGCTTGACGAAGGTGTCGCTGGCGACAACGTCGGCATCCTGCTGCGCGGCGTGGAAAAGTCGGACGTCGAGCGCGGCCAGGTGTTGGCCAAGCCCGGTTCGATTCTCCCGCACACGAAGTTCAAGGCCGAGGTGTACATCCTGTCCAAGGACGAGGGTGGCCGCCACACGCCGTTCTTCAACGGCTACCGTCCGCAGTTCTACCTCCAGACGACCGACGTCACTGGCACGTTGAACCTGCCGGAAGGCATCGAAATGGTGATGCCCGGCGACAAGACGACGATCACGGGTGAACTGATGGCGCCGGTCGCCATCGAAAAGGGCAGCCGGTTCGCGATTCGTGAAGGTGGCCGCACGGTCGGCGCCGGCACGATTACCGAGATCATCGCGTAAGCAACCACTCATGACAGACCAGGTTCCGGGCCCGACGGTCCGGAACCTGGTGCCTGTGCGAGTGGCGTTTTTTTCAGAGGTGAGTGATGCGCGAAATTGTCTCGCTGGCGTGCACAGAGTGCAAACGCCGCAACTACAGCACGACCAAGAACCGCAAGAAGAGTTCTGAGCGTCTGGAGTTCAACAAGTTCTGCCGGTTCTGCCGCAAGCACACCGGACACAAGGAATCGAAGTAAGAATGGGCCAATGAGCCAATGTGGCAATGAGCCAATGGACATCCATTGCCTCAGTGGCCCATTGCCTCATTGCCTCATTTCGGAGTGCAGGCCAGTAGCTCAATTGGTAGAGCATCGGTCTCCAAAACCGAGGGCTGGGGGTTCGAGTCCCTCCTGGCCTGCCAGTTTCAACGACGCGCGGGTATCACGGCAGACGGGGTCTTAGACGGACATGACTGAGAACGAAAAGGGAACAACGGAACAGGGTGGTGGCCGCTACGGTCGCGCCCGCCGGTTCCTGACGGAAGTGATTGCCGAGCTGAAACGTGTCACCTGGCCGGCGCGGCGAGAAGTCTGGGCCACGACGCTGGTGGTGGTCATTGTCTCGGCGGTGTTCGGTGTGTACCTCTACGCGGTTGACCTCGGGGCCTCTTCGGCCGTCCGCTGGGTCTTCACGCGATTTGGTGGGGCATGACCGACGACGTCGTCAAGCCCAAGCAGTGGTACATCATCCACACCTACTCGGGATTCGAGAACAAGGTGCGGGAGTCGCTCGAGCAGCGCGTGCAGGCCTATGGGCTGGCCGATGAAATTGGTGAGGTGTTGATCCCCACCGAGGACATCGTCGAGAAACGGGGCGGCAAGGAAGTCAAGAGTTCGCGGCGGTTCTTCCCGGGGTACATCCTCGTGGAGATGTTCATGTCGGACAACGCCTGGCATGTCGTCAAGAACACGCCGAAGGTGACGGGGTTTGTGGGCGCGGGGTCAAAGCCGCAGCCGCTCACGCGTGAGGAAGTTGACCAGATCCTGCATCAGGTGACGGTCGCCGCGGAGAAGCCGAAGCCCAAGTACACGTTCGACAAGGGCGACCAGGTGCGCATCAACGAAGGTCCGTTTGCCAGCTTCAACGGCGTGGTCGACGAGGTCAACAACGAGCGCAACACCCTGAAGGTGATGGTCACGATCTTCGGACGCGCCACACCGGTCGAGTTGGATTTTTTGCAGGTCGAGAAACTGTAAGACGGATTGCAGGGCGTGGTTTTGCAGGGCGTGGTTTGTAGGGCGCGGGCTTTGGCCCCGCCGAACCCGCCAAACCCCGCCCAGACACGGTAGAGAGATAGAACATGGCGAAAAAAGTACAAGCGCAAGTAAAGCTCCAGATTGCCGCCGGCAAAGCGACCCCGGCGCCCCCCGTCGGCACCGCGCTCGGTCCGCACGGCGTGAACATCATGGACTTCTGCAAGAACTTCAACGCGAAGACCGCGGGACAGGACGGCCTGATCATTCCGGCCGTCGTGACGATTTATTCCGACCGGTCCTACACGTTCATCACCAAGACACCGCCGGCGCCGATTCTGCTCAAGCGCGCCGCGAACATCGCCAAGGGGTCGGGCGTGCCGAACAAGAACAAGGTCGGCACCGTGACCGCGAAGCAGGTGGAAGAGATCGCCAAGATCAAGCTCCCGGACCTCAACACGCAGAGCCTCGAATCGGCCATCCGGTCGGTGAGCGGCACGGCGCGGTCGATGGGACTTGACGTCGTCGGCTAGACAGTTTTTTTCAGTGGGTGGGAGGGTGTTCGAACACCCGCTTGGACCACCGGAGGTAGTACATGCGTAGTCGAGGGAAGAAATACCAGGCAGCCCGGGAAGCCGTGCCTGTCCGGCCTCATTCTGTGGAAGAGGCCATTCCGCTGATCCAGAAGGTCAAATATTCGAAGTTCGACGAAACCGTCGAAATGTCGATCCGTCTGGGCGTTGATCCGAAACACGCCGATCAGATGGTGCGTGGCACGGTGGTGCTGCCGCACGGTCTCGGCAAGTCGAAGTCGGTGCTGGTCATTGCCAACGCCGACAAACAGCGTGAAGCGCGGGAAGCCGGCGCGGATGAAGTGGGCGGCGAAGAGCTGGTCGACAAAATCCTCGGTGGCTGGACGGCGTTTGACGCGGTCGTCGCCACGCCGGACATGATGCGCGCGGTCGGCAAACTCGGCAAGGTGCTCGGCCCCCGCGGGCTGATGCCCAACCCGAAGACCGGCACCGTGACGCTCGACGTCGTGAAGGCCGTCAACGAAATCAAGGCCGGCAAGGTCGAGTTCCGCGTGGACAAGGCCGGTGTCGTGCATGCGCCGATTGGTCGCATCTCGTTTGAGTCCGCCAACCTGGTCGCCAACGCGCACGCGTTGATGGACAGCATTGTGAAGGCCAAGCCCTCCGCCGCGAAGGGCAAATACGTCAAGAGCGTGACCATGTCGTCAACGATGGGCCCCGGGGTCGTCATCGAAACGTCGAGCATGGATCAGGTCGTCAAGCATTAACGGCCGGAGAAAATAGTCATGGCAGTCACACGAGCAGAAAAACAGATTGAGCTCCAGCAGCTCACCGACGCGTTCCATGGCACCGATACCGCGGTGCTGGTGGACTATCGCGGCGTGAAGGTCCCGCAGGTCACCGACCTGCGCCAGAAGATTCGCGCCACCGGGTCGCAGTACCTGGTGGTCAAGAACACGTTGGCCAAGCGCGCGTCCGCCGGGACGCCCTTTGAAGCCTTGTCGGCGCACTTTGTCGGGCAGACGGCCGTCGTCTTCACCGGCAAGGATCCGGTGGCGATGGCCAAGACGTTGACGACGGCCCTCAAGGACCTGCCGTCAGCAAGCATCAAGGCGGCGGTGGTGTCGGGACGTGTGGTTCCGTCGGCGGCCGTCTCGGAACTGGCGAGCCTGCCCGGCAAGCCGGAACTGTACGCCAAGTTGCTGTACGTGCTGAACGCACCGGCGCAGCAGCTGGTCACGGTCCTGTCGGCCGTGCAGCGTGACCTGGTGACGGTGTTGTCGGAAGTGCAGAAAAAGAAGGAAGCCACCGGCGCGACCGCCGAGTAGCGACCAGCGATTACCAATTTCAGTTTTCAGATTGTCGATTCGATCAATAGGAGAGAGAGCAATGGCAGACGTGACGCAGCAGCAGGTGGTGGACTACATCAAGGGAATCTCGGTGCTTGAGCTCTCGCAGCTCGTGAAGACGCTCGAGACGGAGCTCGGCGTGTCCGCCGCAGCCGCGATGCCGATGATGATGCCCGGCATGGGTGGGGGCGGCGCGGCCGCAGCACCGGCCGAAGAGCAGACCGAATTCACGGTGACGCTGACCGAAATCGGCGGCAACAAGATCAACGTGATCAAGGTTGTGCGCGAAGTCACCAGCCTCGGCCTGAAGGAAGCGAAGGACCTCGTCGAGAGCGCGCCCAAGCCGATCAAGGAAGGCGTGTCGAAGGACGAAGCCGCGGGCATCAAGAAGAAGTTCGAAGAAGCCGGCGCCAAAGTCGAAATCAAGTAGTTGGAATTTGCACACCGAGACAGGGAGGGCCGTCCTCCGTGTCTCGGTGTGAATTCTGACTTGTTCGGCGCGTTTCAAATGTGACGGCCGGCGTCCGTGTACGCCGGCTGCAGCTATTGGCCACGGCGTGTGCGTACGCGCCCGTGGCGGGATCGGCACGGCCTCGAGGATTATCTGAATGTACAGCCTGCCCAAGAACGTCTATCGCGAACGCATCGACTTTTCGAAGATTAATACCACGATCCCGATTCCGAATCTCATCGAGATTCAGAAGAAGTCCTACGAACGTTTCCTGCAGATGAATCGTCTGCCGTCGGAACGTGAGGATGTGGGGTTGCAGTCGGTCTTCAAGTCGGTCTTCCCGATCAGCGATTTCCGGGAGAACTCGTCGCTCGAGTTCATCGACTATTCCATCGGCAACTGGGAGTGCAAGTGCGGCCGCCTGGCCGGCCTGGAGCACCTCCGCAAAAAGTGTGAAGGCTGCGGCACCACGCTGACGGCCGATCCCTACGGCGAAGGCGCCGTCATTTGTCATTCGTGTGGCCGCGCCAACGAAGCGCGCGGCAACGTGTGCGACATCTGCGGCACCACCGTCAACATGAAGCTGAAGTACGACGTCGAGGAGTGCCAGGAACGTGGCATGACCTACGCCGTGCCGCTCAAGGTGACGATCCGCCTCGTCGTCTGGAACAAGGACCCCGAAACCGGGGTCAAGACGATTCGCGACATCAAGGAGCAGGAAGTCTACTTCGGTGACATCCCGCTCATGGGTGACCACGGCACGTTCATCATCAATGGCACCGAGCGTGTCATCGTGTCGCAGTTGCACCGCTCGCCGGGCGCGTTCTTCCACGCGGAAGAAAAGACGCTGTACGGCGCGCAGATCATTCCGTATCGCGGTTCGTGGGTCGAGTTCGAATACGACACGAAGAACCTGCTGTACGTGCGCATTGACCGCAAGCGCAAGTTCCTCGCGACCGTGTTCCTGCGGGCCCTGGGCCTGCGGAGCGCCGCCGAGATCCTGCGCACGTTCTACACGACCGACGAACTGGTCATCAAGGACGGCAAGGTGATGTGGAAGGTGGCCGACACCCTCGTCGGCCGTCGCGCGGGCGCTGCGCTGCAGATCCCGGGCTCGGACCTCCAGATCTACCCGGGCAAAAAAATCCGCAAGGACCAGATCGAAGCCCTCAAGAAGGCCGGCGTCGAGGCCATCGAACTCACCGAGGGTGAGCGCGAGGGCGCGTGGGCCGCGGGTGACGTGGTCGATCCGGAAACGGGCGAAGTGTTGCTCGAAGCCAACGAGGAACTCTCCGAGCGTGTGTTCGCCATGGCGCAGGAGATGAACGTCGACCGCATCGAGGTCTTCTTCCCCGAGAAGGACGACATCGGGTCGGTGCTCTCCCAGACGCTCAAGAAGGATCCGATTCAGAAGCACGAAGAAGCCCTGATCGAGATCTACCGTCGTCTGCGTCCGGGCGATCCGCCCACGCTCGACAGCTCGCGCACGCTCTTCGAGAACATGTTCTTCAACGCGCAGAAGTACGACTTCTCGCGCGTCGGTCGCCTGAAGCTCAACACGAAGTTGAAGCTGCAGACGCCGCTCGACGAAAAGGTGCTGCACCCGGCCGACTTCTACGAAGTCATCCGGTTCCTGCTGACGCTCCGGAAAAATCCCGCGGGCATCGACGACATCGACCACCTTGGCAACCGCCGCGTGCGGTCGGTCGGCGAACTCCTCGAGAACCAGTTCCGCATCGGCCTGGTCCGTATGGAACGCGCGATCAAGGAAAAGATGTCGGTGTACCAGGAAATGGCGACCGCCATGCCGCACGACCTGATCAACGCGAAGCCGGTCATGGCCGCCATTCGCGAGTTCTTCGGGTCGTCGCAGCTCTCGCAGTTCATGGACCAGACCAATCCGCTGTCGGAAGTGACGCACAAACGTCGTCTCTCCGCCCTCGGGCCCGGCGGTCTGTCGCGTGAACGCGCCGGCTTCGAGGTGCGCGACGTGCACCCGACGCACTACGGACGTATCTGCCCGATTGAGACGCCGGAAGGTCCGAACATCGGCCTGATCTCGTCGCTCTCGTCCTACGCCCGCATCAACGACTTCGGCTTCATCGAGTCGCCCTACCGCAAGGTCAAGGACGGCCAGATCATCGACTACGTGATCGTCACCAACGCGGGTGGCAATCCGAAGTACAAGGTCGGAGACGTGGTCGAATCCGACGAACTGGTCGGCGCCGACGGTCGGTCGAAGAAGAAGGGCGTCGAGTTCGAGCCCCATTGCTTCTACCTGTCCGCCTGGGAGGAAGACCAGTACATCGTCGCCCAGGCCAACGTGCCGATGGACGCCGACCTGCGGCTGCAGGGCGAGCGTGTCAACGCGCGTCAGGCGGGCGAGTTCATCCTGACGACGGCTGACAAGGTCGATTACATCGACGTCTCGCCGAAGCAGCTCGTGTCCGTCGCCGCCTCGCTCATCCCGTTCCTTGAGAACGACGACGCGAACCGCGCACTGATGGGCGCGAACATGCAGCGGCAGGCCGTGCCATTGCTCCAGGCGCGTGCGCCCTACGTGGGCACGGGCATGGAATACATCACCGCGCGTGACTCCGGTGCCGTCGTTGTGGCGCGCCGCACGGGTGTGGTTGACTATCTCGACTCCAAACGTATCGTCGTGCGTGTCGAAGGCAGTGAGACGGAAGGCCTCTCGCGAGAGATGGGCGCCGACATCTACAGCCTGACGAAGTTCAAGCGCTCCAACCAGAACACGTGCATCAACCAGCGACCGATTGTTCGTGTGGGACAACGTGTCGCCAAGGGGCAGGTCCTGGCCGACGGTCCGTGCACGGAGCTGGGCGAACTGGCGCTGGGCCGGAACATCCTCGTGGCGTTCATGCCGTGGCGCGGCTACAACTTCGAAGACGCGATCCTCGTCTCCGAACGCATGGTGAAGGACGACTACTACACGTCGATCCACATCGAGGAGTTCGAGATCGAGGCCCGCGACACGAAGCTGGGGCCGGAGGAAATCACGCGGGATATTCCGAACGTGTCGGAAACCTACCTGCGCGACCTCGACGAAAGCGGCATTATCCGCATCGGCGCCGGCGTCAAGCCGGGCGACATTCTGGTCGGCAAGGTCACGCCGAAGGGCGAAACCCAGCTGACGCCGGAAGAGAAGCTGCTGCGCGCCATCTTCGGCGAAAAGGCGTCCGACGTTAAGGACACCTCGCTGCGCGTGCCTTCGGGCATGACCGGCACCGTGATCGACGTGC
>CAYRGW010000095.1:0-17055 GCA_964423815.1 uncultured Solibacteraceae bacterium | reverse complement strand
CGCCATGTTGAACGCCGTCGCGACGGCGGCCGTACTGGTCACCCCCGCCTCACCCGCCGCCCTGGCGGCAATTGACGCCTCGGCCACACCACTCAGCAGGATCGCCATCGCGCTGATCGTGCCGGTCACAAACGACACGATGAACACTTCCATCACCGCCTGCAGGCCCTGCTGCTCGGGGCGATTGGATTTTGCGGTGCCGTAGGCGACCGCAGCGGTGCCGTAGCCGGCTTCGTTGGCGTAGATGCCGCGCGCAATGCCGTACCGCATCGCAATGAAGATGCCGAAGCCCAATCCCGATCGGCCCGGCGACGCAAACGCCTCGTCCACCACAAGCGACATCACATACGGCAGCCGATCAATAAACGTGAGAATGACCACCGCGCCGCCGATCAGATACAACCCGACCTTGAGCGGCGACAACTTCTCCACGGCCCGGCCGATGGACTTGATGCCGCCGATGATCACGAGCCACGTCATCACCGCGAGGATGATGCCGGTGAACAACGCGGTCTGATTCACGACACCCAGCAACGGCACCGTAATCTCGCCGCTCGGCCACACATGGTTCACCGCGATCGCGATTGAGTTGGGCTGCGTGAACGGCGTCGTGGTCAGCGCCGCGATGCCTGCAACCGCAGCGTAGATCCAGGCCAGCGACGGCGACTTCAGTCCGTCGCGCAGGTAATACATCGGACCGGAGCGCAGGTGGTCGCCCTGCTGCTCGCGGAACTTCACACCAAGCACCGCTTCCGAGAATTTCAGCGTGGTCGCGAAGAATCCATAGACCCAGATCCAGAAGAGCGCTCCGGGACCACCCGAGATGATCGCGGCGGCCACGCCGGCAATGTTGCCCGTGCCGATGGACGCGGCCAGCGCGGTCATGAACGCCTGGAACGGCGACAGTGCGCCGGTGGCCCCCTCACTCTGGCCCGCCACCATCTCCTTGAAGGCTTCACGAATCCGCCGAATCTGCACTCCGCGGAACCGGATCGTCAGAAACAGCCCTGTGCCCAACAGGAGCGTGACGATGGGCGGCATGAAGAGGAGATCGGCAAGTCCCTGAATCGCGTCAGCCATGGAGAATCCTCAAATGTTCGAACGTGACTGGCAACCGTCGACGGTAATACACGCGCCCGAAATCCAGCTGGCACGGGGCGAGGCCAGGAATGCGACGACGTCTCCGACCTCGTCCGCCTTGCCGAATCGGCCGAAGGGGAGATCGCGCTTCACAAACTCGGCGATGCCCTGCGGGTCCGCCTGCTGGCGCTGCGCCCATGATCCCCCGTCAAACAGGATGGAGCCAGGCGCGATGCTGTTGACGCGAATGTTGTCCTTGGCGAGTTGCTGCGACATCGCCTTCGCCAGGCTGATTTCCGCCGCCTTCACGGCGTTGTAGGTCATGCGGCCACCCGACTCGCGTCCCCAGATCGACGCAATCATCAAAATGACGCCGCCGCCGGCGCGCCGCATCTCCGGCACCGCGAGGCGCGACAGCCGGATGGCGGGAAACAACGTCTGGTCCAACGCGCTCGTCCACTCCTCATCGGGGGTGGACACGATGTCAGTCCCGCCGGCCTTGCCGACGTTGTTGACGACGATGTCCAGGCGCCCGAAGGTGGTGATGGTCTCGGCCACGAGCCGGGCCACATCGTCGGCCTTGGACACATCGGCCTGGATCGCCAGCACAGCGTCTTCCCGACCAGCGAGGCTTCGCAATTCGGCGGCAGCGGTGGCGAGCGCCTCGATGCCGCGCGCACACATGACCACGCGCGCCCCTTCGGCAACGAGCGCCCGCGCGGAGGCCAGTCCCAATCCCTTGCTCGAGCCGGTGACGATCGCGACTTTGTCGCGCAACTGCAAATCCATGTGTGGTCCCTTATGTCATCGAATGGGCGCGCCGCCCGTGAGGTCATTCAGACGCCAGTCGTAGGCACCGAACTTCATCTGAAACGTGTTGAGCGCAAGAAATTCCCGTTCACTGGGAAAGCGGTGAGGATAGGCCAGCGCCATCAGTGCACGTTCCAGCGGAGAGCGATTGGCCCACATGTCGCCGCCGGCCGCCGTGGCCTGCACAAACAGCGCCTCCCGCCAGCTGAAGAGTGGGGTGACCTCAACGACACCGTTGGCGCGATCAATGCGGAACGCATCGCCACGTTTGACAAACTCCTGCACCGCTTCGTCGAGCTGTTCGGACAACCGGGCGCCACGGTAGGCTTCACTGCGGAGGCGACCGCTGCCGAGCGCGCCACGGCCGAGCGCCAGCACCATGCGGACATCACCGAAGCCGGCGATCACCGTCTTTTCGATTTCGTCGAGCGTGAGCACCTGACCGGCCACCGTGTGTTTCTGGCGATCAAAGGCGCCGGCAATCTGCGCGATGCTGATCGACGGATACCCTTCAGCCTTCCCGGCAATCGGATAGGCGTTGATGACCGTGCGCAACACAAGCGCGTTATAGGCGTTAATCCAGAACGCCCGCTGGTCATCCGATGACGCGCCCGCCAGCCAGTCGGGCCGTTCGAGTGATCCGACATACCGATCGAGGTTCGCACGTTCGGTGCGCAGGGCGGCGTAATACACCAGCCCGTCGCGGACGTACACGTCGAGGATCCGATCGAGGGCGGCGTGGGGATCGGCCTGCGCCCGCACGGGGACGCCCGGCAGCAGCGCTGCGGCGATCACAATCAGCAACAGGACAATTCGGCTCGACATGCGAGGCAACATCATAACTTCGATAAAAAGGCGTTCAGGGC
This sequence comes from uncultured Solibacteraceae bacterium, assembly GCA_964423815.1. Classification (GTDB taxonomy): domain Bacteria; phylum Acidobacteriota; class Vicinamibacteria; order Vicinamibacterales; family SCN-69-37; genus SYFT01. The sequence continues at coordinate 14,299 of CAYRGW010000095.1, read as the reverse complement.
GTCGTTAAAGGCCAGCGGCGCCTCGAGATTGGACAGGTGGCCGGCCTTCGGGATGAAGACGGCCTGGGCTGAGGGCAGGCCCTCGGCCATCGCCGCGCTCTCGGTGGGCGGGGTCAGGACATCCTCCGTGCCGCAGATCACCAGCGCGGGACAGGTGATCCCGGCGAGGTCAGGTGTGGAATCGGGCCGCGTTTTCATCGCCCGCACGGCGGAGGCGACCGCCTCGGGCGAGTTCCTGAGAATAATCGTCCGCACGGCTTCGGTGAGGTCGGGTTGTTCCTGCTGCGTGGTGGCGCCGAGCAGTTTGGGCAACATCTGATCGGCGATCGCGCCGACGCCCTCTGCGGTCACCTTGGCGATCATCGCGTCCCGCGCGGCCTGCCCCTCTTCCGAATCGGCACCGGCCTTGGTATCGGCGAGCACGATGCCGTCGAGTCGTCCGATCGCCGCGCGGGCGACGGCCAGGGTGATGTAGCCGCCCATCGACAGGCCGCCCACCACCGCGCGGTCGACGTCCAGGTGGTTCATCAGTTGAAGCACGTCCGCCGCGTGTGTGGCCATCGTCGCACTCTCGAGGCCCACGTCCTGATACGCCTCACCCATCCCGCGAAATCCCCGCACGTCGGGCGCGACCAGTCGCCATCCCGGCGGTACCCTGGACAACTGGGGCAACCATTGGTCGGCGCTCAGTGGAAACGCGTGAAGAAGGATGCAGGTCCTGCCGCTTCCAGTCTCGTGGTAACGAACGGTGCGGTCCAGCAGGTGCGCGTATTTGGGCGACATGGGAACTCTCTCCAGCGGCAAATAGTTAGAATGGCATACATGATGCGTCGTATTTGTCTCGCTTTGCTCGTCACCGGGCTTGTCACCGCCTGCGCAGGGGAGCCAGAAGAGGAAACCATGACCCCACCGTCCAACACCTCCGCCCCCGTACCGGGTCCGATTCCTGCGCCTGCCGATGTTGCCGCCGTGCCGGCTGACGCCACCGTGACCGCGTCGGGCCTCGCGTGGAAAGTGCTGAAGCCCGGCACCGGCACCCTGAAGCCCACCGCGTCGTCGCGTGTGCTTGCGCACTACACGGGCTGGACGACCGACGGCCAGATGTTCGACAGTTCACTCACCAGTGGTGAGCCGCTCGACTATCCGCTCAGGCAGTTGATTCCCGGCTGGATCGAGGGCATGCAGCTGATGGTCGTCGGTGAAAAACGTCGATTGTGGGTCCCCAGCAAACTCGCCTACGACAACACGCCGGGTTTCCCGCAGGGCATGCTCGTGTTCGACATCGAGTTGCTCGACTTCAAATAGGGTCCAGGGTCCGACATGGTCCTCGGTCCACGGTTCGCGCTCGCCATGTTGTGTGTCGCGGCGGCACACACCGCCCCTGCGGCCACCGGTGTGCCCCAGGTGGGCGACGCATACCTGCGATCCACGATTGGACTCTCGGGCGGCGACGTCAAACGTGTCCACGCAGGGGAGCCGTTTGCGACCTCGCTCGACGGGCGCGAGGGACGCGAGGTGGTGACGTTTGGTGCGGTGCGCATCGATCGCGCGCCCGAGGACGTGCTGGCCTATCTGGGAGGGATTGATGCGCTGCGCCAGGGCGCGGGGGTCCAACAACTCGGTGTGCTGAGTTCGCCTCCACATCCGAGCGACCTGGCCGCGTTCACGCTGCATCCGGACTCGGTCAAGAGCCTGAAGGGCTGTCACATCGGCGACTGTGGGGTGCAATTGCCAGGGTGGGCGATGACTCGCTTCGCCGCGGCACCCGACTCGGTGGACGCCATCGCGCGATCCGTGGTGCTGGAGACGGCGACGGCCTACCTGCGCGGCGGACACACGGCGCTCTCGCCGTACCAGGACCGTCGCCCGCCGGTCCAGCCGTCGGACGAGTACACACGTCTTCTGGGCTCCGCGCAATATCTGCCGGCGCCCCTAGCGGAGGTGCGTGAGAGCCTCAACCAGTTCCCCCATCGCCCGACTCCTGGTGTGCGGGATCTCCTGTTCTGGTCGGTGATGGATCTCGGAATGAAGCCGATGGTCCGGCTGAGCCACAGGGTGATTGCCACGGGTCCGGCGCTTGATCATCCAACCGGGCAACTGACCGGCGCCATCGCCACACTTCAGGTCATGGCGACACACTATTTCAGCTCGACGCTCGAATGGCACTTCGTCGTCCGCGATCCCGATCATCCGGGGCGCGCGTATGTCTATTTCCTGTCACGCTCGTGGGCGCCAGGGATGACCGGAATTCGCGGGCGCATCGCCCGGTTCACCATCCGCGGGCGCGCCGAAGACGGCGTCGAGACGTACTTGCGCGCGACCAAACATCGACTCGAAACGGAATCGGGCGCCGGGCGGTAGTCCCCACCCGACGCCCGGACGCCGCCGTGCTGGTTGTTACAGGCGGTCCGTCGCGGCCTTGGCCACGTTGTGCGCGCCGTTGGCAGCCGACTTCTTGACGTGGTCGTAGGTCTCCTGGCCACGCTGGGCGGCCACTTTCCCACGCTCCACGACGTCGTCGACCACGTCGGACACCGTGTCGACGGCCGACGCATATCCCTTTTCCGCACTGCGGCGCAGCCGACCGGTCGTCTCATACAACTGGTGCCGCAGTTCCGCACCGGCTTTGGGTGCCAGCAGCAGCGCCACCGCCGCGCCGGCGGCCGCGCCCAGAACCATACCCATCACAAAACCACCGCTGTGGCTGTCGTTTCCGAACGTATTCACTTCACGCATCATTGCCTCCTTCGTTCACGTACCTGGTTTCATCAAATTCACGGAGCACGCGCCGCTCGCGTACTCGTTTGCCACTCGCTCGAAACGCTGAGACCGCAGCCATGACCCCTCTGGTGACGGCATACCCTGGCATCACGGCGGACTTCACCGACGAAGCAGCGCTGCTGATGCCACCACTGATGCCGTCCACGGCCTGTTCGACCCGATCGCCGACCTGGCGCACGCGGGCGACCTGCTCGTTGACGTTGTCCAGCACGCCGGTGACGCGCCGGGTGAGCGGTTCGACATGGCGTTTTTCGAGGTCGGCCAGCGTTTTGGTCACGCTGGCGTAGACGCGGAAGCCCAAAAACGCCAAAGTGGCCATCGCGAGGATTTGCACAATGGCGGCAATCGCCAGAATGGCCATCCACATGTTCAGCGTGTCGAATTGTTCGGGGTTCATCGTTACCTCAGGATCAAGCGTAGTGATCCCCGAGGCGGACGTCTGTGTCGTTCGGTACTGCCGTCTACCGCATGGCGTGTTCGAAGTCGTCGCCGTGTTGCGCGCGCACAACGGCCTCGCTGCGTTCCACGTGCCCGGCCTTGACCAGGCGCGCGAGGCACTCCTCCAGCGTAAACGACCCGTGTTTCCGGCTGATCGTGATTTCCTGATGGAGATGCTGCAGAGTGTTCCGGCGGATGTGTTGCCGGGCGCCATACCCCACCAGCAGCAACTGCGCGGCCGGCACCCGGCCGCCGCCAATACGCGGCAACAGGGTCTGCACATACACCGCCGACAGTGACGCGGCGATTTCCTGCCGAATCGTGGGCTGCCGCTCGGCGGGGAACGAATCCGTGAGGCGCGCAATGGTTGACGGCATGTCGGTGGTGTGCAGCGTTGAAAACACCACATGCCCCGTCTCACCGGCGGCCAGCGCAATCCGCATCGTCTCGGGATCCCGCATTTCGCCGATGACGATGATGTCCGGTGCCTGGCGAAGCGCCGACCGGAGCGCGGTCGGGAAGTCCGGCGCGTCGATGCCGACTTCGATCTGCTGAATCACGCTGCGCTGATTGGTGTGCTCGAACTCGATGGGATCTTCAATCGTGATGATGTGTTTGGCGTCGCGACGATTGATCTCCTCGATCAGCGCCGCCATGGTCGTCGATTTGCCCGATCCGGTCGCACCACCGATGAGGACCAGTCCCTGTCCGACCCGCGTCAGGCCCTCGGCACCGGACGGCAGGTCGAGTGATGCCAGACGCGGCACCGTCCTGGGCAACATCCGGATGGCCGCCGCTGCGCGCGCGCGTTCCCGATGCAGGTTCACGCGAAAACGGCCGACGCCAGCCAGACGGATGGACGCATCCGCAATGCCGGCGTCGCGGTACGCGCGCTGTGCGTGTCCCACCAGGTGCGGCAGCACCAGGTGCTCGATGTCGTCGCCGTCAAGGAGTGGGCCATCCATTCGCAGGATCTGGCCATGCACACGAATCGCGGGCGGCTCCCCCGCCAGCAGCAGGAGGTCGCTGGCCTCGCGGTCCGCCATCACCCGGAGGAGCACATCCAGTCCGCCGCCCGAGGTGCGCGCTACCGGACGGTTCAGGGCTTCCAGTTCGTCCGCCAGGCGATCGAGGTCGTCAATTGGGTCAGACATGGGAATCTAGGATGGAGGATGGAGGATGGAGGACCTCAGCAAAGGAACCGCTGGTCGATGTGTAAGAGAATAGCAGCGCCTGAGGAGGTTTCCGATGTCCCGAATTGTGATAGCCATTGCCGCCGCCATCATTGTGAGTGCCGCCGCCGTGTTGTCCGCCATGCCACTTCAGACGCCCACCGACTGGAAATGGCGGACCGATGCCACAGCCACGGTGCGTGACTCTGACAAGGACCTCGCCGCGGACCAGTGGTTCTACGTGGCGATGCCCCCGGGATGGCACATCACGTCCAAACCCGGCGTGGTGGTGTATCACCCGGCCCACGTGGGCAAGGGCCTGTACCGCCTGCAGTCACAGGCCTTCCTGTTTCCAGGCACCAGTCAGCAGGAATACGGCATCTTCATCGGAGGCCGCGACCTGGAGCAGGCATCGGCGACGCCGTCCTACACCGCCTTTGTGGCGCGGCGCGACGGACATGTGGCCGTGCTGAAGCGGCAGGGAGCGACCACAACGGCACTGGTCGACTGGACAAAAAACGATGCGGCCATCGTGCAGACAGGTGAGGGCACGGCGAAGAACATCTTCAAGGTCGACGTCATGGCGACCGAAGTGGTGTTCAGCGTCAACGACAAGGAAGTCGCACGACTCCCGAAGTCACAGGTCAGCACCGACGGGTTCTTCGGACTGCGCGCCGGGGCAGACATGAATCTGCATGTCTCGACGTTTGACGCCACCTACGTGCTCGCCCCGGTCCCGGTGAAGAAATAACTATTCGGCCTTCAGCGTCAACGCCGGGTCGGTGCGCGCGGCCCGGCGGGCCGGCAGGTCACTCGCGACAAACAACACGACGGCGAGCACGACGGACAACCCGACGAAGCTGAGTGGATCGGTTCCCTGCACGTCGATCAGCAGACTCATTTTCTGGACAAGGGCACCAATCCCGGCGGCGGCCGTGAGTCCGATGACCGTGCCCACAAGCGCCAGCCAGCCGGCACGATGGAGCACCATCGACCGCACCTGTCCCGTGGTTGCCCCCAATGCCATCCGAATCGCGATCTCCCTGGTGCGCTGCGCGACGAGAAACGCCGTGAGTCCATACAGCCCCAGCGCCGCCAGACAGAGTCCCAACACCCCGACACTCCCCGCCACCCACGCCGCCACCTTCTGCGGCACCAGCGCAATCGCCGACGCTTCCTCGAGTGACTGCGCCATGATGACCGGCAGGCCCGGCTCTTCGGTGATGATGGCCTGGCGCACGTCGGCCAGCGCCCGCCGGCCCGGCTGATGTTTCACATACAGGGTGACGCCCGACTGCGGTTGCTGCGCGTTGGGCACGTAGATGAACGGCCGCTGTGCTTCACCCAGCATCCGGTACTTCGCATCACGCGCCACCCCCACCACTTCGATCGGGCGGCCCTCGTCGGTGGAACTGTCAGCCTGCCAGAATCGTTGTCCCACGGCGGATCGTCCCGGCCACGCGGCGTTCGCAAATGTCTCGTTCACGACAGCCACCAATGGGCGACCGTCTCGATCGTCCATCGTGAACGCCCGCCCCGAGACGATGGGCATGTTCAGCACAGAGAAGTAGTCGGGCGAGATCGTGTCCCAGTCGGACTCGTTCACCGTCCGGAGCGCCTGCTCATCGAGGCCGGGGATTCGCACCCATCCGAGCCCCATCCCGCCCCCCTGCAGCGGAATCATCTTCGAGTGCGCCACGCCCTCGACCCCGCCCACACTTCGCAGTCGTGCGACGACGCGGTCGATCAGGGCGACACCGGCCTGCCCCCGTGCCCTCGCCAGTGTGGTGTCGACTGAAATCACATCCACACGTTCGGTCGAGAACCCTGGATCCATTGACGCGGCCGCGAGCAGGCTTCGCACAAACAGCGCGGCCGTGATCACCATCGTCAGCGACAGCGCCACCTGTACGACCACCAGCCCGTGACGAAGCCGCTGTCGATCACGAGCCGTCGTCGAGGCCTGGCCATGCAACGCGGAGGAGAGATCCGTCCGCAGCGCGTGGCGAGCCGGGATGAGACCAAAGACCAGGCCGGTCAAGAGCGCCACGCCTCCGGCAAACCCCATCGACCTGAGATCGATGGCGAGATCGATCTGCACGGGGAACGGCAACGCCGGCACAAACGCGCGCAACAGGGCCATCAGCCATATCGCCAGCGGCGCGGCCACGAGCACGGCCATCCCGAACAACACGACCGACTCTGTCGTGAGCTGGGCGATGAGGTGGCCCCGCGTCGCGCCAATCGCCAGACGCGTGGCGATCTCCCGGCGACGCGCGGTCGCCCGCGCCATCAACATGCCGGCCACATTGCTGCACGCGATCGCGAGGAGTCCGGCCGTGAACACAAACAGCAGGCCGACAAACGCCTGGAACGGCATCCGGACCATGGCAGGCACGCGGCCGGACGAGGCCACGACGATGCCATGGCTCTCGGGCACCTGGGGCGTCGTCTTGCGAAAATTGATTAGCAGGGCATTGAGTTCCGCTTGCGCCGCCTCGGCAGACACGCCTGGTTTGAGTCGGCCGACGGCTGTGAGCCACACGGCCCTGGGGTTCTGCAGCATGGTCGCGTTGAATCCGCGAATGGGGCTTGCCATCGACATCGGGATCCAGAGGTCGGTGCCAAGAAACGTCGTGCCTTCAAAGTCCGGGCCTGCCACACCGACGACGGTGAACGTCGTGTTATTGATGCGCAGGGGCTGCGAGAGAACGTCGGGGTCGCTCTGGAAGCGCTCACGCCACAGGCGATGGGTCAGCACCACGACGGGGTGCGCATCCGGCGTCACATCCTCGTCGAGCGTAAAAAAGCGGCCAAGCGCCGGCTGAACCCCCATCACGGTGAAATAACTCGCCGACACCAGCTGGCCGAACACCCGCTCGCTCGTGTCTCCCGTCGCCAGACTGACAGGCGTCGGATCAAACCCCGTGCCGGACATGCTGGTGAGCGTCGTGGTGTGGTCGCGAAGGTGTTGAAAGACGGGATACGACATGTTGTCGCTGCCGGATCCATTGGTGGACCGACCGATCTCGACAATGGTCGCTGGATCAGTCACGCCAGGACTGGGCTTGAAGAGCAGCGCGTCGGCAAGACCGAAGATCACCGTGGCAGCGGCGAGGCCCAGTGACAGTGAAAGCACCGACGTGACCGTAAACATGGGGCTGCGTCCGAGCAGACGGAGGGCGTACCTGATGTCCGACAGCAGCGCGAACCGGAAACGGGGGGACGAGGGAGGATTGGGCACGGGAGCTCCTGATGAACGACGGTGAGCGCTGCCGTACCAGACGGCCTGCGCAACGGTCACGATCCAGAACGGAATCACGGCGAACCACCCGCGGTGGCGCACCCGGGTCAGATCACGAAGGAATGTGTCTCGCATGTCGGCGGCAAAACGGGTGCGATACGACGTCGGGTAGGCGCGCAGCAACACGTCGTAACACGCGCCCGCGAGCCCGGGCGTCTGGTCAGGCGACCTCATCCCTGCCTCCGCGTGGACGGCTTGAGGTGGGCCAGCGCGGACACGAGGCTCTTGAGGTGATCGCGCTCGAGTTCGAGCGCCTGCCGCCCACGTGACGTCAGGCGATAGTGTGTGCCACGTCTGCTGTCTCCAAGACGCGACAGCGCGGGCGCCTCGGCCACCAGTCCCTGATCGATGAGCGTCGAGAGGTGGCGGTAAAACGACCCGGTTTGCAGCGGCACCCGGCCTGCAGACTGCTCGCGGACGGTCTGCATGATGGCGTAGCCGTGGCTGTCGCCCTCGGCGAGGGCCAGGAGGATGTGGAAGACGGCGGGTTTGAGGGCCTGAGTCATATGGATATGTCCATATTGGACATGTCCGACTCAGACGTGTTCCCAGTCGGAAATGTTTCAGGGACCGCCGGTGTTTACCGGCGGGACAGCGCGCGCGTAATAGTCTCTTGGCGCTGCCCTCACCACAATGCCGTTCGTCACATATGATTCCCGCATGTTGCCGACACGCCTCGTTTTGTTTGTCGCAGCGCTCGCCCTGTCCATTGGCATGAGTCAGGCCCAGGGCCTCCGCGTGGTGAGTTACAACATCAAACACGGGCGGGGGAACGACAATGTCGTGAATCTCGACCGCACCGCGGGCGTGCTCCGTGCGTTGCAGCCGGACATCGTCGGCCTCCAGGAAGTGGATGACCTCGCCACCCGAAGCGGCGGTGTGCCGCAGGCGGAGCGGTTGGGCCAGGCCCTCGGCATGCATCACGCGTTCGGACGATTCATGGACTTTCAGGGGGGTGCCTACGGCATGGCGATCCTGTCTCGCCATCCGATGGTGCGCACGGAGTCCGTCCGACTCCCCGACGGCAATGAACCACGAGTGGCACTCGCCGTCGAGGTGCAGCTGCCCGGTGATCGCCGCCTCACCATCGTCAACGTCCACTTCGACTGGGTGGGCGACGATGGGTTCCGGTTTGCGCAGGCGACGGCGTTGACGACGCACCTCGATGCGCTGAAGACGCCCTACGTGTTGCTCGGCGATTTTAATGACGAGCCCGCGTCACGCACGCTGGCGCTCTTCAAGAGCCGCGCGGCCGAGGCGCGCAAGCCGGAGACTGATCACTTCACGTTTTCGTCCACGGAACCGACCAAAGAAATTGATTTCATCTTCACGGCACCCGCGGCCGCGTGGCGCGCGCGCGAGGTGCGGGTGATCACCGAGCCACTGGCCTCCGATCACCGACCGGTGCTGGCCGTGCTCGAATTTGCACCGGGCCGGTAACGGACGACGGCCTGACGGTCGACATCTGTCGGCGCAAAGGCCACACGTTTCAGCTCGCCACGCGCAAACATCGCGGCCTGATCGGCGTGCCACGGCGACTCGGGCTTCGCGCTCTGGCCGTAGGCGAGGACGGAATACGCGCGCGGTTCGTCTCCAAACTCGACGGCGAGCACCCACCCGTCGCCGGTATTGGCAGCAAATTTTCCATCGTCGTCGCGAGTGAAGCCGAGCACGCGGAAACACCCGAGCGCACCTGGACACCCACCCACCGGCACGTCCACCGTGCCCCGCCGCACACGATAGACCTCGCCCCACGCCACATCCGGCGATCCATGACGCCGCCGTGTTTCGTCGACGGCCCAGGCAAATGCCTCCACCGCACGTGGCAGGTCACCGAGGCCACGGGGCGTGCGCACGGGATCGGTCTCCTGCCAGACCGTCGCGTATCGCTGCGCGTCGGTGCGCCCCTGCGAATACCGCGACCACCAGATCTCGAACAAGACGGCACCACGGCTCTCCGGTGCCACGGTGTTGTTCCATCGGCGCAACACCTGCAGCGCCTCAGCGATGTCGCCGGTTGGTCGCGTGGCGCCGACCGCCTTCAGGAGGTCAGCCTTGACGCGATCAGCCAGCAACATGCGGTAGTCGTGTTTGAGGCGCACGACGTCTTCAAGGCTGAGCCTCCGGTTGTTGTCGATCAGCTGAATGGCGCGTTGGCTCCGCAGGCGCAGCGATGGCGGCTCGATGTTCTCGTAGGCGTTGACGAGATTCACCGGTGGGCGCGCGTTCGCAAAATGCGGGGAATCATTTTCATTGTGGACATAGCCGCCGCCAGGGTTCCGCGTCAGCGGGAGCGATTCGAACGGAATCAACTGCGTCCAGATATCGCGCAGGCTCCGTGCCGCAACCGCCGTGTTGCCTCCCATCGGATGCGGCAGCAGTGGCAGGGACGCGTTCCACAATGTCAGGATGTTGCCGGCCCGATCGGCGTATGTGTAGTTCTGCGAGACGAGCGCGCGCATGCGCATCACGTCCATCCACTGCGCGAGTGACGTGGACCGCATCAGGCGCAGGAACTGCTCGCCGGCGCGGAATTCACCATCGCCGGCGGTCCTCGCAATATAGACAGTGTCGGCGGTCCGGTGCACAACAGGGCCCAGCGGCGTGGACCAGACATCACGCGTCTCCGACAGCATGGCCTCACCCTCGAGGAACTCGACGGTGCGCATCACCTTCGTCATCGGGAGTGACGCGCCATCAAGCACGTAGTGATCCGCGCGGGCGGGATCGAGCGGGACGGTGTAGACCTCCGTACGATCCCCGCTGTTGCTGTTGGTCGTGGACCATCCGAGATACCGGTTGAAGCCACCGACGACACCGAGGGGACCACCAATGCGGAAGTCTCCGTAGAAATCGACCACACCGGGTACGGTGAGATGGGCTTCGTAATAACCGGCACTCCATGCCAGGTGCGGATTGCGCAGCAGGATGGCCTTCCCCGACGTCGTCCGGCTCGGCGCAAAGGCCCAGGCGTTGGAGCCCTCTTCGGGATCACGAAGTCCCGGGGTTCCGGGGTCCCGAGGTTCCGAGGTCCCCGGGTCCACGAGGTTCCCGGAGTCGCTCAGCGCCTGAACCACGCGGCGGATGCGGGCGGCGGGGGGGCCGTCGCCGATGTGCAGCGTGGCGACGTCGTAGCCGGTGAAATCAGACGGGATGTGCGGCGGAAATTCGGCGCGATGCAGCGTGATGTACCGATTCACGCCGGCGGCAAAACCGTCATACAGGTCACGGGTCTCGGGCTGAAGCAGGTGAAACGTTTCGATCGCGCGCGCACGTTCCCGCAGCGTGCTGAAGTCGGCGTCAACCGAGCCGCGCCCGTTGACGCGCGCCGTCTGGCCGCGGGTCGCCCACAGCCGCGTCGGTGTCACCACACCGTAGTCCTCCGACTGGAGCCAGCCCAACGCGTATCCACCCGCGCGCAGGTTTTTCGCGCGAATGTGGGGGACGCCATGGGCGGTGCGAATGACCTCGACCTCGCGCCACAATTCGACCGTCTGCGAGGTGGTCGTGGCCGGCGCCACCGCCCACAAGCCGACCAACGCCACAGACATTACGACTCGCACTTGATGTCTCACCTGTCCCCCTTGGCGCGCGGCCGCTCAGACCGTCCCGTACAACACGTGTGGCTGAGACGCGTGCACAACGTCGCGCTCGTACACGAGTCCCGCTTTCTCAAGCACGTGACGTGAGGCGGTATTGGTCGGCAGCGTCAACGCGACCATACGCGTGAACCCGTAGGTCTCCCGTCCGACTGAGAGACACGCCGTCGCAATTTCGGTCGCATATCCGCGCCCCCAGTGTTCGGGGAAGAAGCTGTACCCGATCTCGACTTCGGGCACACCTTCGACGTCCAGGTGCCGCAGGAGGCCCCGGCCGATGACCGGCCCACCATCGAGGCGGCGCAGCATCCACAAACCAAAACCGTGCGTCTCCCAATGCGCCAGGTTCCGCTCCAGATACGCCATCGTCCACACATGGTCACGCACACCCCCAAGTGTGGCCATCTGGCGCGCGTCTCCGTGCATGGCGAGCAGGTCCGGGAGGTGCAGGGGCTGAAGCCGATCCGCGCGAAGACGTGTGGTCTGAAACCCGTCCATACGGCGACTAGAATAGCCGCGATGCCTCAACAATTTCGCACGCTCGTGATCACGATGGTGGCGCTGGTGCTGGCCGGCTGCGCGACGACGCCACCGCCGCTTGGTGCCGGCGAACGGGTCACGCCGCCCTCTGCGCAGTTCGCGGAATCCCCTCGTGGGGTCGTCGCGAGCGCGACAGTCGAGGCCACCGATGTGGGAGCCCGTGTGCTCGCCCAGGGCGGCAACGCGGTTGATGCCGCGGTCGCGACGGCGTTTGCGCTGGCCGTGACCGAGCCGAGCATGTCCGGCCTGGGGGGACGCGCCAGCATTCTCCTGCGACAACCGGACGGCACGATCGTGGGCATCGACGGACTGAACCAGGTGCCGTCGATTTACAAGGAGAGGTCCGGCATTCCCGCGCCCTACGAACGCGCGGCGATTCCGGGCGTACCCGCAGCACTCGCCGAGGTACTCGCCACCCATGGGACGTGGCCACTGGCACGTGTGCTCCAGCCGGCGATCGATCTCGCCTTGCACGGATTCATCCTGGGTGAAGCGGAAGCGGCGCGATGGGCTGCGGCCCGAGAGGAATTGTCGACGTTTGGTGCGGGCCGAGGCACCTACCTGCGCGCAGACGGCTCGGTGTGGACGGCCGGTGAGCGGGTCGCCAATCCCATGCTCGCCTCGACGTTGCAGCGGCTCGCCGCCGACGGCGTGGACGCGTTTTATCGCGGTGTGATCGCTGATGCGATCGATGCGGACATGCGGGCGAACAGCGGCTTCCTGCTGCGCGAAGAACTGGCCGGCTACCGCGCGATTCCCGCCCTTGTGGTGCGCGGCACATACCGGGGGCACGCCATCGCCTCCAACTTCCGTCCCGCCGCAGGCCACGCGGTGATTCAGGCCCTCCACACGCTTGAATACCTCCCCGTCCCCGCGCGCGGGGACGACGCCCGGTGGGCGGCGGTCGTTGGACAGGCGATGCACTGGGCACTCACCGATCGCTCGACCCGTCGCGGCACCGAGGCCGAAAGCGCGGAGTTTCTGACCTCGATCACACACGCGAAGGAACGCGCGGGCCGCGTCATGATCCCGGTCGCCGCCGCCGTGGATGCGCGCACCGTTGAACCCTACCAAGGCGCGGGGCTGCTGTTTCCCCCAGGCACTCTGATCACCGCGCCGACTGATCGCGAAGCGACCACACATTTATCGGTGGCCGATCGCGAGGGGCGGGTGGTCGCGCTGACCCAATCGCTCGGACCGAGCATGGGCACACGCCTGGTCGCGCCAGGCCTCGGGTTTCTGTTTGCCACGCGGCTCGGTACCGTACCCGGTTCACGGCCGGCCTCCACCGTCGCCCCCACGATCGTCGTTCGTCCGGGTGGCCAGGGTGTGGTCGCGCTGGGTGGCGCCGGAGACTCCCGCATCATCTCGGCGGTCATTCAGGTCGTGAGTCGACTGGTGGATCACGAGATGACGCTGGCGGAGTCGGTCCGGGCGCCGCGCGTCCATCCCGATGCGGAGCGCACACTCCGGGTGGAGGAAGGTCCCGTGTCGTCGTGGTCGGCGGCAGACCGCCAGCGACTCACCACATGGGGATTCACACTCGTCCCCTCACCGTCGGGCTTTTTTGGACGCGTGCATGCCGTGCAGCGGGGCGCACTCGGGACTGCCGCATTGGCCGTCGCAGAACCCCGGTGGACGGGCGGTGCCGCCGGGGCAAAATGACTTACACTGCGCATGCCCATAGGAGGTAGTTGTTCATCATGACCCGTCAAGTTGTGCAGACGTGGCTGACCGGCGCGTTGCTGGCTCTCACCGTCAGTCTTCCCACCACCCTTTCCGCCACCAGCCAGCAGTTGCCCGGCGATCCGCGTCCGCGGCCGGAACTGGTCCGTCAGCCGTACAGCAAGGCCGACGTCGAGTTCATGCAAGGCATGATTCCGCATCACGCGCAGGCGCTCGTGATGTGTGAGATGGCCAAACCCAACGGCGCGAGTGCGCAGGTGCAGCTGCTCTGCGAACGGATGACCATCAGCCAGCGCGATGAAATCTCGATGATGCGCACCTGGCTGCGCGACCGCGCCCAGACCGTGCCGGCCCCCAACGCCACACACATGACGATGGACCATGACGGCATGAAACACGACATGCTCATGCCCGGCATGTTGACGGAAGCAGAAATGGCGACGCTGAAAAAGGCGCGCGGCAAGGACTGGGACCGCCTGTTCCTCACCGGGATGATCAAACACCACCAGGGCGCGATCGACATGGTGGATGTGCTGTTCAAATCACACGGTGCCGCGCAGGACGATGACATCTATCTGTATGCGTCGGATGTATTCGCCGACCAGACTGCCGAAATTGATCGGATGCAACAAATGCTCGCAGCCCTTGGAGGGGGACAGTAACCACATGAGACAGACACGATTGACGACCCGATTCGCAGCAACCGTTGCGGCCGGCGTTGTTGCCCTTGCCGGGATGACGATGACGACCTCATCGGTCTCGGCTGAGCAACAGGCGCC
>CAYRGW010000094.1:0-17077 GCA_964423815.1 uncultured Solibacteraceae bacterium | reverse complement strand
GGGAAGTGGGCCCGCCACTGCAGGAACCGGGCCCCAGGACTCTGGATGGCTTGGCCCGCCGAGGTCGAATAACTCGCCGACCAGTCACTCCACGAGTCGTCGGGTTCTTCGGTGTTGCCCGATCGGGTCTGCAGGGTGACGGCGCCGCTGCCGTCCCACTGAATCGTGCCCCACTGTGCGAGGGTGCGCGCATCACGCACCGGCGAACGATACGTCGCGGTCGAGGACGCGCTGTCGGCGGTGTTGAGCGCCAACACCCGACCGGGATTGGCCGACACCATGAGCGTGCGTGTGCCGTCACGCAGCAGTCGGGTGACCTGGCGCGCATCCACTGACGAGAGCAGGAGCACGGTGCCATCCATGTGCAGCTGATACAGGCGACCGTCAGGACCTGTAGCGGCCAACACCGTGCGGTCATCGATGACTGCGAGGTCGTAGATGGCGTCGGTGGTTTCCCACAGAGGGTCCCACACCCCGGCGGCATCCACGCGGTACACCACGGACCGTCGCCCACTTGGCGCCGGCGGTGTCGCTCCCGCGGTGGTGGAAGTACCGGCGACCGCCCCACCAACGGTGATCGTCACGCTCCCGGTGACGGCTGATTCATCACCCGCTTCACCGGAGGCGGTGATGGCCGCCACAAACAAACCACCGTCGGGCGTGGGTTGGATGCTGCGCAGTTCGGTCAGGCCCGTCTCAAGCACCACAAACGGCCGGTCGGCATCGTCGAATCGATACAGGCGGGCTGGTTGATCCGTGCCGGCGAACACGCGCCCGCTGCGGTCCACCGCCAGTGAGACGACGTGTCGCGCGGTCGGGCGGTAGACCACCACAGATGTGCCGTCGGGGTTGACGCGGTGAATGGTGGCGGGATGACCGGTGGCCACCCAGAGGCGCCCCTGGCGGTCCGCCGTCATCGCCCAGATGTAGGACTCGGCCGGATCAAAAAAAACGCGTGATGATCCGTCGGCTTCGATGACGTGTACGCGACCGTCTGGAGAGCTGGCGGCGTACACGCGTGGACCAACGACGGCGATCGCATGAATCGCCGACGGTTCCACATCGAGAATGGTGGTGACCGTGGTGCCGCGTCCGCGCACGACGCGACCATCCCCCCCCGTGCCGGCATACCAGGTGCCGTCGTCCGCGCGGGCGAGGCTCCAAGCTTGTGGGGCACCGAGATCGTGGACCACGGTCACCGGTGGCGCCGCAATCAGTCGGCCCGCGGCGTCAATCGACACACCCGTGGCGTGTCCCTTCAGAAACTCGGATTGGGAGGCCACCGTCCAGAAGACAGGGCCGGCCGCCTCCAGCAGCAGTGACGAGGAGGCGAGCAGCAGGAGACCAAGGACAGGACGAAGGGATCGGAGCATGGTGGGTTATCGGTCGGCGCGCAAAGTCAGCGGAATCTCACGGGAGCCGCGCACTACACGCGGAAGGCGAAGGTGCCAGGCGCCAACAACCGATCGCGAGAGGGCGGTTGACGCGGTGGACTTGTCGGCATCAAGCGCCGACTGAATGGAACTGGGCAGAGCCGCCTGGGATTCGCCGGCGATGGCGGTGCCTGGGGCGGCTGTGAGGAGTCGCACGTACAGGTGATGATTGGCGCGGGTGTCCCGCAGCCGGCCCACCAGCGCATCAAGACTCGAGACCGGTGCCGGACGCAGCTCGTTCTGTTCAAGCGTGATGAGTGTCGGCGCATCCGTGACCAGCAGGGTCACGGGGCCCGTCACTCGCGCGGGCATCGTGACCGGCAGTGAGACCGTTTCCGTCTGCCCCCGATATCGTCGCAGTTGAACATGCAGGGTGTGTGTGCCGCCCAACACCGGACGCACGGTGTCGAGCCACACACGTTCGATGGTGAGGTGATCCTCTTCCTCGGTCACACGCAGTGTCACCTCCATCGACTCCGGCAACACGGGCCGGAACGTGTTGGTGGCGAGCGCGCCAATCGGGTTCAGCGCGGTGGACGCCGCCTGCGTCAGCGCCTGGTCTCCCGTGAACAGGTCGTCGATCGGCAGCTGCCCGAGGGCCCCGTAGGAGATGGAGCCGGTGGCCGCAATCGTGGTCGGGCCGGCCGCCCGTTCAAACGATGACAACGCGTTGAGGATCGAAACAAACGCAAACAGCGGCGTCAGGCTCTGGTCGTGCACGACCTGAAAGTTGAACGTGCGTGCCGGCGTGTTGGTGGACAGGAGGTTGACACGCACGGCGAGCTCCGCAGGGCCGCGCCCCAGCACTCCGCCCACACCGACGGAGCGGTCCTGCGTCATGCGCCCAATCACCGGGCCCATCGCGCCGATCTTCATGGAGGAATCCAGACTCGGCAACACCGTGAGTACGGTGGCCTGGGTCATGGGCATGGTGGTCGGGCCCTGACTCAGAAACGCATGGCCGAAGGCGTAGACCTGTTGCCCGTCGATGTGGGTCACGGTGCCCGTTGCGCCCATTTCCATGTCGCCACGCAGGAACGTCATCCCCACGGGATCGCCCGGTCGCAGCGCGCGTGAGGGCGCCGGTGCCTGTGGGCCGGTGCTGGTGACCAGGGGGGTGGGCAGCAGCGCGTCACGCAGACCGGCTTCGACGTCGGTCGACAGGCCGCGCGCCATCATGGCGGCGCCGATCGGCCGGAGTTGTGGTGCCCAGTCGGCCAGTGACGCGGCGCCCACAATGTCGGACGGCCGAAGCGGCGAGCGCACCGGGGAGCCGGCCCGCGTGACCACCCGGCCAAGCGCGCCGTAGATCTGCTGCGGCGTCGCCGGCCACGTCAGCGCAAATTCCGTGTTGGTTGCGCGGTCCGGCGCGGCGCGCATCGCGTCGATCATCTCGGCGATCGGGGTGATGCCGGCAATGGGTTCGCGGGGAAAGGACCCGAGGGCATATGAGACCGCACCAATGAGTTTGCCGTCGACGTAGACCGGACTGCCGCTCATGCCCTGGATGACACCCGTCTGGGCGAGTGGGCCGCCCTCGAGCCGCGCCACAATCAGGTCGCGCCCCGGGGCAATCACGTTCTTGAGCACGCCGATGACGTTGGCGCGAAACTCCTCAAGGGTGGTGCCGGCAAACACCGTGCGGCCGATGCCGACCATCCCCGGACGGATCTCCGAGACCGGCATAAACGCCGTGGATTGTGCGGCGGGCATGGCAAACGCCACGCCTGCGGCGATGACCACGAGGGTGGCCGCCAGTCGGGTGAAGGACCGCCGTGAACTGTGTGGCACACGCTGGTTATAACACGCGACTGGTTGACGCCCGTACGCGGGCTCTGGTACGCTCCCCTTCGGTTTTGTGATGCGCGCCTCTTTTGCTCCTTCCGTGTTTGCCCATGTGGCCCACACTGCGCCCGCCGCGGCGTATTGGTGGTGGTATACCCAGCACACTGGAGAGGGCAACGCGCGACGGTAACCACCCATCACGCCGTGAGATTCGGGCCTCTTCAGTGAACACTGGAGAGGCCTTTTTTGTTTTTGTGCCGACGACGTAGCCGGAAGGACAGATGCCGCAGCCCCTGATCGTGCAGACCGTGACCGCCACCACAATGGCGGAGCTGCGCGCGCGCCGCGACGCGGTGGTCCACGCCGACATCGTCGAACTGCGTCTCGACGGGATACAGGATCTCGATCCGGTGGGGGCACTCGCCGGCAGCACGCTTCCCACCATCGTGACCTGCCGCCCGGTCTGGGAGGGTGGCCGCTGGGATGGCGATGAGGCAGGGCGACGACGGGTGATGGCCGGCGCGGTGCAGGCAGGCGCCGCCTACGTTGATATCGAACGCCGGGCCGGGTGGGTGCCCGATCTGCGCGGCACCAGCACCAGGCTTATCGTCTCCGACCACGACTTCATCGCCGTACCGTCCGATCTGGGCGCCCGCGTGCGTGAGATGCGTGCGCATGGTGCCGACGTGGTCAAGGTCGCTGCCTCCGTGGCGACGGTGTCGGACACACTGCGGCTGCGGGATGCCGTCGCGACGTCGGGTGACGAGGGCGATCTGGTGTGTATTGCGATGGGCGAGGCGGGGGGACTCTCGCGGCTGCTGCCCGCGCGCTTCGGGTCATGCTGGACCTACGGCGGCGACACAGGCGCGGCACCCGGGCAGATTCCGGTGTCGCTCATGCACGACCTCTATCGTGTGCGCGCGGTGACCGAGACGACCGCAGTCTACGGCGTGGCGGGTGCACCGATTGCGCACTCCGCGTCACCAGCCATGCACAACGCCGCGTACAACGCGGCGGGGATCGATGCGATCTACGTTCCCGTCCTTGCGACCACAGTCGCTGAAGCAGCCATGGTGGCCGAGGCCCTGGGCTTCTCCGGCCTCAGTATCACCGCGCCGCTCAAGGGGGGCTGGCTCAATCGCCCCACGGTTGACGGCGACGATGAGGCGTCCAGACGCCTCGGGGTCGTGAACACACTGAAGCGGGTCGGCACCCGGTGGAGCGCGCGCAACCTCGACATCGCCGGATTCCTCGACGCGTTTGACGATCGGCGGATCATGCTCGGGGGCACAGCCGTTGTCGTGCTCGGTGCCGGTGGGGCAGCCCGCGCGGCCGCGTGGGCGCTGATGCAGCGCGGGGCGAATGTCTCGATCTCCGCGCGGCGCGGTGACGCCGCGGCGACGGTGGCCGCGGATCTCGGCGTGCAGACCACGGCGTGGCCACCCACTGGATCGTGGGATGTGGTGGTGAACGCAACGCCGGTGGGCACGTGGCCTCAAGTGGACGAGACGCCCATCGAGGCGCGTACGTTGGAGGCCAGGGTGGCCTACGACCTGATCTACAACCCGGAAGACACCACCTTCCTGCGCGACATGCGCGGGAGCGGGGCACAGGTGATTGGTGGATTGGACATGCTGGTCGGGCAGGCGGCCCGCCAGTGGGAATGGTGGACTGCACAACGGCCCGACACGCAGGTGATGCGCGACGCGGCACGGAGCTGGATTCGGGAGAAGAGTTAGGTCATGAAACAGACGACGTTTGAAGAGTTTGTGGAGTTGTCACGTCGCGGCACCTTTGTGCCGGTGTGGCGCGAAATCATGGCGGACCTGCTCACGCCGGTGTCCGCGTTTCTGAAAATTGCGGAACACTCCGACTACGCGTTCCTGCTCGAGAGTGTCGAAGGCGGCGAACACGTCGGGCGGTATTCCTTCCTCGGCAAGGATCCCTTCTTGATTGTGCAGGGCCGGGATGGCGGCACCACGATCGAGCAGGCGGGGAGCACCACCACGCTGAAGGAGTCGCTGCTGCAGGTGATGCGCGGGTTGATGACGGAGTACTCGTCGCCGTTTGTGTCGGACCTGCCGCGGTTCACCGGCGGCGCCGTCGGGTACTGCGACTACGACACTGCGGCGTGGTTTGAGCCGGCGGTGGGTCGGGCCACGAGGGAGGACGAGGCGGATCAGGTGCGCGCGGGATTCATGGTGTTCGACACCGTCCTGGCCTTTGACCACGTCAAACATCGCATCCTCGCCATCTCGAACGCCCGTGTGCGCCCGGGAGAGGACCTCCGCTCGCTCTATGATTTTGCGGTCGCCAAGATTGATTTCCTGGAGCGCGAACTGGATCGGAATTTGTCGCGCACCGAGCGCCATGCGGGCACGGCGCTGACCATCACATCGAACCAGACCCAGGCCGAGTACGAAGCGTCGGTGCGAAAGATTCAGGAACACATCGCGGCCGGCGACGTGTATCAGACCGTGTTGTCACAGCGGTTTGACACCGAGACACACGCGACGCCGTTTGACGTGTATCGTGCGTTGCGTCACATCAACCCGTCTCCGTACATGTTTTTTATCCGGCATGGAGGACACGCCATCATTGGTGCGTCGCCGGAGATGCTGGTGCGTGTGGAAGGATCCCGCGTCGAGACCCATCCCATCGCCGGCACCCGACCACGCGGGACCACGCCGGAAGAGGACCAGCGCCTCGCCGAGGAACTCCGTCGCAGCGAGAAGGAGCGGGCGGAGCATGTGATGCTGGTGGATCTGGGGCGCAACGACCTCGGTCGAGTGTGTGCCATCGGCAGTGTGCGTGTGCCGCAGTACATGGCGCTGGAACGTTTCTCCCACGTGATGCACCTGGTGTCGCGGGTGGAGGGGCAGTTGGCCGACGACTGTGATCGGCTCGATGCACTGGCGGCCACGTTTCCGGCCGGCACGGTTACGGGCGCGCCCAAAATTCGTGCGATGCAGCTGCTTAATACCCTCGAACCCACGCCGCGCGGGTTGTACGGCGGCGCCGTGGGGTATCTCGACTTTGCCGGCAACCTCGACTTCTGCATCGCCATTCGCACGATCACGATGCAGGGCACGTCGGCGCGTGTCCAGGCCGGTGCCGGGATCGTGGCCGACTCACACCCCACGTCCGAGTACGAAGAAACAAAACACAAGGCCGGCGCGCTCCTGCAGGCACTGCAGATGGCGGAGGAAGGGATCTGAATGGTCCTGCTCCTCGATAACTACGATTCGTTCACCTATAACCTCGCGCACCGGCTCGGTGAGCTGGGGGCCGAGGTCCGGGTGGTGCGCAACGATGCGCTCTCGGTCGACGACATCGCCGACCGTCGCCCCACACACCTGGTGATTTCGCCCGGGCCGGGACGTCCGGAGACTGCGGGTATTTCCGTCGCCGCGCTCCAGCGTTTTGCCGGCACGCTGCCGATCCTCGGTGTGTGCCTGGGGCATCAGGCGCTCGCGGTGGCGTTTGGTGGACGGGTCGAACGCGCCGTGGCTCCGATGCATGGCAAGACCTCGACGGTGACCCACGACGCGGCAGGCATCTTCGCGGGCGTGTCGCAGGGGATCGCGGTCGGCCGGTATCACTCCCTGCTGATTCCCGCAGACGGCGTGCCCACGGGATTTGTGGTGTCGGCGCGGGTGAGTGAGGACCAGACCCTCATGGGCATTCGGCACGAGCACTGGCCCGTGCACGGCGTGCAGTTTCATCCCGAGTCGGTCCTGACGCCCGATGGGCATCAGATGTTGCGCAATTTTCTGGAGATGCGGTGATGTTTGCGGAGTGGCTGGAGAAGCTGCGTCGACACGAGGACCTGACCGAAGCCGAGGCATCGCGGGCCATGGGCATCATCATGGACGGTGAGGCCAAACCCGCCCACATCGCCGGGCTGCTGATGGCGCTGGCGCTCAAGGGCGAGCGGCCACCCGAGATGGTGGGGTTTGCCACCGCGATGCGCGCCCGCGCGGTCGCGCTGCCGTCGCCCGTAGGCCCGGTGTTTGATACGTGCGGCACCGGCGGGGACGGGGCGCACACCTTCAACGTCTCGACGGCGGCGGCCATTGTGCTCGCGTCGTGTGGTGTCAGAGTGGCCAAACATGGCAACCGTGCCGTCTCGAGTCGCTGCGGGAGCGCCGATGTCTTCGAGACGCTTGGCGTCGCGCTCGACGGATCACCGGAACAGGTGGTGCAGACGCTGATGGACACCAACCTCGCGTTCTTTTTTGCGCCGGCGTGGCACCCGTCCATGAAACATGCGGGGCCGACCCGTCGGGAGCTGGGGGTGCGCACCGCGTTCAACTTGCTGGGGCCGTTGACCAATCCGGCCGGCGCGCGTCGGCAACTGGTTGGTGTATCGCGACCGGAACACACCGAGTTGCTGGCCCGTACGCTGGGACTGCTGGGCACCGAACGCGCCTGGGTGGTGCACGGGGCCGACGGCCTCGACGAACTCTCGACGACGGGTTTCACGAAGGTGTCGGAGTTTCACGGGGGCACGGTACGGACGTTTTATCTGCACCCCGCCGATGTGGGGCTGCCTGTGGCCTCAAAAGAGGCGCTGGTCGGCGGCACGGCCGAGGACAACGCGGCACTCATCGAGCGTCTGCTGGCCGGCGACACAGGCCCGGCGCGCGACATTGTGCTGCTCAACGCCGGTGCCGGGTTGCTCATTGCCGGCAAGGCGGACTCGGTGCGGGACGGCATTCGCCTGGCGGGGGAGGCGATCGACAGCGGCAAGGCCGCGACCACGCTTGAACGACTGCGTCAGGCGGGGCGGTCATGAGTGAGGATCTGCTCGCGGCATTGATGGCCGGCGCCGCGCGTGCGGCGAAGGAACGGGCACGTGTGCATCACGTGGCGGTGGAGCAGGCCGCCGCCGACTGGACCCCGCGTGGATCGGTGTTCCGCGACCGGTTGCTCCGGCCAGGCATCCAGGTGATCGCCGAATGTAAGCGCCGGTCGCCGTCGAAAGGTGTCCTCCGCGAGGCCTATGACCCGGCAACGATTGCACGTGGGTACGCGGCGGCAGGCGCAGCCGCTCTGTCGATTCTGACTGAGCCCACGTTTTTTGACGGGTCGCTGGAGCACCTCGCCGCCGTGCGTGCCGTCGTCGATCTCCCGCTGCTGCGCAAGGACTTCATCTCGGACGTGTATCAGTTGATCGAAGCGCGCGCGGTTGGTGCCGATGCGATCCTCCTGATCGTCGCCGGTCTGGACGATGAACAGCTGCTGCGGCTGCTCAGGCGCGCGGAGGCCGAAGGGTTTGCCGTGCTGGTGGAAGTCCACAACCGTGAGGAATTGCGACGAGCCATCGGCGCCGGCGCGACCATTGTGGGCGTCAACAGCCGGAACCTGAAAACGTTGACCGTGGACCTGCGTCTGCACGATGAACTGGCGCTGGGCATTCCGGCCGGGACCACGGCGGTCGCCGAGAGCGGCCTGACCAGCGGCGCAGACCTGCGGCGCCTGCGCGACACAGGGTATGACGCGTTCCTGATTGGCGAGCGGTTCATGTCCGTGGAAGATCCGGGCGCGGCCCTGGCGACGCTTCTGCGCGACGCCGGCGCGGATGAGGCACGGCCATGACCTTCGTGAAGGTGTGTGGCCTGACGCGCAGAAGTGATGTGGACGCGACGGTGGCCGCCGGCGCGCACGCCCTGGGATTTGTGTTGTGGCCGGGCAGTCCACGCGCGGTGACGCCCGAGCATGTCGCCACACTGACCGTGGATGTGCCCGCGCACGTGTGGAAGGTCGGCGTGTTTGTCGACGCCACACCGGAGGTCGTGGCGCACGCCGTCACGACGGCGGGACTCACGGCGGTGCAGTTGCACGGGAAGGAGGACGCTCGGGAGTTCCTCCATCTCGGTGTGCGGGTGATCAAAGCCGCGGCCCCGCAGAGCCGTGAGGATGTACACGCACTGTGTGCGCTTCCCGCAGACGTCCTGGTGCTGATCGATGCGCACGACCCTGTTCACCACGGCGGCACCGGCCGCACCGCGGACTGGGCGACGGCCGCGGAGGTCTCGGCGGTGCGCCCCATTCTTCTCGCCGGCGGTCTGACCGCATCCAATGTGGCGGCCGCCATCAACACCGTTCACCCCTGGGGCATCGACGTCTCCTCCGGCGTCGAGACGTCCCCAGGCATCAAAGATCCCCTTCGCATCAAGAACCTTATGACCACATTGCCTCAGTCAGACCCAGGTCCCTCGTTCGGCCGACGTGATCCCGATGCCCGCGGCTACTTCGGCGAGTTTGGCGGACGATTTATTCCTGAGACGCTGGTGGCGCCGGTTGAGGAGTTGACGTCGGCCTATTTTGCGGCGCGCAAGGATCCGGCGTTCCTCGCGCAACTGCACAAGCTGCTCGCCACCTTCGTGGGGCGACCGACGCCGCTCTACGAAGCGACCCATCTGGCAGGCGACAGCGGTGTGCGTCTGTTCATCAAACGTGAGGACCTGGCTCACACAGGCGCGCACAAGATCAACAACGCCGTCGGGCAGGTGTTGCTCGCGCGGCACATGGGGAAGACCCGTGTCGTCGCCGAAACCGGCGCCGGGCAGCACGGGGTGGCGACCGCGACCGCCTGCGCGCTGCTGGGCCTCGAGTGTGTGGTCTACATGGGTGCGGACGACATCGCGCGCCAGGCGCTCAATGTGTTCCGGATGCGGGTGCTGGGCGCCACCGTGACCTCGGTCGATGGGGGAAGCCGCACGCTGAAGGACGCAATCAATGAAGCGATGCGTGACTGGGTCGCCAACGTGTCGACCACCGCGTATGTCCTCGGGTCGGTGCTTGGGCCGCATCCGTATCCGTTGATGGTCCGCGAATTTCAGTCAGTGATTGGTGCTGAAGCGCGCGCGCAGGTGCTGCGTGAGACAGGCCGGCTCCCCGACGCGATTGTCGCGTGTGTCGGGGGGGGCAGCAACGCGATGGGCATTTTTGATGCCTTTGTCGCCGACGCGTCGGTGCGACTGATTGGTGTGGAGGCCGGAGGCCGGGGCACCACCGACGGCGAACATGCCGCCCGATTTGCCGGGGGCGTCGCCGGTGTGTTGCACGGGACGCGCAGCCTGCTGTTGCAGGATGCCAACGGCAACATCCTCCCGACGCACTCGGTCTCGGCCGGACTCGACTATCCGTCGGTCGGCCCTGAACACGCGTGGTTGGCCACCACCGGTCGCACCGAATACGTGTGGGTGGACGATGCCGCCGCGTTGCGCGGGTTTACCTGGCTGGCAAGAAACGAAGGGCTCCTGCCCGCATTGGAGTCGTCGCACGCCGCGGCCTGGCTGCAGACCCATTTGTCCGAGTGGTCTCCAGGCGCCATTGTGATCCTGAACCTGTCGGGCCGGGGAGACAAGGACGTGGAGACGGTGCGCGGTCTGCTTGCGGAACAGGAGTCCACGCGATGAGCCGCCTCACACAGACCTTTGCCGACCTGCGCGCCCACACACGGGCCGGACTCGTGACATACGTCACGGCCGGTGACCCCACACTCAGTGCCTCACGTGATGTGGTGCTGGCGTTGGCGGACGCCGGCGCCGACGTCATTGAGATCGGCGTGCCATTTTCGGACCCGATTGCGGATGGTCCGGTCATCCAGCGTGCGTCGGAGCGCGCCCTGGCCGCCGGCGCGTCACTTGCGGGCGCGCTCGATCTGGTGGCCGACGTGCGTCGCACCATCGAGACGCCGATCGTGCTGTTCACCTACGTCAACCCCGTTGTGCGGATGGGCACCAGCGCGTTTGTCTCGCGTGCCGCGCGCGCGGGTGTGGATGGTGTCCTGTTGCTGGATCTGCCGATCGAAGAGGCCGACGACATGCACACGGCATTGGACGCGGCCGGACTCGACACCATCTTCCTCATCAGCCCGACCACCTCCCCTGAACGGCTGCAGCGGGCGGCGACGATGGGCCGCGGATTTTTGTATGCGATTTCCCGGCTCGGTGTGACCGGGGTGCGCGACAGTGTGGCCGGCACCGCCCGGCCCGTGGGCGAGCAGATGCGCGCCGTCACCGACATGCCCGTGGCCCTGGGCTTCGGCATTTCGCGTCCCGAACACGTGCGCGAAACCTGTCAGTACGCGGATGCCGCGGTGGTGGGGAGTGCGCTGGTGCAGGTGATCGCGGATGCCGCGCCTGGTGATGAGGCGCGCGCGGCCGGCGCGTTTGTGCGCTGGTTGAAGGGCTGACGTGGACGACCTGGAACGGCTGCGTCGACAGATTGATGCGCTCGACGAGCAACTGGTCGTCCTGCTCAACGAGCGCGCGACATGTGCGTTGGCGATTGGCCGGCTGAAGGAAGCGGCGGGGCTGCCCGTCTATCAGCCCACGCGGGAGGCCGACGTGTTGGCGCACGTGCGCGGTCACAACACCGGGCCCCTGGACGCCGCCGCGATGACCCGGCTGTTTGAACGCATTATTGACGAGGCCCGACGCCTGGAGCGTCAGGCTGCCGGTCACGGGACCGATTAGACTTAAGGGACGTACGTTGACGAAGGCGCAGGTGAAGACATGGTCGTGGTGATGCAGGAACGCGCAACCGAATCCCAGGTGGAAGCGGTGGTCGCGCAGTTGCTGGAAATGGGGTACGACATCCACCGCTCAAGCGGCGCGAATCGCGTGGTGATTGGCGCCGTGGGTGGGGGACATGGTGATCCCGCGCTGATTGGGCTAAAGGAGGGGGTGCACGAAGTCCTGCGCATCACCGTGCCCTACAAACTGGCCAGCCGGACGTTCAAGCCGGAGAACACCGTCATCACGATCGGCGATGTGCGCATTGGCGGCGACGAGGTCATCGTGATGGCCGGCCCCTGTTCGGCCGAAAGTGAAGCGCAGGTCGAAGCCAGCGCGATCGCGGTCAAACGGGCCGGCGCCAAGATCTTCCGGGGCGGCGCCTTCAAGCCGCGCAGTTCTCCGTACAGCTTTCAGGGCCTGGGCGAAGAGGGTCTCAAGATGCTCCGGGCGGCGTCGGACCGCCATGACCTGAAACTGATTACCGAGGTCATGGAAATTGCGCAGATCGATGTGGTGTCCCACTATGCCGACATCCTGCAGGTCGGCGCGCGCAACATGCAGAACTACTCGTTGCTGCGCGAACTCGGCAAGGCGCGCAAACCGGTCCTGCTCAAGCGTGGACTCTCAGCCACCATCGAAGAGTGGCTCATGTCGGCGGAGTACATCCTTGCGGGCGGCAACCGTGAGGTCATGTTGTGTGAACGCGGCATCCGGACGTTCGAAAGTTACACGCGCAATACGTTTGACGTCTCGGCGATTCCCGTCGTGCAGCAGTTGAGTCACCTGCCGGTCATTGGTGATCCCAGCCACGGCACCGGGCGTCGCGACAAAGTGGTGGCAATGGCGCGCGCCGCCGTGGCCGCCGGGGCGGATGGCCTCCTGATTGAGGTGCACCATGACCCCGATCACGCCGTCTCGGATGGCGCGCAGTCACTCTTTCCGCAGCAGTTTGATCAACTCATGGCCGAACTGCGCATCATTGCGCCCGCCATCGGGCGCAGCATCTGCACGGAAGCGGTGTCGCGCCGCGGATGGGGGAGATAGGTGCACACCGCACCGCCGTTTGACCACATCGGGATCATCGGCCTCGGACTGGTGGGTGGGTCCGTGGCCCTGGCCACTCGTCGCCGATGGCCGTCGGTGGTGATTACCGTGTGTGACCCGGCACCCGTCACACAGGAAGCCGTGACGCAGGGTGTGGTCACGGCAGAGGTGGCGACCGCCGAAGAGTTGCAGCACTGCGACCTCATCGTGGTGGCCACGCCGGTCCTTGAGGTGCCGTCAATTCTTGGTCGGCTGGGCCGCACGGGCACACAGGCGCTGGTGACCGACGTGTCGAGCACCAAGCGGGTGGTCATGGATGCCGCAAAACACACGACGTTGTCGTTTGTGGGCGGGCATCCGGTGGCCGGCTCCGAGCAGTCGGGACTTGCCGCCGCACGGGCGGACCTGTTCGACGGGCGGCCATGGCTGCTTGTGTCGATGCGTGATCCCGTGGCGGTGCCCACCGGAGTGGTGGATGAGCTGGAAGCCCGCGAGGCCATGTTGACCACGTTCACCGTTGGCCTCGGCGCACAACCCTCGTGGACCGATGCCGTGACCCATGATCGGGTGATGGCGCACGTCAGCCACGCACCGCAGGTCGTGTCCACGGCCCTGATGGCCGCATCGGGCGAAGCCGTGGGCGCTGATGGCGTCGCGTGGTCCGGACGGGGATTTGCGGATATGACGCGGCTCGCGTCGAGTCCGTCCGATGTCTGGCAGGGCATTCTCGAAACCAACGCCGACTTCATCGCCGATGCCCTGACCGCAATCGCGGCCAAGTTGCCGACCTCCTCGCAGGCGCTCATGGACGCGCCGACCGTGCGGGCGTTGTTCGATCGCGCCCGCGCGCTCAAACAGCCGGCGTCGGAGCAATGAGCCGTCCGCTCTGGACGCCAGGGCCGGCGCGCACGGAGGCGGCCACCCTGACACGGTTCACCACCTTCCTCTCCGCGCGGACCGGCCGCGTGTTCGCCGACTACCAGGCCCTGCATCACTACTCCGTCACCGAACGCGGAGAGTTCTGGTCCGCCATGTGGGACTTCTGCGGCGTCATCGGCGACAAGGGCGCACGGACCGTGCTGCACGCCGACCACATGCCGGGCGCGCAGTTCTTTCCGGACGCCCGACTCAACTTTGCGGAGAATCTGCTGCGGCGTCGCGACGACGGTGTGGCGATCATCGCGGTCGATGAGACCGGCGCTGAGCGGACGCTGACGTGGGCGGAACTCGGTTCCCAGGTGGCGGCGTGTGCCCGGGTCTTCGCCGACGCAGGGGTCGTGGCTGGTGATCGTGTGGCCGGTGTCATGGCCAACGTGCCTGAAGCGGTAATCGCTGCGCTGGCGGCCGCCTCGCTCGGCGCGGTGTGGTCATCCTGTTCGCCCGACTTCGGCGTGCAAGGGATCCTCGACCGTTTCGGCCAGATCGAACCGACGGTGCTGGTCGCCGTGGCCGGGTATCACTACGGCGGCAAGTATCACGACTGTCGCCAGAAGGTCAGCGACGTCGCGGCAAAACTGCCCACGGTCAAGCGAGTGTTCTGGGCGGAGGACCTCCCCTTCGACTCGCCCGTGGATCAACAGGGGCTCGCTCAGGGCAGGCGGGACTTCGAACGCGTGCCCTTTAATCACCCGCTCTACGTCCTCTATTCCTCGGGCACCACAGGCGTACCGAAGTGCATCGTGCACGGGCACGGCGGCACGTTGATACAGCATCTGAAGGAGCATCAGCTACACGCCGACGTGAAGCCCGGCGATCGTGTCTTCTACTTCACGACGTGTGGCTGGATGATGTGGAACTGGCTGGTGTCAGCCCTCGCGTCCGAGGCAACGCTCGTGCTGTATGACGGCTCCCCGTTTTATCCTGATGGCCGCCGGCTGTTTGATCTTGCCGATCGGTACGGCGTCACGTTGTTTGGCACCTCGGCCAAATTTATTGACGCGGTGCACAAGGCGGGGCTGCAACCGATCAACACGCATGATCTCGGGACGGTCCGCACCCTCACGTCCACCGGGTCTCCGCTGTCACCCGAGAGTTTTGACTTTGTCTACACGTCCATCAAAGCCGACGTCCATCTGGCCTCGATTTCCGGAGGCACCGACATCGTGAGCTGTTTTGTCGGCGGCGTGCCGACGCAACCGGTGTGGCGGGGAGAAATCCAGGCCGCCGGGCTGGGCATGGCGGTGGAGGTCTGGGGCCACGAGGGCCGGCCTGTCGCCGCAGGACGTGGCCAGGGCGAGCTGGTGTGCACCGCGCCGTTTCCGTCCATGCCGATCGGGTTCTGGAACGACCCGGATGGGCAGAAGTATCACGCCGCGTATTTTGACCGGTTCGCCGGCGTGTGGTGTCACGGGGATTGGGCGGAGCGCACCACACATGGCGGGTTCGTGATTCACGGCCGCTCGGATGCCACGCTGAATCCCGGGGGCGTGCGCATCGGCACCGCTGAAATTTATCGGCAGGTGGCGCAGTTGCCCGAGGTGCTCGAAAGCCTGGCGGTGGGGCAGCAGTGGGAGGGCGACGAACGCATTGTCCTCTTCGTGCGGTTGCGCGAGGGACTCACGCTGGACGACCCGTTGCGCAAGGTCATCGCCACACACATTCGCGCGAACACGTCCCCACGTCATGTGCCCGCGCGCATCGTACAGGTCACGGATCTGCCGCGCACCAAGAGCGGGAAGCTGGTGGAGTTGGCCGTACGCAACGTCCTCCACGGTCAGCCCGTGAAAAACCGCGAAGCGCTCGCAAACCCTCACGCTCTGGAGTTGTTTAAAGATCTGCCAGAGCTCCAAGAGTAGTCCATGGTTCGACAGGGTCCATGGTCCACGGTTCGAACCCTGGACGGTGGACCCTGTCGAACCCTGGAGCGTCGGTGGTCCTTATTGTCCTTGCGCCCGAATCTGTTGCCGCAGGGAGAGCACCGTCTTGCTGCCCTGTTTCATCCGGAAGATGACGTCGTAGATGCCGGGGTCTTTGTAGGTGTGGTCGGCGGTGTAGCGCCGGCGGATCTCACTTTTGCCCGGTTCGTACGGGTCACAGTCTTCACCCGCCTCCGACTTGGTGTCGTCCCCCCAGATCCACTCGATCTTCGGGCAGTAGTAGTCCTGGTGATCGTTGGCCCCGTCGGTGAGTTCAGCCGTCGCGACGACCCGCTGGGGGACAAAAATCAACGCAGGATTCACACGCAGGGCCGCCTTCGGCCGGCCTTTGCCCTGCGCCGCGTCCCCGGACACACCGGGGGTGAGGATCAGTGTACCAACCAGGCCCAGGAGCCCGGCCAGCCGGGGTATCATGCTCGATCTCACAGTTACTTGGCAGTCTACCAAAGGGGCAGGACGTTGGCGCAGGAGAAGGCTCAACCCGAATTCATCGGCACATCCGGTCGACCGGAGTCGGTGACGGTCGATATGTTGTTCGTGCCCGTGTTTGAGGGCGACGACCGGCTGGAGGACCTTCCGGGACTCGACGACGCGACGGGCGGCGACATCTCGAAGGCGCGGGCGTCGTCGGAGTTCCGCGGGCGGCTGTATGAATTTTTTATCGCGCGGGTGACCGATGGGCCCTACCAGGCCGTTCGTGTCGCGCTGGTGGGCGCTGGGCGGCGTGAGGATGCCGATGCGGAGCGCCTGCGTCGTGTCGCCGCGGCGTGCAGTTACACGGCGCGCCTCCGGTCCATGCGATCGGCCGGATTTCTTGTGCGCGCCGGGTTGGATCCCATTCGCACCGCGCGCATCGGCGCCGACGGCATGTCGGCGGCCGAATTTGACTCGGGCACCTACAAGTCGGACCGTGATGCCGGCGACTTTCCCGAGCGGATGGTCATTGTGTCGCCGGGGGCCGATGACGCGGCGCTGGCTGCTGCTGTGTTTGAGGGACGCACGCTGGGCGAGTCCTCCAACTTCGCCCGCAGTCTCGCGAACGAACCCGCCAATGTGCTGACGCCGATCGAATTTGCGTCGCGTGTCGCCGCCATGGCCACAAGTGTCGGGTTGTCAGCCGAGGTGCTCGACGAGCAGCAGATTCGCGACCTGAAGATGGGTCTGTTGCTGGGCGTGGCGCAGGGGAGTGCCGAGCCGCCGCGCCTGGTGGTCATCCGTCACGACCCACCCGGCGCACCGGAGTCGCCGGTGCTGGGTTTCATCGGCAAGGGCGTGACGTTTGACACCGGTGGGGTCTCCATCAAGCCGGCCGAAGGCATGGAGCGGATGAAGGACGACATGGCGGGCGGCGCAGCCGTCGCGGCCGCGATGCGCACGCTGGCACTCCTGAAGGCCCCCCGCCGCATCA
>CAYRGW010000093.1:0-17134 GCA_964423815.1 uncultured Solibacteraceae bacterium | reverse complement strand
CCACATCGACGCTCAGGTTTGGCACCTCGATGTCGGCTCATCACATCCTGGAGCTGTAGCAGGTTCCAAGGGTCCGGCTGTTCGCCGGTTAAAGTGGTACGTGAGCTGGGTTTAGAACGTCGTGAGACAGTTCGGTCTCTATCTGGCATGGGCGCAGGAGATTTGAGTGGGGCTGACCTTAGTACGAGAGGACCGGGTTGGACGCACCTCTAGTGTACGAGTTATCCCGCCAGGGGTAGCGCTCGGTAGCTACGTGCGGAAGGGAGAAACGCTGAAAGCATCTAAGCGTGAAACCCTCCACAAGATGAGATCTCCCTAGACGCAAGTCTCTAAAGGCTCCTGGAAGATTACCAGGTCGATAGGTCGGGTGTGGACGCACAGTGATGTGTGAAGCTTACCGATACTAATCAGCCGTGAGGCTTGTCTATTGATTCTTTTTTACCCCTTAGTGGTGATGAAAGAACTGCCGTTTGCAGGGTATTCAGTCTGTCAAAGTGTTTGAACAAAACACTTTGGCAGAATGAGTCAAACATGCTTGCATGAGGGGCGCCTTCGGGCGACCAGCATGCAGTGCCGACGGGCGTATGTCCCGTCGCCACGTTGTTCTATAACGAAACGCGCTTAACCGTTTCGTTCGTTTTAGCAAGACAAGTTTCCCGGTGGTCATAGGAGTTGGGTCACACCCGTTCCCATTCCGAACACGGAAGTTAAGCCGACTACCGCCGATGGTACTGCATGGGTAACTGTGTGGGAGAGTAGGTCGCTGCCGGGATTATTCTCAAGGGCTCGAAGCCAAAAGCTTCGAGCCCTTTTTTTTGTACGCCGCGCGCCAAACCGCCCGCGTGTGACAGAGCGATGGCAGACCGGTGAAGAAAACACCGGATAGGCATTTGAGGCAAACGGAGCTCCAGGCAGGGCCGTATCCTCAAACTATGAGCGCACACGCTTCCCCTGTAACCCGGCGATATTTTGTGGGTGGATTGATCGCGTTGACGACCGCCATGGTGTGGCCGACGCTGTCACCGCTGGACGCGAAGCAGATACCCGCTCCGTGCAGCATCACCGGCAAGATTGTCAGCGGCACCACGCCGCTGCCCGGTGTCTCAGTCACCGCCACCTCCGGTGGTCGCCTGGTCGCGGCCACATCCACCGCGGTGGATGGCTCATACAAACTGGCGGTTCCACCCGGAGCGCAGTATCAGCTTGTGGTCGAGATGACCGCCTTTGCCACGGGCGAACAGACCGTGGCGCTGGGTACGCCCCCCTGCGATCAGAAGACCGACTTCACGATGGTGCTGGCGTCGCGTGCACCCAATGCCGTGGCGCAGGCCGCGCCACCGGCCCCGACGGGTGTGCCGCCGGCAGGGCGGGCGGGCGCAGCGGGAGCCACCGGACGTTTTTCCACGCTGCAGGTGCAGACCAATGCTGCCGCGACTGCGGCGCTCGAAGTGACGCCGCCCGACCGACAGTCAGAGCAGGCCGCGATGGCGTTGTTGCCGCCGGGCTTTTCGATGGACGTGTCCACTGAAGCGGTGGCGATCAATGGCCAGATGGCCAGCATCGACCGCGGCATGATGGGGGATCGACTGGGCGCGATCAGTCGCGGGGAATTTGATCCGGCGACCGGGGAGTTTGCTCCTGGCGCGGAGCCGGCCCAGGGCCCCGGCGGGCGGGGAGGACGAGGTGGCGCGGCTGGCCCCGGTGGTCGGGGTGGTGCAGGCGATTTCGCCATCGGTGGCCGCGGTGGTCGCGGCCAGAGTCTCTTTCAAGCATCGGCCAACTACAGCTACAGCGGATCGGCGCTCGACTCCGCCCCCTATCAGCTGCGGTCAGACACGCCGGCCATCACCAATCCGTACAACCGGCAGAACTTCGGGATGACCCTGGGGGGGCCGGTGATCATCCCCGGCCTCTACAACGGGACTCGGCGGACCACGTTTACGCTGACGTACGGCGGCAATCGCGGCTCCAACCTGTTTGATCAGTACGCCACCGTGCCGACTGCCGCTCAACGGTCCGGCGATTTTTCCGCCCTCAGTGGCGCGCTGATCAATCCGGCGACTGGGCAGCCGTTTGCCGGCAATCAGATTCCGCTGGGCAGCCTGAACCAGGCCTCTGTCGCACTGCTGCGCTTTATTCCCGACGCCAATCTGGACGGCACGAGCCGGAACTATCACTATGTGACGACCCGCGATTCGTCCGCCAACAACGTCACCCTCCGCCTTACCCACAATTTCACGCAGGCGGCAGGGCGTGGTGGCGCTGCCGGCGGACGCGGCGGGGGTGGCGGAGGCCGTGCTGCCGGGCCTGCCGGTCGTGGCAATCAGGGCCTGGCGATCAACATGACGGCCCAGCTGCAGTACCGCGGCAACAGCAACGAACAAGCCAACGTGATGCCGGCGCTTGGGGGCCGCAGCTCCGGGTCTTCACTCACGGTGCCTGTCACCCTCAACATTTCGAAGAATCGTGTGCAGCACGCGATCAGCCTCAACTACTCCCGCACGTCGTCATCGACGTCAAACAACTTTTCGTTCGTCGAAGATGTCGCCGGCAACGCCGGCATCGTTGGTGTCTCGACCGACCCCCTGGCGTGGGGTGTGCCTGCGTTGTCGTTCTCCACCTTCTCGAGTGTGCGCGATACCACGCCGAGTGAGCGATATGACACACGATGGTCGCTGGGATATACCGTGACCAAACCTATCCGGTTGCACACGCTGCGCATCGGCGGCGATGTGAGACAGGACTTGTCCAAAACACAGTCGGACGCAAACGCGCAGGGGGCGTACACGTTCACCGGGTTGTATTCGAGCGGGTCGTCGCAGGTGCGGGGCGGCGGGTATGACTTTGCCGACTTCCTGCTGGGACTGCCACAACAGGCGACGGTGAACTTCGGGTTGGGCGAGGTGAGCATGCGAGGCCGATCGTTCAGCCTGTTCGTGCAGGACGACTGGCGGAAGGCGTCGAATCTCACCTTAAACCTCGGTCTGCGGTATGAGCTGGTGCAGCCGTTTGTCGAGACCAACGGCCGGATGGTGAATCTCGATGCGGCGTCCGGCTTCACGGCCGTGTCGCCGGTGATTTCAGGACAGATCGGCTTGTATTCCGGGCAATATCCCGAGGGCCTCATCCGCACCGATACCAACAACATTGCCCCACGCGTGGGTTTTGCCTGGCGTGTCGCGCAGGGCACGATCCTGCGCGGCGGATACGGCATCAACTACAACTCGGGGTCGTATTCCGCGATGGCCCGGCAGATGGTGAACCAACCGCCGTTTGCCACCACGAACACGGCGATTGGCACCGCGACGTCACCGCTGCTCATCACCAATCCGCTTGCCACCGCCACCCCCAATCAGATCACCAACGACTACGGCGTGGACCTGAACTACGTCCTCGGGATGGTGCAGACGCTCAACGCGGATATCTCGCGTGACCTGTCGCAGGTGTGGAGCATCGGTGCGGGGTACACCCACATCATTGGATCCAACCTCGATATCGTTCGTGCGCCGAACAGGGGCCCCGATGGACTGTTGCTCGCGGACGTGCAGCCGTTTGAGTGGCAGAGTTCGGAAGGATCGTCACGCCTCCATGCGGCGGAATTCAGGCTCACGCGTCGCCCGGTCCGTGGGATCGGCGGCGGCGTGACCTACACGCTCGCCCGGTCACGTGACAACGCGTCATCGATGGGCGGCGCCACTGTGGTTGCGCAGAATGACCAGGACCTGCAGGCGGAATGGGGCCTGTCGAGTTTTGATCGGAGACATCAACTCAACGCCAACCTGAACGTCGACCTGCCCTTTGGCACCGGGCGGCGGTTCTTCGGCAACGGTGGTGTGTGGGGGACGATTCTGGGTGGCTGGCGATTTACGACCACCTTCACGATGCAGTCGGGCACACCTCTGACGGTCAGGGTCACGGGCGCGGCCAGCAGCGTGGCGGGTGGGGCCAGCGGGACGTTGCGGGCCAACTACGACGGCTCGCCACTCACGATCTCGAATCCCACCATCGATCAGTTCTTTAATACCGCGGCCTTTTCGATTCCAGCCGCCGGGACGTACGGCAATTCGTCGCGCAACCTGGTGATTGGACCAGGGAGCCGGTTGCTGAACGCGCAGTTGTCACGCGACCTTCGGCTCGGGGGCAATCGGGTGATGAGCCTGCAGCTCAATGTCAACAACCTGCTCAATACCGTCAATTTCGGCGGGCTGAACACCACGATTAACTCGCCGTCCTTTGGACAGATCACATCTGTGCGTGCGATGCGTTCCATGACGTTTAACGCGCGTTTCCGTTTCTGAGTTGGTAACTGCCATGACAACACAACACGTAAGAACTTCGGTCCTCCTCGGATGTGTCGGCGTCTTGATGGCGGTGGCGTCGCCGCGCCCGGCCGCTCAGCAACAGGCACCACCGGTGTTTCGGACCAACCTCTCCATCGTGTCTGTCGATGTGATCGTGCGTGACAAGGACGGCACGGTGGTGCGGGGCTTGACGGACAAGGACTTTGAGCTGCTCGAAGACGGTCGTCCGCAGGAGGTGCGCACGTTTGCCTTCGAGGAGATCAAGGATGGCGGAAACGCGGCGGTCTCCGTCAATTTGCTCGACGGCGTGGCAGAAAAGGCGCTGGCATCAGCCGCCGCCACGGCGCCGCCCACACCGATGCGATCTGAGGACCTGGCCGGGCGGCGTCTGGTCATTTTGTTGTTCGACACCAGTTCGATGCAACCCGAAGACGTGCAGCGGTCCGTGGATTCCGCGCGGCAGTACGTGGCCGAGCAGATGAGCACATCGGATCTCGTGGCGGTGGCCACGGTGAGCAGTGTGCTGAATGTGCTGACGGACTTCACCGCGGATCGTACGAAGGTGTCCGGGGCGCTGAACCAGTTGTCGTATTCGGACGGTACCGAAACTCCGCCGCCGACGGCCGCCACCGCGGCCACTGACGAAGCCGCGGCTGCGGCGACTGAAGAGACGGCTGCAGATGCCGAAGCGGCCGAGCTCGACATGTTTAATAACGACCTCCGGCTGCGTGCGCTCCGTACGCTTGCGGAGTCACTCACACTCATCGAACAAAAAAAGGCCATCGTCTATTTCAGCGCCGGCATGACGCGCAGCGGTCAGGACAATCAGGTCGAGTTGCGCTCGGCCATCAATGCGGCCGTGCGCGCCAACGTCTCCATCTATCCAATCGACACCCGGGGGCTGCAGGCCGTGGTGCCAGGCGGAGACGCGCGGCAGGCCAGTGGTCGAGGGCAGGCCATGTTCAGCGGTCGGGGTATGTCGCGGCAGTTTGCGAGCCTCGCGGCGTCACAGGACACGCTGGTCTCACTGGCGGCCGATACAGGTGGCCGCGCATTCACCGACACCAATAATTTTGGCGATGCGTTCAAACGTGTGCAGAGCGACATGTCCGCGTATTACCTGCTGGGCTACAGCAGCAGCAACAAGGTCCAGGACGGTCGTTTTCGACGGATTCAGGTGCGCCTGAAAAAACAGAACACCGGATATCGACTTGAGGCCCGATCGGGGTACTACGCCGATCGGGACTTCACCCACACGTCAAAGACCGACCGCGAAGCGTTACTTGAGGAGCAATTGTTCGCGGCCGTGTCGGTCACGGATCTGCCCGTCATCGCCAGCGCGATGTATTTCCGTCTGGCCCCCGACAAGTACTACGTGCCGATCGCCGTGTCGGTCCCGGGGTCGGCGGTGCCTGTGACGGAAGGCCTGAAGGAGATCACCCTCGATATTCTCGGCCAGGTGATGGACGAACGCGGCATGCCCGTCGGGCGGTTGCGCCAGACGATGAAGTTGCCGGCGGGGACGGAAAAGACGCTGGCCGGGAAACAAATCCTGTATCAGTCGGGGATGACGTTGCCCCCTGGACGTTTCTCCATCAAGGCGGTGGTGCGTGAAAACGCCACGGGCCTGATGGGCACGTTTGAGTCGGCCGTAACCGTGCCGCAGCTGGCGCAGCAGCCGATGAAGGTGAGTTCGGTGGTGTTGAGCACGCAGGTGCAGGCGAGCACCGCGAAGACCGACAACCCGCTGATTCGTGATGGCGTACAGATGATTCCCAACGTCACGCACGTGGTGTCGCGTGAGCAGAAGATGTTCTTTTATTACGAGGTGTACGAACCCGGATTAAACGCCGCGAAGGCGCCTGACGTCCGGACCACCATCGCGTTTTATCGCGGCGCCGTGAAGGTGCTTGAAACGCCCGTGGTGGCCAGAGGGACGGTGGACGCCGCCAACCGTCAGGCGGTGTTGTTCCAGTTTGAGGTGCCGGCCGGGTCGTTTGAGCCGGGCCTGTATACCTGCCAAATCAACATCATTGATGAAGCCGCCGGCCGCTTCGCGTTTCCGCGCATAGTGTTCTACGTTCGATGACCAACCACGCTCCTCCCCATTCGACCCGGTCAGGGGTGGTGTCATCCGGCTGGTTGGCTGCCGACTCCACGTTTGGCCACGCAGCCCAGCGCAAGACAGGCCGTGCGCTTGCGGCGTCGCTGGTGCTGCACGGGCTGGGGTTGCTCATCACTCTCGCCGTGATGGCGATGGCGCCAGAGACGGTCATTACTCCGCAGACCATCGCGGAGGAGTACGACCTTGTCTTTGTGCAGACGGTGGCACCGGAAGGCGGGGGAGGGGGTGGCGGAAATTCGATGCCCACCCCACCTCGCATCGTTGAGATGAAGGCAGCCCTTCCCACACCCCCGGTGATTGAGCCGGTGAACACACCACCGCCACCGCCCACACTCATCGCGCCCATCCAGACTGCGGCAGTGGTCATGCCGACAGCGGGCGTGATCAACGGCTTGGCTGCCGCTCCCTCGCTGGGACTCGGCGCAGGTGGAGGCGGTGGCACTGGGAAGGGCACAGGGGCCGGCTCTGGAGATGGACCTGGCATCGGACCTGGATCCGGAGGCGGCGTCGGCGGTGGTCCGATGGGACCCGGCAGCGGTGCCACGCCACCAACGTTGCTGCGCGGCGCGGACCCGGCCTACACGCCGGCTGCGATGCAGGCCAGGATCCAGGGGATCGTTGAACTGGAAGTGCTTGTCAGTCCCACGGGCGCAGTGACCGATGTCAAAGTGATCCGGTCCCTGGACAAGGTCCACGGTCTGGACGATCTGGCGATCGTGACAGCGAAAAAGTGGCTGTTCCGCCCCGCCCGATTCCAGGGACAGCCGGTGGCCTACATCGTCATCATCCAGATGGAGTTCAACCTGCGCTGACGGACGTGTTAGGCTCCCCCCACCGCAAGGAGCCCCATATGATCCGATCCGCAACTCCCACAGCGGCAGCCCTGCTGCTGTCGAGCCTCACTCTTCTGGCACAAGCCCCAAGCGCGACGACTGCGCCGGTCAACGACGGCCCCAACCCCTACGTCACCGAAACCGGCTGGGCAAAAATGCCGGCCGGCCGCACGTGGGGCGCGACCAGCGCCGTCGACATCGACCTCGACGGTACCTCGGTGTGGGTGGCGGAGCGATGCGGCGCGAACACGTGCTGGGATGCGGCCGCCGGGAAACCCTCCCCCCTCGACATCGTGCTCAAATTTGACGGCAACGGGAACCTGGTTCGAAGTTTTGGCCAGGGCCTGTTCGTGTTTCCGCACGGCATCCACGTGGATCACCAGGGAAACGTGTGGGTCACCGATGGCCAGGACAACTTTCCGCGACGGGCCCGTGGCGCGGCAGCCGACGCCCCGCTGCCCCCGATGCCGGCAACCGTGATTGGCCATCAGGTCTACAAATTCAGTCCCGAAGGCAAACTGCTGCTGACGCTGGGCAAAGCCGGCGGCAATCGCCCTGGAGAACCCGCCGACCCGTCGTCGTTTTATCAGCCGAACGATGTCATCACCAATGCGGCCGGCGACATCTTTGTGGCCGAAGGCCATGGATCAACCCACGCGCGTATCTCCAAATTTGATCGCACGGGGAAGTTCATCAAGGCCTGGGGCACCCGAGGGACCGGTGCCGGCGAAATGGACCAACCGCACGCGCTCGCCTTCGACTCGAGAGGACGGCTGGTGGTGGCGGACCGCTCAAACAACCGGCTCCAGATCTTCGACCAGGACGGCAATCTGCTCGAGCACGGCTACCAGCAGTTCAGCCGACTGAGCGGGATCTGGATCGATGCCCAGGACGTGTTGTACGGCACGGACTCGGAATCGGGCTCCGTTGCGCCAACCCGCAAGGACTGGAAACGGGGGATCCGGATTGGCAGCCTCCGGGAAGGTCCAAACGCAAAAATCACCGCCTTTATCCCCGATCCAGCGGAGGCCCCGCCCAGCACCAGCGCTGCGGAAGGTATCGCCGTGGATCGAGCGGGCCGTATTTATGGCGCCGAGGTCGGACCCCGGGCGCTCAAACGGTACGTAAAAAAGTAGTAGAATCCGCGCTTCCAAGGAGCGAGTGATGTCTGTCACGCGTCGAGAACTCTTTTCACGCCTGAGGTTTGGTGCCTCTGGAGAATTCGGGGACCACGTCGACGGTCTTGCGTTGGCGGCTCGGGGACTTGAGGACGAGTCCCAGGGCCAGACCGGCCGCGCCTCGGCCCCTGGGATCAAGCTCAGCTCCAACGAAAATCCCGTCGGGCCTGGTCGCGCGGTGCTTGATGCCATCACCGGGCGCTTCGACCAGACGATGCGGTACCCCTTCAACGTGACGCCCGGGGATGCGCAGCTGATCGAGACCATTGCGGGCCTCCACAAGGTCAAACCCGAGAACGTGATTCTCGGCGCTGGTTCCCAGGAAATTCTGAAGGTGGCGGTCTGGGGTTTTACCAGCCCCGCGCGGCACCTGGTAACCGCGACGCCCACGTTCGAAAACGCCACGGCGACCGCGCGACGTATGGGCCACCCGGTCATGGAGATCAAGGTGGACTCGCAGTTCCGCCTCGATCTGGAAAGTATGGTTGCCGTCGCGCGTGGCGCCGGTTTGATCTTCATCAACAATCCCAACAACCCGACGGCCACGGTACACAGCGCGGCGGCCATCACGGATTTTGTTGAACGGGTCCGCCGCATCTCGCCCGATACCGTGATTCTGATCGACGAGGCGTACCACGAATACGTGACCGACCCGGCGTATGCCACCGCGATGCCGCTGGCGATGAGCACGCCGAACGTGTTTGTCGCGCGCACGTTCTCCAAGGCATACGGCATGGCCGGCATGCGCATCGGGTATGCGATCGGTCAACGCGACACCGTCCGTCCGTTGTCCCGTCTCGCCTTGCCCTTCAACATCAGTGTGCTTGGATCGA
Organism: uncultured Solibacteraceae bacterium; assembly: GCA_964423815.1. GTDB lineage: Bacteria > Acidobacteriota > Vicinamibacteria > Vicinamibacterales > SCN-69-37 > SYFT01. The sequence continues at coordinate 7,864 of CAYRGW010000093.1, read as the reverse complement.
TCGCGGCCATCACCGCACTCAAGGACCCCGCCCACATGGCGGCCGAGCGGGATCGCAATACGCAGGCGCGCGCGTTTACGCAGAAAGCGCTCGAGGAACTCGGGTGCAAGTGCACCGCCTCGCAGACCAATTTCCTCTTTGTTGATGTCGGCCGGTCAGCCGCGGCATTCCGCACGGCGTGCGGCGCGCAGGGGATTCAGGTCGGTCGTGACTTCCCGCCGTTTGAGGGCAGCCACGCGAGAATCTCGATCGGCACCATGGAAGAAATGCAGAAGGCCGTGGCGGTGTTCCGCGACGTGTTGCGCCCGGCGAACGCCGGCGGTGGGGAGGCGTAATGGTTAGCCGACGCGATTTTGTGCGAACAGTGGGAGGCGGCGCGGCAGGCGCGTTGGCCACATCGTGGATCGGTGCGCGCGGACGGGAAGACCGCATGTGGTCCATGCTCGAGCCCGGCCTCGAGGCGGCTGAGCTCCAGGGCCAGATCATTCCCCTCTCCAGCAATGAAAATCCGATGGGCGCAGGCCAGGTCGTGCTGGATGCGATTCAGCGATCCTTCGGGCCGGCGGGAGCGACCCCCGGACGATACTCGGGCGCGACGACGGAGTTGCGCGACGTCCTGGCCAAGTCCCTCAAGGTGCAACCCGCGAACATCACGCTGGGGTGCGGCTCAACACAAATCCTGCGCACGGCCACACACGTGTTCACCGCGCGTGACAAGGCCCTGGTCGGCACGATCCCGACCTATGAAGAGTGTGCCGGGTACGCCGACATGCTCGGACATCCGGTGCGCCCCGTGTCGCTCGACCGGAACTTCCGCATGGATCTCGACCGCATGGTGGATGCCTCGCGTGGCGCCGGCCTGGTCTTCTACTGCAATCCGAACAACCCCGTGGCCACCTATGTGGGCGCACGCGAAACCAAGGAATTCATCGCGCGTGTCCATGGCCTGTCACCGGAGACGACGATCCTCGTGGACGAGGCGTATTTTGAGTACGTCACGCATCCCGATCACGAATCCATGATCCCCGTCGCCATTGAGGATCCGCGCATTGTTGTGGCCCGCACGTTCTCGAAGGCCTACGGCATCGCCGGGCTCCGCCTTGGTTATGCGGTTGGGCATCCCGATGCGCTCCGCAAGATGAACGCATGGGACAACGCGTCAGGGACGAGCTCGCTGAACGTGTTGGCGTTGCATGCCGGCATTGCGGCCATCAATCAGGGCCCGGCTTTTGTGGATGCCGAGCGCGCGCGCAACAAGGCCGCCCGTGACTTCACGATCAAGTGGTTCGCCGATCGCGGGATGCAGTCAACCGAATCCCACGCGAACTTCATCTTCACCAACATCGGCGTGCCGGCGCGTGGTTTCAGGGACGGGTGCGCGAAGCAGGGGGTGCGTGTCGGCCGTGACTTCCCGCCGTTTGAGCAGAGCTGGTGCCGCATCTCCATCGGCACGATGGACGAGATGCAGCGCGCGACCGCGGTCTTCGGCGAAGTGCTCGGCAAAAAAGTCGCTGCGGCTTAGCCGGAATGGGGCAATGGGCCAGTGAGGCAATGGGCCAATGGCCGGAATTGCCCCACTGCCTCATTGCCTCATTGGCTCATTTCTTGATGGGCCAGACGACGCCCTGATCCCTCGGCACCTGGCCGACGCCCTTGAACGTGAACTTCTGCAGGCGACGGCCTTCGTACGTCTCCGTCGTGAAGATGTTGCCGGCCGCGTCGGTCACGATGCTGTGGACCGCGAAGAACTGCCCGGGCTGACGACCGCCATCACCAAACGCTGAAACAATCTCGAGGGTGTCTCTGTTGAGGATGTAGACACGTTCGTTTTTGCCGTCGGCTACGTACAGATATTTCTGCTGCGGATCCTTCGAGAACGCGACGTCCCAGACGGCGCCATCGCCCAGCGTTCGCTTCGCAATGAACGTCTCCTTCACAAACTTGCCGTCGCGGGTGAAGACCTGAATCCGGTTGTTGGGCCGGTCACAGACGTAGAGCAGTCCGTCGATGGACAGGTCGGAGCAGTGGACCGGTGTACGGAACTGCTGCACCGGCGGCAGGTCCGGGTTGTAGGGACCGAGATTGGTATCGTCGGGTTTGTTGCCGTACGCGCCCCAGTAACGCTTGAACGCGCCGGTGTCCGCATCGAGCACCACGACCCGTTTATTGAGGTACCCGTCGGCAAGGTACGCCTCATTGGCCTTGGGGTCGACGAAAATTTTTGCGACACGCCCGAAGTTGACCGTGTCGTTGCTGCCGCCCGTTTTTCCCGAGGCACCGTACTGCGCAATGAACTTGCCCTCCTGTGTGAACTTCAGGACGTGCGCGTCATTGGTGCCGTTGCCGCCAATCCAGACGATGCCTTTGTGGTCCACAAAGATGCCGTGATTGGACTGTGGCCATTCGTAACCTTCTCCTGGGCCGCCCCAGGCGCTGATCAGGTTGCCCTGCTGATCAAACTGCAGCACCGGTGGCGCCCGGCGGCAGCAGGCCGCAGTTGGCGGATTCTCGTCGGCGGCGGCCTCTGCGGCCGACAGTGTGTCGGGCCGGTGGACGACCCAGATGTGGTTCTCCGCGTCCACGGCCACGCCAATCGCCATGCCCATCAACATGCAATTGGGCAGCGGCTTGGGAAACGCCGGGTCCACCTCGAAGCGTGGTGCCTCAACGGTGGCGGTGGCCTGGTCTGCGGCACTGGCACGTTGGCTGAGTCGCTCGGCGGTGATGAGGCCGCCAAGACCAACGACAAACACGACGGCAAGAAGTTTTGTTCGAGTCATCATCTGCGTTACCTCAGCACGAACTTCTGCACACGTTTGCCCTGGAGATGTTCGCCGGTGATGACCCACCCGCGTGCGTTCACCGCCACTGATCCGACGCCGAAGAAGTGTCCTGGCCATCGGCCGCCGGCGCCGATGCGCGAGATTTCAGTTAACGAATCCCTGCGAAGCACGTGAACGGTCTGTTCCTGGCCGTTGGCGACAAACACAAACTGCTGCCCCGGATCGTGGGAGAACGCGATGTCCCACACGGCGCCAGCGCCTTTTGTGGCGGCGGCCACGGAGGCTTCTCGCACAAACGTGCCGTCCTTGCGGAAGACCTGTATGCGGTTGTTCTCACGGTCGCACACGAAGACTTCGCCGCTGCTGGTCAGCGACACACAGGAGACCGTCTTGAACGGCGTTGGCCCAGAGGCGCTCCAGTGGCGTTTGTAGGCGCCCGAGGTGGCGTCAAAAACCGCGACCCGTTGATTGCCTGTGTCGGCGATGTACACCTCATTGGCCGTTGAGTCGACCTCCACGGCCGAGGGCCGGGCCAGGCCGGTGCGGCTCGTCGCGTCCCCAGGCGCGCCGGCCTTGCCGATCTGCATGACAAACTTGCCGTCGCGTGTGAACTTCAGCACGTGCGCATCTTCGGGCCGTGGCGCGGTGCCGGCCGCTCCGCCGCGACCCGCCGGTGCCGGCGGCAGACCTGCCGCAGTGATCCACACGTGGTCTGTGCCATCGATCGCGATGCCACCCAGGTTCTGAGGCCAGTCGTAGCCTGGACCGGGCCCGCCCCAGTGTGCGTCGAGTTTGCCATCAAGCGTAAACGCGAGGAGGGGAGGTGCCGAGGCGCAGCAATATTCGGCGCCCTTGGGCGTGGCGTCGAGCGCATTCTCGGTGCGCAGGTTCATGGACGCAGCGCCACGGTGCGCGACCCAGACACGCCCCCCGGCATCCACAGCGACGCCGGTGACCGATCCGAGGATCCAGTGGTTGGGCAGTGGCTGGGGCCACAACGGATCAACGCCCCACTGTGGTGGCGCCTGCGCGATTCCCGTCATCGCAGCGGCACACACGATTACACACACGGACAGCTGTCGGCGCATCACTTCACCCCGTCTGTTTCGAAAACGGGCGCCAGTATACTACCGGCGTGAAAATGGTGGCGGCCGTGCTGGGCCTCACGGTGGCCAGCCTGTTTGTCTGGTCCGGCGTGGTGCGTGGTCACGAAATTCCCGCGGACGTGACGATCCGCGCCTTCGTCAAACCTGACGCCTCGATCATGCGGATGCTGGTGCGGGCCCCGCTCAGTACATTCCGCGACGTTGTCATGCCCACCCGCGCCGGTGTCTTCCTGGACCTGCCGGCCGCCGAGGATGCCGTCCGAATTGGTGCGGACCTCTGGGTGGCTGGTGGCGTCCGGATGTTTGAGGACGGGCGCGACCTCGGCCGCGGCCAACTGGTGGCCATCCGCCTCTCTTTGCCGTCAGATTCCTCGTTTGAATCGTGGGACCGCGCGTACGCGCATGTCACCAGTGGCCCGATCGATCCAGCCACAGACTTGGTCGAGACACATGCGCTCGTGGACGTCTTGCTGGAATTTCCCATCACCAGCGACCGCGCACGATTTGCCGTCGAGACGGAGTTTGCGCGACTGGGCCTGCGCACCCAGACGGTGATGCAGTTCCTGCCACCCGACACACCGCCGCGGGTGTTTCAGTTTATGGGGGAGCCTGGGCGCATCGAACTCGACCCCAGCTGGACTCAGGCCGCGCGTCGATTTGTCCTCTCAGGCATTGAGCACATTCTCGCCGGCATCGACCACCTGCTGTTTCTGTTGTGCCTCGTGCTCCCGTTCCGGCGGTTCCGCTCACTGCTACTGGTGGTGACGGCGTTCACCGTGGCGCATTCGGTGACGCTGATCGCTGCCGCGTCCGGATGGGTGCCGGACGGGCAGTGGTTCGCCCCTTTTGTTGAAACCCTCATTGCCGCCTCCATCATCTGGATGGCCCTCGAAAACATCGTCGGCGTCAGCAGCCTCCGCCGGCGGTGGGTGCTCACCGCGGTGTTTGGCCTCGTGCATGGATTCGGGTTTGCGTTTGTCCTCGGCGACTCGCTGCAGTTTGGTGGGGCGCACGTGGTGACGTCGCTGATTGCCTTTAACGTCGGCGTCGAACTCGGGCAGATCGGTGTGTTGCTCGTGTTGCTGCCCGCGCTGTGGGCGCTGTTCCGCTACGTGGTGGCGGAACGGATGGGCATCATCGTGATCTCAGCGATCGTGGCGCATCAGGCGTGGCACTGGATGACGGAGCGTGGCGCCGACTTGCTGACTCACGACCTGCCCGACATTGGGGGCACGTTCGTGCTTCGAGCTGCCATCATCATTTGGGTTTTGGGCGGACTGATGTGGTTGGCGCACCGACGTCGGGTGTCTTTTTCCGCTCCAAGCGATGCAGAAAAAGACACCCGACGTCTTTAACAGTCTCAGCGCGGCAGCCGTAAGGCCACCAGCGCTGCCGTCGTGCCGCCGCCAGTCGCGTACACGATGTACTGACGCCCCTTGTGCATGAAGGTCATCGGGACCGCGCTGGTCTTGGTCGGAATCGGCAACGCGGCGATCTGTTTGCCGGTGGCCTTGTCGACGGCAAACAATGCCGGGTCCGCTCCAGGAGGGCCACCACTCCGGCCCGTGCCGTAAATCATCAGGGTCTTGGTCGTGATGACCTGCGCTTGTCCGCGGCTGCCCTGCGGCAGCAACTTCACACCCTCGAACAGTTTGGCGTCCGCAGAGTTGGCCTGGTTGGCCGGGATGGTGGGGATGTAGGTGCCGCCGTTGCTCGTCCACCACACCTTGTCACCGGTGTTCATGTTGTACGCCATGATGCCGCCCAGTTCCTGCGGCTTCAGGATGGAAATGCCCGCAATGGTTGAGGTGCCTGGCGTCGGCGCGGCGGCGCCCGCACGTCCTGCACCGCCACCTCGTCCACCACCACGCGCGGGGGCGACGTACCCGGGTGGAGGAGCCGGCGCGCCGATCTGTCCACAGCTGTCACGCGGACCCGCACCGCTGGCCTGCGTGTAGTCGTGTTCGGAGCACGGGTCCTTGCCGACCTCAATGGTGCTCAGGCCCGACTGGGACGCCACGTACAGCATGCCCGTCTCCGGGTCGACGGCCGCACCGCCGTCGATGTTGACGCCGCCGGCAGCGCCGGGCGCGTACCACGAACACTTGTAGCCCGACTTCGACGTGCCATCAATCGGCGAGGCGGGGATGTAGTACGGCCCCATCCGGCACAACTTGGCCAGTCCCAGCGCGCGCGCCTTGATCTCCGGTGTGTAGTCAATCAGGTCCTCTTCCTCGAGGCCCATCTGCGCATACGGGACCGGCCTGGAGGGAATGGGCTGCGTGGGTGAAGTCTTTTCGCCGGGGACTTCGCTCTGCAGGACCGGCGTTTCGACCATCGGCCAGATGGGTTCACCCGTCGCGCGATCAAACGTGTACACCCAGCCCTGTTTGGTTGTCTGCGCCACCACTTTGCGCACACGACCGTTGACGGTGATGTCCATCAGGTTCGGCGCCATCGGTGTGTCGTAGTCCCAGATGTCGTGATGGACCATCTGGAAGTGCCAGCGGCGCTGTCCGGTCTTCACGTCAAGCGCGACCACCGAGTTGCCGAAGAGGTTGTCGCCCGGGCGATGGCCACCGTATTCGTCGCTGAGCGGCATGCCAACCGGGATGTAGACAAGCCCAAGTTCCGGGTCCGCCGAGAGTGTGGCCCACGCGTCGTTTTTACCCACGCCGCGTGTGCCCGGTGCCGAGCCGTTTTCCCAGGTCTCGGCGCCGAACTCACCCTTCTGCGGAATCAGGTTGAACTTCCACAACTGTTCGCCGGTGCGGATGTTGTACCCGCGGATGTACCCCGGCAGGTTGTGGATCTTCGTGGGGTAGTAGCCATGAATCGACGAGTTCGCAACCACGATGATGTCGCCGACGACGATGCCGGGCGAACTGTTTGCGATCTGCCCCTGTTTTGGATCGATGCCAACGGTCCCGTCCGCACCAATCCCTTTGGCGGCGTCCCACGTTTCTCCAGGGCGGGCTTCACGATACGGCGCCGTGTCGCTGATGAGGAGTGGCCCAGGGTCATCCACCGCGAGCGGCACCAACGGGAAGCCGAGGCCTTCCATCAGGTCCACGACGCCGTTTTTGCCGAACTTCGGATCGGGCAACCCGGTCTTGGCGTCGAGCAGCGCCATGTGGTACCCGGGCGTGATGATGATGACGCGTTCGTTGACGCCGTCGGTCCAATAGGAAAGACCGCGTCCTGCGAACTGTCGCGGGGCTTTCTGCCAGCGGATGCCTTCATCCAATCGCCACATCCACAACGTCGCACCCGTTTCGGGATCGATGGCGGTTGCCACACGGCGGGTGCTGGCGACCGTGAACAGGCGGCCGTTCGCATACAACGGTGTGGTGCGGTAATACTCGTCCGCACCAAACGCGCCTGCCGGCCAGCGCCACGCCTGTTCCAGCGATTCAAAGTTCGACGCGTTGATCTGATCGAGGGGCGAATACCGCGTGCTCCATGCATCGCCTCCCCAATACCGCCATTCTCCCGGCACGTTGCCACGCACCAGGTTTGTCGGCTGCGTGGAGGCGGTCCCTCGTATCACCACCACAAAGATGCCAACCACAACGATCGTGGACAACGCGACGAGGCCGGTCGTGCGACGAAACCGAAACCACTGAGCCATGCTGCTGTCTCCTTCTACGGCGTCTACGGAAGAATGTCGATATTGATCGTGCGCAGGATCTTCAGGTCAGGCAGCAGCTCGGCGCGGCCTGTGGGCATCTTGTTCAGTTTGAGCAGGTACGCGATGACGTCCGCGTATTCCTTGTCGGTCAAGCTGCCCGGATCGTTCTTGGGCATCTTCTCCTGCAGGAACGCCAGCAACTCGCCGAGGTTCCGGCCCTGCCACGTCTTGAACACCGCTCCGGTGTAGGTGGCCGGCGGATGGCACGACACACAGAGGCTCATGTACAGCTCTTCACCACGCGTCGCCTGCGCTGCGGTGTACACCCGCGCCTTTGTGGTCTT
>CAYRGW010000092.1:0-17245 GCA_964423815.1 uncultured Solibacteraceae bacterium | reverse complement strand
CCCGCCGTCCGCGAGCGCGGCGATGGCCTCACGCAGTTCCGGCAGGCCCGCCCCCGTGAGCGCAGACACTGCGCACACAGGCACATGGGCCAGCGGCGTCCCGGCGACCAGCTCGCGCGCGTCCAGCGCCGCCAGCGCGAGGGTGTCCTCATCAACGAGATCACTCTTCGTCAGGACAATCAGGCCGCGGTCCACGCCGAGCAACCGGCAAATTTCGAAGTGCTCCCGCGTCTGGGGCATGACCGATTCGTTCGCGGCGATGACGAGGAGCACCGCGTCCAACCCACCGGCGCCGGCCAGCATCGTGCGCACGAACCGTTCGTGGCCCGGCACATCGACGAGCGCCACCGACACGTCACCGATCGTCGCGTGGGCAAAACCCAGTTCGATGGTGATGCCGCGCGCCTGCTCTTCCTTGAGGCGATCCGGATGGGTGCCGGTCAACGCTTCAACCAGCGCACTCTTGCCGTGGTCGATGTGCCCGGCCGTTCCCAGCACCAGTGTGCGCACGTGAGCCCTCACCGCTTCTTGCGCCGGGCGGCTTTTTTGAACGCCCGCTCACGTGGTCCCGGCCGCGTGGACTTGCCGCGCCGAGGTCGCTCCTCGCGCGACGCCTGTGTCCGGCGCGCCTCGCGGGTCGGTCGCACCGTGCTCCGGCGAGAGCCCCGATTGCGCTCGGACCTGCTGACCGATTCAAGAATCTCCGTCAGTCCAAGATCGATCAAGCGCCGATCCAGGTCCACACGGATGACTTGCACTGAGACCTTGTCGCCGAGCCGGTAGACCCGCCCGTGTTTTTCACCCTTGAGCAGATGGGCCTTCTCGACAAACCGGTAATAGTCATCCGCCATCGTCGACACATGCACCATGCCCTCGACGAAGTGTTCCACCAGCTCGATGTGCAGGCCGAAGGCGCTGACGCCAGTGACAAACCCGGTGAACTCATCACCCACCTTGTCCGCCATGAAGCGCACCTTTTTCCACGCCACGAGTTCACGCTCGGCGTCGTTGGCGCGACGTTCACGCTCCGACGTGTGGCGTCCCATGTCGGGCAGATCTTCATGCAACTCGGCGCTGCGTTCCTCGCTCATCCCCTCCCGCGACTCGCGCAGTGACCGATGCACGACCAGGTCCGGGTAACGACGAATGGGCGACGTGAAGTGGGCATAGTGCCGCGTCGCCAGACCGAAGTGGCCGATCGGATTTTCTTCGTAGCGCGCCTTCTGCATGGTGCGCAGCATCAACATCGCGATCGGCTTTTCTTCCGGCGTGCCCCTGATCTTCTCCACCAGCCGCTGAAAGTGCCTGGGCTCCAGGCGATCGGCCGGCGCGGTCAACGCATATCCGAGCGCGCCGATGAACTGCTCGAATTCCTCGACCTTCATCGGGTCGGGATCCTCGTGCACGCGGTAGAGGGTCGGGATGCCCTTCATCTCGAGATGTTCCGCCACCGTTTCGTTGGCCAGCAGCATGAACTCCTCGATCAGCCGGTGCGCCACGTTGCGCTCGGCCGCCACGATCGCCTCAATCATCCCGTCGTCGCCGATCTGAATTTCGGATTCCTTCAAATCAAAGTCGACGGATCCGCGGCGACGACGACGCTGGTTGAGGATGGCGAACAGTTCGTGCATGCGCTCAAACAGCGGGACGAGGACCGCGTATTTTTTCCGAACGACCGGATCGTGGTCCGTGAGGATCTGGCTGACCTCGGTGTATGTCATGCGCGCGTGACTGTGAATCACGCCATCGTGCATCTCGTACCGCACGACCTGTCCGGTCTTTTTGTCCACCTCCATCAGGCAGGACTGCACCAGCCGATCGACATCGGGTTTGAGGCTGCAGAGTCCGGTCGACAGTTCCGAGGGGAACATGTGCACGGCCCGTTCCGGAAAATACACGGATGTGCTGCGATCGTACGCTTCCTTGTCGAGCGCCGAACCCTCGGTCACGTAGTGCGAGACGTCCGCGATGTGGACCGCGAGCCAATAGTTGCCGTTGGGCAGTTTGTCGAGCGAGATGGCATCGTCAAAATCGCGCGCGTGTTCGCCGTCGATCGTCACGGTGGGCCACTCGCGGAAGTCGGTGCGCCCCTCGATGTCGCGTGGCTTCACCGCCGTGCCCAGCTTGAGCGCTTCGGCGACCGCCTCGTCGGAATGCTGGTCGGCGATGTTGTATTTGCGGATGATGACGGCGGTGTCCACGCCGGGCGCATTGATGTCGCCCAGCACTTCTGAGACGCGCCCCTGCGCCGGGCGGGTTTGTGTCGGCCACGTGGTGATGGTGAGCGTCACCATCTCACCCGGTTTGGCGTCCATCGATTCGCCTGTGGGCACCTCGACGTCCATCACAAGGCGACGGTCAAACGGCACCACAAATCCCCGGCCGCGCTCGTCTTCGTCGTAGCGACCCACGATGGCGGACGTGCCGCGTTCGAGGATGCGGATGATGCGCCCCTCGGCGCGGTCACTGTCACGCGCCCGTTCGACCCGGACGACCACCCGGTCGCCGTGCATGGCCTGGTTCAGGTGCACGCCGGGAATAAAGATGCTCGTCGGGCCGTCGTCTGACGGACGTTCGGCCTCGACAAACCCAAAGCCGCGCGGGTTGGTCGAGACCCGGCCCACGACCAGGTTCATTTTGTCGGGGAGTCCGTACCGCTCACCGCGGATTTCAATCAGGTGCCCGGCGTCCACCAGGCGTTTGAGGATGCGTTTAAAGGTCGCCCGCGACTCGCGCGGAATCCGGAGAACCTGGAGCAGTTCCTTGACGGTGGCCGGATGGTCCACCTTGTCCCGTATTTTTTGCAGGACGTCTTCGTTATTCATATGTTTTTTCCATAATCAGTCTACCCCTACCCAACCAGACGGTTTGTCCAGGGGTCTACTCACGTGGTGTCCGCTGTTGCGACCTGCCTCGTGGAGATGACCGGCCTGTTTGTGGGGGATACACCTCAGGTGCGGGCGTGGATTGCCGCGGCGCAAGCCGGCGACAGGGCCGCGTTTGACGCCCTCGTGGGTCTCTACTACCGGGCCGTGTATCGCACCGCGATGGCCGCGTTGCAGCGCAGCGAGGACGCCGAGGACGCCACGCAGGATGCGTTTGTGCTGGCCTGGCGCAAAGTCGGGGCCTTCCGGGGCGACTCCAGCTTCAAGACCTGGCTGCTGACGATCGTGTGGCGACAGGCGCTGGACCGTCGCCGCGCGCGCACCACCTGGTGGCGTCGTCGCCAGACGCCTGCGGTGACCGACGACACGGAGTGGGACGACGGGCTGGAACGTGTGGCGACCAGCGATGCGGATCCGGAACGCCTTGCGAGCGTGCGCGGGCGACTCACACAGGTGCGGGAGGCCATCACGAGGCTGAGTCCCAAACTGCGGGACACGTTGCTGCTGGCCGCATCGGGTGAACATTCGTACGAGGAGATCGGCGCGATGCTCGCCGTCCCTGTCGGCACGGTGAAATGGCGCGTCGCCGAAGCGCGCAGAATATTGAGCCAGGAATTGGAATGACCCTGCACCCTGATGACATCACACTCGCCGCGCGGGTGATGACCGACATTGAACCGCCGAGTGGTCTCGAGCTGCGCATCAAGAAGCGACTCGACGCGGTGACGGCCGAAGCACATGTTCGTCGCCGTCCGCACTACTGGTTGGTGCCGGCTGGTGTGGCCGCAGCGTTGATTGCTGTGTTGCTCGTGCCAAGGTTCCGCACCGCACAGGTGCCTCCCGTGCTCGGCGTGCCGCAGTCCATCAGCGGGACTGTCGTCGAACCCGTACCAGTTGCGACTCCCGCGAAGGTGCCAGACGTTCCCGCGCCTCTGGTGCGCGTGGTCCACTTGCCCCCGATGCGGCCGGCGATGTCGGAGGCAGAGTTGGCCTGGATGGCGCGACGGATTCCGGCGCTTGATCCCATCGACACGATCACTGTTGACCAGATTGTGCTCGACACCATCCAACCCGAATCGCTGTTGATCACTCCACTAACCATGACGCCGCTCGTGACGTCGCCGAGGTTGGGCGACCCTGACGCGGGACGGCAGTAGGACTTCAAGGAGATCCCATGCGTAGACTGATTCTTTTGCTCGCGTTCGTCATCGGCACGACGACTCTTCCCCGCCTTTCAGCCACAGCGGCTGCGGGTCAGGTGGCCACCGACCAGGCCGATCAATATGTGCAACAGTTTTACCTGACACACGTCAGCGCGCAGGTCGTGCAGGCTCGCCTGGTCCAACTCAGCGACCAGACATCGACCAAACTGACGGTGTCGATCAACAGGGACACCAACAGTGTCACTGTGCGGGCGACGAAGCCAGCCCTGACGGTGTCGGAGGCGATCATCCGCCAGCTTGACGTTCCGCAGGCTGCCACGCCTCCAGCGGCCGCGCCTGGGCAGGTAGCGTCCCCAAAGCCGGCACCGCCCGCGCCACCGGCACCTCCGAATGCCCCGTCGCTTAACCTTCCCAGTTCACAGCAGGTGCCGGCCGCCACCAACATCAAATTGACACTCACCATTTCCGACAGTTTCACAGGCACTCCGGTGACAAAGGAAATGTCGCTGCTCATGATGCAACGCAATGGCGGCATGATTCGCACGTCCGGCAACTCGTCCAGCGGCTACATGAACGTGGACGCCGTGGCGACGGCCTACCTGAACGGTGCGGTGTCCGTGAAGCTCACGTTTGACTACCAGGGGGCAGAACCCAAGGAGGGCCCACGCGCCGGCGTTCGTCCTCCGTCGATCAGCGAATCGCTGACAGTGGTGCTGCAGGACGGCATCCCGCTGACGGTGTCAGAGACGGCCGATCCAGGCTCCGATCGGCGCGTGACGGTCACACTGACAGCGACGATTCTGAAGTAACTCTGGTCCGGGGTCCCGGACCTCGGGACCTCGGGACCTCGGGACCTCGGGACTTCGGGACCTCGGGACTACGGATTGATCGCCTTGAGCGCCTCGTCGGCCGACGCGTGGGCGCTGGCGTCAAACGACGCCGCGAGGCGCTGCGCATCACGCACGTGGGCGATGGCAATCTGGAGGCGGCCTGCGCGTTCGGCCTGAGCCGTCTCGCGCAGTTGGGTCTGGATGCGTTCGAGCACCACGATGGCCGCCTCGAATTTCTGACTCGCATCCCCGAAGTTCGAGAGAAACAGCGACACCCGGCCTTCCAGCAACAACGCTCTGGCCTGGGTGGTATCGGCCCGCTGCTCGGCCGCAATCTTTTCCTGCTCGCGCGCCGACGTCCCGCTCGCGCCTATCATCCATCCGCCAACAGCGGCGACAACAAAGGCTCCAACGATCCACGCAATATGTTTAGAGGACATGCTTGAAGGTTACGCCAAGGGCGTCAGTGCAGCTGTTCAGGATCGGTCCAGGCCGACAGGTTCGTCACGGAATCAATCTGCTTCAGCAGGTCGGCGATCAGTTCGCAGGCGTCTTCACGCTGACAGAGCTGGTCGATCTGGGAGAGGATCTGCGAGAGGGCGTCTTCGGCCTGTCTGATGGCCAGGTCGGAGTAATACTCGCGCTGTTCGTTGAGGCAGAGATGGTGTTTGACGAACTCTTCCTTGAAGAACGCCGACAGACAGTGGCAGGGGGCGCCGGCCAGAGGCCAGTGCACCATCAGAACGTCGACGCTTGCCACGCGGGTCTTTGCAGCCATTCGTAGAAGTGGACACCCCAAAGTAAGACAGGTTGAATGACCGTGTCAACTACCCCTGCTCGGACTCCAGTCGCCCCCGCAGGATGTCACTCACGGACGCGGGGTTGGCTTTGCCCCCGGACGCCTTCATCACGGCACCCACCAGAAATCCGAACGTCTGTTTTTTTCCGGACCGATACTGCTCGACCGGGCCCGGGTGTGCGGCGATCACCCCGTCGACCAATGCGAGCAGTGCCGAGGTGTCGCCAATCTGCGCCAGTCCGCGCGCGTCGACGATGGCCCTGGCGGAGGCGCCGGTCGTCCACATCTCCTCAAACACGTCCTTGGCCACCGACGTGCTGATCACCTGGGTGTCGACCAGCGTCGTCAATTCGGCCAACGCGTCGGGGGACACGGGCGCGTCGGCGACACTCTCGCACCCCGCGTCCTTGAGCAGCCGTCGCACCTCGCCCTGAATCCAGTTGCTCGCCGTCTTGGCCACCGCGCCGGCGCGCACCGCCGCTTCGAAGTAGGTCGCGGCTCCCGGGATGAGACGTCCAAGCACGTCGGCGTCATAAGCGCTCAGGCCGTACGTCTGGATGAAACGATCAACACGCGCCGCCGGCAATTCCGGCATCGCGGCGCGCACCTGTTCGATCCACTCGGCGGTCAGCACCAGCGGCGGCAGATCCGGTTCCGGGAAGTAGCGATAGTCGTTCGCCTCTTCCTTCGACCGCATCGACTGTGTCGTCCCGGTCTCGGAGTCCCACAGGCGCGTCTCCTGCGCGACCCGTCCGCCAGACTCAAGCACGCCGCGCTGACGTTCGATCTCGAACTCCAGGGCTTTTTCCAGGAATCGGAACGAGTTGACGTTTTTCACCTCGGCCTTGGCGCCAAACGCCTCCTGCCCGACGGGACGCAAGGACACGTTGGCGTCACACCGCAGGCTGCCCTCTTCCATGTTGCCGTCGTTGACGCCGATGGCCACCAGGATTTCCTTGAGTCGCGTAAAACACTCGGCCGCTTGCGCCGCCGACCGCAGCACCGGCTCGGTCACGATCTCGATGAGTGGGGTCCCGGCGCGATTAAAGTCGAGATAGGTGCTGACGTCCGAGTCGGCGTAGCCGTGGTGCAGGGACTTGCCCGCGTCCTCTTCCATGTGGATACGTGTCAGCTGCACCTCGCTGTCGGACAGACGTACACGTCCACCCAGCGCAATCGGCCGGTCATACTGCGAGATCTGATATCCCTTCGGCAGGTCGGGGTAGAAATAATTCTTGCGCGCGAAGATCGAGACCGGCTGGAGATCACACTCCAGTGCCAGCGCGGCGCGGATCGCGAAGGTCACCGCCTGCCGGTTGAGCACCGGCAACGCGCCCGGCAGGCCCAGGCACACGGGACAGATGTGAGAATTGGGTGCCGCACCAAACGCGGTGCGACACCCACAGAAAATCTTCGTCTCGGTCAGCAGCTGGCAATGAATCTCCAGCCCGATGACCGCTTCGAAGCTAGCCGGCAATGGGCCCAGCGGCTTTCACAGCGGCCGAAGCCGTCGCTTCAAACGTCTTGAAGTTGTCCACAAACATCTGCGCGAGTTTCTTCGCCTGTGCGTCGTAGGCCGCCGGGTCCTTCCAGGTGTTGCGCGGGGTCAACACTTCCGCAGGCACATTCGGGCAGCTCGTGGGCACATCGAGATTGAAGATCGGATCCCGCT
The DNA here is from genome assembly GCA_964423815.1 of uncultured Solibacteraceae bacterium. Lineage (GTDB taxonomy): Bacteria > Acidobacteriota > Vicinamibacteria > Vicinamibacterales > SCN-69-37 > SYFT01. The sequence continues at coordinate 9,896 of CAYRGW010000092.1, read as the reverse complement.
CGAAGCCGACGTGGTCGAGCGCGCCCGCCAACGCCGCGTTGATCATCGCGCGCGTGTGCGCAATCTTCATGCGCGAACCCACGCCATAGGGACCGCCGGTCCAACCCGTGTTGACCAGCCACACACGCGCGTTGTGTTTGGCGATGCGATCACCGAGCAACTTCGCATACACGTTCGGATCCCACACCATGAACGGCGCGCCAAAACAGGTGCTGAACGTCGCGACCGGTTCCTTGATCCCGCGTTCGGTGCCGGCGACCTTCGCGGTGTACCCCGACAGGAAGTGGAACATCGCCGCTTCGGGAGACAGGCGCGCGATGGGCGGCAGGACGCCGTAGGCATCCGCGGTGAGCATCACGATGTTGGTGGGATGTCCGGCACGACCCTCAGGGACGGCATTGTCAATGAACGTCAGCGGATACGCGCAGCGTGTGTTCTCGGTAATGGCGTCGCTGTCAAAATCCGGCTTGCGGGTGAGCGGATCCATGACGACGTTTTCGATCAACGTGCCGAAACGTTCGGTGGTCGCATAGATCTGCGGCTCAGCTTCCCGCGACAGGCGGATGGTCTTGGCGTCGCCGCCGCCCGCGAAGTTGAACCCCCCGTGCGCGCTCCACCCGTGTTCATCGTCACCGATGAGACCACGATGCGGGTCGCTCGAGAGGGTCGTCTTGCCCGTGCCCGACAGACCGAAGAACAGCGCCACGTCACCGGCCTCACCCACGTTGGCCGAGCAGTGCATCGGCATCGTGTCGCGCAGCGGCAACAGGTAGTTCATCACGGTGAAGATCGATTTCTTCATTTCACCGGCGTAGTTGGTGCCGCCGATGAGCACGAGTTTCTTCGCGAAGTTGAGCAGGATGAAGGTCTCGCTGCGCGTGCCATCAACCGCCGGGTCGGCCTTGAAACTCGGAATGTCGATCACGGTGAACTGCGGATCGTGCTGCAGACGCACCTCGTCGTTCGGCTCGTTGATGAACATGTGGTGCACAAACAGGCTGTGCCACGCCTTCTCGGTGATGAGCCGCACGGGCAGCCGATACGCAGGATCCGCCCCGGCGTAGACGTCCTGCACGAACAGTTCCTTGCCCTCGAGGGCCTTCATCATCCGCGCATGAAGCGCGTCGAACTTGGCCGGGTCGATCGGACGGTTGACCTTGCCCCAGTCCACGTGCGCCTCGCTCGAGGCTTCCTTGACCACAAACTTGTCATTGGGTGACCGGCCCGTATGCGGAGACGTGATGCAGACGATCGATCCGTCGGCGGTCAGCGTGCCTTCGCCGCGCCGAATCGCCTCTTCATACAACGCCGAAACGCCCAAATTCCAGTGCACTGTGCCGGGCTTGGTGATCCCGACCGCGGACAACTCGACTTTACGACCTGACATGAAAGACTCCTTTGGAGCACAAACAAACGTGCCATTTTAGCGCTTTCAGGCCCTGTCTTTCAAAGCGGTCAGCAGGGCCCCTCGCAACGCGCACAAATCGTAAGGGGCCGTCAGGGTGGCCACCGCCTGGTCCCTCAGCACTGCCTCGTCATCGTCGCCCCGCGCCAGCGCGATCAGCGAGACGTGGTCACGGACCGCCGCCCAGGCCTGCTGCCAGGGCTGGGGGTCCCCATCGATGACCGAGCGATCCACCACCGCCAGCATGATGTCGTCCTCGGCGAGGCTCTCCAGCGCCTCGCGCGCGTTGGGGACGGCGCGCACGGCGCAGCCCCACCCGCCCAGTGCGGCGGCCACAAAGTCGCGGGTCACGGCATCGGTGTGGGCCACCAGCGCCAGCGGCTGGGGGCGGTCGGGGCCAAGCAGCCCGCCCTGTGCACAGCGCACCGGCAACCGGATGGTGAAGGTGGTGCCTTTGCCGGGTTCACTCGTCACCCAGATCTGCCCGCCGTGGTCGCGGACGATGCCATACACGATGCTCAACCCGAGGCCGGTTCCCTCGCCCACGCCACGTGTGGTGAAGAACGGGTCAAACACGCGGGCGATGTTGCCCGGGTCAATCCCGTGTCCGGTGTCACTGACCGTCAACAACACCGCGCCACACGACGGCTCGTCGGTGGCGGCCAAGGTGAGTTGTTTGACGGTCGCCGCTTTCATCGCCTGCTCGGCGTTCAGGACCAGATTGAGCAGCGCCTGCTGCAACTGACCGCCATCCACAAACACCGGCGGCAGCCCGTCGGCATACTGCGTGACCACCTCGATACTCTTGAGCCGGCTGTCGTACGCGCGCAGGTCCACCACACGATTGCACAACTCGACGATGTCGTGACGACTGCGTTCGGCGGTCTGACGCCGGGCAAACGTGAGCAGGTTGCGGACGATGCGCGCGGCGCGATCCGATTCGGACACGATACGCGCCACGTCCTCAAGCAATCCTTGTCCCGCCGCGGCCAGCGCCGGCTTGGACGCGACCTCTTCCTGCACCAGCTGGGCGTATCCGATCACACTCGTCAGCGGATTGTTCAGCTCGTGCGCGACCCCGGCCACCAGTTGGCCAATGGCCGACATTTTTTCCGCCTGGACGAGCTGGGCCTGCGTGGACCTGAGCCGATCGACGGTGGCGGTGAGTTCGGCGTTGGTGAGCGACACCTCGGAACTGAGCGTGCGCAACTGCCGCGCGCGTTCCCGCTCCTCGGTCATCTCCTTGGCAAACTGCACGGCGGCACCGGCCGCATCGGGCACGGGCAACGTGGTGACCGCAAAAATGCGCCCATCGGCGGTGGTGATTTCCTGATCAAGACGATGACCGGTGCGGATCGTGCGCCCGACCAGGCAGTCAGGACACCCGCCCCCACACAAGCCGACCTCGGCGCAGGTGCGCCCCTGGGTCTCCCGAATCGCCCAGCCGCGCAGGTCGGCCAGCGCCGCATTGGTGCGCATGGTCGTGGCCTGGCTGTCGAACAACGCGATGGGATCGCTGATGGCATCAAACGTCCGCTCCCACTGGACCTTCGCCCGGTGCACACGTTCGTAGAGCTGGCCGTTGGCCACCGCGACCCCGAACTGGCGCCCGATGGTCATCAGCACACGTTCATCTTCCCCATCAAACCGATCGGCGACGTCCGAGACCAGCGTCAAGACACCCAGAGCGTTGTCGCCGGCCATGACGGGCACCGAGACGGCGCTGCGCAGCGGATATTCCTGCCGCCACTGGCCGATGTCCTCACCGGCGATGTCGGTGCGGCGAATCGGGCGATGGTCCACCATCGTGGCGTCCGACGGCCACGACTCGCGAGTCGCATAGACCTGACGCACCAGATCAATGGGCGCACCATGCACGGCGCGCACGGCGAGCGGGCCGCCGTCCAGAGGGACGAGTCGCAGGACGGCCCAGCGGACGTCATAGGCGGTCGCCACCCGTTCAAGTCCGCCCTGCAACGCCTCGTCGATTTCAATCGACGACGACACGATGCGCGCCACCTCGTTCAGGAGACGCAGTTCCCAGGTGAGACGCTGCCGTTCGATGGCGCCCTTGCGCCGCTCGAAGGCGCGCTCCACCGTCGCAAACAGCTGGGCGGGATCAAACGGCTTCGGGACAAACGCAAACACATCCTGCGCGTAACTCTCGAGCGCACTCGACAGACGCCGGTCAGCGGAGATGACAATGGCCTCGGCGGTCGCGTCATGTTCGCGGACCACTTTGATGACATCGAGTCCGGATCCGGAGCCCAGTCGAAGGTCCACCACGACGACGCCGAACTGCCGCGCCGCCACCGCCGCCACGGCTTCTTCGATGGACTGGACGCCGACAACCTCCATCCCGCGCGCCTTCCCGACGTGCGACAGCATCCCCAGGACAAAAGGGTCATCGTCGACTACAAGAACGGCGTCCGATGTCATATTCACGAAGAAGTGCCTGACCGCAGGGAGCAGCCGCACTAAAATACGATGAAATGGCGATTCACGAAACCCGAATCGCCCGACTGCCCATCGTTGTCGCCGTGATGACGATGATCACGTGGGGTGCGGCCTGCGGTCCGGGACGCGCGACGATGCCCGGGGCGATTGGTCCGCAGCCGTCGACGTCGCTGCGGGTTCGAGTGAACGGCCGCGTGGTATCGGTGCCCGTTGAACGGTATGTGCTGGGCGCCGCCTTGTCGGAGATCACACCCACGGGAGAAACCGCGGCGACCGCCGCACGGGTGTACGACGTCCAGGCCGTGATCGCCCGCAGCTACGCGCTGGCCCACCGCGGTCGACATGCGGCGGAAGGATTTGACCTGTGCGACACGACCCACTGTCAGGTCTACCAGCCGGATCGGGTCAAGACGTCTTCTTTTTCCGCCATCGCTGAGGGTGCCGTGACACGGACGCGCGGACAAGTGCTGCGCGCCGGTCAGGCGATCATCGACGCGGTGTTTCATGCCGACTGCGGAGGCCACACCACCACGCCGTCGGCCGCCTGGAACGGGACCAATCATTCGTATTTGCCGGCACGTGAGGACCGCGTGCCTGGACTCACCCACCGGACCTGGACGTTCGAGGCGAGCGAAGCGGAGTGGCGCACGTTGTTGAATGGCGATCCCCGTTCCTCCGTGGGTGCGGTCCTCCGGACCGTGGAAGTGACCTCGACCGGCCCCGGCGAACGGGTCACCGGTGTGCGCCTCGTGGGCGCCCGGGAGCGGGTGGTCACGGGGGATGTCCTGCGGTCGGTGGTGACCGCCGCCCGCGGTGCCAGGGCACTGATGAGCACCCGTTTCACGGTCCACCGAACCCCGGCGGGCTTCCGGCTCGTGGGTTCAGGGTTTGGCCACGGCGTGGGACTCTGTCAGGTTGGGGCAATTGCCCGTGCCCGCCGCGGCGATTCGCTTGCAGCCATCCTCGCCCACTATTACCCGGGGGCGGGACTTCGATGACCCAGGAACCCCGACGACCTCGGTACCTCGACGACCCCGGCACTTCGGCACTTCGGGACTTCGGGACTTCGGGACTTCGGTAAACGGGAGTATTCTCCCAACGTATCCACTATTAGTTGATGGCTGGTGAAACCACTCGGGAAGCCGACGCACGAGTTGCGATAGACGTCAAGGCGATGCAAGCCGCCGGACGGCTGGATGCTGCCCGCGAGCGTTATGCCGAGTTGGTCGAACGACATCAGCGTCGGGCGGCACGGATCGCGTACCACTACGTCCGTGACTCGGCCGATGCCGATGAAGCGGTGCAGGACGCGTTTGTGAAGGCCTACACCCATCTCGGGACGTTCCGCGAGGAACTCCCTTTTGAGGTCTGGTTCACGCGCATCCTGATCAACGGCTGCCTGGACCGCATCAAGGCCAAACGGCGCCGCGAACGGTGGATTGCCAGGCCGACGATTGACTCGAACGGCGAAGAGCGCGACCCGGCCGCAAATCTGCCGTCGCGCAGTCCGAGTCCGGAAGCGCAGCTGCTCCACAACGAGCGGCGGCGACGGTTAAAGGAAGCGATGGTCCAGTTGCCGGAACGACAGCGACTGGTGTTTGTGTTGAGTCATTTTGAAGGACGGACTTCTCGTGAGGTCAGCGCCGTCACCGGCCTGAACGAGTCCACCGTCCGAGTGCATTTGTTCCGGGCCATCCGTCGGCTCCGCTCGCTGCTCGCTCCGGGCGCCGAGCCACCGACCACGGCCACCGGACGGGAAACAACGGAAGTGAAAGGCAGGGTTCGTCATGGGTCTCGCTGACCTCGTATTACGCCGCGGACATCTCTCGGAAGACGCATTGGTGGAGGTCTGGACCACCGGTCTGCGTCCGGCACATCTCGATTCGTGTGATCGGTGCGCCACACGCGCCATTGAACTGAGCCGCTGGCTCGAAGACGTGCAGGACCTCGGCCGCGAGGATGCCGATGTGGTGTTCTCGGAAGAACGACTGTCCAGCCAGCGCGACTCAGTCATGAACCGGCTCGCCCAGCTCGATCGTCGCTCGAAGGTCATCAGCTTCCCCGCTGCAGCGCCCTCGACGCGCGAAGTGGCGGCAGGCCGTCGGGGCAGCCCCGGCTGGTTGCTCGCCGCTGCCGCCGCCGGTCTGATGATCGGTGTGGTGTCGATGGAACTGAGCCACATGATCCCGTTTGGTGGTGCGGCGCAACCGGCCCCTCTGGTCGCCACCGCCCCGGCACCGGCGACCGGGTCGTCGATCGATGAGGCTGGGTTGCTCGACGGAGTCTTTGAGCGACCGTCCTTTGGCGCCCTGAATGCCCTCGACGAAATGACCCCCCGCGTCGCGGACGTCATTCTCGCGTCAAACACGGGAATTCGGTAACAGCCCGAACTTCGGGACTCCGGGACCTCGGAACTCCGGGACCTCAGGACTCCGGTAACATAGTCCTTCTGTGCCCCCGATTATTTTCCGCAAGGGTCTCGACATGAAGGCGGCCGTGGCCGGCCAGCTGGCGGCCGCCTACGACTCGGCCATCGTGGACGAGCTCAAGCAGTCCGGTTTCGTCCGCACCCACGGCCGCCTCACCATTCATCTCGCGAAGGAATTCGGGTTCTGCTACGGCGTGGACCGCGCGGTGGACTATGCGTACCAGACACGCAAACGGTTCCCGGACAAACGGGTCTTCCTCACGGGCGAGATCATTCACAACCCCCACGTCAACGACCAACTGCGCGCTCAGGGCATCCGCTTCCTCACGGACCCGGGCGAAACGGGTGCTGTGCTGGGCCACGACGACGTCGTGATTCTCCCCGCCTTTGGGGTGTCGGTCGCCGACATGGCCAGGCTCGACGCCCAGGGGTGCACGCTGGTGGATACCACCTGCGGCTCGGTCCTCACCGTCTGGAAAAACGTGAAGCGCTACGCGCAGGACGGGTTCACGTCGGTCATCCACGGCAAGGTCACCCACGAAGAAACCCGCGCCACCGCGTCCCAGGCCACCCAATACCCTGGCGGCCACTTCCTCATCGTCCTCAATCACGAAGAGGCCGCCTTCGTCTGCGACTACATCGTGCACGGGGGTGACCGGACGGCGTTCATGACGAAGTTTGCCAACGCCGTCTCCCCCGGGTTTGACCCGGACCACCACCTCGGTCGCATCGGCTGCGCGAACCAGACGACGATGCTGATGAGTGAGTCGCTGGAGATCGGCGAGATGTTTGGCGCGGCGATGGCCCGGAAATACGGGCCGGAGGCGCTCCCTGCTGTCTTTAGGGCGTTCGACACTATTTGCAGCGCCACGCAGGAACGGCAGGATGCGGTCATTGCCCTTCTGGATGAGGTCCGGCTCGACCTGATGGTGGTGATTGGCGGCTATAACTCCAGTAATACCTGCAATTTGGCAAAAATTTGTGCCGACCGGTGCCCCACCCTCCACATTGCCGATCCGGACTGCCTGGTGTCGGCACAGGAGCTCCGCCATCGGCCTATTGGGAAACCGTCGACCGCGGCCGTTCCTGAGGAAATCGCGCTGAATTGGCTGCCGGAGGGCCCCGTGACCATCGGTCTGACGGCCGGTGCCTCAACCCCCAACAATATCGTCGGGCAGGTGGTCGCGCGGCTTGAAGCGCTCGCCGACGGCCTCCTCCCGTCGTAAACAAGCGATTTTCGCAGGGCGTAAGAGAAAGGTGTGAAGACCAGACTTTCGGTAATCGGTATTACGGTGTTGCTGGCAGCGATGTGGACCCCGAGTCCCCGGGCGGCCGCGCCGATGGCCCCCACCTCATCCCCACAGACCCAGCAGGCACGTCCCGACAGCCAGAGTCGCGGCAACAACCAGCGGCGCGCGCCCTGGTGGAGAGATGCCGAGACGATGAAAGAAATCGGGATCAGCGCCGACCAGTCCAAAAAAATTGATGACCTGTTCCACAAGGGGCTGCCTGAGGCCATGGCGCACGACCGTGAGCTCAAAAAACAGGAAGCGGAACTGCATCGGCTGATCAAGGAACGTACGGTCGGGGCCGATGTGATTGCGGTCCAGGTGGATCGCGTCGAGGCGCAGCGCACCACCCTCAACAAACGTCGGACGGTTATGCTCTATCAGATGTACCAACTGCTCTCCGCGGACCAGTACGCGAAGTTGGTGGCATTTAATGAGCGGCGGCGGAACAACGGACGCGGCAACTCCTTCCGGTAGACAACGTAAGACATACGGTATTCAGCAACCAGCAGGTGCACGGCGCGCCATAGGCGACGCTGTCCAAACGGAGCAGGCAGATGACGAAGCAGAAGGCACACGGAATGGCATGGGCGGTCGTAGCGGCATTGGCCGTTCCGGCACTGGCGATGGCGCAGGCAGCGGGGCCCCAGGCGGCCACGCCGGCGGGCGGCATACAAATTCAGCAGCAGGACCGGTACGTGGTCGGTCGCGCATTGCCGCCCGAGGTCCCCGGCACGCAGCGCATCGAGATGACGCTGGAGCAGGCCATTGAACGGGCCCTCGAGAAGAACCTTGATATCGCAAGCGCCAAGCTCAACCCGCAGATGCAGGACTACACGCTGCAGGCCGCGCGGGCGAACTTCCGCCCGACGCTCAACGGCAACTACAGCTACCGGAACTCCTCGCAGGTCTCGAGCTCACAGCTCGACGGTGGCGCGCGTGTCACCAGTCAGGTGAACTCGTTCGGCACCTCGATGAGTCAGCGCCTGCCCTGGCAGGGCGGCCAGGCGTCGTTCAACTTTTCGAACAACCGCAACGCGAGCGACAACAGATTTTCGACCCGTAACCCGAGCTATTCGTCGAACCTGAGCCTGCAGTACACGCAGCCGCTGCTGGCGGGCCGCACCATCGACGGCCAGCGGAATGCGCTGCGCACCGGTGAAATTCAGAAGACCATCGTCGACATTCAGCTGCAGACGTCGATCGAGAACATCAAGAACCAGGTGCGGGTGCGTTATTGGGCGCTGCGTCAGTCGATTGAAGCGATTGAGATTCAGCGCCGCGCGCTCGCGCTCTCGACACAGCAGCTGGCCGACCAGAAGATTCGCGTCGAAATCGGCACGTTGGCCGAGATTGACCTCGTCCAGCAGGACCTGCAGATTGCCCAGGGCGAACAGAGCCTGCTCGCCGCCGAAATTGCGTGGCGGAATGCCGAACTCGCGTTCAAGCGCCTGCTGGTGGACAGCACGTCGGACGACTTCTTCCGCGCGACGATCATCCCCACCGAACTGCCGTCGTTCGCCGAGCAGGCGGTCAACATTCCCGACGCGGTCAAACGCGCCATCACCGACCGCACCGACATCGTCGTCCAGCGCCAGAACCTCCGCATCTCCGAGATGGGACTTGAATTGTCGAAGAACGGCATCATGCCGAGCCTCGGTCTGACGGCCAGCTACGCCCTCGCGGGCACCGGCGGCAACGAATACGCGCGCTCGGGCCTCGGCGGCGCCGCCGTCCTGATCAACGAGAGCGGTTATGTGGACGCGTTGCGCGCGATTGGCGCGTTTGACACGCCGACCTGGCAGGTCGCCCTCAACTTCAGCAAGCCGCTGGGCCTGTCGGCCCAGAAGGCGAGCCACCTCCGTGCAGAGCTGCAGTATCAGCAGTCCCTGACCGGCCTGAAGTCCACGGAACTGAACATCGAGACTGCGGTGACCACGGCGGGCCTGGATGTGCAGAGCACCTACAAACAGTTGCTCGCGGCGCAGAAGTCGCGCGAAGCGGCCGAGCGGACGCTGGATGCGGAACTCACCCGTTTTGGTGTGGGCATGTCGACCAACTTCCAGGTGATTCAGCTGCAGAACTCGCTGACCAGCGCGCGCAACAACGAGCTGTCAGCCACGATTCGATACATCAACGCCGTGGCCGAGTTCGACCGCGTGCAGCGCATCGGCGGTTAGTGGTCATATGAAAAAATTCGTCGTCGTCGGCATTCTTGTTCTCGGCGCAGCCGGCACGTATTACTACACCACTCGCGCAGGGTCGGCTGCCGCAACACCGGCGGCCGGCGCTGGTGCTGCCGCCGGCGCGCGTGGTG
>CAYRGW010000091.1:0-17331 GCA_964423815.1 uncultured Solibacteraceae bacterium | reverse complement strand
GTTTGTGTGTCTGTACATCGCGCTTCTGCTGTTGCGCGTCCGGCTCGAAAAGTCCCGCCACGAATTGGAAGCCGTCTATGCCGAGATTGAGGACTGACGTCATGAAGAACTCGTTCGCCGCCTGTGTGTTGTGTCTGCTGGTTGTGATCGCCCCGCTGGCGGCGCAGCAGCCCCCTCCTGCCGATGAGGGGTTCATCCCCATGAGTGAGTTGGCCAATCGCGAGGTGTTGCCCGCGACGCCGCTCGTGTTCTACGCATACGGCTTTGCCTGGGTGGCGCTGATGGGCTACCTGTGGATGACCTGGCGCAGGATCGAACAGGTCGACAAGGACCTGCAGTCGGTCAAGAAACGGCTCCCATGACCTCTTCACACTTTCTCTTCATTCCCGCGACCTTGCTCATCGGCGTCGTCCTCGGCTGGGTGCTGGGCGCACGTGCCGCCAAAGACGCGTTCGCTGCCGAGCTCAAACGCCGCGAAGAACGCGCCGCCCGCAAGGGCTGATCTGTCCTCGTAGGGCGTCGGCTTTTCTGTCTTCGTAGGGCGTGACCTTTAGGTCCGCCGCGATGGCGCGGCTACAGCCGTCGCCCTACGAAGAACCCCAACCGACGGCTACACACATCTCGAAACGGACCTAGTCGCCGCTTGAGAGGCGGCGGGCGAGGGTCTCTGGCAGGCCCGCGTCGCGGATGCGGCGCTGGGCGCTCGGGATGTCGTAGGCGACACGACGCAGTTCGATCACCCGCGCGTCCGTATCAAGAATCGCGTAACCCGCCCGTGGGTCGCCATCACGCGGCTGGCCGACCGAGCCCGGGTTGATCAGGTAGCGGCTCCCTTCGTCCATCGGCACACTCCAGCGTGGTCGGCGAGACGGCGTCTCGTCGTAAACCGCGTGTCCACGCAAGCGGAAAACGGTCTGCACATGGGTGTGCCCGTGCAGGCACAGCGGTGACGCCTGCGCGGCGAAGGCGAGACGGGCGTCCGCGCTGTCGAGCAGATAAAAGTCCTCGTCCTGGGGAGCGCCATGGCACACCAGCGTGGTGGCATCAATCACCATCGGGCCCGTCGGCAACTCTGCCAACCAGACCAGTTCAGCGGATGTCAGCTGTGCACGTGTCCACTCGATGGCCGTGCGTGCGTTCGGACTGAATGTGGAGGCGTGGGAGAGGCCGGCGCACACGCGGTCGTGATTGCCGCGAATGATCCACTGCGGGGCCAGCGCCTGAATGCGGGCGATCACGTCGGCGGGGGAGGCGCCGTACCCGACGATGTCGCCGAGACAGATCGTCGAGGCGCACTCCGCGTCGTGGGCATCGGCCAGGACCGCGTCCAGGGCGTCGACGTTGCTGTGGATGTCGCTGAGGATCAGGACTCGCATAATCAGGGAACGATCGAACCCGGCATGGTGTGCACCGCTTCAAGAATACGTTCGGCGACGACGGAGGCGGATGAACGGGACGCGTTCACACGCAGGTGGGCCAGCCGGTAGGTGTCCACACGCGCGGCAAACAACCGTTCAAGGGCGGGGCGGTCGGCGGCCAGAGGGCGCCGTCCATCAAGCGGAATGCGCGCGACCAGTTCCGTCAGGGGCACATCGATCCAGATCGACGCACCATCCATGTTGATGGCCGCCCGATTGTCCGGGTCGGCAAACGTGCCGCCTCCGGTGGCGATCACGACGTGCCGCAGCGGTTGGAGCAACGCGAGAATCTCGCGCTCGGCCGCACGGAAATACGCTTCGCCGTGCCGGGCAAAGATCTCGGCCACGGTGGTTTGTTCACGCACCTCGATGAGGTGGTCGACGTCCTCGAACCGCCAGCGGAGGCGCGCGGCCAGGACGCGCCCGACCGTACTTTTCCCGGACGCCATAAATCCCACGAGGTAGATCTTGTCGACGTTCATCGGCTGAGTGATCGCAGGTCGCTGAGGAAGGCCGGGTACGACACGGCGACGCTCTCGGCGCTCTCGATCTGTGTGTCGCCTGACGCCCCGAGCGCAATCAGCGTAAACGCCATGACCAGCCGATGGTCGTGCACCGCGTCGGCGCGTCCGCCGGTGGGGCGACCCGCGTGCCCATCGATCAGGAATCCATCCGGGTATTCCTCAGCGGTGACTCCGAGTTGACGAAGGCCGGTGACCAGCGCCGTGATGCGGTCGCTCTCCTTGACGCGCAGTTCTTCGGCACCGCGCACTTCAAGGCGACGCCCGAACGCCGCACAGGCGGCCAGCACGGGCAGTTCATCGATCAGTCCGGGCACCTCGTCCGCGGTGATCGTGGTGTCCCGGCACGTGTCATACGTAATCGTGATGGCGCCGACCGGTTCGCCGCCGAGCACCGTGTCCTCGACGATCTCGATGCGGGCACCCATACGTCGCAGGGCGGCGACAAACCCGAGCCGTCGTGGATTGAGGGCCACACCCGTGAGTTCGATTCTCGAACCTGGCAGTGACGCCGCCGCCGAGGCCCACACGGCCGCCGACGAGGGGTCGCCGGGGACACGAAGCGGGTTGGTCGGGGCCGTGGCCGTCTGCCCGCCGTCAACGCTGATGGACAGGCCGTCGACCGCGCAGTGCAACCCGAACAACGGAAACGCGCGTTCGGTGTGGTCCCGGGTTGGCGCGGGTTCAGCGACCCGCGTCGTCCCTGCCGCGCCAAGGCCGGCAAACAGGACCGCGCTCTTGATCTGCGCGCTGGCGACCGGCGTGGTCCAGTTGATGGACCGCAGATCGCCGCCGGTGAGTGTGACGGGCGCCCGGCCATTGGCGGCCTCGATCCTCGCGCCCATCTGCGTGAGGGGGGTGATGACCCGTCCCATCGGCCGGCCCGACAGCGACGCGTCACCGATGAAGGTGGCCGAAATCGGGTATCTCGCGAGCATCCCCATCAGAATGCGCATGGTGGTGCCCGAGTTCATACAGTCGAGCGGGGCAGTCGGAGACGATGGACCGGCCGCCCCCCAGCCCGTCAGGTGCACGTCCCCCTGGGCGTCGTGGCTGACGGTGGCCCCGAGGGCCTGCACACACCCAAGGGACGCCGCCACGTCGGCCCCGGGGGACAGGTGCTGCAGGGTCGTGCGCCCCTGCGCGAGGGCGCCGAGCAGGACATACCGGTGTGAAATGGACTTGTCGCCCGGGACGGCCAGGCGACCAGCAAGTGTGTGAATGGGAGAAAGCGGCAACATGGACATTTCGGGGGCCGTTTCCGAATAGTATGTTACTCAAACGCGGCCCATGTTGAACGATCAACACCTTATTCGTCTCGAAATGCCGAGCTCGTTCCACCTGCTCGACCTCGTGCAGGCCCTCAGTGATCGCATGTCCGCGATCGCCGGGCTCGACGAGGACTCGACGCATTGGGTGAGTGTGTCGGTCCGCGAATCGGTCATCAACGCCGTCAAACACGGCAACCGCGAAAACCCCGACAAACACGTCACGATCGAATTTACGCTGGCGCCCAGAACCGACCCCGGCGAATTTTCGGTGACGGTGCTCGATGAGGGCGAGGGGTTTGATTTTGAAGAAGTGGGCGACCCGCTCGCGCCGGAGAACCTGCTCAAGTCGAGTGGCCGCGGCATCTTCTTCATGCGCAATTTCATGGACGATGTGTCGATCACGCGCCGGCCGGAAGGTGGCATGTCGGTCCGGATGGTGAAAAAACTCTGACTCTTGATCCCGCCTACCTGGCCACCGCCGCCGATGCCGCACTGGCTGCCGGCCGCCTCGCCCGACACTATTTCCGCAGCGACCTGACCATTCGAAAAAAGGGGGCCATTGATTTGGTCACCGAAGCCGACGTGGCCGTCGAGCAGGAGATCCGCGCGCGGATCGAACGCCGGTTTCCCACACATACATTTCTCGGTGAGGAGTCGGGGGGGCAGTCGACCGCCGGCGCGGAATTTCGATGGATCGTCGATCCGATCGACGGCACCACCAATTTTGCGCATGGCCTCGCGTTGTTCTGCACCTCAATCGCCCTGGAAATTGATGGCGAGGTCGCGGTGGGCGCCATCTATGATCCGATGGCCGACGAGTTGTTCACCGCCGAACGTGGCCACGGGGCCCGCCTCAATGGCCGGCGACTCGCCGTGAGCCGGGTGGACACTCTGATCGATGCGCTCCTGGTGACAGGGTTTCCATATACCGCCACCGCTGAGCGCGACGAACAACTGGCGATCTTCACCGCGTTCCTCGCGCAGTCGCAGGCCGTTCGCCGGCTGGGTTCGGCCGCCCTGGACCTCTGCTGTGTCGCCGCCGGGCGCTTCGACGGCTTCTGGGAGCAGAACCTCCAGGCCTGGGACGTCGCCGCAGGGGGGCTCCTCGTTGAGGAAGCGGGAGGCCTGGTCACCCACTACGACGGCGGGCGATATTCACCGTTCGGACGCCAGATCATCGCGTCCAATGGTGCCCTCCATCCCGCATTGCTGGACGTGTTCACTGCCCTCCGGCGGTGACATCTGGGAATCGGGAGTCTGATTTCCTGAGAGATTTGTGGAAATCGGCCTTGGCACCAAATCTGCTGTAGAAGATTGCGGCCGGGTTCGGCCCACATTGAGAAGCCAGTTTGAGAAATCGAGGAGTCACATCATGAGACCGGTACAACGCGCAATCACAATGGGTTTGCTGATGGGGGGCGCCATCATCGGGGTGGCTACGCCGGCGGCAGCACAGGCGGTGCATTCCCTGCATCTGGGCGCGGGGTTGTTTGCGCCGCGCAGCTACGACGCGCGGGCGGCCGACGATGTGTGGGTCGAGAATCTGAACACGCTGTCGTTTGACATCAAGGACTTCCGCGGCGCCACGGCGACCGGCGAGTGGACTGTGACGTTTAACGAGCGCATCGAGGTGGGCCTGGGGGCCGGGTTTTATCAGCGCACCGTCCCAAGCTTTTACGCCGACTACGTGAACATCAACGGCGCGGAGATCGAACAGGATCTCAAACTGCGTGTGATTCCGGTGACGGCGGTGGTGCGCTTCCTGCCGTTTGGCACGGCCGGCCGGGTGCAGCCCTACGTGGGTGGCGGCGTGAGTGCCCTGAACTGGCGCTACTCCGAGACCGGTGAGTTCGTGGACTTTTTTGATGGGTTCGCGGTGTTTCGTGACCGCTACGTGGCCACCGGCAACGCGATCGGCGGCGTGGCGCTCGCCGGATTGCGTCTCCCCATCGGTGGCGACATTTACGCGCTCAACACCGAGTTCCGCTACCAGTTCGGGACCGGCGACCTGAAGGACAACGGGTTCCTCACCGAAAAGATCGATCTCTCGGGGCTGAACTTCACGGTCGGGTTCCAGATTCGATTCTAGATACTTACTCGGGGTGGCGTTCATAGAGCGCCACCCCGCCGCCTTCGGCGACGCGGGTGAAACCTGCGAGAAAGTGTGCTGACGCGCGCGCCTGTTGCGCGAGCACATCGCCGCCTTCAGCGGACTCCTCAATAAGAATCCAACGCACGTAGGGGGCCGGGGTGATGACGGCGGCTTTCCAGATGTCGCCGTTGCCTTCATGGAGGAAATCCCCCAGATCAAAGCCGGCGTGTGACATCTGCTGCATGTAGTGGCCGAGCGACCCCATGCTGGCCATGACCGGTGTGCCGTCCCAGCGTTCGGCCAGCGCGGCGGTCACCACACGCCGGGCCTCAGCATAGGGCCGTTCCCACTGTGCCTCGCGCACCATCGGGGCCTCAGGATCGAGCGGCGGCACCGTCCAGACCATCAGGCTCAGGAACACGACGGCGCCGGCACCTCTGATGCGGGAGGGGAGCCACCGCAGCGCAAACGCGACGAGCAGCGTCAGGGCGACCACCATCGACACCATGTAGCGCACCCGCACAGGATGACCACTCGTGAACGCGTAGAGCGGGAGCGCGACGGCCGCCAGCAGGGCGAGGGGCAGCAGCGCCCGCACGACGGCCTGACGGCCCTCCCGACGCGCGACGAAAGCGACCGCCAGCACGCCGACGCCGCCCAGCGTGCCGAGGCGCATCAAATTGGCATCGCTGAGCGACGTGGCGGCCTTGACGATTTGTTCCCACGCCAGCAGTGGTTTCCCGAGGGCGGGATTGGTCGCCTCAAAAAAGCCCGAGGCCACAAACCACTGACCGGTGCTGCCGTAGCTGAGCAGAAGGAAGCCGATCAGCGCGGCGGCGGGGTACACCGCGAGCCGCAGCGCCTGCCGCGGGTGCGCGAGGGTCAGCAACCCCATCAGGGCGCCGGTGATCAGCCAGCCTTCGTAACGCGTCAGCATCAGGAGCACGAGGACCACGCCTGTCGTGCACATGGACGACTCAGGCGCCACAATCCAGCGGTCCGCCATTACCAGCGCCAGGCACGCCAGCCCGAAGAGCAGCGGCTCGGTCATCGGTGTGCTCTGCAGATAGAGCACATTCGGGTTGAGCAGGATGGCCAGGGGGATGGCCACGGCGACCAGCATGGACTGTGTCCGTTCCGCCAGGTAGCCGCCAAGGGCGCCAAGTCCAACTGACAGCGGCAGGACTGACAACATCACACCCGACGCCCCGGTGCGGTAACTCCAGTCCCACTGCACAGGCACCGCGTTCAGGACATGCGGCAGGGGGAGCCACACCGCGCCCAACTGCATCCAGCCGGGCATCAGGTTGTCGAAGACACGCCGGGCCACCATAAGGTGTCCGCGGGCATCGTAGTGACTGAGCGTGAGGTCCAGCTGCGCGTAATAGAGCGCGGCGGCGGTGCCGAGCACCAGGGTGAGGATGGCCGTTATCCGGGCAGCAATAATCACCTATTCTACCTGCACATGGATGAACTGCTCGCCGCCGTCCAGCCGTATATCGACCGCTTCGGCGGCGTCGGCATGGCCGTGGTCGCGGCGCTCGATACCTCGTTTGTCTCGATGCCCAACGTGAGCGATCTCCTGATCGTGTGGCAGACGATCAAGAGTCCGCATCTCTGGTGGTACTACGCACTGATGACCACGATGGGGTCGGTCGTCGGGTCCATGGTCATCTACTACTTTGGGCGCAAGGGTGGGGAGGCCTTTCTCCTCAAACGGTTCAAAGAGGCCCACGTGATCAAGGTTCGTGGCATCTTCGCGCGGTATGGCCTCTGGGCGATGTTGCTGGTCGCGTTTATGCCCCCACCGGCACCGTACAAGATTTTTGTCCTGCTGGCCGGGGCCGGCGGGGTCGGACCAGGGGCGTTTGCCCTCGCGGTCGCGGGGGGGCGGGGCGTCCGCCACCTGGCGGAAGGGTGGGTCGCCCAGCACTATGGGCAGGCGGCGGCCCAGTTCATCCGGACCCATCTGGCCGAGGTCACCCTCTGGATGCTGGGCGTGGTGACGCTGGCGCTTCTGACCTGGTGGCTGTGGCGCCGACGGCAGGCAGCATAGAATACTCGTCGTGGATCTGTCGGTCGTCATCCCCATCTACAACGAGGCGGAAAACGTCGAGGCCTTGTGTCTGGAGTTTATCGAGACCCTGAACGCGTGGGGCCGCTCGTACGAAGTCCTGCTGGTGGATGACGGCAGCACGGACGATTCGTTTGCCCGCCTGTCGCGGTTACAGGCGCAACATCCCCAGTTACGGGTGATTCAGTTCCGCAGAAACTTCGGCCAGACGGCCGCGTTTGCCGCAGGCTTCGCGCATGCGCGGGGCCGGATGATTGCCACCGCTGATGGCGACATGCAGAACGATCCACGCGACCTGCCGGCGATGGTGGCCCGTCTTGAAGGCAACGCGGCAGGCGACCCCGTCGTGTACGACATCGTGGCTGGATGGCGCAAGGATCGCAAGGACACCTTCATCAACCGGCGTCTGCCCTCGGTGATCGCCAACCGGCTGATCTCCTGGGCCACGGGGGTGAAGTTGAACGACTACGGTTGTTCGCTGAAGGTCTTTCGCGCCGAGGTGATCAAACCCCTGCGGCTGTATGGCGAGATGCACCGGTTCCTCCCGGCGCTGGCCAGTGAGATGGGCGTGCGGATCGCAGAGCAGGTGGTTAATCACCGCGCGCGACAGTTCGGCAAGACCAAGTACGGGATCTCGCGGACGATTCGCGTCATGCTCGACCTGGTCACGGTGAAGTTCCTGCTGAGTTATTCGACCCGGCCGCTGCAGATGTTCGGCCTGATCGGCATGGTGATGGGCGGCCTGGGCACCCTGGTGCTCGCGTATCTGGCGTACATCAAATATTTCCAGTCACAGGGAATCGGCAATCGGCCGCTCCTGATGCTGGGCATCCTGCTGGTGTTCACCGGCGTGCAGCTGTTGACGGTGGGCCTGCTGGCGGAACTGCAGGCGCGCACCTACCATGAATCGCAGGGCAAGCCGATCTATGTGGTCCGGCAGATCCTGGAAACCCCGGACCGCGACGACGACTTGACCGTCTGATTACCTGGCAGAGGTGCCTGGCATGTGTGAAGTGAAGAATCGAGTGATGACCGCAGCGGCCGCAATGCTGCTGGTGGCTATGGCGGCCCCGGTGGCCGCACAAACGCCCCCGCCCCCGCCGGTGCGTCCGGCGACGCAGACGGCCGGCGATAACGAGGAATCGCGGGCGTACAGCAAATGGCACCTGGGCCTGCTGTCGGGAGCGCAGCAGGTGGAGCGTACCGGCGTCACGGGCGGCGGCGAGTTTGGCGTCCGCCTCCGTCGTGGCCTCCACCTCGTCGTCGAGGGCGGTTGGATGTCGGACGTCGTGACCGGAAGCCGGATCGATGAGATCAACGGGTATGTGGACTACGTGAGGACGGCGTATCCCGCGTCGTTACCCGTCACAGGCGGCATTGACGGTACCGCCATCTTCGGGATGGCGGGGCTGCGGCTCATCCCCGACGGGAAGCGGGTCGGAGAGTCCAACGGCATCCGTCCGTATCTGATGGCCAGCGCGGGGATGGCGCGCGTGGAATACAAGCCGGCATTCACGATTGAAGGCAATGCGGTCAGCGGCGGGGGCATTTCCGCGTTTGGCGTCACGCTGGGCCGCGACCTGCTCGGCACCACCAACAAGTTTGCCTACAGCGGCGGCGCAGGACTGATTTTCGGAGATACGTGGTATCTCGACCTCGGCGTGCGTATCACCCGCATTCACACGACCGACCATCCCACAACCGTGAAGCGGCTTGTGATCGGGATGGGGCGCCGGTTCTAGTTTCTCCGACGGTATGAGTCGACGCATCGCGGCGGGCGTTGTGGTGTGGCTGGCCGCAGCCTGTGGCACACCCACCGGACCCACGCCACCGCCGCCGCCCCCGGTGGTGGGCCCTGCGACGCCCCCGGTCATCCGTGAAATCACTGTGCCCACGTCGCGCGTCGAGGCGGGGCAGGACATCGCCATCTCCGCCACGGTCGAAGACGCCGAGACGCCGCTCAGCCAGTTGTCGTATCAATGGTCGGCCAGCGCCGGCACGATTACAGGCAGCGGCACCACGGCGACGTGGACGATGCCGGAGGGCATCACCGCCGGCATCAACGTGACGATCACCCTGACCGTCGTGGACACCTACGACGCCGTCGTCAACAACCGGGTGGTCAAGCAGCAGTTCACGGTGGTGGGCACCTCATCGGTGTTTCGGGTGCACGACTCCGAAGCGGAGCTGCTGGGACTCGCCACAAAGTTTCTCCGCGACCTCTTTGGCAACTCATCGGTCCGCCCCGCGGATTGCCTCGTCGATTTCACCGATTTGTGCGCCGATCTCGACTTCGGCAAGACCGCCGAATTGGGCGACATCATTGATCATCGGAACATGGTGGTGGTGGAGTCGGTCACGTTCTTCAGTCAGATCGTGAGCTTTCAGGGAGCTGACGCGGGAATGGTGTACTCCGACGCCGAGTTTATTGATCGTTGGTTGTCTGACGGCATTGTGCGCCCGTACCGCAACGAATTTGTGGTCACCGGGCGGTATCATCAGGGCCGCTGGTGGATCTGTGAAAGCTACGTGGATCGCACCAATGATCTGGCCCGCGATGGGTGGATGTCCAAGGATGGCCGCGGACGCATCGGCGAACGGAAGAAAAAATAGATGGCCTTCTACAGAACGTTCTCCGAGAAGAAGCTGACGGGTGCCGGTGCCGCGCGGCGCGGCAAGATCGAGCAGGCGCGCTTCGGCATGGTGGCGAAGCTCGTCAAGGCGCCGGCGGACTTCCTGGAGGTCGGTCCCGGGCAGGGTGCCATCGCCGACCTCGCGATGGAGGCGGGGTATCGGTACAAGGCCGTTGAACCCAGCGCCATTCTGGTGGAGCAACTGCGTGCGCGCGGCATTGAGGTCACCGAGGCGTTTACGCCGCCCATTCCGGCGCCGGACGCCTCCATGGACATCGTCTACGCCGACCAGGTGGTTGAACACATGTCGGGTATTGATGCGGCGCGTGCGTGGGTCGCCGAAGCCCTGCGGATTCTTCGACCGGGCGGTGTGTTGTTTGTGGTCGTCCCCGACTACCTGAAAGAGCGCGAATTCTTCTGGGATATCGACTACACGCACAACTTCATCACCACCGAACGCCGCATGCGCCAGTTGCTCTATGACGGCGGCTTTGAGGTCACAGCCATGGTGCGCAGCATTGGTCTTGCCACCGGCGTGCAGCGCGATCTGCTCGCGGGCGCAGCCATGTTGGCCAACGCGCCCGGGCTCGACCCGTTGTCGCGTTATACCGGCACGGAAGAGCTGCTCTTCAAAGTCCGTAAGAATCTGTTCGAAACGCTGGCGTTTACGGCACGCAAGTAGGCCCAGTGGCCTCGTTCCATGGGGTTGCCCGGGAAACGGCGATAGGGCGTACAATAGCGGGATGGCTCAGACGTACGCGGCGAAGTATCTCCTCAAGGCCGCCGCCTCCGCTCCCCGCGATCTCCTCAACGCCGCCGTGGCGACGATGAGACCGATCCATCCGACGGTATTGATTTTTCACTGCACGTTTGTGTGTGACGCGCGCTGCGAAATGTGCAGCAACTGGACACGCGGCAACCGCAAGGAAGACATGTCCCTCGAGGAGATCTCGAAGGTGTTCGACAGCGACCTGTGGAAGAAGGTCGAGATTGCCTTTGTCTCCGGCGGCGAACCGACCACCCGCAACGACCTTGTCGAGATCTGCCAGATCATGCTCGACAAGTTGCCGCGCCTGCGCAAGTTCGGCATCAACACGACAGGTTTGACGCCGCAACGCGGCATCCCGATGCTGACGAAGATCGCCGAGCTGTGTCACGAACGCGGCGTGATCTTCTCGACGCGTGTGTCGATTGACGGCATCGGCGACATGCACGACCAGGTCCGCAAGGTGCAGCGGGGCTTCGACAAGGCGCAGATCACCATCAACGCGATGCGCGAGCTGCAGAAACGTGTGCCGTTCAACTTCGGAATCTCGACGACGATTTTCTCGATGAATCTGTCGGATGCCGACAACATCCTGAAGTGGGCGCGCGAAGAAAACCTCGACATCGTGTTCAACATGGTGCGGTTCACCGAGCCGATGCTGGGCAACGCGGAACTCGAGTCGACGTGCAAGCCGGTGGGCGCGGAAGAGGAACAGATGCGCCAGTTCTTCATGGACCGTGTGCGCATGGATCCGCTGCTCGACGGGCAGAACTACATCTACATGCACTACGCGGACATGATCTCGAATGGGTATCACCGGCATGCGCCGTGCCCGTTCCAGTCGCAGGGCATCATGCTCAACCCCAATGGCGACCTGTTCTTCTGTGAGAACAGCGAAGTGGTCGGCAACGTGCTGAAGGAAGACGCGGCGGACATCTACTTCCGCAAGTCGAGCCAGGATCATCGCGAGATGATTCGTGTGGACAAGTGCCCGACGTGCCTGAGCCCGTGTCAGATGAACGTGTCGGCGGTGAAGCAGGTGCTGCCGTACGTGAAGTTCCTGTATCGCGCGACCAAAGAGAAACGCAAGCGGGTGCCTGCGGCCGCGCGGGCGGGTTCGGACGGCCTTCAGCCTTCGCGCTGAGGCACGCCGCTCACCGCCACGATCAGGCCGCCGGGCAGGTTGCCCAGGACGGACAACGCCAGAAACAGCATCGACAGCGCAAACGCATCGCCACCTGACACCCCGGCGAGGCCAAAAAGCGCCACAAACGCGGCGTTGGCCGTGCCCAGCCCCGCAAACGAGATGGGCAGCAGCACAATCAACACGATGATCGGCACTGCGGCGAAATACCAGGTGCCCGAAACGGTGAGTCCAAGCGCGAGGCCCAGGCACCAGGTCTGCAGCGTGCGCAGCACCTGGACGGCAATCGACGCCGACAGGACGGCACCCAGCCGACCGCGTTGATGTCCGTACTGGCTGGTTGCGGCCAGGAACTTCCGCGCCAGTCGATCGAGTGTGGTCCAGTGGTGCGCGCCGGCGAGGCGCAGCGCACGCTCATAAATGCCGGGAGCAAACAGGAGCGCCCACGTCGCGCCGGCGGCGACGACCGAGAGGCCGATGGCGGCGGGCAGGACCCACGGCAGGTCAATCAATCGGCCTGCCAGCACGATCCCGATGACCGCCATCAGCAGCACCGACACGGTGCCGAGCAATCGATCGACGGCGACCGAGGCCACGGCGTTCGCGAGTGTGACTCGATGCCGTGTGGCGGCGTAGGCACGCACGGCATCACCCCCGACGGAGCCGGGCAGGAAGGTGCCGACAAACGTGCTGACAAAAAACACCTTCAGCAGCGCCCCGCTCGCCAGGGGGCGATTGGCTTCAATCCCCCGGAGAAGAGTGAGCCAGCGCCAGGCCATCAGGACCCGGTCGAGCAGCGTGAGCGCGGCCGCGGCAGCCAGCCAGGGCCAGGCGGCTCTCTGGACATTCGCCCACACGGCGCCCCAGTCGTCGACGTTTCGAATGGCGAGCCAGAGCAATCCCGCCGCGACGGCCACACGGAGCAGCCGCAAAAAAAGAACGGCGGCTGGTGAGGACCAGCCGCCGTGTGAAGAACCCGAGGGTGAGTGGCTCAGCACCCGGGATGATTGGTGTAGCGGTCGTAGCCCGACGGGCCGGACACGATGGCGAAGTGCAGCGTCATCGGGATGCGGTTGTCGTCGAACGCCGACGCGATGTCGACCACTTCCACAAAACCGTTGGGCTTGCGCCAGGCGATGGCGTCGTGCGAGTGGGGGCCGATTCCGCGCTTCAGATTCCACGCGAAGTCGAGGCCACCGCAGATTCCCGCCTCGATGAAGCGGTCACGGACAAACTCCATGTGTTCGATGCGCTGCGCGAGGGTGGACTCTTCCTCAAGGTACTGCGGCCAACTCCGCGTGATGTAGGCGACCACTTCGTCGCCGGTGCTGGGCCAGCGGCCATCCGACGGACGCGGGTTCAGGCCACGGTAGTCCACGGTGAGGTATTCGCTGAAGGCCGACCATGGGCCAAATTTGCCGGCAAACTCGGCGCGCGCACGCCACTTGTAGCGGGTATCCAGCGTCTGCTCGGTGGGGATTTCCCATGAGGTTGTGCCGTTGCCGGCCGTGATGGCAAAAGACGTGGCGACGACGACGCCAGCCATCGTCTGCACTTCAAACCGATAACTGACGGCCGGGGTCGAGCCATACCGCGCTGAGGCGTTCTGGATTCGGAACACAGGCTCGAGATTGTCGAGCCTGATGCCGTTGATGGGCGACTGCAGCGTGGGCGCCGTCACCTTCAGGGTGCTGCCATCGGCGGCGGCGTCGGTTTGTGAGGCCGCGACCGCTGGGGAGGTGGGGTTACCCATGCTGTCTGCACAGCCATAGGCGACCGTGAGGGAAAGGGCGATGCCAAACGCTGTCGTAATCCTTCGTGCCATTGATGTCGTTCCTCAAGCTGCGCACCCGGGTGCCTGTTCCCGTGGTCCGTATACAGCAGATGTTCAGCCTACGTATCGGCCGGAAAGGTGTCAAGGCACAGGGGGTGGCACCGGACGAGGCCCGTGCTACGATCCCGCCGGTAGCTTTTTCTTTTCTGATTGGGGTGGCGATGAAGCCGGTGTTGTTTCGTGTAGGAATTTTTGTGGTGGGCGTGCTGGTGGCGGGGGCCGTGGACGCCTCGGCGCAGATGCTCCAGTCAACCGACAAGGTGTTTGCCGGGCTCAGTTTTGGCAACCAGACTAAAGCCCGCACATTCACGACGAGCGGCTCGCAGCCGCTGTATGACGAAACCGCGTCCTTCGAGTCGCAGGTGGGGATTGGCAGCGAGAGCCTCCTGGACATCAGTGGAGGCGTGCGCGTGTGGAAAAACGTGGCCGTGGGCCTCGGCTGGTCGAGTTATTCCGACACCAGCACCGGCACGATGACCGCGTCCATTCCGGACCCGTTGTTTTTTGACACGCCGCACAGTGCCTCGACCACGGTCGAGGGCCTGGAGCACAAAGAAACGCAGATCCACGTGTCGCTCTACTGGCTGCAGCCGCTGACCGACAAACTGGATGTCGCCCTCTACGGCGGCCCGACGTTTTTCAGCGTCAAACAGGACGTGTTGACGGGCATCACGGTGCCCACCGGCGGCACCACGATCAGCGCCGTCACGACGACCACAATTGACGAGAGCGCGACCGGCCTGCACGTCGGGCTCGACATCCGCTATCTGATCATCAAGAACGCCGGGGTCGGCGCGTTTGCGCGGTACACGTCCGGCAAGTTCGACACGACGGCGATTGACGCCGGTTCAATGGAAGTCGGCGGCTTCCAGTACGGCGTCGGCCTGCGCGTGAGGTTCTAGCACGCGCAGGCGGGGCTGAAGCCCACGCCCTACGACCGGATAAAAAAAATAAGGGCCCGATGGCAGTTGCCGTCGGGCCCTTTGTGTTGTCATCCGCAGTTGGGTGTCGGATAGCCGTCGTATCCCGGCGGGCCACCCACGATGGCCCACTGCAAGCGGAGCGGCTGGCTCGTGTCGTCGTAGCCCACACCAATGTCGACCACTTCAACGGATCCGTTTGGCTGCCGCCACGCCAGGGCGTCAATGCTGTGGGGGCCCACGCCGCGCTTGAGGTTGCGCGCCAGGTCCATCCCGCCACAAATACCGGCCTCGATGATCCGATCCCGCAGAAACGCCATGTTGGCTTCCCGCTCGTGAAAGCTGATGCCCGCCGCCAGGTACGACGGGTATTTGGACGCGATGCAATTGACCAGGGCATCGCCGTTGTTGGTCGCGCAGTTGCTCGGGGGGACCGAGGGGCCGCTGCCGCCGCCGCTGATCGGAAGCGGCGTCTGAAACGCTTCGGTCTCCGACCAGTTGCCGGTGACTTCGGAATCGGTCACCCGCACGCGCCAGAAAAACGTCGTATTCAACGCGAGGTCACTGGGCAACGTCAGCGAGGTCTCAAGGACATCAGCGCCGGTTTCCTCAAACGCCACACGATCACTGAACGCCTGGTCGGTCGCCACCTCCCAGAGGTATCTGATCGGCAGATGCGGGCCGCTGACCGGCGCATTCGCCACCGTCAACGTCGGACGCCGCGTCGAGATACGGCCGCCGCCAACCGGCGCGCGAGGACTCGGGGCCCCGATGATGACCGGCTCCAGGATTTCAAAGGCGCGCGGGTTCGAGTAGTTGCCGGTGTTGGCGCCATCTTGAGCGCGTACGCGCCAGTAATAGATCCGCCCGGCGGGCAGGGCGCCGGGAATCTGGAACGCCGTGCGGCCGTTGGAGCCCGGTGTCAGCCCCTCCTGCGAGGCGACCTGCGTCGCAAACTGTGCGTCGGCCGCCAACTCAATCCGGATCGTGTACGGCCGCGGGCTGTTCGACGCGGGGTTTTCGATCAGGAGGGTGATCGGCTGCTGCGCAGGTTTGAACTTCCGATTCGCCTCCGGTTCCAGCAGCACCGGCTGGGTGATGTCCACGCCGGCCAGGGGGCCGGCGATCAGGGGGCTCAGGGGATTGTGGCTTCTGGTCTGCTCGCAGGCCGCGCCAAGCGACGCAGCCAGCAAGCCGGTCAGAATCCAGACGGGACGACGACGGGTGTAGTTCATGAGCAAGTTCAGTGGCGTTGGTTAGGGGCGGGATATCCGCACCGTACAGTCTTATCGGTCGGAACACCCACCAGGTTCAGCCTTCACGGTAGAATGACCTGCCCGACACATTGCGAATCCGATGCCATCGCCAAAACCCCTGAACATCCTGCATATTTGCGACCATCTCGGCTGGGAAGGGTCAAGAATGCATGGCGTCAAACGACTTTTTGCATGGATGATTCCCCGGTTTGACGCCACCCGGTATCGTGTGTCGCTCGTGAGCCTTCGCAAGAAGGACCTCTCGGAAGAAACGCTGGATGCCCTCGGGATCGACATCACCTACCTGGAGCGGGGAAAGTTCGACCCACGCACGTTGTTCGATCTTCTGCGTGTGATCGACGCAAAAAAGACGGACGTCCTGCACCTGCACGGCTACGGCGCCACCACGTTCGGCCGGCTGGCCGCTGCCATGCGCGGGATTCCCGTGGTGCTGCACGAACACGCCAATCTCACATCCACGCCGTGGTTCCAGAAGGTGGCCGACACCGTGCTGGAGCCGTTTACCGACATTGCGATTGCGGTCTCGAAGAGCACGGCTGACTTTGTGATTCAGGCGCGACGTGTGCGTCCGTCCCGCGTGAAGGTGGTGTACCTCGGGGCGCCGCTTGACGAGTTCGGTCGGCCCGCCACGCCCCAGGAGCGGACGGAGGCGCGACAGGAACTCGGTGCGGAGCCTGGCGACGTCCTGATGGGCACCGTCACACGTCTGCATGACTCCAAGGGGAACGAATATCTGGTCGACGCCGCCCGTCTGGTCATCGACCAGCGCCCGCAGGCCCGGTTCTATCTGTTTGGCGAAGGGCCGCTCCTGGAGTCCCTGCAGGCGCAGGCGACGCAACACGGTCTCGGTGACCGCTTCGTCTTTGGCGGCTTCGTGAAGGACGTCCGTCGTGTGCTCGGCGCATTTGATGTCTCGGTCTTTCCCTCGTTGTGGGAAGGCACCCCGCTGACCGTCTTTGAGGCCATGGGCGCCGGCAAGGCCATCGTCTCCACCGACGCGGATGGGTTGTGCGAGGTCCTCACGAAGGATGTCGACGCGGTGATGGTGCCGAAGCGTGATGCACGCGCGCTTGCAGACGCCATTGTGCATTTGATTGATCATCCGGACGAGCGGGCACGGCTCGGCGCTGCGAGTCGCGCGACTGCGGAGTCGTTCGACATCCAGGCCTTTGTGCGCAAGATGGAACAGCTCTACGACATCCTCCACAAGGAATCCCGCCCGCGAAAACGCCGCATCGTGGACGAGGTCGACCTCTCGTTTCTGACGGGGAAGGCACGCGCGTGAGTCGGGCCGCCGCTGACCCGCGCCGGCGCGCCGGCCTGGTGGCAACGGCGCTGGTCTTCGCCGTGTTGGCCGGCCTGTCGTTGTGGATGGATCCCG
>CAYRGW010000090.1:0-17685 GCA_964423815.1 uncultured Solibacteraceae bacterium | reverse complement strand
GGCGTCCTGTCGTGTCTTCGTAGGGCGAGGGCTTCAGCCCCGCCAGCTCGGATTCAGCCCCGCCGACTGATATCCTTAGCAGGTGTTAAGAGCCGGAATTGTCGGACTGCCCAACGTGGGCAAGTCCACGCTGTTTAATGCGGTCACGCGCACCCGTAAAGCCGAGGCCGCCAACTATCCCTTCTGCACCATCGACCCCAACGTTGGCATCGTCACGGTGCCCGACGCCCGGTTGCAGGCCCTGCAGGCGATTGCGAAGACGACGGTCGTGATTCCCGCGGCGATCGAGTTTGTCGATATTGCCGGTCTCGTCAAAGGCGCGAGCACGGGGGAGGGCCTTGGCAACAAGTTCCTGACCCACATTCGCGAAGTCGACGCCATCGTGCAGGTGGTGCGGTGTTTCGAGGACGAAGACGTGCATCACGTCTCGGCCACGGTTGATCCCGTGCGCGACATCGAGGTCATCAACACGGAGCTCATCCTCGCGGATCTGGATTCTGTGAAGAAACGCCGCGAGCGTCTGGCGAAGGACGTCAAACGCGGCGACAAGGATGCCGCTGCCGAGGACGCGGTGCTCGCGAAGCTGGAGCCCGTGCTCGACACCGGCACACCCGCGCTGCTCGCGGACCTGACCGACGACGAACGCGCGCTGGCGCGTCCGCTCTTCCTGCTCAGCTCCAAGCCGACGATTTTTGCCTGCAACGTCAAGGAAGGTGATCTCGCCACCGCCGACACCAACCCGCACGTGCTGAAGGTGCGCGAGTACGTCAAACATCACCTTGCGTGTGAAGCCGTGGTGATCAGCGCGCAGATTGAAAGTGATCTCGTGGATCTCGAGCCCGAAGAGGCCCAGGCCTTTCTCAAGGAACTGGGCGTGGCCGAGAGTGGCCTCGGCTCGCTGATTCGTGCGACCTATCATCTGCTCGGCCTCCGCACCTACTTCACCGCCGGCGAGAAGGAAGTGCGCGCGTGGACCATCCACGCGGGCGACACCGCGCCGAAGGCGGCCGGGGTGATTCACTCGGACTTTGAGCGAGGGTTCATCAAGGCGGAAACCGTGGCCTACGACGCCCTCGTGGCGTGTGGTTCGGTGGCGGCTGCGCGCGAGAAGGGCCTCTACCGCATGGAGGGCAAGGAGTACGTCGTCAAGGACGGCGACGTGTTGCTCTTCAAGTTCAACGTCTGAGGCCCGCACCGGGCGGGTGTATGCTCACGGCACGTGTCATTGCCGTCCGTTGATCCATCCGCCACAGCCTTGAGTCGCCCAGAGGCCCTGATTCGACATCTGAGCCTGAGGCCCCATCCCGAAGGCGGCTGGTATTCCGAGGTCTTCCGTTCGCGTGACCAGGTCGCGCCGGGCGATCGTCGCGGGGAGCGATCGGCCCTGACCACGATCTACTTCCTCCTGGCCAGTGGACAACAGTCGCGCTGGCATCGGGTGCTCTCCGACGAGGCGTGGCACTTCTACGAGGGGGATCCGCTGGAGTTGTGGACGCTGGACCCCTCGCTTGAGCGGCTCGAGCGCACCCTGCTGGGCCCCTATTCGCCGGACCCGGCCCATATCGATCCCACGACGCGCCCGGTGCACGTGGTGCCGGCGGGATACTGGCAGGCCGCGCGCCCCACCGGCCGCTACGCCCTGGCCGGGTGTTCGGTTGGCCCGGGCTTTGATTTTGCGGACTTTTTGATGCTCGGCGATGACCCGGCGGCCGTGGCGAGGCTGACCACACGGTTCCCGGAGATGGCAACGCTGGCCTGACGTGGTCGTATAAACTGACGGCACACTCACTCTTCGGGAGGGTCTATGCAGAATTCGCAAAGTTCGCGCGTGTTACACGTCGGCGGCGTGATTCTGGTGGTGGCGCTGGTCGCGGCGGCGCTGGCCGATCGGGATATGGGCTACATCATGGTTGTGCCCGTCGTGGGCGGCGTGCTCGCGGCGTTGTTCCTGATCGTGAGTCGCCGATCCGGACTGGGGGCCTCCGAGGTGCGTCCCGATCCGTTTGAACATTCCAACTCCGATGTCATCAACGTGAGCCACATCCGTGTGGCCGGCGTTGGTGGCCTTGGCCTCATGGTTGTGGCCGCCGCAATGGCCGTGACGTTTCCGCGAATCGGCTGGTCCGTCGTGGTGTCGGCGATTGCCGGCGTCGCCCTGGCGATGACCTGGATCGTCATGCGGCGTAATCACGAAATAAAGGGCTCGCGATGATGACTTCGTTGATTCTGTTGGTGGCGCTCGGTATCGGGGATCAGGCCTCCCGGCCCGCGCCGCCGCCTCCGCCTCCCCCCACGACCCAGGAGTTGTCCGCGCTGGTCGAGCGCGTCGTGCGCCTGGCTGACCTGCAGCACCGCAAACTCGATCTCGAGGAAGAGCTGGCCGGCAAGGCCCTGGGCGAAGGCCACCCTGAGGTGGTCGCGCTCCGCGCGGCACTGGCCGACATTGCCGCCGCGATCCAGCGGGAGGGCCTGCAGTCGTATCGCAGCGAGGCGTATCTGTTGGCCGAACGGCGCGTGCAGATCGAGAATCAGCTCGCGCGGATGCGCGTGGGACGTGAACATCCGGACTATCGTTCGGCGGAAATGAAGCTGGCCGCGATCAGGGCGCAACAGCGCGCTGCGGCGGTCGCGGCCCTGGGTGGGGGCCTCGAGGCTGAGCTGCGCGCGGAGATTGTGAGGCAGCCCAACGAGTTGTCTCCCTACCTGAGTCTGATCGAGTTGCTCACACACGCGGGCCGGTCGGACGAAGCGACGGTCCTGCTCGGCGAGGCGCAGGCGGCGCTGAAGAGGGCCGGCGGGCGCTGAGCCGTGTCGCGGGTGTGCGCGGTCGTCCTGCTGCTCGGCGTGTGCGCCGTCGTATCTCCAGCCTGGGCGGACACGCCCCCGGCGCAATTTACCGTCCTGGCCAACGGTCACCCGCTGGCCGTGTGGAGCCGGGTGCCTTCCGTCCCCAAAGCCACAATTCTGCTGGTGCACGGACGCACCTGGAGCAGCCGTCCGGATTTTGATCTGCAGGTGCCGGGCCTCCAGCGGTCCGTCATGGCCTCGCTCACGGACAAAGGGTTTGCCGTGTATGCCGTCGACCTGCGCGGCTATGGCGCCACGCCACGTGACCGCACCGGCTTCCTGACACCCAAACGCGCTGCGGCCGATGTGGCCTCTGTGCTGCGCTGGGTGGCCACACGTCACAAAAATCTCCCGCCGCCGGCGTTGCTGGGCTGGTCGCTGGGTGGGGCCGTCGCCCAGTTGGCGGTGCAGGAGCCCGACACGGTGGTCTCCGCGCTGGTGCTGTTCGGCTACGCGATCGACCCGGACGCCAAGGTGGCCTCGTTGCCGGCGCCCGTGGAGCCGGCCATGGACAAGACGACACGCGCGGACGCGGAAATGGACTTTATTTCGCCGCAGGTGACGCCGCGCGCCGTGGTGGATGCGTTTGTTCAGCAGGCCCTGGCCAGCGATCCCGTGCGTGTGGACTGGATTCGCGAGGACGAGTTCAACGGCCTGCGAATGGCACGGCTCTCGATGCCGACGCTGGTGATCCATGGCGCCAGAGACCCTGGCATGGTGGACGAGGTCACCGCCAGGTTCGTGGCACGTATTCCTGCCACCCATCGGCAGTGGACGATCCTCCCAGGCGGGGATCATGCGGCGCAGTTGGAAGATACACACGTTGCGTTTGTGGAGGCCGTCGCGGGATTTATCCTGCGAAGCCCGCCCGTGCGACGCTGAATGGGGAGGGGTGGGCATGATGCGAACGATCACAAGGCGTTGGATGTGGGTGGTGTGTGGGCTGGTGGTTACCGCCGGGTCGGTGCCGGGCGCAGCCCCGCAGCGACCCGTGGTGCCTGACGATCCGGTCGCGACGTTTTCCATTCTCGGCTACGACCCGGAGTCCGGCGAGATGGGCGGCGCCGTGCAGTCGCGCGTGTTTTCCGTCGGCAACGGGGTGTTGTGGGCCGAGGCCAACGTGGGGGTGGTCGCCACGCAGGCGATCGTCGACGTCAGTTACGGACCACAGTCGCTCGAACTCCTGCGCAAGGGTGTGGCGCCCGCAGACGTCGTGAAGCAGGTGTGGGACCGTGACCCCGACCCGGGACTGCGCGGCCAACGATGGCAGAAAGCGGGCCGTCAGTTTGCGGTGATGTCGTCCAAGGGCGAGACGGCGGTGTTCACGGGGCCCGAGGCCTCGACGTGGGCGGGCCACAAACAGGGGAAGTTTTCCACCGCGCAGGGCAACATCCTCGCGGGGCCGGCCGTGGTCGCCGACATGATCACGGCGTTTGAGACTTCAAAGGGGCGCCTCGCGTTCCGCCTGCTGGCCGCGCTTGAGGCCGGGCAAGCGGCCGGCGGCGACACACGCGGCATGCAATCGGCGGCCATTCTGATTGTGAAGGAAGACGGCGGCGTGTGGCTCAACAACGACGTCGTGCTTCGGCTCCAGGTTGACGACAACCCGGAGCCGATCAAAGAACTGCGCCGCCTGATCGAACGCCGATTTCCTCGGGGGGAGTAAAAAAACCGTCGGGAGGCTTTTTCCGCTCCAGGCAATGTAGAAAAAGCCTCCCGACGGTTTTCTAGAACCCGACGCCGATCGTGATCCCCAGCGTTCGCGGACGGCCGGATTCGCCGACGTACCCTGACGGCGCGAAGTTGCCGTAGGCAAACGCCGTGGGAATGTAGCGTGTATCAAACACGTTCTTGACCCAGCCTTCAATCGTCACACCGCGCACATCCACGCCGGCGCGGAAATTGGCGAGGCTGTAGGCCGCCTGGCCCGCCAGGTTCGCATCGTCATAATCAAAGGCGCCGTAACGAACCAGTTCTGCGCGACCAAACGTGTTGATGCGGTCGCGAATCTGTCGATTGAACTGCACGCCGACGGACGCGGTGTATTCGGGCGTGAAGGGCAGGCGGTTGTCGGAGACATCGGCACCGCTGGACGTGCTGCCGGCGGCGAACCGTGCGCGCGTCAGCCCTACTGAGCCAAACAGATCCACGCCACGCGCGGCACGCGCCATCACTTCGAGTTCCACGCCGCGGCTGGTCGCGCCGCCGACGTTCGAAATATAGAACTGGCCGGGCGCCATCTGCATCGGCAGGTTGAGCTGCAAGTCGGTCCAATCGATGTAGAAGACGGCGGCGTTGGCCGTGACACGACCATCGGCAAACGATGTCTTTGTGCCGCCCTCCACCGTCCACGTCTGTTCCTCGCCATAGGCTTCCGCCGCCGGCGGTGCGGTCGGGTTAAAACCGCCGGCTTTGTACCCACGACCGGCCGTGGCGTAGACGATCGCGCCCGGGCGCAGACGGATGGTCAACGACGCGTTCGGCGAGATGTTGGCGTAGGTGACCTTCTCGGTGACCACGTTTGGCGGAGCAATGATCGGATCAAAAAACGTGTCGAGCGCCGCTTCCTTGGTTTCGCGGTCAGCGCGGGCGCCCACGGCGAGATCCACACGATTGGAAAACGACACGGTGGCCTGCGCAAAGCCGCCGATGCCCAGATCGTCGATCGTGCCCTTCGGGGAGTGCTGGTTGATGGGGAAGCCGAGGAACGGCGAAAGCAGGAACGGCGAGAAGCGGTTGATGGCATCCTGCTCATAGTTCTGCGTGAACATCACCCCGCCCACCTGCCATGACAGGCTCGTGGCGTCGGAGAGTTTGATCGGGGCGTTGGCGGCTGACGCCAGGCGGACTTCCTGGGTGAACTGACGCGCCTCCTCGGAGTTATCGCGGGCGATCAGGCTCAACGGCGTGTAGTCGAGGTCGGTGACGTCCCGCGTCTCCCAGCGGAGATAACCGCTGGTCGACGTGACGCTCACGCGATCACCCTCGTAGCGGGCGAGGAACGTCGCCGCACCCATGTCGCGATTCTGGTACCCCTCGAAGTCGCGCGCGACCGTGAAGGGATTCTGGCGCAGTCCGGCGAGGTCGCTCAGTGCGTAGTCACCGTCACGTGATCGTTCGCCGCTGACAATCAGCCGCGTCTCCCACCGGGCGTTTGGTGTCCAGAGCAGCTGTGCTTTGCCAAATGTGCCCTTCCGGTTGTCGATCAGATTGCCGGTCATGCTGTTGGTCGTGAACCCGTCACGTTCCCCGTGGCCAAGCGCGACGCTGACGGCCAGTGTGCTGGCCAGGGGGCCGGAGATCGACCCGCGCACTTCGCGGCTGCCGTTGTCACCAAGCGGCGCGAGGAACCGGCCCGTCCAGCCACTCAGTGACGGACGCACGGACGAGATGTTCACCAACCCGCCCAGCGTGTTGCGACCGAAGAGTGCGCTCTGCGGACCACGCACAAACTCGATCTGATCCACATCGATGAGTTCCAGGCTCGACGCGTTGGCGTTGAGCACCGGCACGCCGTCCACAAACGTGGTGATGGCGGGGTTGGCGGGGCTGGACCCGAGTCCGCGGAAGCGCGCATTGCTCAACTTGCGCGCCGTAAATTCTGTGAGGACGGAGTTGGGCACCGTGAGGACCGCGTCACTGACAATGGACACGCCGGCGCGCGCCAGCATCTCGGCCGTGATGGCCGTGACGCTCACGGGCACATCCTGCGCTTTGGCAGGTTCCTTCTGTGCGGTGACCGTGACTTCCGGCAACGTGACGGTGACCGGGGGGGGCTGCGTTGTGGTCTGCGCGAGGGCGGGAACGGCCACCACGCTCACCATCAGAAATGACGAGATACGGAGAAGAGCACTCTTCGACATCCGGCAATTATACGAGGCCCACCGGTATAATCCGCCCCCATGAGATATCACTGGGGCCTCCTCTGTGCGGTAGCGGTCACGACGTGTGCGGCGGTGGTGTCCGTACAGGCGCAACGTCCGCCCGTCGGCAACGCCATCCGCCGGTTCGTCAGCGTCGATGCACCCGTCGTGGCACTGACGCACGCGAAGGTGCTTGATGGCACCGGAGCGCCGGCGCGAGGTGACCAGACGCTGATTATTCGGGATGGTCGCATCGCGGCCATCGGTGCCACCACGTCCACGCCGGTGCCCGAAGGGGCCACCGTAATCGACCTCACGGGAAAAACCGTGATGCCCGGCATGGTGATGGTGCACGAACATCTCTATTACCCGACAGGCCCCGGCGTCTACGGTCAACTCGGCGAGAGTTTTGTGAATCTTTATCTCGCCGGTGGTGTCACCACCATGCGCACCGGCGGCAACGTGAACGGCGTCATGGACATCAACATGAAACGTCTGATCGATGCCGGCAGCAAGGCGGGGCCATTCATCGATGCCACCGCGCCCTATCTCAACGGGCCCAACACGTTTTCGCAGATGCGCGCGCTGAAAGGACCCGACGATGCGCGCCGCCAGGTGAACTACTGGGCTGACGAAGGCGCGACGTCGTTCAAGGCCTACATGGCGATCTCGCGCGCCGACCTCGGCGCGGCGATTGACGAAGCGCATAAACGTGGGCTCAAGGTCACCGGCCACTTGTGCTCGGTGACCTACGCCGAGGCGGCCGATCTCGGGATCGACAATCTCGAACACGCCTTCCTCGCGTCGACCGACTTCATCGCGGACAAAAAGCCCGACACGTGTCCGGGCCAGGGCGCAGGGCAGCGCACCATCGCGGACCTGAGCGTGACCGATCCCCGTTTTCAGGCGCTCGTGAAAAAGCTGATCGACAAGGGCGTGACACTCACCACGACGCCGACCGTGTTCGAGACGTTCACCCCGGGGCGCCCGCTGCCTCCGGGACTCGAGGTGCTGGTGCCACAACTGCGCGAGCAGTTTGAACGCACACACGCCAACGCGGCCAAAAGCACCACGTCGGTTTACACCAAACTGTTCCCGAACGGCCTCGCGCTCGATCTCGCGTTTTTTCGCGCTGGCGGCAAACTCGTCGCGGGCACCGATCCCACGGGCAGCGGCGGTGTCATCCCGGGGTTTTCAAACCAGCGCACGATTGAGCTCCTCGTGGAAGCCGGCTTCACGCTGCCTGAGGCCATTCGCATCGTGACTCTCAACGGCGCCGAATACCTCGGCCGCGCCGCACAGGTCGGGTCCCTCGTGGTGGGCAAACAGGCGGATCTCATCGTGCTCGCCGGTGATCCCACGACGACGATCGGGGCCGTCCGGAAGGTGGAGACCGTCTTCAAGGGCGGCATCGGCTTTGATTCCGCCCGTCTGATCGCGAACGTGTCTGGGCGCGTCGGGATTTTCTGACGCCGAATCCACTGGCGTCATCGGGCAAGTCGCCCGATAACCCGATCGCGGCCAGGAGAACCAGAGGGTTCCCATCACCCCGCTCGGGTGGTAAGGTATTGAAGGTTTTGGGGCATTTGGGGGTTTTGACCATGGAGCGTGTGAAGCATGTCTAGGTCGCGATTGGTCGCGGTCCTGCTGGCAACCGCCGGCGTAACCGCTGTCACCATGGTGGCTGTGCTGGACCCGTTCGGCACCGGCCGCTCCAGCGAACCCTTCCATCAGGACGTCCTGCTCCCCAGGGACGTGGACATCGTTGAGGCCCTCGTGCCGCGCAACGCGACGCTTGAGAGCGTCCTCAAGAGCCATCCCGGCACCTCCCAATTTGCGGATTCCATCGTCGGCGCCGTGCGCGACGTGTTTAACCCGCGTCACCTGCAGGCCAATCGCCCGTACCGCGTGACCACGACCCTCGACGGGTTGTTCCGTGAATTCCGGTACAGGCTCGACGCGGACAAATTCCTCCGCGTGGTGCTCAGGGATGACAGCCCGGCCGATGCACCGGAGTTTGATGTCGAGGTCGTCCCGTACCCGAAGGAAGTTCTGACCGACGCGGTCGAGGTGGAGATCACCAAGGCGCGCCCGTCACTGGCGGCGGCGCTGCAGGATCAGGGTGAGAACATCCAACTGGCGCTGCTTCTCGCCGATGCGTTCAGCGGTGATGTGGACTTCAACTCCGATCTGCAGGACGGCGACCGCTTCGAAGTGTTGTTCGGCCGTGTGCTGCGTGACGGACAGTTCTCCGGCTACGAGGCCGTCCAGGTGGCGATGTATCACACCGGTGATCGCACGTTGACCGCGATTCGTCATGAGGGGCCCGATGGACGGATGGCCTGGTACGACGCCGAGGGCCGTTCGCGCAAACGTCAGTTCCTCAAATCCCCGCTCGAGTTCCAGCCGTTTGTGACCTCGCGGTTTTCGGCGAGCCGGCTGCATCCCGTGCTGGGTGTGCGTCGCGCGCACCGCGGCGTCGACTATCGCGCCGGGTACGGCACCAAAGTGCTCGCCGTCTCGTCAGGCACGGTGGTCGCCTCCGGCTGGTCGGGTGGCGCGGGACGCCGCGTGGTGATTCGTCACGCGAGCGGCTACGAGAGCGCGTATTTCCACCTGTCCGCGTTCGGCCCGGGCATCACGGTGGGCGCGAAGGTGGATCAGGGCGACGTGATCGGCCGTGTCGGCAACAGCGGCACCGTGACGGCCACACATCTGCACTACGAGCTCAAGAAAAACGGCACCCACGTGAATCCTGTGACCGAACACCGCAACATGCCCCCGGGCGTGCCCATTCCTGCCGACCAGTTGCCGGCGTTCATGGCGACGCGCGACGGCCTGATCAACGGACTCCGTCAGGTGTTGTCGGCGGCACCCCCAGTGGCCCCCGCCCCGTCCGGACAGTAGCCCGTCATGGCGCACCTCACCCCGTTCCGGGCGTTGCGCCCGGCACCCTCAGCCGCCTCGCGGGTGGCGTCAGTGCCGTACGACGTCGTCTCGACCGACGAAGCCCGCGCACTCGCCGCGGACAACCCCCTGAGTTTTCTTCGCGTCACGCGGTCTGAGATTGATCTGCCGGAAGGCGCCGACCCGTACGACCCGTCGGTCTACACACTTGCCGCGAAGAACCTCCGCGCACTTGAAGCCGGGGCGCCGCTGGTGGAAGACCCGGAGCCGACGCTTTATCTGTATCGCCAGCAGATGGGTGATCACATCCAGACGGGGCTGGCCGGTTGTTTCAGCGTGGATGAGTACGAACGCGGCCTCATCAAAAAACACGAAAAGACCCGCCCCGACAAGGAAGACGATCGCACCCGCCACATCACAACGGTGCGCGCACAGACGGGCGTGGTTTTTCTCACCTATCGCGCCGTGGACGCCGTGGATGCGATCGTCGCGCGTGTGTGCACGACCGAGCCGCTCTACGACTTCGCCGCGCCTGACGGCATCCGGCACACGGTGTGGCCCGTCCTGTCGGGAGACGCCGCGTCACTGGTCGCGCAGTTTGCGTCGATCCCCGCGCTGTATATCGCCGACGGCCATCACCGCGCCGCCAGCGCGGCCCGTGCGCGCGCGACAATGCGCGAGCGGGGCGACGATGCCTCCGAGGCGGACACGTTCATCGCCGTCGCGTTTCCGGACCGGCAACTCAAGATCCTGCCGTACCACCGCATCGTGAAGGATCTGAATGGCCAGACGCCGTCGGTTTTCCTGGATGCGCTGCGCGCGCGTCTGCCCGTGCGCGAGGGCCGTGCCGTGCCGTCGCGCGCCGATGAAGTGTCGATGTTTGTGGACGGTCGCTGGTATGTGCTGACACTTCCCGCGTCGCCGGCGGGCACCTCACACGCTGATGCGCTCGCCGTGGCCGTTCTGCAGCGCGAAGTGCTGACACCCGTGCTTGGCATCGGCGACATCCGCACCGACAAACGTATCGATTTTGTCGGCGGCGCCCGGGGCACGGCCGCCCTCGAAGCGGCGGTGAACGACGGTCGCGCGGCGGTCGCCTTCTCGATGTATCCGGTGTCGGTGGACGACCTGCTGTCGGTGTCCGACGCCGGCGACATCATGCCGCCGAAATCCACCTGGTTTGAACCGAAATTGCGCGACGGTTTGCTCGTGCACAGAATCTGAGGCTGACATGTCCGTGCATCGCATCTACAACTTCTCGGCCGGTCCTGCGGTGTTGCCGCTGCCGGTCCTCGAGGAAGCCCAGCGGGATTTGATCGCGCTGCCGGGTGTGGGCATGTCGGTGATGGAGGTCAGCCACCGCTCGAAACCCTTCGAGGCCATCCTTGCGGCGGCCCAGGAGGACATGCGGTCGCTGGCCGGCATTCCAGCCAACTATAAAATCCTGTTTCTCCAGGGCGGCGCGAGTCTGCAGTTTTCGATGGTGCCGATGAACCTGCTCACGGCGGGCACCACGGCCGACTACATCGTCACCGGTGACTGGGGCAGAAAAGCCCTCAAGGAAGCGAAGAAGGTTGGTCAGACCAACGTCGCGGCGTCCACGGAGGACACCAACTTCAAGCGCATCCCGGCACAGTCCGAGCTAAAACTCACCGCGGGGGCCTCGTACGTCCACATGACGTCGAACAACACCATCCACGGCACCGAGTGGCACCACCTGCCCGAGGTGGACGCACCGCTGGTGTGTGACACCTCATCGGACATGTTCTCGCGACCGATGGACATCTCGAAATACGGCCTCATCTATTCAGGGGCGCAGAAAAATCTCGGGCCGTCCGGCGTGACGGTGGTGATCGTGCGTGAAGACCTTCTGGCGCGCTCCGCCGAGTCGCTGCCGACGATGCTCAACTACAAGGTGCACGCGGACAACGGGTCGATGTACAACACGCCGCCGGCGTTTGGCATCTACATCCTCGGGCTGGTGCTGAAGTGGCTCAAGGGGCTTGGTGGGCTGGCGGCGATTGAGGCCGTGAACGTGCGGAAGGCCGCAACCCTGTATGCCGAGCTCGATCGGTCCGCCTTTTGGACGCCGCACGCGGACGCGGACTGCCGCTCCCGCATGAACATCACGTTCCGCCTGCCGAGCGAGGAACTGGAAGCCAGGTTTGCCAAAGAAGCCACCGCTGCGGGGTTTGACGGCCTCAAGGGCCACCGGAGTGTGGGGGGCATGCGCGCGTCGATCTACAACGCGTTCCCGGAAGCCGGCGTGACCGCGCTGGTCGAATTCATGCGCGAGTTCGAGAAAAAGAACGGCTGAAAAGCCAAAGCGGCGGACCTAAAGGTCACGCCCTACTCGGACGGCTTTGCTTCGGCGGGGCCACGCCCGCGGCCACGACGCCGGCCACGGCGCCGCTTGCGTTTGCGACCGGTGGCGTCCGCGGCATCGGCCTCACCCGCAGCGGGCTTGGGCATCGCCTCACGCACCGCGGCCCACTGCTCGACCACTTCCGGCACGTCACCAAAGATCTGCAACCAGGCGAGCGCGTCCACAAACGCCGGGCGGTTGGGCAGGCTTCTGGCGATTCTGGTCGGCAACTCGGGATCGGTGAGCCGCGGCAACATCGTGAGCACCTGCGCGAGGCGATCGAGGTCCCGGCGCGCCACCGGCAACATGCCGAGCTGCACACGGGTTTCGGCCGCACCAAACTGACGACGTCCGACCAGACCAAGGGGTGCGAGCAACGTGCCCATCAATAATGTGTTGTTGAGCTCGGGCGGCGGCGCGTCGAACCTGCGGCGATAGGCGTCGAGCCGCGCAAGCGCCTCCCACACCGCGTCTGACGGCTTCTTCAGCTCGGGCGTCATCAACTGCAGCAGGCCGAGCTCGTGCATCGTGCGGAACGTCGCCTCGGCATAGCCCGATCGAAGAATTTTGTAGTACTCCTCAAGCAACCGCGCGGGCGAGGCCTTGGCGATGAGGGGCTTCAGCGTCCGGATGGCATCCAGGACGAGATCGTCAATCGTGAACCCGAGTCGCGAGGCAAACACCGCCGCGCGCAACATGCGGACCGGATCCTCCACGAAGCGCACCATCGGATCACCAATCGAGCGGATGACACGTTGCTCGAGATCGTTCAGGCCGCCGACGTAGTCGATGATTGAAAACGTCGCGATGTCGTAAAACAGCGCGTTGACCGTGAAGTCCCGCCG
This sequence comes from uncultured Solibacteraceae bacterium, assembly GCA_964423815.1. GTDB lineage: Bacteria > Acidobacteriota > Vicinamibacteria > Vicinamibacterales > SCN-69-37 > SYFT01. The sequence goes on along the minus strand of CAYRGW010000090.1, from coordinate 4,858 downwards.
GAACGCATCTTCTTCCGGCGTGCCAAAGGTGTTGTCGCGTTTGATGATGCCTTCGGTGCTCAGCGGCTCCGGCACACTGGCAACGACGGGCGCATCATCGGTGCCCTCGCCGGGCAACGGATCAGGGACATTTTTTCTGAACGTCGCGACCTCGATCGTCTTGAGTCCGAACTTGACGTGTGCGAGACGGAACCTGCGACCGATGATCCAGCAGTTCCTGAAGAGTTTTTTGACTTCGTAGGGATGGGCACTCGTGCCGATGTCGAAGTCCTTGGGACGTCGACCCAGCAGCAGATCACGAACACCACCCCCGACGAGGTAGGCGGTGTGCTGGGATTGCTGCAGCCGATACAGGACCTTGAGCGCGTCCGAGTCAATGTCACGGCGCGAGATCGTGTGCTCGGCGCGCGGAACGATGACGGGCTCAACCACGAGACGGAATTATAGGTCGTACTGGGGGCTCCAGACCGTCAATCTGACGGTTTGGTGCCCCTAAAGTGTTGAAAAAATTGGATTTAACGAAGTTTGTTACGACTTTGCCATCTTCCAGTTTGGTCCGGTCCCGACGTCGACGGTCAGGGGAACCCGCAGGGGGAAGGCATTTTGCATGACCTCCCGGACCAGGGCCGACACGGCCGGGACGTCGGCCTCCGGGGCCTCAAAGAGCAGTTCGTCGTGCACCGTCAGGATCATGCGGCTTGGCGAGGACGCGGCAGCGTTGTGTGTTTTAAGCGCGGCGGCGACATCGATCATGGCCCGTTTGAGGATGTCGGCCGCCGTGCCCTGGATGGGCATGTTGACGGTTTCGCGCTCGGCGGCCGCGCGCACCTGCCCGTTCTTGCTGGTCAACTCCGGCATCATGCGGCGGCGCCCGGTGATGGTTTTCACCACGCCTGACGCGCGCGTGTCGTCCAACGTGCGATCGATGTAGGCGCGCACGCCTGGGAAACCGGCGAAGTACGCGTCGATGAACGCCTGCGCCGCCTGCTGCGGGACGCCGATGTCCTTCGCGAGCGTAAACGCGGTCTTGCCGTAGAGCAGGGCGTAGTTGATGATTTTGGCGCGCCGACGCAACTCGTGTGGGTCCAGTCCGCTGTTGACGCCAAACACCCGCTCGGCCGTGCGGTCGTGAATATCCTCGCCGCGCTGAAACGCCTCAATCAGCGCCTCGTCGCCGGACAGATGTGCGAGCACGCGTAATTCAATCTGGGAGTAGTCCGCCGAAATCAGCGCATGACCTGGCTCTGCGATGAAGGCCGCGCGGATCTCACGACCGGTGGCCGTGCGCACGGGGATGTTCTGCAGATTCGGATCACTGCTGCTGAGTCGTCCCGTCGCCGCCACCGCCTGATTAAACGTGGTGTGCACACGCCCGGTGTGCGGGTGCACCAGCGCCGGCAACGCATCCACATACGTGCCCTTCAGTTTCTGAATGCTGCGCCACTGCAGCACCAGACCCGGCATGTCATGGATCTGCGCCAGTTCCTCCAGCACGTCCATCGCCGTCGACGTGGTCTTGGTTTTTCCGGTTTTGCGCGCGGTTGGCAGGGCCAGCCGCTCAAACAACACCTCGCCCAGTTGTTTGGGCGAGTTGATGTTGAACTCACCGCCGGCGTGTTCAAAAATGCGCGCCGAGAGGCTGTCGAGTTCCTGCTGCATCGTCGCGCCCAGTTGCGCAAGCGCCGGCACGTCCACCCGCACCCCCGCGCGTTCGATGTCGGCCAGGATCGTGATGAGCGGCAACTCCATGTCTCGGTACAGGCCGTCGAGTCCACCGGTGGTGAGATCCTCGCGAAGGCCCGGCGCGACGGTCAGCGGCAGATCCGCACGTTCGGCGGCAAACACCAGCAACGAGTCAGCCGGCACCGCGTCAAGCGCCACGGATTTTGCGCCACGTCCGGTGACGTCCTCCTCCTTGAGCGCCCGGTATCCTGAGCGTTCAAGCGCCAACTCCTCGATGGCGTGTCCCGATCCGGTGGCGTTGACCAGGTAACTCGCAATCATCGTGTCGAGGTCGAGGCCGTCCAGCGGCAAGCCGTGTCGCGCCAGCGCGATGGCGCTGGTCTTCAGATCGTGTCCGACCTTGCGCACCGCGGGGTCGGCAAACACCGGGGCCAACGCCGCCGCCACAGCGGCCGGGCTGACATTGGGTGTCTCGCTCAATCCTGTGTGGCTCATCGGGATGTAGCGCGCGCGTCCAGGTTCGGTGGCGAGCGCCAATCCGATCAAGCCCCGCAACATGGCGGGACCGTCGGTCGTTAATGCCGCCACCGACAGATGCCCGGCGGCGCGGGCCTCCGCAGCCAGCGCCTGCAGATCATCGGCCGTGGTGGCCAGGGCGTAGTCACGCGTCGAGGTCGCCGCCGTGGGAGCATAGTCGGCCGTCCACGTGCGGAAGCCAAGCCGCGAGAACAGTTCGTAACACCGGGCCGCGTCCGCGCCCCGGTACCGCAGCGCCTCAGGCACAAACGTCACCGGCACATCCGTGCGGATGGTCGCCAGCACCCGGCTCGCCCGCGCGTCGTCGGCGTGCTGCAGCAGGGCTTCGCGCTGGCGTTTTTGCGTCAGGGTCGACGCGGCGGCGAGCAAGGCGTCGAGCGACCCATGGGCGTTGATCAGATCCCTGGCGCCTTTTTCGCCGATCCCGGGCACACCCTTGATGTTGTCCACCGAGTCGCCCATCAGCGCGAGCACGTCGACCACCTGCGCAGGCTGGACCCCGAACTTCTCCACCACCCCGGCGGCGTCATACCAGGTCCCGTCGTCCTTCGGGTTGTAGATGCGGAGGCCGTCTGTGACGAGCTGAAAAAAATCCTTGTCGCCGGTCACAATCGCGACCTCAAATCCGGCCGCCCTGGCTTGCACCGCCAGGGTGCCGATCACGTCGTCGGCCTCAAACCCCTCCGAGACGAGATTGGGCACACCCATCGCCTCACACGCCTCGTGGACCAGTGGCACCTGTTCAGCCAGATCGCCAGGCATCGGTGCCCGGTTGGCCTTGTAATCGGCAAAGAGATCGTCCCTGAAGGTGCGCCCGGGCAGATCAAACGAGGCGACCAGATAGTCCGGTTTATGGTCGGCGATGAGCTTGCGCAGCATCGAGACAAACCCGTAAATGGCGTTGGTGGACTTGCCGTCAGGGCCGGTCAGGCCCCGAATGGCGTGGTACGCGCGGTACATCTGCGAGTTACCGTCGATCAGAAAGAGGCGGGGCATCGAAGAATGTATATCATTCGGTCGTGGGTCTTCGTGGCGCGTTTGTAGCATTGATACTGATCATCGGGGTGGGCGGGTGCTCCAATCCTCTCGCTCGCCAGTACGAGTACGACGAACAGACCTATCTTGAGGTCGATGGTTCAGCCACCGTGGTGGTGTCGGCCTCGGTCGCCGCGCTTGTCGCCCTCCGCGGTCTTCCGCTTGATCCGTCCCCGGATGCGCGCATCGATACCAACGACGTCCGGCAGGTGTTTGAAGCGGCGGGGTGCACGGTCGATCGTGTCAGCCGGCCATGGCGCCGCGCAGGGCGCCGGTTTGTGCAGGCGCAATTTTCGGTTGAGGACATCACGAAGGCGGCCGGCTGCGGTCCCCTGGCGTGGTCCACATATTCGTTTCAGGTCGGTGCGTCCGACGAGGGTGACGCCCGCATCACGTACCGGCAGACTGTCGGAGCCCCCACGGGCACGGTTCCGGCCGGGGTGGGCTGGAACGGCAGCGAACTGGTGGTGTTCAAGCTGCACCTGCCGAGCAAGGTGATCTTCCACAACGTCCGGTTGCTTGAGAACCCGCAAGAGGTCGGATCGGTCGCTCGCGGCAATATCCTGGCCTGGGAGCAGCACCTTACTACGCGACTCAGCGGTGCGCCCCTCGCGATGGAGGTCATCACCGACGCCGAGTCGATCCTGCATCAGACGATGTATTTGTTTGCCGGCGCGTTCGCCGCCGCCGTGATCGTGCTGATCACCATCATCTGGCTGGTGATCCGACGCGGCCGTGTGCGGCTCAAAGAGCTGCGCCGCTAACGCGTTCTTTTGTAGGGCGGCGGCTTTAGCCGCGCCAGAGGCGTACCTTAACCGCCGGACAGCCGGATATCCTGCGTCTTGCGATCCCCGTCCGCGAGGGTGATGCGCATGGACGCCCCTGTCAGTTCCTGCAGGAACGTCGGGTCGAACCACTCGCCGGGCTCCACGTCGGTGACTGCGGCTATGGCGTATTGCCCCGGCGGCAGGTTCCGCACGGTGTAGCGGCCGTCGGTGCCGGGACGCACGGACTGAATGCGCCGCGACTGCGGCACCCAGAACTGTGAGTCGGTCGGAAACACAATGATCGTGTAGTCCGACGTCGCCGTACCCTGCGCATCCTGCAGCACGCCGGTGAGTTCGGTCGTGCGGTCGGCAAAGGTCAGTACCGCATCGCTGATGTTCATGTTCGGACCCAGCTCGAGCGGGAAGTCGAGTGTGTCCCGCCCGCCGGCGATCGACGACCGCAGAATCCAGTTGCCCGATCCGCCCGGAGCGAGCGCGCCACCCGCGCCCACACCGGGACCACCGGTGCCTGCCGGTGCAGTGCCACGCAACGAATATTTGCCGGGCGGCACGCCGATGATCGTGAACCGACCGCTCGCATCCACGGTGGCGTTGGGCACACCGCCAAAGTCGCCGTCCTGGGTGCCGACGGTGATCAGCGAGACGCGCACACGGCTGAAGTCGGTGGGGGCCATCAACGTCGTCCCGTCAAACGCCAGACGGCCCGAGATGGTCATGCCCTTCTGCAACTGCAGCCCGATGTCGCTCAGGTCGCGACCGTCCACGGAAATCTCGGCGTGGGCCCAGAGGATTTCCGCCGGCGCGCCGCCCCGGCC
>CAYRGW010000089.1:0-18062 GCA_964423815.1 uncultured Solibacteraceae bacterium | reverse complement strand
GCCAGCGACCCGGCGCTCTCCGCTGCGGGCAAGGCGCGCGCGCAGGCGCTGGCCGCGATGCTCAAGGACGCGGGCGTGACCGCGATTTACACCACCGAGTACACGCGAACCAAAGACACGGCCGCGCCGCTGGCTCAGGCGTTGAAGGTCACGGCCGAGGTCATCCCGGCGAGGGATCAGGCCGCGCTCATTGCAAAGATCAGGGCCACCACCACGGGCGCCGTGCTGGTGGTCGGCCACTCCAACACCGTGCCCGCGATCATCAAGGCGCTTGGTGGCGCGGACGTCACCCTGGCCGAGACGGAATACGACAGCCTCTTTTTTGTCGCGCCCGATGGGACGACGACGCGCATTCGTTTTAAGTCGTGAGTCTCCGCCCCTTCGCGATTCTGCTGGTGTTTGCTCTGGCCGGGTGCGCCAGTGCGCCCGTACGCCCGTCGATCAGTCCGCCCGTTGGTGGTCCCGCTGGGCCAAATGCTCCGACACTCGCGCGGATGTGGGATGCCGAGAAGGTGTCCTCGCCGCTGTCTCCGCTGGTGGATCATGCGGAAGTCAGGCAGCGGGTGAGTGCCATTCGTGATTCCGGCGGGTCACTCTTCCAGGTGAAGGAAGAAGGCCGGTCGGTCGAAAACCGGGAAATCTGGAGTGTGTCGTTCGGGCGCGGGTCGTTTGTGGTGTTGATGTGGTCGCAGATGCATGGCGACGAACCCACGGCGACCTCGGCGTTGTTTGATCTCTACGAATACATCCGCAGGCATCAGGACGAACCTGCGGTGGCGCATCTGCTCAATCAGCTCACTGTGCACACCGTGCCGATGCTGAATCCCGATGGCGCGGAGCGGTTCCAACGACGGAACGTGCAGAACATCGACATCAATCGTGACGCGCTGGACCTCGCCACGCCGGAAGCACGTGTGCTCAAGTCGCTGCGCGACACTTTGAATCCGAGGGTGGGTTACAACCTGCACAATCAGAACTGGCGGACGTCGGTGGGCCCGCCGATGAAGGGCGCGGCGATTTCGTTGTTGTCGGTCGCCTACGACGAGGCGCGGTCGATGAATGACGGTCGTGTACTCACCAAAAAACTCGGCGCTGTGATTCGTGATTCGCTCGAGCCGTACGCGATGGGCCGCCTCGGTCGGTACGACGATTCGTTTGAGCCGCGCGCGTTTGGTGACCAGTTGACGCTCGCCGGCACACCCGTGCTCCTGATCGAGACCGGCCCGTGGCCCGACGCCAAGCCGGATCCAATGCTGGTGAAGCTCAACTACATCGCGCTCGTGCGGTCGCTGCATGCGCTGGCGGACGGGTCGGTGCATCGAGCGGACACGGCCCGTTACGACTCGTTGCCGGAGAACTCCGGCGGAGGCTTTCACACGGTGATTCGCAGCGTGGCCATTACTCGGAAGGAAGGCGAGGCGCCACAAGTGATCGACGTGGGTCTTGTGGGCGTTCGCCGCGTCCGCGTCGAAAACGGCAAACGCACCGCCGTGTTGAGCCTCACGATTGGCGGCACCGGCAACTTCGGCCTCGCCGCGACGTCCTTCAACGTGGACGGGATCGGCAAGGTGCTCGCGCCCCTGGCGGATGGCGCTTCGGTCGGCGCAGAACTGGTCCTGGCCGACTCGGCGCTGGTGGTGCCGTCGGCAGCCAATACCCCGGCGAACCTGATGCTGCTGACTTCACTCAGTGGTGGCCGTTATCGCGTGGAGCAGGTCATGCCTGCCGAGGTTGTGCTCGGGGTGAAGTGAGATGTCATCTGACTTGTTGACCGCCGTACTCACTGGCTGGGACCGGCACAACGAGGTGCTTGTGAACCTGCTGCGCGCCATTCCCGCAGACGCGCTTGGCGCAAACGTGACCGAGGGCAGCCCGAGCGTGGCGTCGATGTTCAGTCACATGCACCACGAACGGCTGTGCTCCGTGCTGGAGAATGTGCCGGAAATTGGCGCGCCAAAACCCGAAGGCGAATGGCGCGACGAACGTGACGTCGAACTTCAGGCGGCACAGCTAAACGCCAGCGCCGCCTGGGTGCGTGACGCCGTCGCCCGCCGGGTGGGGGAAGGCCGCGCGCTCGACCAGGACTTCGCCCACCCCCTGCATCTCATCCAATTCCTCATCTTTCATGAGGGTTATCACCACGGCCAGATCAAGCTCGCGCTCAAGTTGTCCGGGTCGCCGATGTCGGACGATGTCGCTGGGCCGGTAACGTGGGGACGCTGGCGGGCGCGCGAGTGATCGCGGATGCGATGGAGACGTGCTGTGCCCACGCACGTGCTGACAGATTGATTGACTAGATCGGAGTTCACCGGTGATAAACGCGAAGTGGCACAAAGAACATGTCATGCCGATGGGCTCTACCCTGAGCCAGCGGGTCCAGTGGCACGTCGCCCATGCGAAGGCCTGCGGGTGTCGAGAGATGCCGCCAACGGTCCTGAAGGAGTTACGCCGACTTGGGAAAAAAGCGCCCAAACGTCGGGGCTAGACCGTCGAAACGAGTTCGTTACCGCGATGGAGGCGACATGAAATCGGGACTCACAGCAGGCAGTGGCCTGCTCCTTGGCATGCTCGTGGGGATCCTCTTCGGCAAACTTGCGCTCGGAATGATCTTCGGCCTGCTGATTGGTGCTGTTGTTGCGGCGCGGCGGGCACGCACCGGCTCGGCGACCTGAAACGGGCGAGACGAATTGCGCGCACCCGACCCCCGCGCGTGCGATGATGTGCGCCGCAACTGACAGCCAAGCCAACGGGCGGGGGGCAACATGGCAAGTCGAGTGGAACACGAGGTCTCAAACCTCCGCCTGGGCGACCACCTCTGCCCGATTCACGACAGCCTCGCCGAACAGACCGCGAGCGCCGTGGCGTTTATCGCCGCCGGGTTGCACCGTGGCGAACGCTGCCTCTACGTCGCCCACGATTCACCCTTCGACGAACTCGTCGGGCGATTTGATGCCCTCGGCGTGAGTGTGGCCTCGGAGACCAAAAAAGGCTCGCTCAAGATCCTGACCAAACACGACGTCTACCTGCGAGCAGGGAAGTTCGACGCGCGCGGGATGCTCGACTATCTGGCGGAGTGTGAGGCCGCGGCGCTTGCCGACGGATACACAGGCTTGCGCTTCCAGGGAGAGATGTCCTGGGCGCTCGCCGCAAATCTGGAAGGCGATCGGCTGGTCGAATACGAGGCCATGCTCAACGAGTTCCTGGCCACTCACCAGGCCGTGATCGCGTGCCACTACCTGCGGCCGCGGTTTGATCCCGCGCTCATCCACGATCTGCTCGTCACTCACCCTCTGGTGGCCATCTCCGGCATGGTCTGCCCCAATCCCTACTACCAACCTCCGGAACTCGTTCTCAGGCCCGACCCGATGCCGGTATCGGAGTTCAAACGACGACGACTCGACTGGTGGCTCGACCGCCTGCGCTCGGTAATGGCCGGAGAGGCGGAACGCCAGCAGGCCACCGATACCGCTCGCGAGCGCGAGGAACTCGTCCAGTTGTTGCTCGACTCCACCGCCGAGGCCATCTACGGCATCGACCTCCACGGCAACTGCATGCTGGCGAACCCGACGTGTGCGCGACTCCTTGGTTATGCCGACCCCGGACAACTGAATGGCCGAAACATGCACGCGCTGATCCACCATCGCCATGCGGATGGCCGTCCGTACCCCGAAGAAGACTGCCCGATCGTCTTGGCGATGCGCACACGGCAGGGCGTTCACGTCAAGGACGAGGTCTTCTGGCGTGCCGACGGCACAAAGTTCGACGCCGACTATTTTTCCTACCCCATGTGGCGAGGCAAGGAGCTGATTGGTGCGGTGGTGACATTCCTCGACGTCAGCCACCAGAAGGTGCTTGAGGAGCAATTGCGGCAGGCGCAGAAGATGGAGGCCATCGGGCAACTGGCTGGCGGCGTGGCGCACGACTTCAACAACCTGCTGACCATCATCAACGGGTACAGTGAGCTCCTGCTTGGATCGATCCCGCCTGATGATCCCAAGTGGGAGTTGCTCGAGGAAATCCGCAAGGCCGGCGAGCGTTCGGCATCGTTGACCCGGCAACTGCTGGCCTTCAGCCGGAAACAGGTACTGTCTCCCAAGGTGTTGCACCTCAACGATGTCGTTCGCGACACGGACAAGATGCTCCGTCGCGTCATCGGAGAAGACATCGACCTGTCGACGGCGTTGCGCCCCGACCTCGGAAGTGTCAAAGCCGATCCCGGACAACTGGAGCAGGTGCTTCTGAATTTGGCCGTGAACGCCCGCGACGCCATGCCGCAAGGCGGCACTCTTACGATCACCACAAACAACGTCGTGTTGGACGAAGACCACGCCCGGCGCCATGCGGGCATACGGCCAGGCGAGTACGTGATGCTGCAGGTCAAGGACACTGGAGTCGGCATGAGCGACGAGGTCAAACGTCACCTGTTTGAACCGTTTTTCAGCACCAAGGGGCCGGGAAAGGGCACGGGACTCGGCCTCGCTGTGGTGCACGGCGTCGTCAAACAAAGCGACGGCGCAGTCGAGGTCGACAGCGAACCGGGCGTCGGCACCTCGTTCACGATCTACTTCCCGCGCATCGAAGATGCCGCGTCGGCTGCAAAAGCCTCGTCGGATATCGGTCCCGCTGCGCGCGGAACAGAGACGTTATTACTGGTCGAGGACGAGGACGCCGTTCGCGCCCTGGCCCGATTCACATTGCAGCAATATGGCTATACCGTCCTGGAAGCGAGCCACGGCGAGGAGGCCATGCGGATCGCCACCAATCACCGTGAGAGGATTCATCTGCTCATCACAGACGTGGTGATGCCGGGCATGGGGGGGCGCGTCGTCGCTGAGCGGCTGCTGCAACTCCATCCAGAGATGAAGGTGCTTTATCTCTCCGGCTACACCGACGATGCCGTTGTCCGGCACGGCATCCTCCACGAAGAAGTGAATTTTTTGCAGAAACCGTTTTCCCCGGCCGCACTTGCGCATCAAGTGCGGGAGGTGCTGGCGCAGTAACAGGCGGGCGGCGTCCCGTAAAAAAGGTCTTACACAACACTTACACGCGGCGGGGCGCAGGGGGCGTACGCTGCACGTATGGCTACGGCACCGCTGATTATCCAAGGTGGCATGGGCGTCGGGATTTCGGACTGGCGGCTCGCCCGCGCGGTGTCGGCGGAAGGGCAACTCGGGGTGGTCAGTGGCACCGCGCTCGACCAGGTGCTCACGCGCAGGCTGCAGATGGGTGACCCGGGGGGCCACATGCGCCGCGCGCTCGACGCGTTCCCGGTGCCACACCTCGCCCAGCAGATCTGGGACACCTATTACATCCCCGGCGGCAAACCGGAAACCGCGTCCTTTGCCCTCCCGTCCATGGCGAGCACCACACCCACCAACGAGTGGCTCGCCCTCTGCGTCGTCGCCAACTTCGTCGAGGTGTTTCTCGCGCGTGAGGGGCACAACAATCCGGTCGGCATCAACTATCTCGAAAAAATCCAGATCCCGCACCTGCCATCCATCTACGGCGCAATGCTCGCCGGCGTCAGCTACGTGCTGATGGGCGCGGGTATCCCGTTGAAAATTCCCGGTGTGCTCGACAAATACGTCAATCACGAAGCAGCCACCTATCCACTCAACGTCACGGGCGCCGCATCGGATGCGCACACGATGACCTTTGATCCGCAGGCCGTCGTTGGTCTCGGTCCGGACGCGGCACCACTGCTCCGCCCGACCTTCCTCGCCATCATCGCGTCCGACGTCCTTGCCCTCACCCTGCATCGCCGCGCCAACGGCCGCGTCGATGGCTTCATCGTCGAAGCTCCAACCGCCGGCGGACACAACGCGCCGCCACGAGGGACGATGCAGTTGGACGAGAAGGGGGAGCCGGTCTACGGCGACCGCGACGTGGTGAACCTCGAGAAGCTGCGCGCGCTCGGGCTGCCGTTCTGGCTCGCGGGTGGATGTGGTGCGCCCGGCAAACTGCGAGAGGCTCTCGACGTGGGTGCAAGCGGTATTCAGGTCGGGACGGCGTTTGCCCTGTGTGATGAGTCCGGCCTCCGACCGGATCTGCGACAGGGACTGATCGATGAGGCCCGTGCGGGTCAGGCGCACGTGCACACGAGCCCGGTTGCCTCACCGGCGGGATTCCCCTTCAAGGTGGCGGTGGTGCCCGGCACGTTATCCGACCCCGCAGTGCTGCAGGCACGCCCGCGCATCTGTGACCTTGGATACCTGCGCGAGGCCTTCCAGGCCGAGGATGGCGGGGTGGAATTCCGATGCCCGGCTGAACCGGTCAGTCTGTACGCCTCGAAGGGTGGCGACCTGGCCGCGACGCAGGGACGTGTTTGTATTTGCAACGCCCTGGTGGCCACCACCGGGCTCCCGCAGGTGCGCGCCGGCCGCCATGTGGAGCCGGCGATCATCACGATGGGCGACGACGTATTGGCGGCAGTGCGGTTCCTGGCGCCTGACGCCGCGAGTTACAGCGCGCGGGATGTGGTGCGGACACTGCTGGCGTAAAGGGCATTCACGCCGGCGTGATGTCCGTCTTCGAAAAATCGCTGCCGACAAACAGCAGGGTGTCGCGTGCGGTGCGTGCCGTGGTATATGCGAGGCAGTCGCCGTAATTGAGCGCGGCGGCATGCCGTCCACGACCATAACGGCGGAACGCCTCCATCGCTGCCTGCCATTCGGCTTCGCCAAACTGGACCACCGTTACATTCAGTTCCCGAATCAGGCCCTCGATGGACTCTGCGCTCCGCGCGCCACCACGCCCCGTGAACACCATGCCCGCCTCCACCAGCGTCGGCGCACCTACACGGACGTGGTCTGCCTCAAGGATGCGGTCCACAAGGTCGAGGTAGTTGGGCTCGCAGAACAGGATGGCGATCAGCGCCGATGAGTCCAGGGTCATACGCCGTCCGGGCCGTAGCCGAGAATGGCGTCCTCTTCCGCCCGAGTGAGGACGCGTCCCTTCTCATTCCTGGGGATCCCGGTCCAGACGCGTTTCTTGAGGAACGCCAGCACCGCCGCGCGCCGGTCCCCTGCGGGTGCTGCAACGAGACGACGCTTCCGGTCCTCAAGTGCCTTGCGGATAGCCTCAGTTTTTGATTCCCCCGTCAGTTGGGCAACCTCACCGGCGAGTCGTTCAACGGTGACGTTCTTGATGTTCAGGGCCATGGTTACACCATGGTATACCACGAAGGTGTAATGGTGTAATGTGGCGAAGTGAAGACTGATCCACTTTCAGGCACCCCCTGGAGTTCTGCCGGGACCGTTGTGGGATTTGCGACGGCCTCCCCGAACGACGTCCTGATGACGTTTGCCCGCGCCGAACTGGATCGCCTCGGCGGCCTCGGCACCGTCGTTGACATCGGCTGCGGTGCTGCGCGCAACGCCGTCCCCCTGGCGGAGATGGGCTGGTCGGTCATCGGGACGGATCTGTCCACACCAATGCTCGAGGCAGCGGCCACACGCGCCGACGCTCAGGGAGTCGCTACGCGGGTCCAGTGGCACTCCGCCCCGATGGAGACGCTGCCGCTGCCGGACGCCTGCGCGGACCTTGTGATTGCGCACGGCATCTGGAATCTCGCGCAGTCCTCCGCGCAGTTCCGTCAAGGCGTGCGAGAGGCTGCCCGTGTGGCAAAGCCGGGTGCCGCGCTCTTTGTCTTCACCTTTTCACGGCATACGCTGCCTGCCGCGGTCGCACCGGTGCCGGGCGAGCCGTTTGTTTTCACGCAGTTCTCGGGACAGCCACAGTGTTTCCTGACCGAGACACAACTGGTGGATGAGATGTGTGATGCCGGCTTTGATCGGGAGCCGGCCGTGCCCCTCCGCGAATACAACCGCCCGACACACGCCACGGTGCAGATCAGCGGCCCGGTGATCTACGAAGCCGTGTTTCGCCGGACCGCCTGAAGTTCCGGGCGTACAATGACGCCGACATGAAGATCGCGATCATCGGTGCCGGGGCGGTGGGTGGCTACTACGGAGCGCTGCTCTCGCGCGCCGGTGCGGACGTGAGTTTTGTGGCCCGCGGCGCCCATCGCGACGCCATTCGGGCCAACGGCCTCCGGATCATCGGTGTCCAGGGCGACTTCACGGTGAAGGTGCCGGCCGAAGACGACCCGTCAAAAATCGGCCCCGTGGATGTGGTCATCCTGACGGTCAAGACCTACGACAACACGTCTGCGTTTCCGCTGATTGCTCCGCTGCTTGGGCCGGACACCTGTGTGCTCACGCTGCAGAATGGCGTGGACAGCGCCTCGGATCTCGCGGGAGTCATCGGCGAAAGCCGCGTGCTCGCGGGGCCCACCTACATCGCGACAGCGATTGAAGCGCCTGGTGTGATTCGGCAGACCGGCAGTCATCGCCGGATTGTTTTTGGCGAGGTCTTTGATCCGCCGGCGCAGGTCACATCCCGCGTGAAGGATCTCGCCGACCTCATGTTGGGCGCCGACATCCACGCAGAGCCAGTCGCCGACGCGCGGATCCCGCTCTGGGAGAAGTTCATCTACCTCGCGCCGTTTGCCGCCTTTACCGGTGCCGCGCGCAAACCCATTGGCGCCATCTGGGAAGACGACGAAGCGAGGGCTACGTTTATGGAGGCCGTCGCGGAAGTTGAGCGCGTTGCGCGCGCGTCGGGTATCGATGTCGCTGCTGATGTGCGAGACAACATCGCGAAATACACCGGCGGAATTCCTGCGTCGACGCGGTCGTCGTTGCTCATCGACCTGCAGGCCGGCAAACGTATCGAGGTGGAGTCACTGCCCGGTTCGGTTGTGCGTCGTGGTCGCGATGTCGGCGTGCCGACGCCCATCATGCAAGGGCTTTATGCCGTGCTCAGGCCATGGTCGATGGGCCAATGAGGCAATGAGGCAATGAGGCAATGGGGCAATGAGGCCATGAGGCGGTGCTGACGGCGCTGTTTGTGATGCTGGCCGGCGTCGGAGCCGGCAGTCTGGGCGCCATGCTCGGGCTTGGCGGCGGCATTTTTCTTGTGCCGCTGCTCAACATCGCGCTGAATATTCCCATCGACAAAGCGATGGCGATCAGTCTCGTCACGGTCATCGCCACCTCAAATTTTGTCTCGTTGTCATCGGCCGGTCGAAAGTACGCCAACGCTCGACTGGCGATGGTGCTGCAGGTCGCGGCCGCGATCGGGGCGCTGAGCGGACTGTGGATCCTCAACTATGTGGATGAACGCTCACGCGAACTGATTTTCGCCGGGACAGCGTTGCTGGTGGCGATCGTCATGATCGCGCGGATTAACGCGCGCAACGTGCTTGATCCCAGCGTCACCGAAGTCGGGCTGCTGGGTGGCCGCGTGGAGGATCCCGACACGGGGCAACTGGTCGCGTACCGCCTCAAGCGGCTCCCGTTCGGATTGTCCGTGACGTATGTGGCCGGCATCATTTCGTCACTGGCTGGCGTTGGCGGCGGCGTCCTGGTGGTGCCGGCGCTCAACTCCTGGTGCGGTATCCCGATGCGTGTGGCTGCGGCCACCAGCGCCGTGGTACTCGGCGTCACCGCCATGCCGGCCGTCATCGACTATTACCTGCGCGGTCACCTCACGATGCCCGCCCTGGCCGCCGCCGCAGTCCTGGGTGTGCTCGCCGGGTCGCGGGCAGGCTTCTGGATCAGTTCCCGTGTCAGCGTCCGTGCGCTCAAGATACTGATGGCCGTGATCCTCGCCGGGGTCTCGGCGGAGTACTTCTTCTTCAAATGAGCACCATCACCTCTGCCGCACGCCTTCGTTCATCGCTGCGCATTGCGTTGGCCGCCACGTCCGCGTGCCTCGGCATGGGTCTGGTGATGTGGTTCCTGGTCACCGGCCCGGTTCAGGAAGTGGCGACCGCGCTGATCTGGACCGGGCTCGCCCTGCTGGTCCTTATCCCGGCACTGAATGTTGTCTCGGTGCTGCTCGACGAGTGGTCCACACGTCCCCGCGCATTTGCCTGGGCAGCCGCAGGTGTGCTGCTGCTGCTCGTCATCTCAACGGCGTACAAAATCTGGAAGTCGGGAGTCCTCTTCGGAGCCGTCGGGCCTTCGTAGGGCGTTGGCTTTAGCCACGCCAGAGCGGCTCGCCCTACATTCAGCTCGCCGCGTGGTCGCGAATCACCGTAACGAGTCGTCGTCGGCGAATTCTTCGGGGCTTGAGGGAATTGTGCCGGCGCTGGCGGCGGCTTCACGCAGGCGTTCGTCGGCGGCGTTGCGCATGCGGTCCAGCAGTGACGAAATGCGTTCGGTCTGACGCGCCACCACTTCGATCTCGTCGGCCGAGGCCGGGTGCAGCTTCTGCATGATCCCGCACTGACCGGCGATCACCTGCAACCCGCTGTTGATGTCGGTCGCGATGGACAATGTCATCTCCGCCGTCGCCTCCATCGTCTTGAATCTGTCCAGCGCCAGATACTGGTGTTGAACGACGTAGGCAAACGCGAGTACTTCAGCGAGCGGCTGCAGGATGTCCCGGTGGGAGACGTCAAATGCCGCCGTCTTCTTCGAGATGACCGTGAGGGCGCCGATCGCGCGGTTACGCGAAATCAACGGCAGGATGAGCAACGAGTGAAACCCCTGCGACGCGAGCACGCTCGCGTCATGGAAGTCCGAGGCAAACACCTTCGTGTCCTCGATCAGCACCGGCTCACACGTCCGGATCACCTGACCAAAAATGCTGCGTTCCAGACTGAACTGCAGCTCCGGGCGTGGGCGCCGCCGACGCTCGGGTTCGCTGACGCGTGAACTGTAAACCTGCAGCGACTGGCCATCGTCTTTCACCAGCGCCAGACCGAGGCGATCGCAGGTGATGAGCGTGCCGATCCGACGCGCAAGCGCCTGGAAGGCGAGTCCCACGTCCTTGGAGCGACCGGCCATCGTCAACATTTCGTTGAGCGTGCCCAACTGCGCAAACTCGGTGAGTGTGGCTTCGTGCTGGACGCGACGTTCCTGGAGCTCGGACTTGAGCGTGGCGATGAGCCGTGAGGCCGCCAGGGCCAGCCCAAAAATTGCGCTCCATGCAATCAGGAGGTGCAGCGCGGTGGCCTGCCCCGACGTGAGCCAGTCACGCTCTGCGCCCGCCCACACGAGGACCTGCAATGCCGCGACGGCACAGACAGAGACCAGGAGCAGGCGGGACTGATTCATTCGCTGGGCAGTTTGTACGCGTCAGGCGTCGGCCGCAACGGACGATCAAACCACGCGGGCCGCCGGGTGCCATCGGGGCCCGGCGCAGGACGGGTTTTCGCCATCCACTCCTTGTAGAGCTCGTGGGATTTGTTTGTGTCCACCATGACGTCGCCATAATTATCGTCGGGACCGGCCTTTTCCAGTCGAACCTTCTGATGCCAGCAGTGCATGCCGGAGACGGGGTCTGGCTGGACCGGGAAGGTCAAATTCTGGTGCACACCAACCTCGGTCCACCAGACGCGGCTGCTGTCGGGGTCCTTGCTGGAGAACGGCTGGGCCCCGTGCACCTGGCGCATTTCCACCCTGCCGTCCGCCGATCGCGCGATTTTGACGAGGGCCGTGGCGTTCCGCGAGCCGCCCTTGTCCTCGTCCAGACGCCACCGGCCAAGGTGGTGGGACATGCCCACCACGCCCGGGCGGATACCTTCGGTGACCCATGCGCGCGTCACAAAAAATCCGATGCCCGTGTTCACCTTGACGAGGTCACCTGTGGCAATGCCAAGGCGCGCGGCGTCACCGGTTGCCATCCAGAGTGGATTGCTGTGTGAGATCTCATACAGCCACTTGTTGGGCGAACGGGTGTGAATGAGTGTCGGCAGCCGGAAGTTTGGCAGCAGGTCGAACTCGTTCTCCGACCGGTTCAGGTCGCGCCAGTAGACGTGACCGGGCACGTAGCGGGGAATCGCGTGCTCGGGCCAGCCCCACTCGGCGAGTGTCGTCGAAAAAAACTCGAGCTTCTTTGACGGCGTCGTGAACCCGGACTCTTCGTACGCCTTGCTGTACGCCACCTCATCGACCTTGAACGCGCCGTACTTGCGCATGTACTGCAGCGGCGTGAGATCTTCTTTGGCGGCGGCTTCGGGCAGGCCGGGCACCGAATTCTCGAACATCCAGCCGTAATAGTCGTCCATGGTGATCTTTTCGCCAGGGCGATACGGGGATTCAAAAAACTTGCGGATGCCGAGTGAGCCGTCCGGATCCACCTTCCAGGACAACGCGACCCAGAACTCGGACTCTTCCCACACTTCACCGGGATTGGCCTCGTGTGTAAGCGCAACGGGATTGCCCTGTTTCTCGAGCGCGACACGTTTGACCGGCTGTCGGAACCCGAGCCATCGGCCGGCGTGGGTTTCCTGACTCATCGTGTCGTGGCGCTCGGTGCCCAGACCCATCGGCAGAACGTAGTCCGCGAACCACGCGGTCTCGCTCCAGATCGGCGTGAGCGCAACGTGCATGCCGATCTTTGATTCGTCCTCGAGCACTTCCATCCACGTGAAGCCGTCGGGGTTGGTCCAGAGCGGGTTGTAGACACGCGTGAAATACACGTCGAGTCTGCCGCGACCTTCCTTGAGGAAGTGCGGCAGCAGGAAACTCATCTCGTGGAAGGAGAGCGGGAACTCCTTCGGGAACAACAATTCGTTCCAGTAGTTCGGTGCCGGCGGCGGGTTCGGATGTTTCGGGACGAACTTGTTGGTGGTATGCAGGTTGACGCCACCCTTTTCGCCGATGGCGCCCATGAGAGCGACGAGCAGGGACAGCGTGCGTGTAATCTGCCATCCCCAGAGGTGGCCGGCGGCCGCCGCGCGCCAACTGTGGGTGGCGAACGCCGTGCCCGCTGACGCGATGGCTTCAGCGGCTTCAACGATCTTGTGCGCGGGCACACCCGTTTCGATTTCGGCGTACTCCGGTGTGAACAATTCGTATTCCTGCTTGAGCGCCTCTTCAAACGCATCAAACGTCTTCGGCAGATCCGGCCGCATCGCGTCGAGGTACTGCTCCCAGTTCACCCACTTCTCGACGTACGGGCGGTTGTACTTCTTGTGATCGATCAGATACCGCGCGATCGCGAGGAGCAACGCACCTTCTGTGCCGGGATTGGCCGGCAGCCACAGGTCGGATTTGGCCGACGTGTTGGACATGCGCGGGTCCATCACGATGAGTTTGGCGCCGGCGGCTTTGCCCTCGATGATGCGCTGCGCGTGCGGGTTGAAATAGTGGCCCGACTCCAGGTGCGACGAGAGCAACAGGATTGTCTTGGCGTTTGCGTAATCAGGTGACGGCCGATCCGCGCCGGTCCACAGGAAGTGGCCAAGGCGGGCAGACGACGAGCACACGTTGGTGTGGCTGTTGTGACTGTCGAGACCCCACGACTGAATGACACGATTGGCGTAGCCGTCTTCGCCAGGCCGACCCACGTGGTACATGATTTCGCGTTTGCGGTCCTCGGTGATCGCCTTGCGTACACGTCCGGCAATGTCTTCCAGGACTTCGTTCCACGTCACCCGCGCCCACTCACCGCCGCCACGTTTGCCAACGCGCTTCAGTGGATACAGGATGCGATCCGGATCTTCGAGCTGGTTGGGTGTCACGACACCCTTGGCGCACGTGCGCCCGCGGCTCCCCGGGTGGACCGGGTTGCCTTCAATCTTCCGAACGTTGAGCGAATCCTTGTCGACGTACGCCAGGATGCCGCACGCCGACTCGCAGTTAAAACAGATGCTCGGAATGATCCAGTAGTTGCGTCGATCCTTCTTCGGCCAGCTGGTCGATTCAAAATCGACGTAGTTGTCCCAGTCAGAAACGGGCGGGTGAGATCGAAACTCAGTCATTGGCCCATTGCCTCATTGCCCCATTACGAGATGGGGACGCATTGCCCCGCCTCCACCCAGATGTATTCCCACGCGAGTGAGCCGGCGAGGGTGACCAGCGCCATGGGGACCAGAGCCAGCATGGAGAAACCTGTCACCGAGGCGAGCCAGAAGAGCAGGAGTGGCGCAACGCCGCCCAGGCCCAGCGCACCAGACCAGAACAACCGGGAGTAGGCGCCCGAACGAATCTGCCGGACGGCCAGTTCGTGATGACGACTGTGACTGCGGAGCACCAGGTTCTCCGCCACCAGAATCAACAGGTGCACGACCGTGGCGCCCGCGAGTGTCCAGCCCAGTGCCTGGAGTGTGGCCGGATCCACGTCGACAACCATCGCGGCCAGCAGCAACGCGGCGCTGCCTTCGGCGGCCGCCTGCGCACACAGGTCCACCGTGTGATGCCATCCCTGCCAGAGGTCACGCGCGAGGCCCTGCGCAAAGAGCAGCCCCGTGTAGGCCGTCGCCGCGAACGCCACCGGCAACGCGAGCACCGCGAAGATCGTGATGACAATCGGGAGGTCGAGCAACCACGCAAATATCCACAGCCCGGCAATGGCCCCGTGGGCAGTCAGGATGAAGGCACCACGTGCCATCCAGGACGTCCAGTTCGGACGGGTCAGGATGTAATAAAACCGCTCGGGCCGTTCGAGGTCCCAGACCAGGACGGCCGCCGTGGCGATCGCAAACACCGTCGCGATCAGCGGCGAGACGATGCCGGTAAGGGCGGACGTGTCGCCCATCAACCAGAACAGCGCGCCCAGGAACAACGCGCCGGTCGAGATGCCCTTGGCGAGCAGGTACAACACCAAGTCCATGCCCCACGCCTTTTTGTGCGGGGCGTCGTAGTCCACACGCGGGACTTCGGGGTGCAGTGGATCGGGTTCAAGTGCGCCGAGTGGGCGCAGGTGGACGTTGCCTTCCTTGAAGATAAACGGCCGCGTCGCAATTTCCGGTTTGATGATGCTGTCGTCTGCCGCGAGATAAAAAATCTTCGGTCCCGTGCCCTTTTCCGGCTTGCGCACCGAAAAATCCTGCTGCGCCACGATCTGCGCGACCTTGGTGGCCGGATCGTCCAGGTCACCAAAGATCCGGCACTCGGTGGGGCACACACTCACACACGCCGGCTCCAGCTGGTTCTCGATGCGATTTGCGCAGAAGTTGCACTTCTCGGCCGTGCGTGTGTTCGGGTCGATGAACAACTGGTCGTAGGGGCACGCGGCCATGCAGGCCTTGCAGCCGATACACGCATCACCATGCAGATCAACGATCCCGTCCTTGCGCCGGAAGAGGGCGCTGGTCGGGCAGATGTTCATACAGGGCGCGTCGGTGCACTGATTGCACAACACCGGGAGGAACAGGCGTTCGGCGTCCGGGAACCGGCCCTTTTCGACTGTCTTGACCCAGCACCGGTTCACGCCGACCGGAATGTCGTGTTCGGACTTGCACGCGATCGAGCACGCGTGGCACCCGATGCACTTCTTTAAATCAATGACAAACCCGTAGTTCGGCACGCGAAAGGGACTATAACGCACCGGGCGGGAGGTCGTACATTACGCGGACGAGGACGTTGAGCCTGCTGCGGGGTCCCGGGAAGTCAAGGTCCCGAAGTCCCGAAGTCCCGGGGTCCCGAGGTCTCGAAGTCCCGAGGTCCGCGAGGTCCTTGGCGAGGGCGGCGATCTCGCGTTGTACGGGCGAGCCAGTCCAGAGGGGGACAGGGAGGTTCTCAATCAGCGTCGTGGTTACGTGACTGCCCATCTCGAGGCGGACGAGGCGGTCGAACACGGCCGAGTTAAAGAGGCCGCAGAGGAAGTGCTGCTGCTCGATTGGGATCCTGGTCTTCAGACAAAACAAGGTGTGTGTGGTGATGACCCCGGCGGGAATGATCGCGGCGACGAGGGCGTGGGTATTGCCCACACCGGAGACGTCGCGATAGGCCAGTCGCGGCCTGGTGTAGCGCCGATCGACAGACCTCGTGGCCGCGACACTGGTCTGAATCGTCTGTGTGGGCCCGCGTCGATCAAAGTGGAAGGGCGCGATGTGTTTGCCCTCTGCGACAAGCAGCGTGTGTGCAGAAGCGCGCCAGTCCTCGCGGCGGTCAAACAGGCTGCGGTCGTCGGTCGCGTTCAGCTCCCGGCCAAACGTCACGTGCCACCCATCGGGTGCGCTTAACGGGGGAAACCGTCGGATGTGGCGCACCCAGTCCACATCCTCCACCCGTCGCAGGTCGAGCAGTCGCCGTGTCGGCCCACCAAGCATCGTCAATGTTGCCGGGTCCAGGAGCACAGGCAACGTGCGGTCTTCTTCGGGTTCCCCATGTTCCGGAATCGTTTCCGCCTCCTCTGCGGTTCTGAGACCAAACGTCGCCCGTGTCGGTGCCGCGTCCGGCACGGGCCGCTGAGTGGAGCGGAAGGCGATGATGGCGAAACGGAGACCGCGATGGATCGGGAAGAGGCCGCGCGTGTTGTCGCAGCCGATCACCGTGTCGAGCGCGCCCCGGTCGATGATGGCTCGCCGCAGGTCCGCCGCCCCGTCGTCTGTGGCGAACCCCCAGGGGAGCACGAGGCCAACCCGTCCTCGCGCATTGACCAGCTGCAGCGAGCGATCAACAAACGGCTGATACAGATTGACGTGACCCGTGCGGCAGTGTGGATACAGTCCGGACCCGCGGAGAAACGTCACCAGCGGATCACGGCCCTGGCCGTGTCGATTGGAGTGTGCATCCCGTCGCACCATCTCCCAGGGCGGATTGCCGATGACCGCATCAAATCCGGCGTCGGCGCGGGGTTGTCCGTTCACGTCGTAGAAGGCATCCACAAACTCCACGGGCCAGTGGAAAAACCTCTGTGTGGCGGCCGCTGCGCAGGCCACACGTGTCCATCGCTCGAGGTGTGATCCGCCAATGTGGTTACGGCCGTGTGTGAGCGCGGCCACCGCTGCGGCCAGTTCACCGGCGGACGGTCGCTGTTGACCCTCGGGCCAGAACCACCGCGCGCACCACAGGTGCATCACTCGCAGCCATGTGGCGGCAGGACCGTGGTCGCTGACGAGCCGAGCCCATTGCTGTTCCTTGCTGCGTACGACCGAGACCGAATCATCGGACTGTTGTGCCATGTGTGCGAGCGGTGTCGTCAGCAGCCGGAGGCTCGACGTGAGGTGTTCGTCCACGCCGGCAAACAGCGGCATGTCATGGTGACGTGCGCCGAGTGGGCGACGCACCTCGTCCGGTGTGGTGCCGAGCAGACTGTTGCCGACACGAAGGCGATGGTCGAGGAAACCGAGGGGTTTGCCGTGTGCGAGTGTGGCCAGCCACATCGAGAGGCGCGCCACCTGCACGGCGACGGGATTCACGTCCACGCCGTAGAGACACCGTTGTGCGATGGTGCGGCGCCAGAACGCCCGTGTGGTGTCGTCGATTTCAAGCGGGGTCAGGCGATGCTCGGCGATCACTGCGCGTTCGTAGGCGTTGGTCAGGTAGTGCAGGGCGGCGACGAGGAATGCGCCGCTGCCCATCGACGGATCAACCACGCGCAGTTCAAGAATGCGGTCAGCGGGTACACCGGCGACGAGAGGGCCCAGCGTGCGACGAACGGTCAGGTCGGCGATCGCCTGCGGCGTGTAGAACGTGCCGGAGTCCTTGCGGGCGCGGCTGTGGGTCGTGCGGACGGTGGTGGTCGGTTGTGTGGCAGGCCTGCCTTGAGCGAGCCCGGGAGGGGCGAGTCGAAAGGTGCCGATGGCCGCCGGGTCGAGATCGAGCACCCGTTCGTAGACGGCGCCCAGTTGTTCCACGCCGAAGTCGCCGTAGTGCAGCGGCAGACGTCCAACCGGCGCCGAGCGAGTGCCCAGCGACAGGAGTGTCTGTTGCAGTGCGTGGTCACGGGCGCGGCTTTTTGGTGTCGGGTGGGTGGCAGTGCGATCGGACTCCAGTGAGGGCGCGGCTCGACGTGAAAAGAGGTGACCGTTGAAGGGAAAGACCTGCAGGGCATCGATGTGGCCGCCTGTGCGCGAGAGTGTGGTGATGGCGGCAAGTGCGTTCCACAGGCCGATGGAGTGTGCATGCATCGCCTCTTCACAGAGCGAGGTGAGCGTGTACATCTCGCGATAGATCGGGTGATGGATGGGGACCAGCGCGCGAGATTCGGCGAACAGGAGAAACAGGACGCGGTAGACGAGCGTGAGTGCTTCGTCGAAGGCGGTCGGTGTGTGGTGCGCCCCCCGGCGCAACACGCGCGCAAGCGCGTGCAGCGCCTCG
>CAYRGW010000088.1:0-18598 GCA_964423815.1 uncultured Solibacteraceae bacterium | reverse complement strand
GCTGACCGGCGTGATTCCGGTTGATGCGGCCGACGTGGCCTGCACGGCCACGGCCGGCACGTTCAGCAGCGCCGACGTCGGCGCGCGGACGGTGACCGCCACGGCGACGATCAGCGGCACCGCTGTGGGCAATTACACCCTGGGCACCGCCGGCACGGCGGTGACCTCGTCCACGGCCTCGGCCGCCGTGGCCATCACCCTGGCGGCGTCGACGACGGTGGTGACGTGCCCGGCCTCGGTGACCTACACCGGCTCAGCCGTGGAAAGCTGCACGGCGGCGGTGACCGGTGCGGGTGGTCTCAACGAGGCCGTCAGCGTGACCTACACGAATAACACCGCGCCAGGCATGGCCACGGCCACGGCGAGTTTCGCTGGTGGACTGAATCACTCGCCGAGCATCGACACGACGACGTTCGAGGTCAGGTTCACCAACAACGCACCGGCGTTCACTGCTCCAGCGAACATCACTGCGGATGCGACGAGCGCGGCCGGCGCCATCGTGACCTACGTGGCGATGGGCAGTGATATCGAAGACGGTCCGGTCACGGCCGTGTGTGTGCCTGTGTCCGGCTCAGTGTTCCCGCTGGGGACAACGAACGTCAGTTGCTCGGTCACGGATTCGGCCGGAGCAACCGCGTCCGGTTCATTCTCCGTGACCGTCGTCGTGACGAGTGCCGGGCTCCGGCAGTTGATCACACAGATCGGCGGAAGCAGCGCCGGACAATTGTTGAAGGCTCTGGACAACATAGCGTCGGCTCCCAACGCGAACGCCCGCCAGGGCAGGGTCACGGCGTTCAGGAACCAGGTGAACGCGCAGTTCAAGTCCGGCAAGATCACGAAGCAACAGGCGGACCTGCTCAACTCGCTGATCGGGGCGCTCCGGTAGACGTGCTCGTCAACGGTGCGGCCTACGACAACCTTTCGTGCACCAGTTGTCGGACCACGGAGGTGACGCTCGGGCGTCCGATTGTCGTCGGTGCAGGCGAGGCCATTGGCGGAATCGATTTTGTGTTGTCGAAAGCCCGTGAGACTGCGGGCTCGAGTCTTCTTTATGGCGCCTTGACGAGCTTCATGGGGAGAAGCTCGCCTTCAATCGTATCGTCGCCGATCGCAATCAACAGATTGTGGTCGGCGATGGACACCCCCATCGACATGCGGCGATCAAGTTTCGCCACGAGTGCGCTGATGAACGCGCGATCAAAGAGGTAGAGTTCAACCGCCTCGGCGCGGTGGATGCGTTCGCCCTCAATCTGTCGCAACCACTGCCCGGGATCCTTGTGTGAATAAATCGCCACGCGCCGCGCGGCCTTGCTGGCCTTGTGCAGCCGCGCCGGATCGGGAAGGCCGATTTCGATCCACACCCTGATGACCCCGGTCAGATCACGCACGGCGAGCGTCGGCTCGTCCGGATCCGAGATGCCGCTCGAAAACGCGAGGCCCTCGGTGTACTCGAGGCAATACGCGAGCACACGCGCGACAAGATATTCGTCACTCTCGGACGGGTGTTTGGCGACGCGGAGCGCGAGTGTCTCGTAACACCCGCGGTCCGTGTCGGCGAGATCGATGTCGAAGTTGTAAATGGTCGCGGTCAGAGCCACGCCGGGTTATTTCTTCGGCCGCGCGAGGACGGCGGAGGCCGTCTCCTTGGTCAGTGGTGCCGCCCCTGCGGGGAAACCATTCTGCTGCAGCACGTAGGCCATCAGATTCAGGGCCTCGTCGTCAGACACAATCGCCGACCCGTCGTTGGGCATGGTCAACACAATGACCGATACCAGTTCGTCGAGGGCCTTGCCTTCCCACTTCTTGAAAAACGGTTCATCGCCCAGCGGCAGATCGGCCGCCTGTTTTTTCGCGGCGACCGTGAAGGCGTGGCATTCGGCGCAGAGTTTGTCGTACTGCGCCTTGGCGCCATCCGCCTGGGCCTTGGTGTAGATGCCGTCGAGGGTCGTCTTTTGTGGTCCAGGGTCCGGCAGGGTCCATGGTCCATGGTTCGTGGAAGCCCGGAGGACGACCGCCGTCGACAACACGAGTACGCCCGCCAGCATGGCGAGAAGGTGCTTGCGCATGGTGCGGTCTATCTCCAGCTGAACCCGTGTTTGCTGAGCGGCAACGAGCGCACACGGGTGCCGGTCGCCGCAAAGATCGCGTTGGTGATCGCGGGAATCACGGGCGGCAGCGGTGGTTCGCCCAGGCCGGTCGGGTTGTTGTCCGACGTCAGGAAGTGCGCTTCGATCGTCGCCGGGGCCTGGCGCAGACGCAGGATCGGATACGAATCGAAGTTGCCCTGCGCCACCTTGCCGCCGTCGACGGTCAGTTCCAGCATCAGCTGGCTCATACCGTCGATCACGGCGCTGTGCACCTGGCTCTCCGCGTTGAGCGGATTGATGATCTGCCGACCGACGTCGCTTGCCACCCACACCTTGTTCACCTTGATGCGTTTTTGCGCGTCGACAGTCACCTCAGCCACTTCAGCGACGTAGCCGTTATGACTGAAGTGGAAGGCGACACCCATGCCGGTGCCGGCGGGCAATGTCCGTTTGCCCCAGCCGGACTTCTCGGCCACCATCTTCAACACACCGGTCATCCGTTCGGCGTTGAAGCCCGCGCCACCACCCTGCATCGCAATTGGTGTGCGCGCCATCAGGTCGAGGCGGAACTGCACGGGATCCTTGCCGGCGGCGTGTGCAAGTTCATCAATGAACGACTGCATGACAAACGAAATGGCGCACGCGCCGGGCGCGCGATGGGCACCTGTGGTGACGCCCAGTGGCATCAACGATTGATGGATCGCAAAGTTCGGCACAAACCGCGACGGGAACTCCGTCGGGTTCAGCGTGGCGGATCCGGCAAGGCGCGGCGCCTGCGGCTGGCCCTGCGCATTGGTCGTCGGTGCGCCGGCCACACTGAAGGTCACGAAGTGATTACGCCACGCCACCACCTGGCCCGAGGCGTCCACACCGCCCTTGAGATTGTGATACCCGGCGGGACGGAAGACTTCCTGCCGCATCTCGTCTTCGCGCGACCAGCGCAACTGGACCGGCGCGCCAACCGTCTTGGCGATGACGGCGGTTTCAACGACGTAGTCGTTGTAGAGGCGACGGCCAAAACTTCCCCCCATGCGGGGGAGATGGAACGTGATGTCCGCCGGCTTGATGCCAAGCGCGGTGGCCATGGTGTTGACGACACCGCCGGGCTGCTGTGTGCCGGCCCAGATTTCCAGCGTCCCATTGGCTGCGTTGAAGATCGCG
The DNA here is from genome assembly GCA_964423815.1 of uncultured Solibacteraceae bacterium. GTDB lineage: Bacteria > Acidobacteriota > Vicinamibacteria > Vicinamibacterales > SCN-69-37 > SYFT01. Next base: position 15,350 of record CAYRGW010000088.1, on the reverse strand, counting down.
GTCGCATTCGGCGGTTCCATCGGGGCGTGGGCCAGGAACGGGTATTCGTAACTCGCTTCGACCACCTTCGCGGCCGACGCAAGGGCCGCCTCCACATCACCATCCGTGCGGGTCGTGCTGTGCGGGGCTTCCTTGGCCAACTGGGCCGCGCGCGTGGAGAAGGCCGCGCTGCTGTCGCTCGCGGTGATGCCGTTGTCCCACGTGACCTGCAACTTCTTGCGCGCGTTTTCGGCGTACCACCAACTGTCGGCGACGACCGCCACACCGCTCATCGAACCACCACCATGGGTGTCGGGCACGATGAACGCGTGTTTTACGCCAGGCATGGCCTTGATCGCGTCGAGGTTGGCGCTGATCGCCTTGCCGCCGATGACGGGGCATCGCTGATACACGGCGTACAACATGCCCGGCACCTTCACGTCGCTGCCAAACAGCGGTGCGCCGGTCACGATCTTGAAGTTGTCCACACCGGGAATCGGCTTGCCGATGATGCGGTAGTCCTTCGCGTCCTTCAGCTTGAGGTCGGCGAGCACGGGGGCCGGCATCTTCGCCGCCGCGCTCGCAAACTCACCGTAGCCGGCCGAGCGATTCGAGCCGGCATGCACGAGCCGCCCTGGCGTGGTCGTAATCTCGGCGGCGGGCACACCCCACGCCTGCGCGGCGGCGGCGATCAACATGTGACGGGCCGCGCCGCCCATCTGGCGCATCGGCACCCAGTTGTTCGGCGTGGCCGTGGACCCGCCGGCCGACTGTCCGCCATATTTCGTCGGGTTCAGATCGCCCTGCTGGATGCGGACATCCTTCCACTCGATGTCGAGTTCTTCGGCGATGAGCATCGGCAGCATCACCTTGACGCCCTGACCAATCTCCGGGTTCTTGGCGATGATCGTGGCGATCCCGTTGGCGTCGATCGAGATGAACGCGTTGGGCTCGAGCGGCGCGGCGTTGCCGCCGCGACCCTGCGCCAGCACGTCGAGCGGATCGAGATACGTGGCCAGCATGAAGCCGCCGCCGGCCAACGCCGTGACCTTCAGAAAGCTGCGACGATCCACGCGCGGGAGTGTGAGAGTCGAGCTCATTTTGCCACCTCGGGAGTTGTGGTTGCCGGCTGCGCGGTCGGCGCCAGTTCTTCGGCGCCCGTTCGCACCGCCTGGTGGATCCCCTGACGGATGCGGACGTAGGTGCCGCACCGGCACAGGTTCGTGTTCAGCGCCGCATCAATGTCCGAGTCCGTCGGCTTCGGACGCGCGGCGAGCAGCGCCGCCGCCGCCATGATCTGTCCCGCCTGGCAGTAGCCACACTCGGGGACGTCCAGTTCCTGCCACGCCTTCTGCAGCGGATGTGACCCGTCCGGCGACAACCCTTCGATCGTCACCACCGCCGCACCCGCGACATTACTCACCGGTGTCTGGCACGACCGCACCGCGCGTCCACGCAGGTGCACGGTGCAGGCGCCGCATTGACCGGTGCCGCATCCGTATTTGGTGCCGTGCAGGCTGAGCACGTCTCGCAGAACCCAGAGGAGTGGCATCTCGGCCGGTACGTCGACAGTGGTCGACTTTCCGTTGACGGTAAAGGTGACAGGCATGCACGGGATTATAAGGGAAGGTTCTGGAATAATGTGACGATGAGTCGTCACCGGGAGAGTGCGGGCCTTGTGATGTTCCGGCGCTGCGACATCCGCAGCACCGAGGTCCTGCTGGCACACCCCGGCGGGCCGTTCTGGGCAGGACGCCACGAGGGCGCCTGGTCCATCCCCAAGGGTGGCCGCGACAAACACGAGACCCCGCTGGAAGCCGCACTCCGGGAATTCCGGGAGGAGACCGGATTTGACCCCAGCGGCCCCTTTCATTCGCTCGGGCAGGTGGTGCAACGGTCCGGCAAAACCGTGCACGCGTGGGCTTTTGAGGGCGATTGTGACCCGGCCCTCGCGCACAGCAACACCACCCGGACCGAATGGCCGCCACGATCAGGGCGGTTCATCGAAATTCCCGAGGTGGATCGGGTGGCCTTTTTTTCGATCGAGGACGCACGTGTGGTGATCAACGCCGGCCAAGCCGGGTTGCTTGACCGGCTGATCACCGTGCTCGCCAGGTTGTAGGGCGCCGGCTTTGGCCGCGCCACAACGGCGGACCTAAAGGTCCCGCCCTACGACTTCGGAATCGTCCAGAAGTAGATCATTCGTCCATCCACTTCCATCGTCTTTTCCGGCTCCCACTCGCCCATGTCGAAGCTGTTGGAGACGATGCGGGTGCCGGGCTTGAGTTCACGCTTCAGCTTGGGAATCAGCTTCACGTTGAGCGACGGCAGCAGATACAGCGTCACCACCGTGGCCTCGCTGAGGTTGGTGCTCTCCGCGAAGATGTCCGAGTTGCTGAACTTGACCTTGTCGGTCACACCGGCCGTCACCGCGTTTTCGTTGGACTCCTTGATGCGCTGGGGATCGATGTCGATCCCGACACCACGTGCGCCAAACTGTTTGGCGGCCGTGATCACGATGCGGCCGTCGCCGCAGCCAAGGTCATAGACCACGTCGTTTTTGGTCACGTTCGCCATCTTGAGCATGGCATCCACAACGGTCTGGGGTGTCGGCACATAAATCACGTCCGGCGTGCGCAGGGGCGCCTGCGCCTGCGCCAGTGGCGTGATTTGCGTCAGTCCAACAACGAGCAAGGCAGCCGCGAGCGTAGTGAATCGTCGCATCATGATTGGGAAACTCCTGACGTCCATTATAGGGGGCGTTCGGACGATGGAGCACGTTCAACAATGATCAAGGTCGCATCGTCCTGCGCTTCACCCGCGGTCCACGCGATGACGGCCTCGGTCAGGGCGTCGGCGAGCCGTTCGGCCGACCCTGCCGTGGTCGATGCCGCAAGTGTCGCCAGCTGGTCCTCCCCAAACTCGATATCGTCAGGGCTCCGGGCTTCGCTCATGCCATCGGTGAAACACACGAGCCGATCGCCGGGGCCGAAGGAGCATCGACCGGTCGTGTAGGTCCAGTCCGGTGAGACACCCAGCACCAGTCCCGTGGTTTCGAGATGGTCAATCGTTCCGTTGGCGCGAATCATCATCGGCGGGTTGTGGCCGGCGTTGGCGTAACTCACATGCCCTGCCGCCAGATCCACAACGACGTAGCAGAACGTGACAAATTTTCCGGATGCAATGTTGCGGCAGAGCAGGCGATTGACCGAACCACACACGTCGTGTGGTTCCGCCATCGGTGTCGCAAACGCACGCACGGCGGCCTGCAGATTCGACATCAACAGCGCCGCGGGCAGGCCTTTGCCGACGACGTCGGCGATCGAGACGGCCATCCGTGTGTCGGTGAAGCGGATGACGTCGTAACAGTCACCGCCGATGCCGGCTGCTGGTGTCCAGCGCGCCGCCACCTGGCACCCCTCAAGGGTCGGCATGTTGGCCGGCAGCAGTGCGCGCTGAATCTGGCGGGCTTCCTCGTAGTCGCGTGAGAATCGCGCGTCACGTCGCCGCGCCGCCTGACCCTCCGCCACCTCGCGCTGGACAACTTCCACGAGGGTGGTGTCATCCCAGGGTTTCTGCACAAAACTCCGGGCGCCACGCCGCATCGCTTCCACGGCGGTGTCGATGCTGCCCCACCCGGTCATCACCACCACCGGCAACGCGGCGTCCTTCGCCCGGACCCGTTCGAGCAGGTCGAGGCCCTCGCGTCCCGAGGTCGTATCCCTGGTGTAGTTCAGATCCATCAACAGCAGATCGTAGGGCTGGGTCGAGACGCGTTCGATCACGTCACCCACCGAACCCACAAGATCCGTCTCATACCCCGCATCCATCAGGAGCAGGCGGAGCGCCTGAAGGATGTCTGGCTGGTCGTCGGCGACGAGAATCCGCGAAGTCACGCCCGGGTCCTCTTCAATCCCTGTGCCACAGAAACTTGGCACGGGTTTTCCTACTCACGGGGATGAACGCGCGTTTCTCAGGGGCGGGACGGGCGATAATCCCATTTGTGGGACGCGGTTAATCTGGAATCTGGAATCTGAAGTTGGTAATTGGTCTCGGGAATTGGCGATTGGCCATCGGGCAAATCGGCATCGGGGAATCGGGGGGATCGGAATTTGGCCATACATACAGGTCGCGTCTTAGTTGCTGACGACCAGGCGGACGTTCTTAATGCCCTGCGGCTGCTGTTGGGCGGGGAAGGTTATGACGTCACGACGGCGACCTCACCGAGGGAACTGGTCACCGCGCTTGAAGGCGCCGATTACGACGTGGCGCTGATCGACCTGAACTACACCCGCGACACCACGTCCGGCCAGGAGGGGTTTGCCCTGCTGGACCGCATCAAGGCCATCGATCCGACGCTGCCGGTGCTGGTCATGACCGGGTGGGGCAGTGTGTCCGGCGCGGTGGAGGCCATGCGCCGCGGCGCGCGTGACTACATCGAAAAGCCGTGGGACGACGAGAAGTTGCTGGTGGCGGTGCAGACACAACTGGAACTGCGACGGGCGTTGCGACGCAGTCGGCGGCTGCAGGAGGAAAATGCGCGCCTGCATCGGCGAGACCTGCCCACCTTCATCGCCGAAGCGCCGTCCATGTTGCAGGTGCGCGAAACCATCGAGCGGGTGGCCCCCTCTGACGCCACGGTCCTGATCACCGGCGAACACGGGACCGGCAAGGAAGTGGTGGCGAGCCTGCTGCATCGGCTCTCGCAGCGCGCGTCGAAGACACTCGTCACGATGAACGCGGGCGGGTTGTCGGAGGGTGTGGCCGAAAGTGAACTCTTCGGGCATGTCAAAGGTGCGTTCACCGATGCCCGCACGGATCGGATCGGGTGTTTTGAACTGGCGGACGAGGGCACGTTGTTTCTCGACGAAATTGCGAACATGCCCACACGACTGCAGCCCAAACTGTTGCGGGTGCTGCAGACCGGTGAAGTGCAGAAGGTTGGATCGTCACGGGTGATCTTCGTCAACGTCCGTGTGATCTCCGCGACCAACGCCGATCTGCCGGAAGAAATTTCCTCGGGACGGTTCCGCGAGGACCTGCTGTATCGACTCAACACCGTCGTGATTCATCTGCCGGCACTGCGGGACCGCCGCGAGGACATCCAGCCGTTGGCCGACCATTACCTGGCGCGGTACGCGGAGCGGTACAAACGGACGTTTGCCGGTTTTGATCGCGCCGCGCGTCAGGCGCTGGACAACCACCTGTGGCCAGGCAACGTCAGAGAACTCGGGCACGCGATTGAGCGTGCCGTGCTGATGGCCCAGGCCGAACACATCACGACGCAGGACCTGGGCTTGCAGCCAGGGGCGGCGTCATCCACCGCCGCGGCAGAGGACATGACCCTGGAGCAGTCGGAGAAACTCTTCATCCAAAAAGTTCTGGCGAAACACGGTGGTGACGTGCGCAAGGCGGCCGAACAACTGGGTGTCAGCCGCAGCGCGTTGTATCGGCGCCTGCAGTATTTCGGACTGTGATGCCGTCACCACAGGACTCGTCCCCCCGCCGCGGAGCGCCCCAGGCTCGCAACCTTGAACTGGCCTTGACCCTGCTCGTGCTGGGAGGCGCGGCACCGGCGGTCGGGGTCTCGCTGTACCTGCTCTGGCTGCGGGAGCTGGATCCGGAAGTGGTCTGGACGCTGACCGCCGTGATCCTCGTGGTGTGGCTCGCCGCCGCGTCCGCCGCGAAACAACTGGCGGTGCGCTCACTCAATTTGATCGCCAACCTGCTCGGCGCGTTGCGGGAAGGCGACTATTCCATTCGTGGTCTGAGCGCGCGCAGCGGCAGTTCGATGGCGATGGTCATGCGCGAGGTCAATGACCTCGGGTCCACGCTGCAACGCCAGCGGACCGAAGCGGTCGAGTCCGCCGTGTTGTTGACGCACGTGATGGAGGAAATCGGCGTCGCCGTGTTTGCCTTCGATCCGAACCACCAGCTGCTGCTCGTCAACAAGGCGGGCGAACGGTTGTTCGGCCAGCCCTCTGCCGCGCTGCTGGGGTCGGCGGCCTCGGCCCTTGGGGTGGACGAATATCTCTCGGGTGATCCCCGCCGGCTGGTGGATCGATCCTTCCGGGGCAAACCTGGTCGGTATGAAGTGCGGCGCGCCATGTTTTATCGCGACGGGCGTCCCCACCACCTCATCGTCATGGCCGACCTGAGTCAGGCGCTGCGTGAAGAAGAACAGGCGGCGTGGCAGCGCATCGTGCGCGTGTTGTCCCATGAAATCAACAACTCGCTGACCCCGATCAAGTCCATTGCCCACTCCCTGCGTCGCATCATCGACCGCGTGGACCCGTTCCCGCGGCAGGACGAGGTGTCGCAGGGGATGTCGCTCATTGAGGAACGGTCAGGCGCGTTGGGCCGTTTCCTGCGGTCGTACGCACAACTGGCGCGACTGCCCAAACCCCAGCCGAAACCATTGAAGGTCACCGAGTTGATGACACGGATCGTCGAGCTGGAAAAACGCCTGCCGGTCGTCGTCACTCACTCCGCCGACCTGGATTTGGTGGCCGACTCGGATCAACTCGAGCAGGCGCTGATCAACATTGTGCGCAACGCGGTGGACGCCTCGCTGGAAACGTCCGGCGGTGTGTCGGTGGGCTGGCGCGCCGACGGCGCCGACTGGATCGAAATCACGGTCGACGACGAGGGCAAGGGGTTGCCGGATACCTCGAATCTCTTTGTGCCGTTTTTCACCACCAAACCCAACGGGTCAGGCATCGGTCTCGCGTTGAGCCGGCAGATTGCCGAGGCGCACGGCGGCACGATTACACTCGTGAACCGGGTGGGTGGTCCCGGCTGCCGCGCCGCCATCCGTTTGCCCGTGACGCCGCGCTGACGGGTTACGACGAAAACCTGACGCGGTCGCCTTCGTTGATCTCGGTCAACGCGGACGTGATCACATTCTCGCCCAGCGCCAGACCGTCGGTCACCTGCGTCAGTTCCGTCGTGGACACGCCAAGCCGAATGTCGCGCCTCTGGACGAGGCCGTCGGTCCCGGCGACCATGACATAGGTGGCACCACCAGTCCGGAGGATGGCGCGTGTCGGGATCACCATCGCTTCAGGCACTTCGTTGATCAGGATTTCTCCCGATACCGGCGCACCGACGGCCAGTGCCGTGGGCAACGTGGCCGCGGCTTCAACGACGACCGTCGCCGGTGTGGTGACCGGCTGCGGCGGCAGGGCCACGGTCACGCGCGTGGTGGTGGCGTCGGCCGACGCGGCCATCATCACCGAGGTCACCACCAGGGTGAGCGGGGCCACACCGAGTGGCGAAACGGTCACACGTTGACCAGCCATGACCTTGCCGGCATCGGTGACCGACACGTCCAGCGCCACCTGCAGGCGTGTGGGATCCACGATGCGCACCACCGGGTCGTTGCCCCCGCCCATCACCATGTCGCCGCGATAGTGCCATCGCTTGAGGACCACGCCCGGGAACCGTGCCCGCACGACATCGCGCGTCTCGGCAGCACGAAGGCCGGCGAGGGTGGTACGTGTGGCCGCCAGGGTGGTCTCGGCGGTGGCGAGGTCCCCCTTGGCCGCATCCACGTCCACACGCGCGGTCAGGCCGCGCGCAAACAGGGCCGTGCGTTCGTTGACACGCGCGGTGGCATCCTCCAGGCGCGTCGTCCACAACGCCAGATCAAATTCGGTGGACTGAATGGCGGCCGTCCGGCTCGGCACTTCAAACCTGGCCACAATGTCGCCGGCCGCCACCGCGGCACCCTCCTCAAAGGGCAGGTCCACGACCACCGAGGTCTCCGCCGGATAAATGGTCCAATCCCCATCAGGATGCGGCGTGATCTGGCCATTGGCCGTCACCACGTTACGCAGGAGCGCCATCCGTGCGGGTGCCACCGCGACCTCGATGGCACCGGTCAGATCCTGTGCGGGCACTGCTTCCTCACGACCACACGCCGCGCTTGTCATCACCACGAGCAGGCTTGAGGCGGTCGCCAGCGCCATGCGTGTAGGCACCAGCGAGAGCAGCACCGTCACGCCCGCGCCGATGGTCGAATACCACGGCCACGCCACGGGGGTGAACCAGTAGGTGCCGAACACGATCGCCCACGCGATCAACATCGCCCCGGCCACCTGCATCGGCGGCGCCCGTCGTCGCAGCGCAGCGAGCAGGAACGCGCCCAGGACAGGGCCGGCGCCCAGACCGAGCACGGAGAGGCCCGCATCCAGCACCGACTGATTGAGTTGTGTGGCCAGCAGGGCGATTCCGATCTGGACCACCCCCCAGCCGATCGTGGCGCGGTGCGCGACACGCAACATGTCCGCATCCCCGGCGCCGGGTTTCCAGTACTTCAGATAAAAATCGTTCACGGTGGTGGCGGCCAGCGAATTGATCGAGGGGGACAACGCGGCTGCCACGATGGCGGCCACCACAAAGCCGGCGAGACCGGCAGGCACGTGGTCACGCACAAACGCCGGGATCAACATGTCCGCACGGGTGAGCTCCGGCGGGGGAGCCTGCTGATAAAACGCCGCCAGCGTCACTCCGATGAACAGGAAGAGGCCGAACTGCAGGAAGACCAGGATGCCGCTCAGCGAGAGGCCGACTTGCGCCTCGGTTCTGGAGCGCGCCGTCAGGAGGCGCTGGACGAGGAACTGGTCGGTGCCATGTGTGGCCAGCGTCAACGTCACCCCGCCGACCAGCCCCGCCCAGAAGGTATAGGCCCTGAAAAAATTCAGGTCAAAATCAAACATCCGGAATCGACCCGTGGCCTCGCCGAAGTCGAGGACCTCCCGGACCCCACCGGGCACGCCGGCGAGCGCAAACCACAACACGATGAGCGCGCCCGCGAGATACACAAACATCTGAATCACGTCCGTCCAGATCACCGCCGCCGCGCCGCCGTAAAAGGTGTAAACGATCATCGCGACGCCGAGAACCACGATGGCGACCCACACGGGGACGCCGACCAGCGTGGCGACCACGGCGGAGGTGGCAAACAGACGGATGCCATCCGCGGAACTGCGTGTGATCAGAAACATCGCCGACCCGAGGTTGCGCACCGGCGCGCCGAACCGTTCGTGCAGGACCTCATACGAGGTCAGCAGTTCGCGCGCGAAATATTTCGGAATGAACAGCACGCTGATGATGAATCGACCCACGATGTAGCCGAGCGCCAGTTGCAGGAAGGTCAGGTTGCCGTTGGCGGCGTAGGTCTGCGCGGGAATGCCGATAAAGGTCAGCGTGCTCGTTTCGGTGGCGACGACCGTGAAACACACCGCCCACCACGGCACCGTCCGGCTGATCAGGAAATATTCCGAGGCGGTCGTCTGGCGCGTGGCAAAACTCGACCCCAGCCAGATCAGGAGGCAGAGATACAGGCCGATGATGAAGTAGTCGAGACCCACCATGTTGGGGTCAGACTATATCGTGCGGCCTGAGAGGAGATGCCGGACTTTGATCAGGAGGTCAATGCCGGTGAAGGGTTTCTGCAGGAATTGTGCGTCGGCGGGCAGGCCGTCCTTGCTCAGCACGGAATCGGCATAGCCGGAGATGAACAAGGCCCGGAGCGTGGGCCGTTGTTCGCGCAGTCGTGTCACCAACTCCGGGCCGGTGCCGCCTGGCATCACCACATCGCTGACCACCAGGTCGATCTGGCGCTCGGTGTTCTGTGCCAGTTCCAGCGCGCGCGCGGGGCCATCGGCCACAAGCAACTGATAGCCGTGTCGCTGCAACATCTGGTGGAGCAGTTTGGCCACGCCGGGTTCGTCCTCCACCAGGAGGATCGTTTCCGACCCGCCCGGGGCCGCCCCTTCGGCGACCACCCCGGCCTCCACACTCAGCAGTTTGGTGGGCCGCATGTACACCGAGAAGGTCGAACCCTGACCCACGACGCTGTCCACCTGGATCGTGCCGCCCATCTGTCGGACGATGCCGTAGACGGTGGCGAGTCCCAGGCCGGTGCCGCGCCCGAATTCCTTGGTCGTGAAAAACGGCTCGAAGATGCGCGACTGGGTGGCCGGGTCCATGCCCGTGCCCGTATCGCGCACGTCGAGGCGGACCCAGTCGCCGGTGCCCAGGCCGGTGTGTTCGAGCGAGTGATCGATGTGCACGACGGAGATTTGAATCAGGATGCGCCCGCCGTTGGGCATCGCATCACGCGCGTTCACCGCCAGATTCAGCACGACCTGTTCGATCTGATTGAGGTCGGCCAGGACCGGGGGGACTTTGCCGAGGGTCTCTTCCGACACGTCGATGTGTTCGCCGATGACCCTGCGCAACATCGGCATCAGGTCTTCGACCACCTTCGGAATGTCCAGGACGGTCGGCTGCACCACCTGGTGACGACTGAAGGCCAGCAACTGTTTGGTCAGGCCGGCCGCGCGGGTGGCGGCCTTCTGAATTTCGGACACCTGATCGCGGCGGGCCGTGTCCTGGATCGGGAGCTCATCGTAGAGCCAGTCGGCATACCCGAGGATCGCGGTCAGCAGGTTGTTGAAGTCGTGTGCCACGCCGCCGGCGAGCCGGCCGAGCGCCTCCATTTTTTGTCCCTGGCGGAGCCGGTCTTCCATCTCGCGACGTTCGGTGATGTCGCGTGTGACCACCACAAATCCCTGCAGGTCATCGGGGCCAGGGTCGAGGCGACGGATGTGGGTGGTGGCGAAAAACCGCGTGCCGTCGTGGCGTGTGCACTCGTGTTCCCGCGCGACACCGCCGACCCTGGTCGCTTCGGCGAGTGTCTGCAGAAACGCCTCCTGCGACATGCCGAACAGGTGCGACGCCGGTGTGTCGAGCACGTCGGTCTCGGCGTAGCCGAAGACGGCGCCGGCGCCCACGGGCCAGTTCACGATCGCGCCGTGGTGATCCACGATCAGGATGGCGTAGTCGGTGATGGTGTCGAGCATGAGGCTCATGCGCGACTCGGTTTCACGAAGGCGGCGGTCGGCCGCCCGGCGCTCCCGTTCACGGGCGGCGGTGACGAGCTGCCCATGGTCGAGAATGCCGCCGGCATATTGCCCCAGCTGCTCAAGCATTCGCAGGTCATCGTTGGGGAACAACGATCCGCGACGCTGCACCACACCCACCACACCCCAGCGCTGGATCGATGACGAGATCGAGGCGAGGAGCACTGTCTCGCCCGTGCGGACGAGGCCGTCGCGCAGCCGCCCGTCCAGGGCGGAGAGCGGCAGGATGGTCGAGGACGCCTCGCGATAGGTGGCATCGGCCGGCCCACTCTCGGCGTCGAGGCGCAGCCCCGTGAGTCCGGGGTGTGTGGCCGCGCGCACGGTGACTTCTTCACTCGTGATGCTGTCGCGGATGGCCACAAAAACAGCCGATCCGGCCGCGCCGCGCTGCGCTGCCCGCAACAAATCGTCGGCCGCGTGGGCGCCCCGTTCTTCCGCTTCACGATTGGCGGTCTCGACCAGATACCGGCCCAGTTCATGGCGCTGCCACGACTTACGCAAGCGGCGGGGTGTGGCAAACGCGAAGTAATAACAGACGACCGTGCCGGCTGAGAGCGCCGATGCGAGCAGCGCGGCCGCTTGTGCGTCCTGCAGCTTCCAGACCGCAGTACTGAGGGCCGTCAGGTGGATGGCCGCCAGACACCAGGTCCCCACCGCGGCAAAATACAGGCGCTTGGCCGTGACCCCGGACGAACGGTGGGATTCGACGGTGAACGTAACGCCGAGCACCACCAGCGAGGCGATGTTGTATCCCCCGACGGCAATCACCTGCCAGGGGGGCCACGGCAGCGGGGTGACGCTGCGCAGGACCGCAGCAGCGAGGGGGACGGCGATGCCCACGGCGGTGAAACCCACGTGGACATGACGGAAATGTTGCACCAGGCGCAACAGCAGGTACGGGAAAAAGAACAGGAACGAGAAGGGAATCGCCGAGAGTCCACCCGGCATGGACGCCACGGCCAGCGGCGACACCAGCCCCAGCGAGAGCACCACCATCAGGATGTCGAGACGACGCACATCACGGTGACGGTACGCCCCGGAGAGTGCACTCCAACTGGTCAGGACCAGCGCAAGGTAGCCCAGCAGTTGCAGGTAACTGACGAGCGAGGTCATGGGACGCGCACGTCCGCCAGCGCCGTCACTGCAGCAAGAATGGTCGTCTGTGCTGCGGCGTCGGGTGCGCCAAACCACACGTGCCGAATGAGTCCATTACGATCCACCACCATCAACGCCGGCACCGACCGCAGCTTAATCGAACCCGTGGACACCAGGTGGACGTCCGTTGCTGCGATGCCAAGACGCTCGGCATACACACGTTCGGCTGCGACGTCCTCCCCCGCTGTCATGAGGACCGAAGGAATCCCGTGCGTCTGGCCTGCGGCCACGACCTGTTTGTGGAAGTCCGCACTCCGTTGACAGGCGGGACAGGTGCTGCGTGCAAACAGCACGAGACTTACAGGCGCAGCCTGGTAGACGTCCGCGTTGATGTCCACCAGGTCGCCGACGGCATACGCCGGTGGCTGGGTTCCGGGGCCGATGCCGGCCCATTGCCGCATCGCCGGGCTGACGACCAGCGCGGTTGTCCCCGACAGGACCACCAGGCACACCACGACCACTACGGTCGACAGGCGTTGGACAAACGCGTCACTCACGGCGGTGGGAGCGTGTTTCAGGAGGTCTGCCGGATGTCAGCCGACGATCACGCCGATCTTGCAGACGCCGTCGCAGGGCTCATCCCAGAACCAGCCACACGCGGGCCAGGTGTTGTCAATTGTGCACGTCACGGCGCCATCACACCAGGTCATCGCGAGGATGTCGCAGCCAAAGTCGGCGTTGCACCAGCAGTCGCCGGCGTCCTCCGCGTTGACCACAAACCGCGCGCGCACGGCGTCCGACAATTTCTGGTGCCACGGGACCGCACTCGCCAGCATCAGCGTGGTCTTGTTCCCAAGACGGTGCATCAGATATTCAGTGACCTCGGCGCCAAACAGTTCCTGCACCCGTTCGGCCACGATCTTTGTGGCGGCGCGTGTGTCATCGCCCGGTTTGGCAAACGTGGCTTCGGCTGCGGCAATGGCGGCATTGAGCGCATCCACCTGCTCACTGCTCAGTTCAGGTCGAGCGTCGCGATACCGCGCGATGTGATTCACCCAGACGTCCGCGCGTTGTTTCACCGAGAGCCGCGCCATGATGTCCTTCCGATACTGGAAGGGGAAGCGCTGAATGTCCTCCGCCGCGGCCGCCAGGTTTGTGTCCGACAGGGACTGCACCCATTGGCTCGACGCGACCTGCGCGTCCACGGTGACCGCCTTCACAAGAATCAGTTCTGCGGGGAGGGTGAGCGCCGCCACAACGGCACAGAGGATGAGACGACGACGGGTGCGGATGGTCACGCGGGGCTCCTTGACGAGGACGACCGTGTACGAACGCCCCACGCCAGAAGTGGCGTGAGGCGAGCCGACTTTATAAGTCGCTTAAACTATTGTCAATAAAGTACTTAGCTGCTTTGTAGTCGAACGGTCACAAGCGTGATTGGACCGACACCAAGGCACAATTCAGTCACTTGAGGTCCCCGTAAAATTTCCAGTCGACGACCATGTCGCGGGTCAGCGGCATTTTGGAGACGGCCAGTCGGAGGAACGCGACCGGCATCGATCCCTGTCGCATGATTTCGTCGTGGAAGTCCTTTTCGGTGCGCATGCCTGAATCCACAATTTCCCGTTTCATGCCGCGGATTTGCAGCCCGCCGACCAGATACGCCATCTGATACAGCGGTCCGTACTGTCCGCCGAAGGAACGTCGGACCTCGGCGGTGGCGTTGTCACGTTCGTGCCCGACTTCGTTGACGAGGAAGTCGATGGCTTCCTGTGGTGACCACTGGCCCATGTGGAACTTGAGCGAGAAGATGATGCGGGCCGCGCGGTGCATGCGCCAGAAGAGCGCGCCCACTTTTTTCTCCGGCGAGTCGTGGAAGCCCTTGTCGTACAGGATGGTTTCCCAGTACAGCGGCCATCCTTCGCCGAGAAACGGTGTGCCGCCCAGGCCGGCTCGATACCCGTTGAAGCGACTGCCCATAAAACCCACCAGGTTGTGGCCCGGGATCATTTCGTGGTGCGCGACGGCGTTCGAGAAGAACTTGTTGTTGCCGCGCAGGACCTGCATGCGTGTGTCGTACTCCTGCGTGTTCGTCGGGAAGGCCACCAGGATCTGCGACCCGCCGAGAAAAAACGGCGCGGTCAACTGGCGCTCCGGCGACAACATGACCATGCGGAACGACTCACTGGCGACGGCCGGCACGGTAATGAGATCGTTGTTGCGGAGGTAGGTGACCGCCTCAAACAGCAGATCACGCACGAATTCCGGCTGGCGCCCAGGCTCGACGTACATGTTCTTGACGCGTTCGACCGCCGCGCTCCAGTCCGTGCCCAGCCCCATCTCGGTCGCGGCCTTTTCCATCTCGGCGACCGTCCACGCAAACTCCCGTTCGCCGAGGCGGATCAGCTCCTCCGGCGTGTAGGGAATCATCTCGTTGCCCAGATCAAAGATCAGGCCGGCGCGGCCGCGGGCGGCACCGGTGATGCCGCTGTCGTCGGCCTTCCGAGGCGCATCGGTCTCCGGCTTGAAGGCCGCTCGAGCGATCTCGAGCTCCGCCTGTTTCTTCACATACAGGTAGGACACCTGCGCATTGCGGCTCAGCCGATCGAAGTCGAGCGTCTTGAGCGCGGCGAGCCAGCGTTCGTAATACGTGACAGGCCGTGTGGCGGGCGCACCGCCTCGACCACCAGCGGTCCCACGGAAACGTTGCACCACCGGCGCCATCTCGTCGGACGGCAACGCGATGATTTCCTGCAGGTTCGGCACACTCGACATCGCCGGCGCCGGCGCCGGGTCAATGGTGGCGATCACCGCGGTCGAGGCCGCCGCCAGGCCCGCGGCCTCATGATTGGCGGCCACCACCGGTTCACGCAGGAACATCGCGTACTCGGTCAGCGCTTTTTCCAGGTGCGCCATGGGCATCGGCACCCACCAGCTGAACAGCGGATCAAACGTGTTGTAGTGGTTGAACCACTCCGAGAAGCTGGCGCGCATCGCGTCGACGGCATCCGCACCGTTGCGCGCCATCGCCGGCGTCACGCGCATGGCGTCTTTGGCCAGGGGGCCCGCCGCCAGCCCGGCCTGCAGGGACTGGCGCACGCGCACCACGGACTTCGTGATGCGGTCCACGGCCGCGGCCGAGGCCTGTGCGTTCATGTCGCCCATGCGCATCCGGTGTTCAATCACCGCGATCACGTCCGGGGCAAACGGCACCACGGGCATGACCGCCGCGACCGCGCCCGCGTCAACATCCAGCTGTTTCAGGTTGGTCTCGATCGTGGCCTTCAGAGTTTTCAGGTCCGCCTGCGCGGCGGGACTCAGCGCGGCGGCGTTGACGCCCGCCAG
>CAYRGW010000087.1:0-18705 GCA_964423815.1 uncultured Solibacteraceae bacterium | reverse complement strand
CCTACGTGGTTGTGTCGGTATCAGACTCCGGGACCGGCATTTCTGCCGACGTGCGGGGACGGATCTTCGAGCCGTTTTTTACCACCAAGGCGCTTGGGAAGGGCACGGGCCTGGGCCTCTCCACCTCGTTGGCCATTGTCGAGAGTCACCAGGGATTCATCCGGGTCTACAGCGAAGCCGGACGCGGCACCACCTTCAAGGTCTACCTGCCCATTCGTGACGATGCCGACCGCGATCCGGGGACGACCACCACCTCCGACGTACCCCGCGGCAACGGCGAGCTGATTCTGATCATTGACGATGAGAGCTCGGTGCGCGAGGTGACCAAACGCACACTCGAGGCGTTTGGGTACCGCGCAATTGTGGCGGCGGATGGCGCGCTGGGGGCGGCGGCCTACGCCGTCCATCATGCCGACGTGGCGTTGGTGATCACCGACATGATGATGCCGGGGATGGACGGCCCGGCGACCATGGCCGTGCTGAAAAAAATCAATCCGGATGTGCGAATCATTGCCGCCAGCGGGCTGGCCGAAGAGTCGCGTGTGGCGCGGGCCCTTGAGGCCGGCGCGTTACTCGTCCTGCCCAAGCCGTTCACGGCCGACGTCCTGCTGCGCACGCTGCGCGACCTGCTGCGTCCCGAGTAGCCTCCTGGCACCGCGCCACAACAGGCGCAACACCACCACGGCCAGGATCACCAGGACGAACACGATCGTGGCCGCCACCCACGGGTACGTCGCGGCAAACCACGTCAGGCCCAGCGCGATCACATCCTCCGTCAGGCTCAGCGCGATGTTGGAGGCCGGCTCCGGTGACGCCGACACCGCCGTGCGCATCGTGGTTTTGAGGGTGTGCGCCGTGAGGGCGAGCGTGGCACCCAGGCCGGTCGCGGCGAGTTGCCACATGGGATCCAGCGAGGGTGTGGCCGCGTAGGCAAGCAGTGCGGCCGTGGGCACACGCACAAACGTCTGCAGGACGTTCCAGATCACATCAAACAGCGGGATCTTGTCCGCGACGACCTCAACGAGGAACAACACGCCCGCGCTGCCGATCACCCACCAACTGGCGAGCAGGTCGAGATCTCCCGGCAGTTCGATCACACCAAAACGCGCCATGAGTCCCAGCACCGCCACGGTGCCTGAAACATTGAGGCCCGCCGCAAAACTGACCGCGATCAGGAACGCAATGAGCTCTCGTGGATCGAGGGTCATAGACCGCGCGTGACTGTGAGGTAAATGGGCCCGACGCCGAGCGTGGCGACCAGTGCCATCGTGCCGAACCCTGCGCGATTGATGATGTCGTAGCGAATCTCTTCGCCGGGCGAGGCGTCAAACATCATCGTCTTCCACACCAGTGTGTTGTGGATCCGCATCTTGTGCGATCCCGGCTCAAGCTCGACCGTCGCCGTCTGCCCGTGCACCAGCACTGCGACGTCTTTGCCATCCACCGACACAAACACCTGCCGGATTCCAACATCGTTGGAAGCCGTGCGCGTCAGTGTGAGTCGGGCGGTCGAAGGCATTTACCCATTGTCTCACTGCCCGCTGTCTGGCGCCCTATTTCACGATGCGCGCCGCCGTGATGGCGTCGCCCAGTTCGAGGCGATCCACCACGTCCATGCCGCGGACGACGCGGCCGAGAGAGGTGAAGTCGCCTTCATTGTGTGGCTGCGGGGTGTTGCCGAGGGTGTAGCCGGGACGGCCGGTGTCGAGGCCCGACGATGCCCAGGCGAGGTTGGCGCGTGTGAGGCCGTGACGATTCACCTCATCGCGGAGACGGTTGGCGCCGGGGATGGTCGCCTGCTGCGCGACGAAGTTGGGCACCACGCGCGTAAACGCAGGACCGACGATCGCACCCGACTCGGTCAGACGGACGAGTTCTTCCATCCCGAGCGGCGCGTCGGCCGCAAACAACTCAATCTCAATCTCGCCCTTTGGCGTGGTCCAGATCGCGCGCGGATTCGGCGCCCGGTTGTACGCGGGCACGATCCAACGCTCGACGATGGCACGGTAGTCAGTATCAGTCCGGATGTAGCCGAGCTGCGACCCGACCGACCCGGGTGGTACGCCGGCGCCACCACCTCGGCCAGCGCGAACGCCACCCGCGGCACGACCACCTGCGGGCACCGGCTCTGGCGGAGGTGCCGTCAAACGTGTCAGTTGCTGCTGGGCCACGGTCCGCAAGGCCGCCGGTCGAGTGGCCGCCGTCGCTGCTTCGAGGCGGGGCCGGACCTGGTCCCCACGAGCGCGATGGCGGCCGAGTGTCTCCGCCGCGGAGACCGACATCCACGTGTCCGGGT
Source organism: uncultured Solibacteraceae bacterium (assembly GCA_964423815.1). Taxonomy (GTDB): domain Bacteria; phylum Acidobacteriota; class Vicinamibacteria; order Vicinamibacterales; family SCN-69-37; genus SYFT01. Next base: position 16,409 of record CAYRGW010000087.1, on the reverse strand, counting down.
TGTCGAGCTCCGCCAACACCGCCGCCACCGAGGCGTCGTCATCAAACGCGGTGAGCGCGCGGAGTGCTTCCGTGCGCACACGACGGTCACTGTCCTTGAGCGCCTCACGCAATCGGGCCGACGCGATATCACGCGTCAGCACGGGCGAGGCAAGCTGATCGATCAACTGAGGCGCCAGACCACGCATGGCCCAGAAGCGCACCTCGGGCGACGCATCCCTCGAGAGCGTGATCAGATGCGGGACTGCTGCAGGATTGCGAGGCCGGAACAGTGCCCAGGTGGCACGCCATCGCACCTCCACGTCCGTCGACGATGTCCACTTGAGAATCGGTGCGAGATCGTCCGGTTCCGTGAAGCGTCCAAGCGAGAGTAACGCTTCACCAACCACGCGGCGGGACGGCGGGGCGTCCGGCACAGTGGCCAGGAATTCCGACAACGCGGCGCGCGCTTCTGGCGATCGGATCTTGCCCAGCGCACGCGCGGATTCAAAGGCGGCGGACGTGTTGATCTGCCATGCGCGCATCGTGGCGGTCAGCCACTCCACGGCAGCGGGATTTTTGAGCTGCCCCATCACAAATGCGACCGTGGCAACAATCTCTGGGTCGGCGTCCGTCTTCAGAGGCTCAAGGACGGCGAGACCACCTTCGTTCACCACCCGCCCGACGGTGACAGCCGCGCGACGACGCACTTCAGGGTGGGACGATCGGACGAGCCGCGTGAGCGTCGGCTCGTCGAATTGTCTGGTGTCCTCGATTTTTAGAAGCTCCGCGATCGCGGTCACCTCGGCATTGCCGAGAGCGGGCCGCGCCTGTTGCGCGGAAAGATGACCGGCGCCAGACACCACCAACGCACACAGCATCAGAGTCGTTCGCAACATGAGGACGAGATTATAGGTGGACTTCGATATCCTGTGCCCGTGGTTGCGGCGCAGACAGCAAGTGTGGGCTGGGGGACCCGGGTGTATTACGGGTGGCCGGTGTTATTGGTCGCCGCGGCCGCCATGGTCGGCACGTTGCCCGGACGCACGCAGGGGCTTGGCCTTATCACCGAGCCGCTCCTGATTGACCTTGGACTGAGTCGCGTCACCTACGCACAACTGAATTTCTGGGCGACCATTCTGGGCGCCGGGGGTGCCGTCGGCATCGGCCGGGCCATCGATCATTTCGGGTCACGCGTGGTGCTGACTCTGGTCGCACTCACCCTCGGCACGGTGGTCGTGGTCATGAGCCAGACCCGAGGGTCGCTGGACCTGGCCGTGTGGCTGACGCTCACCCGCGCGCTCGGGCAGAGCGCGCTGTCAGTCGTAGCCCTGGCGATCGTCGGCCACTGGTTTGTGAAGCGCATCGACAAGGCCATGGCCGTGTTCAGTGTGGTGATGAGTATTGGATTCATGCTGGCCTTCCCGACGGTCGGGTGGCTCGTGCAGACACGCGGATGGCGATCCGCGTGGATCGCGATCGGGGTGGCGCTTCTGGTGGTACTGGCACCACTCGCGTGGCTCGTCGTGCGCCGGAGCCCGGAGTCGTGCGGCCTGGATCCGGACGGCGCGCCGTCCTCCTCGTCCCATCCTCTCAGTGGTTATCAGTGGCAGGCGGCCCTGCGCACACCGGCGTTCTGGTTGTTTGCCATGGGCACCGCGCTGTACGGCCTGGTCGCCTCGGGCATTGGCCTCTTTAATGAATCGATTCTGGCGGAACGTGGATTTGGTCCGGAGGTGTATTACCAGACGCTGGTGATCACGGCGATCACGGCGCTGGCGGGCAACGGGCTTGGCGGGTGGCTGGCTGGACGTGTGCCGCTCCTGACGTTGCTCTCCCTGTCGCTTGGGGTGCTGGCCGCAGGGGTGCTGGCCCTTCCGTTTGTCACAGCCCTCGCACACGTCATGATCTGGGCGGTCGCCATGGGCTTGGGCGGTGGGTTGATCATGGTGTTGTTCTTCAGCGTCTGGCCACGGGTGTTTGGCCGGCGGGATCTGGGCGCCATTCAGGGCGCGGCTCAGGCGCTGACCGTCCTGGCGTCAGCGCTGGGTCCGCTACTGCTGGCCTGGTGTGTGGACTGGACGGGCAGTTACCAGAGCATCTTCTTTCTGCTGGCCTCCGTCATCGGCCTGGTCGCGGCCACATCGCTGTTCGTGCGACTCCCGGAGCCGGCCGCATGATGGTCGCGCTCTACGGAACGATCTGGATCGCACTTGTCGCGTTGTTGCTCGGCGAACTCGGTCGCCGGCGCAATCGGCAGACCGGCATCACGACGCGCTGGGCCATCGTGGCCTCGGTCGTCGGCGTCGTCTTCACCGCTGCCCATATTCTGCTGGCCCTTGGTGTGGTGTACGACTGGGACCACGCGCGGGCCGCGACGGTCACAGCCCAGCGCGCGGCCGTCGTCTACGGCGTGGCCTGGCCGCTGAGCCTCTACGTGAACTACGTCTTCCTGGCCTGGTGGCTCGCCGACACGATCTGGTGGTGGCGCGCGACGCCGTCATTCCTCACACGGTCGCCACTGCTCGAGTGGGCCTGGCGACTGACGGCCTTCACCATGGTTCTCAACGGCGCCGTCATCTTCGCCAGCCCGGCGGGCCGGCTGGCCGGCGTCCCCCTGACCGCCGCACTGGTCTTTGTGTGGTGGCACTCACGTTCCACTAGATGATCGACCGGCGGGGCTGAAGCCCACGCGCTGCGGCAGCAAACCTTTCTGGGGCGACCCTCGTCCAACCGCTCAGGTAGACGTTCTATGGGAAAGACCACCGACCTTATCCAGGGCACCCTGGACCTCCTGATCCTCCAGACGCTGGTCCTTGGCCCGGCGCACGGGCACACCATTGCACACGCGATCGGCAAACGGTCCGACGATGTGCTGCAGGTGGAACATGGGTCGTTGTACCCGGCGTTGCACCGGCTGGAAAACCGCAAGTGGATCGCCTCGTTCTGGGGCACGTCCGACAACAACCGGCGCGCGCGGTATTACCGGCTCACGCCGGCAGGGCGGCGACAACTCCTCCACGAAACCTCCAGATGGGAGGCGATGGTCGCGGCCGTCAACCGTGTGCTCCGCCCGGTGTCCGGATCCGAGTCATGAGCTGGCTCCGCTTTTTCCGTCGGGCGCGCTGGGACGATGAGCGGCGGCGGGAGATGGAGTCGTACGTCGACCTGGAAACCGACGACAACATCAGCCGCGGCATGAGTCCCCGTGAGGCTCGCGCCGCAGCGCTCCGGAAATTCGGCAATCCGACACTCGTGCGCGAAGAGGTCTATCAGATGAATACATTGAGCTTTCTGGACACCACCATTCGAGACCTCAGGTTTGGCCTGCGGGTGCTGGTGCGCCAGCCGGCTTTTGCGATCATCGCGATTTTGTCGCTCGCACTTGGCGTTGGCGCGAACACCGCGATCTTCCAGTTGATTGACACCGTCCGCCTCCGCACGTTGCCGGTGGCGGCTCCCGAGCAACTGGCCCGCATCAACGTCAACGCGGGCGACGGAGGTCGGTCGGGGCGGTTCACGTCGCCGTTTGCGCACATGACCTACGCGATCTATGAGCACGCGCGGGATCGCCAGCAGAGTTTTGCGTCGATGGCTGCCTGGGGACCGGCGACGTTTGATCTCGCGTCCTCCGGCGAATCACGACCCGCGCGCGGGTTGTGGGTCAGTGGCAATTTTTTCCCGACGCTGCAAATTGCGCCGCTGGCCGGCACACTGATCGGTCCCGAACACGACACACGCGCGTGTGATGCGCCCGTCGCCACGATCAGCCACACGTTCTGGCAGCGCGAGTTTGGCGGCGCGCCGGATGCGGTTGGCCGGTCGATCCGCCTTGATGGCATTCCGTTTGTGGTGGCCGGCATCACCCCGGCGTCATTTTTTGGTGTTGAGGTTGGCCGCCAGTTCGACGTGGCGCTGCCACTTTGTGCGGAACGACAGGTCAACGGCGGCGAGATGACTGCCCTGAATTCACTGGACTGGTGGTGGCTGGCGGGCATCGGCCGTCTCAAACCCGGCGTCACGCTCGAACAGGCGTCGGCGGAACTGGCAGGCCTGTCGGCGCCGATCTTCGCGGAGACCGTTCCCCCTCGGTACACAACGGAAGGGGCTGACAACTACAAGAAGTTCCGGCTCGAGGCCCTGTCAATTGCCACCGGTTTTTCCTCGCTCCGCACCCAGTACGGCACGCCGCTCACGTTGCTGCTGGCGCTCGCGGGCCTGGTGCTCCTGATTGCATGCGGCAATCTGGCCAACCTGATGCTGGCGCGTGCGAGCGCCCGCGAGCAGGAGATGGCCGTGCGGCTCGCGATTGGTGCGTCACGCTGGCGTCTGGTCCGCCAGTTGATGTCCGAGAGTCTGCTCGTGGCGGGCGCCGGCGCCGTGCTCGGAGCGTGGCTCGCGCACAACCTCAGCAGTGTGCTCGTGACTTTTCTCAGCACCGAGCGGAACCCGTTGATGCTTGATCTCTCCATCAACTGGCGCGTACTCGGCTTCACCACCACGCTCGCGGTGATCACCTGCCTGCTGTTCGGCCTGGCGCCGGCGCTGCGCGCGACCAGGACCGCGCCGATCATTGCGATGCGCGGGTCCGGCCGGGGAATCACCGACGGCCGCGGCCGTTTCACCCTGCGACGCACACTCGTCGTCGGACAACTCGCGGTGTCCCTGGTCCTGCTGGTTGGCGCCTTGCTCTTTACGCGTACGTTCTGGAATCTGGCCAACGCCAACGTCGGCCACACCACCGAGGGAGTCGTCGCGATGGACTTCGACCTCCGTCGCACCCGCATCACGCCTGATGCCGAACCCGGCTATCACCAGCGGTTGCTTGATCGTGTGCGCGCGATTCCCGGTGTGCGCGGCGCCTCGGCTGTGAGCATCACGCCGATGAGCGGCAGCGGGTGGAATCAAGGCCTGGTGATCGATGGCAAGGTGCAGGACGGCTTCCCGAACGTCAACCAGGTCAGCGCCAACTATTTTGAACTGCTCGACATTCCCGTGAAGGCGGGACGCACGTTCACCGATCAGGATTCCCTGTCGTCGCCTCGTGTGGTGGTGGTGAACGACGCGTTTGTCGCCAAGTACTTCCCGAACAGCAGCCCGATTGGCCGCACCGTGCAATTTGAGGGGCGACCCGACGACCCGACTCCACCGTTGCACATCGTCGGGATCGCGGGCGACACGAAATACAGCGACATCCGTGCTGAACCTGGTCCCATCATGTATCTGTCGTATCACCAGGACCCGAACCCCGGTCTGTCTTTCACGGCCATCGTGCGCGCGCAGAATCCCGACATGCCGCTTGCGCAGGCCACCGTCAAAGCCGCCAGCGAGGTCAGCGGAGACATTCTCGTGGTCACGACCCCGCTGCAACAACCGATCAACGACAGCCTGACGCGTGAACGGCTGATGGCCATGTTGTCCGGATTTTTTGGCGGGCTCGCGGTGTTGCTCGCCGCGATCGGCCTCTACGGTGTGATGTCGTACATGGTGGCGCAGCGCCGCCAGGAGATCGGCATTCGTATGGCGCTCGGCGCCGGACGGGGCCGCGTGTTGTCGATGGTGCTGCGTGAGTCGCTCGTGCTTGTGGTCATCGGCGTCGTTCTCGGTGCCGGTCTCGCCTACTTCGCGGGGCGGTACGCGGAGACGCTCCTGTTTGGACTCACGTCCACCGACCCGTGGACCATCACCATCGCCGTTACCGGACTGGCGCTGACCGGCGCCGCCGCAAGTGCCTTCCCCGCGTGGCGCGCCGCCCGCGTGGAGCCAACGACGGCGCTGCGGCAGGGGTAGCCGCGCTACGTGCCTGCGAGGTCGCGCGGTGAGACAAACGTGAACGAACCGTCGGGCTGCAGGAGACGGTACACGTTTCGCTGAGCGGCGAGGACGCGGGCGTCATCCACCCAGGTGCCGAGCGGTTCAAGGGACAGGGTCAGTTTTGCTGGTCGTGGATCATCACGCCAGAGGAACGGGGCCGGATCGGTCGGGCCGCGATCGTAGATGCCGAAGTGCAGGTGGGGTGGCGTCGTGCGTGCGTTGCCCGTGTTGCCAACGTAGCCAATGACATCACCGGCGCGCACCTGCGCGCCCGACTCCACGGCCCAGTCATTCAGATGCGCGTAGTAGAGGTTCCTGCCAAGACGCGCTTCGCGCAACCAGATCACGCGCCCTCCGCGAGGCGTTTCATCGGTGCGCACGTACCCGTCTGAAATCGCCACGACGGGTGTGCCCCTGGGCGCGAAGATGTCGATGCCGTGGTGATCACGCGCACCACCATCACGCGGCGCGCCGAAGCCGCTCTTGACCGCATTCAGCGAGCGATTGGGAATCGGAAAAATGAACGATGCCAACGTCCGCTGCGTGATCGTGTAACGACCAAAGCGCAGAAGTTCAGGCTGCAGGCGAAGAATGTGCGGGCCTGACCAGCGGACATCGTATTCAAAGCTGAACTGTCCGGGTTCCGCGCCCCCAACCCGACGAGGTTCCTGGCCTTCGCGAACTTCGAAAAGATCCACGAACAACCGCCCGGGCTCGTTTGATTCAAACGACAGATCGATCGCGAGTCGGCGTCCCCGCACAAGGTCCATGCGGTACCCGACGGCCGTGGGTCTGTCCGCCGGAAACACACCCGACTCGACAAACGGGGCGGGCGCCTGCAACGGCGTCGTGAGCGCACGCTGTGCTTCCGAGAGCCAGTCCTGGCCAAGCGCGACGTTGTTCAACCCGAACTCCGACAACGCTGCGGTGTACCGCTCGTGCGTGGGCGCCTCCTGCAGCGACGGCCGGAGCGCGTCAGGCACGCCGCAACCACCGACGGCTACGCCCAACAAGACGAACAGAGTCAATTTGCGCAGGAACATCCCTGCGCCAATGTTACCGCTTCGACCGCGCGAATACTCGCGGCTCACGGTAAACCCTGAGCGAAGTCGAAGGGTTACTTCGTCTTCGTCAGTCGCAGATCCCAGACACGGTCCTGCGTGATGCTCAGCGCGACCACCACACCATCCTGGCGATGGAAGGTCACCTGTCCGAGTCCGGCCCCTGCGTCAAATCGGTCACGTGAATGTGGCCGCAGCATGATGCGTGCGTCGGGACGACGAAGCAGGAGGAGGAAACCGTTTTCAACCGTTGCGACCAACTGCGTCTCGATTTCGGCACTGTCGTAGGTGCCGGCAAACGCGGCCAGGTCGTCCGCAGTCGGACGATAGGATGTATCCCCCTTGACGCCGACCAGCGGTCCCTCCGCCTCAGGCAGCACAACCGATCGAGGTGCGTTTGTGTTGGCCTTGTCGCCGAGGTAGAGGTCGCTCACCTGACGAGCGAACGTCGAAGGCGCGGCATTGGCCGCATTACACAACACCGCGACCGTGAGCTTCGCCGACGGGTACTCCGTGAGAAATGCGCGATAGCCGGCGGTGGCGCCGGAGTGATACACCTCGGGCACACCTTTGTAGACGCCGCGAAAGACGCCGAGACCGTAATGCAACTCACGACCGTCGGGCAATTTCGCCACGGTCTGTTGTTCGTCGGCGACGGCCGCGCCCTTGAGTGATCCACTCGTCAGCGCGTGTTGCCACTTCAGCAGGTCACCAACGGTGGTCAAGAGCCCGCCATTGCCGTGCACATTTTCAAAGGGCATGTCCTGCCTGAATCGGCCAAATGCCATGCTGTAACCGATCGCGCGTCCAGGGATAATCCGCGCGTAATCATCACGCCACGACGTGTTCGTCAGGCCCAGCGGCTGGAACAGCCGTGTCCGACTGAACTCTGCAAACGACATCCCACTGACACGCGCGATCACGACGGCCGCCAGGTTGTAGCCTGAGTTGCTGTACGACCATCGTGTGCCCGGCGCAAAATTGAGCGCCGTCTGACGACTCAGCAGATCCACGACGTGGCCATGAGTGTAGACTCGGCTGCCACGCGGCATGCCGGCAATACCAGCCAGATTGCCCCAGTCGCGCAGACCGCTGGTGTGCGACAACATCTGTCGAATCGTCACCGGCGCCTGATACGCGGGCAGTTCCGGCACATATTTCCGCACATCGTCATCAAGCGACAGTTTGCCGTCACGCGCGAGAAGAATCATCGCGGCGGCTGTGAACTGTTTCGACACTGACCCGGCCTCGAAGATCGTGTCCGGTTTATTGGGGGCCGCGTGCTCGAGATCCGCCATGCCATACGCACGTTCCAGCACCGGGACGCCGTTTTCGGCAACACCAATCGCACATCCCGGCGTCGCGGTGTTCCAGGCGGCAAAAACCTTGTCGACCGCAACCTGCCTGTCTGCAGGCTGGGCTGCAACGGCCGCGCCGGCCAGGACGATACAGAGAGCAGCAAGTCGAGTCGTCATGGGTCGCAATTCTAAGCCCATCCTCCATCCCCCATTCCCCATCCTCCAACCACCATCCACCATCCTCTATCCCAGTTGGGTTACCCTTTGGCCATGAAACTCCGCACTCTGGCTGTCGCTGCCCTGGTTGTTGCGTTCTCCTGGCCCGGAACGTCGGTGTCGACGCAGGCCCAGCCCGACATGGGCGTGTTTTCCCGGGACGGAGTGGTGGTGTCCTCGTCCGACATTGCGTCGGACATTGGCGCTTCGGTGCTCGCGCGCGGCGGCACGGCCGTGGATGCGGCCGTTGCCACAGCGTTTGCGATGGCGGTCACCTACCCCACCGCCGGCAACATCGGCGGCGGCGGGTTCATGATCGTCCGCCTGCCCGACGGCACGGCGACGACGTTCGACTTCCGTGAGAAGGCACCGGGCAAATCGACGGAGACGATGTATCTGGATGCGCAGGGGAATATCAACCGCAGCCTGACGGCTGCTGGTTACCTTGCGCCCGGCGTGCCCGGCACGGTGCGTGGCCTGGCGATGGCACACTCACGGTTCGGCAAGTTGCCGTGGCGCGACCTCGTGCAGCCGTCCGCGGACCTGGCGAAGAACGGCTTCCGCGTGTCGGCGTCACTGGCCAGTGGCCTCAACCGTGAAGTCGCCGGTCCGATGAAGGCGTTCCCCGGCTCGGTCGCCGCGTACGGCCGACCTGATGGCAAACCCTGGACCGCCGGCGACACCATCGTCCTGGGCGATCTGGCGAAGACACTTGGCGCGATCGCGACAGGTGGGCCGGATGCGTTTTACACCGGCTGGATTGCTGACACGATCGAGAAGGCGATGGCCGCCAACGGCGGACTGATCACCAAGGCCGATCTGGCGGCCTATCAGGCGAAGGAACGTCAGCCTGTGCGCGGAACGTTCCTGGGATACGACATCATTTCAATGCCGCCGCCCAGCTCCGGCGGCACGGCGATCGTTTCGATGCTCAACATGCTTGAGGCGCTCGAGATTCAGAAACTTCCCCGGCTCTCCGCCGAGGCGATTCACCTCACGACCGAAGCGCGGCGACGGGCGTTCCTCGATCGCGCGCGGCACCTTGGGGATCCCGACTTTTCGGAGATTCCTGTCGCGCGCCTGATCTCGAAACCCTATGCACGTGAGCTCACCGCGACGATCGATCGGAAGCGCGCATCGAGTTCCACCGAACTCGGCAAGGACATCGTCACGGTCCCTGGCGAGGAGTCGGACGAGACGACTCACTTTTCGGTGGCGGATCGGTCGGGCATGGCCGTGTCGTTGACGTACACGCTGGAAGGCGGCTACGGGTCACATCTCGTGATTCCCGGCACGGGGTTCCTGCTCAACAACGAGATGGGGGACTTCAACAAAAAACCCGGCACGACCAACCTCACCGGCGACATCGGCACGCCGGCCAATTTGATTGCCCCCGGCAAACGGATGCTCAGCTCGATGACGCCGGTCATCGTGGCGCGATCCGGTCGCCTGGTGCTGGTCACGGGATCACCCGGTGGACGCACGATCATCAACACGTCGCTCGATGTGGTGCTTGGCGTGACCGCATGGGGCCTCAACGGGCGCGAGGCTGTCGACGCGCCGCGCATGCATCACCAGTGGTTGCCCGATCGCTTGTCGATTGAGGCCAATGGTGTGTCCGAGGAAGTGCTGGCTGCCCTCAAGGCTCTGGGCCACGACGCACGCATGGGTGGCACGCAGGGGTCAGCGCAGTCGATCTGGGTACACCCGAACACCGGTGCCATCTACGGCGTGGCCGATAAACGCAGCGCCGACGCCAAAGCGTCAACACCCGCGCCGCCGGCGGGTGTGCAACGCTGACGCGCACGCCTGATTTTTCACAGGGAGCCGCGGAGGCACGGAGCCCAACCAGTTCTTTTTCAACATGGGGACCATGGGGTTCCATGGGGGGTGAGGGCTGGGGTCGCCTAGGGCGGCATAGGGAGATCGCCGGGCCCCCAGCCCTGCGTCTTCATGTCTTCACGCCTTCATGTGAGTCGTTGTTTTTGCACGGCGTATTCCAGCATCAGCAGGCCGGTTTTTTCGAAGACGCGGTGCGACGTCAATTCCAGCCGGTGAGTTGCGGCCGGGCCGGGATAAAGCGGCAACCCGGCTCCGAGCAGAATGGGTGCGATCACCACTTCGACGGTGTCGACCAGGCCGAGGTCGGCCAGGCTGCGAAACAACTCGCCACCGCCGAACAGCCAGATATCCTTGCCCGGTTTCGCCTTGAGCGCGTTGACGACGGAGGCAACGTCGTCTCGCACAATCATGAGTCCAGGGTGCGCGTCGGCCGACAGCGTCCGTGAGAACACCACCGTCTCTTTGTCAAACACTCGCCCCTGGGCAACACTGCCCTGCGCGACCATTCCCTCGAATGTTGTTCGACCGAGGAGCAGGGTATCGAACTGCGCAAAGTGGGCAGCGAAGTCGATGTCCGGGTCCATGGGAATCCAGTCGGCTTCGCCCTTCGGACCGGCGATAAATCCATCGAGGCTCATCACCACCTGATACCGAAGACGACGTTGTGCACGTGCGGCCATCAAGAACCTCCAGACGGCATCGTACAACCGCCCGTGCGCTGAAACGCCGGCGGTGGGCCGGACGTAACACGACACAGGCGCATGCTCGGTCCCACTCCCCGGATTCTCCTCGCGACGGCGATGGCTCTGTCGGTGTCGCTCGCGACGGTCACCCGCGCGGGCGTGGCGTTTGTCGTGGAAGAAACGACGATCGCGCAGGTGCATGCCGGATTCCAGACCGGCACGCTGACGTGCCGGGACCTCGTGACCCGGTATCTCGCACGAATCGAACGGTACAACAACCGTGGACCGGAACTGCGCGCAATTGCGAGTGTGAATCCCCGCGCGCTCCCCGAGGCTGATCGCCTCGATCGCGAGTTCGCCGACCGTGGATTGACGGGCCGGCTCCATTGTGTGCCCATCATCCTCAAGGACAACATCCTGACGGCAGGGTGGGAGACGACGGCGGGATCGCCCGCCTTGAAGGGGTTCATCCCCGATCGGGATGCGGCGGCCGTGGTCCGGCTCAAGGCGGCGGGCGCGATTCTGCTGGCCAAGAGCAACATGCCCGACCTCGCGCTCAACATCCTGAACACGGTGAGCGCGCTGTACGGATCCACGCGCAATCCGTACGCGCTCGATCGGGTGCCGGCCGGCTCAAGCGGCGGTACGGCGGTCGCTGTCGCCGCCAACCTCGGCCTGGTCGGACTCGGCACCGACACAGGCGGGTCCATTCGTGGACCGGCTGCCCACGCGTCGGTGGTGGGGGTGCGACCGACGTTTGGTCTCAACAGCCGAGACGGCATTGTGCCCCTTGACCCCAACTCCGACACGGTGGGACCGATCGCGCGTCGGGTCGAAGACGCGGCCCTGGTGCTTGATGTGCTGGTCGGATGGGACGAGGAGGATACGGCGACCGAAGCGATTCGGCGACTGGGCAACTTCGAACCCTCCTCGACGCATCTGCAGGATGGATTCAAGGACACCCGCATCGGCATCCTCACGCAGGCCTACCTCGGCGGTCCGTTGAAGATCGATCCACAGGTGGCACGGCTCTTTACGCAAGCGACCAGTAACCTGTCGAGTCTGGGGGTGAAGGTCCTCGACTCGGTCACCCTCGGCCCCGTCCCGAACCTGCCCGAGATGGAGAAGTGCCGGGGGTTCAGATACAACCTGAACGAGTTCCTCATCGGGCTCGGACCAAACGCCCCGATCCGTTCGTTCGACGACATCGTTTCCAGCGGACGGTATCACCCGAGTCTGCAGTCCGAGCTCCGGGCGATGCAGACCGGCACATTTCATGGTCCCGATAGCGACGCGTGCCGGGACGTCTCCACCTACCGCGACGCGGTGGCCGAGATCCTCACGTCGGCCATGGACCGGCTTGATCTGGATGCGCTGGTCTACCCGACGTGGAGCCAGTTGCCGCAGTTGTCGTCGAACGTCGTGCTCCGCACGTCCGGGCAGACATTGCGCTTTGCGTCAGCAACGGGATTTCCGGCCGTGACCGTTCCCATGGGATTCAGCACGGATGGTCTGCCATCCGGATTGTCCCTGCTGGGCCGGAAGGGCGCGGATGCCGATCTGCTGCGGATTGCCTACGCATTCGAACAGGCCACAGGCCATCGGCGTCCGCCGGTGGCGGCCCCGCCGATTCGTGTCGTCCGCTGACGCGGCGGGCGGAGAATAGATCCATGTCCCGCATCGCGCTCATCGTTGTTGCCGGCGTGTTGTCCATGGCCTCGCCTGCCCTCGCCCAGGAACTTGGCATCAAGGGGGGACTGACACTGGCCAACATCAGCGTCACCGAGCCCCGCCAGCTTCCGAAGGAACTGCAATGGTGTTGTTCGCCATGGGATGGTGCCCGCCGGGACATGGCCGTCGGACTGTTTGGGGGATTTAATCTGCGTCCCGGGGTCGCCATTCAGACCGAGGTGCTTTTTGCACGTCGCGGGTTCCGCATAGACGCGGGCAACGACCTGCCGGGAGCGGAGCTGCGGATGTCGTATGTGGAGGTGCCTGTGCTGCTCCAGTACGTCTCGAGCCAGATACGTCTTTTTGCCGGGCCTTCTGTCGGCGTGGTGACCAGCTCCAGTCAGTGGTCAGACGATGTGACACGGTCAGGCGATTTTGTGAATCGCGCGTCTCTGGCCGATCTGGATGTGTCGGTGGTGGCCGGTGCCAGTCTCCATCGAGGGCGGGTGTCACTTGAGGGCCGATTTGTGCACGGGTTTCTCAATGTGATTCGAGACCCACCTGGCGGGGCCACCGTCAGACACAAGTCATTGATGTTGCTGCTCGGCTTCCGTGTGGCCGGCCCCGGATGTAAGTGCGAACCGCCGCCAAAGGGGCTTGAGCCCTGGCGACGGTAGGCACTCAGCGTTTGACGAGTTCGACGCGACGATTCTGGGCGCGGCCGGCATCGGTCGTGTTGTCCGCCACGGGCACGGTGTCGCCGCGTCCGCTGGTGGTGAGGCGAGCCGGATCGATCGCGTGGTTTGTGACCAGCCACGCCTTGACGGCCTCGGCGCGCTGCCTGGAAAGTGTGAGATTGCCGGCGGCGGTCCCGGTGTTGTCGGTGTGCCCCACCACCTCAAGCGCCAGCGTCGGTTCGGCCTTCAGCAGTGCCCCCACCTCGGCGAGGAGTGCAGCCGAGCCGTCACGAATTGTGGCCAGACCCACATCAAACAAAATGCCGCGTAACGTCACACGACCGGATTTCGTGAGCTCCGCGGCCATCGCGCCGGCGTTGAGCTCGACGCTCTGCTTCATCACCGTCTCTTCAACGATCGTGAGCTCGTAGACTTCGCCGCCGTTGGACACACTGAGGCCGATCCAGACGCGTGTGCCATCGAGGTCCACGCGGTAGGTGGCACTGCCGCCGGAGTTGTCGATGCTGAAGTGCAGCGTCTCGCCCTTTTTCTCCGCGACGGCCTTCTGGTAGTTGCGCCCGATTTCAACGCCAGAAAAGGGTTTGCCGTTGTCCTTGATCCAGTACTCGATCTTGGTGAACTTGCCTTCCACGCGATGATCTTCGTCATTGATGTAAAAATCACCGGCGCCAAAGTCCCGAGCCTCGTAGGTGGAGACGTAATACTGTCCGCCGGCCAGACGGGGCACCACCGGATGATCCTTGGAGCCTTCGGCATCAACCTGCGCGGATGCGGCCGCGGGCACCAGCAACGCCAGGACCAGAACACAGATGAACCCGGAAATCAGTTTCATGGCCCTAATCATGCACCCGTTTGACATCCGGCCCGGCGACTGGGTAGCCTTATCAGGTCATGTTTTTCGCGCCGCAGCACCATCACCACCATCATCACGGTCATCTGACCGGTCGGTGGAGTTGCGCCTAGCGCGTTGTCGAGTTCACGCTCGATAGACACAAACCCCGCCGGACCTGGCGGGGTTTTGTATTTTCAGGCCCTGCCAATCCGCGCACGTAAACAGAAGGCAGTGGCACAGTGGACTATTCAAAACTCAACGGACTCATCCCGGCAGTCATCCAGGACGACACCAGCGGCGAAGTGCTGATGGTCGGTTTCATGAACGACGAAGCGCTCCGGCTCACACGTGAGACCGGTTATGCGACCTTTTTTTCGCGGTCGCGCAACACCCTCTGGAAAAAAGGCGAAACATCCGGCAACCGCCTCGCCGTGGTCGCCCTCTTCACCGATTGTGACGATGACACGGTGCTGGTGCGGGTGAATCGTGAGGGTGACGGCAATGTGTGTCACCTCAATCGACGGAGCTGCTTCGTTCCCATGGAGTCCAAGGGTTCCAAGGTCCAGGAGTCCAGGGTTCGCGTGGAAGGGGGGAACCAGTGACGGCCACCAAGCTTCGGCTCGGTATTCCCAAGGGTTCGTTGCAGGACGCTACGGTGCAACTGTTCGGGCGCGCCGGGTTCAACGTGTATGTCAACTCGCGGTCGTACTTTCCGGCCATTGACGATCCCCAGATCGAATGCATGCTGATTCGCGCGCAGGAAATGGCGCGATACGTGGCCGACGGTGTGCTCGACGCGGGGCTCACCGGGCAGGACTGGATTGCGGAACACGCCGAACACCGCCCCTCGCAGAACGGACCGGCGGTGACGTCGGTGGCGGACCTCATCTACGCAAAGCAGTCGTTTGGCAAAGTGCGCTGGGTGCTGGCCGTTCCGGAAGATTCCCCATTCACGACTCCACAGGATCTCGAGGGCAAGACCATCGCGACCGAACTGGTAAAGGTGACCGAGTCGTACTTCCGTCGTCAGGGCGTCAACGTCAACGTCGAGTTCTCGTGGGGCGCGACCGAGGTCAAGCCGCCGATGCTGGCCGATGCGATCGTCGATGTGACCGAGACCGGCTCGTCGTTGCGGGCGAATCGGCTGCGGGTGATCGATACGCTGATGGAATCCAACACGCAGTTCATCGCCAATCCGTCGGCCCTGGCTGACGACTGGAAACGCACAAAGATCGACAACATCGCCTTGTTGCTGCGGGCTGCGATCGAGGCGCAGGGCCGCGTGGGCCTGATGCTGAATGTGGCCCGGGCGGATCTGGCGACGGTGCTCAGCCTGCTGCCGGCGCTGCAGCGACCGACCATTTCGGCGCTCAGCGATGATGAATGGGTGGCGGTCAACACCATTATCGAAGAGCGCACCGTGCGCGAACTGATTCCGGCGCTCAAGGCCGCCCGCGCGCAGGGCATTGTCGAATATCCCCTCAACAAGATTGTGCTGTGATGCGAATCATTTCAGGGTCGGATGTGCGCGCGATTACGCGGCTGGTGTCGGTGGACCAGGCGCGGGATCCGCAGGTGGAGGCGACGGCCGCGCAGATTCTGGCGGACGTGCGCACACGCGGGGATGTCGCGGTGCGCGCCTGGAGCAAGAAACTCGATGGCACGGTCCCGCGTGAAGTGACGCGCGCAGAACTTCGCGCGGGGTGGCGCGCCACCCCGCGCGACGTGCGTGAGGCGATTGTCGCCGCCATCACGCGCGTGCGTCTGGTGGCCGAGGCGCAGGTGCCGCGCCCGTTTGTGGTGGACGTCGAGCCGGGAGTGCGCATCGAACAACGTGTCGCTCCGCTGGCGCGCGTCGGCTGTTACGTCCCGGGCGGCCGCTACCCGCTGCCGTCCACGCTGATCATGACGGTCGTGCCGGCCGTGGCGGCCGGAGTCCCCGACATCACCGTCGTCTGTCCGCGCCCGGACGCGACGGTGTTGTGCGCGGCGCTTGAGGCCGGCGCCACTCGTGTGCTGACGATCGGCGGCGCGCAGGCGATCGGCGCGCTCGCCTACGGCACCAAGAGCATTGCCCGGGTCGACAAAATTGTCGGCCCGGGCAATGCGTGGGTCGCCGCGGCCAAGTCGCAGGTCTCGCGCGAGTGCCCGATTGACGTACACGCGGGCCCCAGCGAGATCGTTGTGTGGTCCGACACCGGGCGCCCCGAGTGGATCGCGCTCGACCTGCTCGCGCAGGCCGAGCACGACCCCGACGCCCGCGCCGTCTTCGTGACGACGCGCGCGTCGCTGGCGCGCGAGGTGGCCGAGGCCGTG
>CAYRGW010000086.1:15710-18800 GCA_964423815.1 uncultured Solibacteraceae bacterium | reverse complement strand
AGCGGCCGGGGCGGCGCGGGGTGGTGGCGGTCGCGGGGGAGCAGGCGGTGGCGCACAGGCGTCATTCTCCGTCGTTGACCTGGCCACCGGACTCACGCGCACGATCGTTGGCACCGGCGCCACGATGTCGGCCAACGGGCAAACCATCGCGTGGGTGACCCGCACGGCGGACGCATACACGCTGCACACCTCACCCACACTGCTCGATCAACCCACGGTGGTGCGGTCAGGACGTGAACGGCTGGAGTCGCCGGCGCTTTCGCCGGACGGCACCACGGTTGCGTACCAGTGGATGCAGTTCACCGACTGGGAAATCTACGTGGCGCGTGGCACCACCCACACCCGTGTCACCCGCGACATTCAGCACGACCTGCTGCCCCGTTTCCTCACCAACACCACTCTGCTCGGCATGATGGGTGAAGCCCGCCATCGTCGTGCCCAGGTCTACGACCTTGAGACCGGCACACGGCGACGACTGCTTCACAACAACAGCGTCCGCACGGTGGTGCCGGAATATTCGTGGCAGCCGTCGGCCGACGGCCTCCGCATTCTGACCGTGGCCGACTACGACGGTGACACTGTCTCGGCCGAACGCGGGATCTATCTGAGTGACCTGTCACGCACGCTGACGCCCGCACAACTGGTGACACGACTCGAGGCCAACCTCGCGCACGAAACCGAACTGCGCACGCGCACGACGCGCATGTATGAGCCGATCGCGGCATCCGTGCGTCAGACCCTGGCCGACGCGTCGGTCACGCGTGTGTTTGAACACGCCAAGGCGCTTTACGATTTCGACTCCAAACACGTCACGCAGCCGGGCAACGCCAAAGCCATTGA
Organism: uncultured Solibacteraceae bacterium; assembly: GCA_964423815.1. GTDB lineage: Bacteria > Acidobacteriota > Vicinamibacteria > Vicinamibacterales > SCN-69-37 > SYFT01. The sequence goes on along the minus strand of CAYRGW010000086.1, from coordinate 17,960 downwards.
GTATCTGACGCGCGCGTACGAATCGTTCGGCTACAAGCCCGAGCAGCAGTGGTTCAATCAGGCCAACGCGCTCGGCGGCCGCACGGCCAACGTCCTGGCGACCCTGCGCGGCACCGTGGATCCCGATCTTGTCTACATCGTCTCCAGCCACTTCGACTCGGTCGCCATCGGTCCGGGGGCGGACGATGACACGTCGGGCACGACGGCGCTGCTCGAGACGGCTCGCCTGCTCGCAAAGACGCCGATGCCGGCGACGATTGTGTTTGCGTCATTGACCGGCGAAGAAGCCGGGCTGCTCGGCAGCCGTGAATATGTGCGCCAGGCCGCCGCGAACAAGGTGCGGATCATCGGCGCGCTCAACAACGACATGATTGGTTGGGCCGGCGAGGGGCCGCAGCTCAACAACACCATCCGGTATTCCAATCCCGGCATCCGCGACATCCAGCACGCGGCCGCGTTCCTCTTCACCGACATCGTGTTGTTTGACACGAAGTATTACCGCGGCACCGACGCCGCCGCGTTTTATGAAGCGTGGGGCGACATCGTCGGCGGCATCGGGTCGTATCCGATTCTCGCCAATCCCAACTACCACCAGCCGACCGACTACCTGGACACGATCAATCAGTCGCAGGTGACCGAGACGGCCAAGGTCACCGCGGCCACACTCATGTATCTCGCATCGAGTCCATCGCGTCTGAACAATCTGACCACGACGCGGACCGGCACAGGCGTGACGGTGACGTGGACCCCCAGTCCTGAAACCGGCATTCGCTCCTACATCGTCGCCTATGGTCCGGCCGACGATCCGCTGCGCACGCGTGTGACTGTCACCACGCCGACCACGACGCTTCCGTCGCTGCCGGCCGGCACACACGTGGCTGTCAAGGCCGTGAATGGACGCGGGCTTGAAGGCTGGGACTGGGCACGTTCGGTCGTGCAATGAACGGCGTTCGTGTCTGTCCCCGGTGCGGGTTTTCACACCTGCGCCCCTCGCGGGCCCACACGTGGGTCGAGCATCTGCAGGGGTGGTGGTCACGCACGCGGTGGTTCCGATGCCAGACGTGTCAGTGGCGCGGGCGCATCCGCGACATCTGGAGTCCGGACGATGCCTTTCCAGACCTGCCACCGCTGCGGCTGGGCCGCGAACTCGATATCGAAATCCTGCAGCAGCGGGATGAAGATGCGCTCGTGGACCTCGTGCTCTCGCACAAGGAGAAAATCCAGCGGACCGTGAAGTTGTGGCTCGATGACAGCCGCCCCGCGCCGCCCGACTGGTTGCGCGTCACCTCCGTGGCCAGCGCGAAGCGACTGCTCGAAGCGCAGATGGTGCACGAGGTCTCACTCGACTATGACCTCGGCTGGTGTGCGGACTGCATTCACAAGGGTGAACACCTCAAACACACCGGGCAGCGCCACTGCCCGCACACACCAACCGGCTACGACCTGGTGGCGTGGATGGCCGAAACCGGCAACTGGCCCAAGCTGCCGCCCAATGTGCACAGCGGCAATCTCGATGGCGGCGCGCGCATGTTGGGCGTGATCGCCCGTCATTGGCGGGGCGGGGTGCTGGTTGTGCCACGTGCGCTGCCGATGCCGGCCCCCACCGCGCCGCCTCCGACGGTCCCGAAGGCGGATCTGCCCCTGGGGGCGTCCCATGCGGCGGTGGCCACGCTCACGGTGTGCCCGCAGTGCCACGGGCCGTATCTGCAGCGCTCCCACCGGCACTCGAATGTGGATCGATGGCGGACACGAATTACCAGACGGTATCCCGTGCGGTGTGCCGCGTGTGGCTGGACGAAGTGGGTGGCGGCGCCGATCCTCGTGCGCTTCAGTTCCGGCACGGAAACACCTGCGGATGCACTGGAGACAAAGCAGATTGAGCGCATTGACCCGGACGAGTGAGTCCGGGGCATAGAATGGAGGGGTCATGTCGTACGACGATCTGCCACTGCGAACGGGTACCGGACCAGGCACGCCTCCCCCGCCACCCCCGCTTCCCCCTCCCGCGTCGTCAATAGGCCGTTGGGTGGTCGTGGGTGCCGTGGCTCTGGCCGCCGGCGCGATTCTGACGTTCTGGTGGATGACGCGCGCGCAGCCCGACGAGACGTTGCCGGCCCCGACCGAAGCCTCTGACAGCGCGCGCACCCCGAATCGTCCGCAGCGCCAGCCCATGGAACTGCCCACGCTGGCCTCAAGTGACACCCTCTTCCGGGAACTGGTGGGCGTGTTGTCACGCAACCCGCTGCTTGC
>CAYRGW010000086.1:4625-15700 GCA_964423815.1 uncultured Solibacteraceae bacterium | reverse complement strand
CACCGATGGGCTTGTGCGTGCGGCGGTGCTGTCAGTGGACCAGATCGGTGAGGGACGGACGCCGGCGCTGCCGCTGAGCACATTGCGGCCGCCGCCCCGCCTGGCGATCACCGGCACGGAGTCGGGGCCCATCGATGCCCGGACGTATGCGCGCTGGGATTCGGCCACGGCCGCGTTGACGTCGATCAACCCGGCCGAGGCGGCACAACTCTATGTAAATCTGAAGCCGCTGTTTGACGCGGCGTACGGCGACCTCGGCCACCCGGCCGACTTTGATGCCGGCATCACCAGGGCGATCAACATGTTGATGGCCACCCCGGAGCCGACCGGTGATCCCGTGCTGCTGCGCAGACCCGGATACTACGAACACACGGATGCGGGTCTGCGGTCTCTGCGGCCTGTGCAGAAACAGTTGCTGCTGCTGGGGCCGGAGTCGCGGCAGCAGGTCCTGTCGTGGCTGCGTCGCCTGGCCGAGGCGCTCGACCTTACGATCGCCGGTTGACCATGCGGTAGTGCGTGACGAGCCATTCGTCACCACCGTTCCAGCCCCACAGTTCCGCACACGCGATAAAAAACACGCGCCACCGCACCCACCAGCGGGTGGCCTGATCGGCGCCGTACGTCTCGACAAACAACGGCCACAATTCCTGCTTGTGGCGATCCATGTTGACCAGCCAGGCTTCCGCGGTCTTCTGGTAGTGCGTGCCTGATTCACGCCAGTGCTGGTCGACGGCCAGGTGCTCCTGGAATCGCGTCGGGAAGTCGTCGGATGGCATGATGCCCCCTGTGAAGAAGTGCGCGGCCATCCAATCCGAACTGTCCCGCACTTCGTAGGCATAGGCGTACTGGCGATGGGTGAAGATGTGAAAAAACAGGGCGCCGTCGGGACGGAGCCACTGCGCAATGCGGGCGAACAACGCCTTCCAGTTGCGCATGTGTTCGAACATCTCGACCGACACCACGCGGTCGAACGTGCCGGGCGCCTCGAAGGCGTTCATGTTGGCCGTGATGACGGTCAGGTTGGTCAGCCCCTCGCGTCGCGCGACGTCGTCAATCCAGCGCTTCTGCGTGCGGGAGTTGGAGACGGTGACGATCTCGCTCGAGGGGTAGTGACGGGCCATCCACAAGGACAACGACCCCCAGCCACAGCCCAGTTCGAGGATACGGTGTCCGTCGGCGAGGCCGGCTCGTTCACACGTGAGCGCGAGCATGCGCGCCTCGGCGACATCGAGGGATGTGACATCCTCATCCCAATACGCGGAAGAATATTTGAGATGGCTGCCGAGCACACGACGGAAAAACGCGGTGGGGACTTCGTAGTGCTGGGCGTTGGCGGCGACGGTGGCCACGGCCAGCGGCCCCTCGCTGCGCGCGAGGACAAACGCCTGGAGGCGGGCCTCCGCGTCGGCGGCGCTCGGGGAGCGTTCCTCGGCCAGCCGGCCGGCGATGGTGCGACGTACGCCCCAGCGGATCAGCCAGTCGGGGAGCAGATCGCGCTCAAGCCAGCGCTGGCTGAGCGACTCCGTCCACTGCCCTTTTTCCTGCTGCACCTCTCCGTGCTCCTGGTGTTGGTGGTGCCCTTCGAGCCGACCCTGGTGGCCTGGTGCGTCGGGTCGTACGTCATCCGGATGTTTGGGGTCACCGCCGGCTACCATCGGTACTTCAGTCATCGGTCCTACTCACTTAATCGTGTCTGGCAATTGGCGCTGGCCGTTCTGGCCCAGACGTCCGGCCAGAAAGGCGTGTTGTGGTGGGCGTCACACCACCGTGATCATCACTTACATTCCGACCGCAAGGCCGACGTCCATTCGCCGGTGCAGGAGGGCTTCTGGTGGTCGCATGTCGGCTGGATTCTGTCGCCCGACTATGACACCTACGACGCCCGACGCGTCCCGGATTTTGCGGCGTACCCGGAATTGCGATGGCTCGACCGGAATCATCTGGTGCCGTTTGTCGGGTACGGCGTGGCGCTCTGGATGATCGGGGGCCTGCCCGTGTTTGTGTGGGGCTTCCTCGTGTCGACCGTCCTGCTCTACCACGGGACATTCCTGATCAATTCGCTGGCCCACGTGTGGGGGTCCCGCCGATTTGCCACACCCGACGAAAGCCGGAACAACTTCTGGCTGGCCCTGATCACGCTGGGCGAAGGCTGGCACAACAATCACCACCACTTCATGTCCAGCGTGCGACAAGGCGTACGGTGGTGGGAGGTGGATGTCACGTATTACGTGCTGCGCGCCCTGTCGTGGGTCGGCATCACGCGCAACCTCCGGGACTTCCGCAGCGAGGACCGCGACAGGTCCACCGCGTGAGGCCCCGCATCGCGGTCATCGGCGGCGGGATTGCGGGTCTGTCGGCCGCGTGGCTGCTCTCCCGGCGGTATGACGTGCACGTGTTCGAGAAGGCGACACGGCTCGGGGGACACACGCACACACATGTGGTCCCGGATGGAGACGCGCCCGGCGGAGTGGTACATCTCGATACCGGATTCCTCGTCCATAACAACCGCACGTATCCACATCTGCTCCGGCTCTTCGACGAACTCGGTGTGGAGCGCCTCGACTCGGACATGTCGTTTGCCGTGTCCAGTCGAGATCCGGACTTCGAGTACAGTAGCCGGGACCTCAATGGGCTCTTCGCCCAGCGGTCCAATCTCGTGCGCCCCGGACACTATCGTTTGCTGGCCGAGATCCTTCGTTTTAATCGTGAGGCCCCGCGGCTGTTGGCCCGTCCTGGTGCCGACGACATCACACTCGGCGATTTTCTCGACAGTCACAAATTCACCGGAGAATTTCTTGAGCGGTTCCTGTTTCCGATGGCCTCGGCCGTCTGGTCTGCAGCGCTCCCCACCCTGCGCGGGTTTCCAGCCACCACACTGATTCGGTTTTTTCACAATCACGGAATGTTGTCGGCCACCGACAATCCCGTCTGGCGCGTGGTGCGCGGCGGCAGCTCGGCCTATATCCCGCGACTCATCGACGTGCCTCACCTGACGGTGCACACCGGCGCCGCCCCGGCCCAGGTCGTGCGCACCCCGTCAGGCGTGCAGTTGGGATTTGCCGACAGGGACAGTGTCCAGGTCAACGAGGTCGTATTTGCCTGCCACGGCGACGAGGTCCTGCCGATGCTGCACGACGCGTCCCCGCTTGAGCGCGAGGTGTTGTCGTCGTTTACGACCAGCCTCAACGACACGTGGCTGCACACCGACGCCTCGTTCCTGCCTCGTCGCGCGCCCGCGCGCGCCTCCTGGAATGTGCTCATCGGCGAACGGGAGGAGGCGTGCCTGACCTATGACCTCAACCGGCTGCAGCGCCTCACGACACCGACGCAGTACAACGTGACGCTGAATCCGCCCCGGCCGATCCCCGAGGACCGCGTGCTCGCGCGCATGTCGTACACACATCCTCTGTTTACCCAGGCTGCCGTACGGGCGCAGGGGCGATGGGCGGAAATCAGCGGCCGCAATCGGATCCACCTCTGTGGTGCGTATTGGTTTTATGGATTTCACGAGGACGGCGTCCGGTCCGGCGTGCGTGTGGCGGAATCACTCGGGGTCACATGGTGACGCCTGAGGCCCCCACCGGACACGCGCTCTACGTCGGCCGCCTGCGCCACCGGCGTTTCCGTCCGACCGGACACACGTTTACGTACTCGCTGTTCATGCCGATGCTCGACATCGATCAGCTCGACGAGGCCGCCGACATCTCGCCCTTTCTGTCGCGCAACCGCTTCAACTGGGCCACGATCGACGACCGGGATCACGTGGGCAACCCCGTGCGGAGTCTTCGGAGCCGGCTCGAGACCGCTGCGCGTGATGCCAGGGCGACTTTGCCCGAGGGGCGCATCTTCCTCCTGACCCATCTGCGATACCTCGGGTACTGCTTCAACCCGATCTCCTTCTATTTCTGCTACGACCGCGCGGGCGTCCTGGCGACGATCATTGCCGAGGTCAACAGCACCTTCGGTGAGCAGACGTTGTATTGGCTGCCGGCCGCCACGGACGCGACCGGAACGGTGCGGCATCGCACCCCGAAGACGATGCATGTATCGCCGTTTAATGAGGCCCACCTCGACTACGACTTCACCGTCACGCAGCCGGGTGCGTCACTGGTGGCCCACATGACGACGATCGATCGCACGGACGGGACAGACACGCCGTTTTTTGACGCCACGTTGACGCTGGAACGACACCCCTGGAGCGGCCCACACCTCCATCGGGTGCTGATCCGGCATCCGTGGATGACCGCGAAGGTCATCGGCGCCATTCACTTCGAGGCGCTGCGTTTGTGGTGGAAGGGCCTGCGCTACGTGCCCCATCCACTGACCCCACAGGAGCGCAAATGAGTTGGATGCAACAACAGGCCCGGCAGACATTTTTCGCCGCGGCGGCCCGTATCAGGCACGGCAGTCTCGACATCGTCTGTCCTGATCGCACTCATCAGTTCGGCCAACCGGGCACCGGACCGGCGGCCATGCTCGTGGTGCATGACGAACGCGTGTTTCTGCGCGCACTCACGGGCGGGGACATGGCGCTCGGTGAGGCGTTTGTGGACGGCGATTTTTCCTCGCCCGACCTCGTGGCCCTGCTCCGCCTGGCCGTGCGCAACATGGCGGTGTTTCACGCGCTCAACGGGCCGTGGTCGTGGCTGAGCCGACAGGTCGCCGCCGTCGCCCACTGGCGTCGTCGCAACACCAAAGCCGGCAGCCGGAAAAACATCGCCGCGCACTACGACCTGGGCAACGACTTTTTCTCGCTGTTTCTCGACCGTGAACTCGCGTACTCGTCGGCGTGGTTCGACTCGCCGCACGACTCACTTGAACAGGCGCAGATCAACAAGTTCGATCGCATCTGCCGCAAGCTGCAGTTGACCTCGCGGGATCACGTGCTGGAAATCGGCACCGGCTGGGGCGGGTTTGCGGCCTATGCCGCCTCGACGTACGGGTGCCGGATCACCACAACCACGATCAGCCGTGAACAATTTGACGGCGCGCAGGAACGAATCGGCCGACTCGGCGAGGCCGGCGATCGTGTGACGCTGCTCTTTGAAGACTACCGGGACCTGACGGGCCAGTTCGACAAACTGGTCAGCATCGAGATGTTCGAAGCCGTCGGCCTCGAACACTACGACACGTTTTTCCGGACGTGTGACCAGTTGACCAGTCCCACCGGCGCCGCGCTCCTCCAGTTCATCACGATGAACGACCAGGACTTTCATCGGGCGTATCGGGGCACCACCGACTGGATCCAGACCTACATCTTTCCCGGCTCCGAACTCGGGTCGCTCGCGGAGGTGCATCAGTCGCTCGGCCGGGTGACCCAGTTCCGCCCGTTTCATCTTGAAGACATGGGCCGGCACTACGCCAGGACGCTGGAAGCCTGGCGCGGGCGGTTTCACGACCGGCTCGACGAGGTGCGGGCGATGGGGATGGACGACCGGTTCATCCGTATGTGGGACCTGTACCTGGCCTACTGTGAGGCCGGGTTCGCCGAGCGGCATATCAGCGTGGTGCAGATGATGCTGACGCGGGCGTACCACGACGAGGCCTACATTGGGGACCCTGGCGGGGTCGCCCATCGAGGAATCTTTACGACTACAAAGGACTTTGTGTAACTTTTTCCCCCGCTGTAGTACAGTCGGGGGTCGATGCGGAAATGCCCCGCCTGTGGTTCGTCCCGGATTTACCCCTCGCGGCTCAAATCAGTCGTGGAGCGGATCCGTCGTGCCCTGAGCGAGAACCAGCCGTATCGCTGCCACGCCTGCAACCATCGCGGGTGGTATCAGATCTACCTGCCGCTCACCGAAGGGCCTGACGCCGCGCCCGAAGACCTGCGCACCGGCCTCTCGTCCAAACCCATCACCCCCGACGACCTCGACGACCTCGACAGGAACTGAGGCACGGAGCCTGACAGGACGTCGGGTGTCTTTTTCCGCTCTAAGCAATGCAGAAAAAGACACCCGACGTCTTAATCACTGCTTGATCACTTCCAGCATCGGGGGCGTGAGCAACACACGCAGCACACGGCTGTAGCTGCGCACACCGTCGTCGACACGATTGGTTTTCAGATACCGGTCATACACGTTGAACGCGGCCTCACGGACGACCGGTTCCTGGCGCAGCAGGCGGGTTCGCAACGCGGCGATGTCCTCGATCACGCCGGGTGCGAGCGTGGCGCGAATGGTGCGCCACTCCGCCGGCGGCAGGACGCTGGCGGTTTCGAGCACGACAAACAAGTGCGCGCTGTAGGCGAGGGCCGCGTCCCCGGTGACACACGCGAGCCAGGCGACCGCGCTGGCGTCGGCTTCATCGGCGACCCCGGCGAGGTGGGCCCACTCGTGGGCCAGGACCATCGGACGCTCAAAGGCCAACAGGTCCGGGTGAACAATCGACTCAAGTGCCACGGGATTGACCATGCCGGTGACTCCCGCGGCGGTGAAGAACGGCGTCAACACGTGGGACACCTTCGGGCGTCCCGGCACCCGCATCGCCGGCAGTCCCAGGCGCTGCAGTCCGGCTTGAAACGTCGGCTCCAATCGGGCCGCGATATCCGCATAGTCCGCGCTCTCGCGCAACGCGGCCTCACGCAACGGTCCTGCCGATGCGGCGGCGTGTCGGGCGAGCGCCACCAACCCTTCGACCGTCGGCGCCTCCGTCGCACCACTTCGCAGCGTCACCTCGAGGGGAATGCGGCGATAGTTCAGGCCCCACAGCAGGAGGAATGCCAGGGCCAGCAGTGACGCCATCCGCACAATGCGCCGACTCGCTTCCCAGACTCCACTGCCCAGCCCTCGCTCGCGCCACGCCCGGACGAGGCGCCACACCACCAACGCCAGGAACACCGCGAGGATCGGCAGACCGATATCCATGATCGCCAACTCCGTCAGGTTGCTGAAGGACGTCACGACCTGCTGGATGCGCGGATACACCAGACGCGTGTATCCAAATTCGATCATCCACGTGGGCCAGGGCACTACGAACAGGGCCACCACCACCAGCGGCAGGAGCCACCATCCGCGGACGCGGACACGACTCATGGGGTCGGGCGTTCCTCGTCCGGCTCGTGGTCGGTGATGAGTCTCACCGACCGCTGATACGTGAAGTACGACGACGCCCACTGGATGAGCACCGAGAGGCGATTCCTGAAGCCGATGAGTTGCACCACGTGCACAAAGAGCCACGCCAGCCAGGCCGGATATCCCTTGAGGCGCATCCAGCCGAAGTCGCCGATGGCCGAGTTTCGGCCAATCGTCGCCATGTTGCCGTAGAAGCGGTACACAAAGGGTGTGCGCGCAGTCCCGGCAATCGTCGCCTGAATGTTCCGGGCGGCGTGCACCCCCTGCTGCATCGCCACCTGCGCGACGCCAGGCAGGGTCGCGCCTTCGGTGGTGGTGAATGCCGCGAGATCGCCAATCACGTACACGGAGTCGCATCCGGGAATCGTGAGGTCCGCCTGCACACGCACACGTCCTGCGCGATCCACATGTTCCGATGCGAGTCCCAATGACGCGCCGAGCGGAGAGGCCGCCACGCCGGCGGCCCACAGGATCGTGCCGGCCTGGATCGCATCACCGCCCACGTGCACCACTCCGGCCTCGATCTTGGTCACCGCGCTGCCGGTCCACACGGCGACCCCCTTCTTCTCGAGCGCGCGCCTGGCAAACGCGGGCAACGGTTCGGGATAGGTCTGCAGCACGGCCGCTCCACCTTCGATCAGGATGATGCGCGCGGTCTCCGGATCGATCGTGCGGAAGTCGTTCACGAGCGCGTGGCGGGAGAGCTCGGCCAGTGCGCCCGCCAGTTCCACGCCGGTCGGCCCACCGCCCACCACCACAAACGTGAGCAGACGGCGCTGCTCTGCCGGGTTCCGTTCGATCTCTGCGAGTTCAAAGGCCTTGAGCACCTTCGCGCGAATCTCCAGCGCGTCCTCCAGGGTCTTGAGGCCGGGCGCGTGTGGTCGCCAGTCGTCATGACCAAAGTAGGAGTGTGTGACGCCGGCCGCCACGATCAGATGGTCGTAGGGAATGGTTCCGGGATCGTCCCTCAGATGAACGACGCGGGCGGCGGTATCGATGTGCGAGACATCACTCAACCACACCCGGACGTTCGACTGGTGTCGGAGAATCCATCGAATCGGTGAGGCGATGTCGCTGGGCGACAACGCCGCAGCCGCCACCTGGTATAACAGCGGCTGGAAGACGTGATGATTTTTGCGGTCGAGGACGGTGACGTCGACGTCGGCCCGTCGAAACGCCTTGGCTGCGTTGAGTCCTCCGAAACCACCGCCGATGATGACGACCCGCGGACGCGCCATCGTGTTACAGCACCCGGCTCGCGCCGATGCCCAGCACCATGTAGGTGATCGCGCTGACGATCCAGGCCAGCAGGCACACCATAATCGCGCGGAACGTATCGTCGTAGTCGAGCGCCTGGCGCACCGCGACAAACGTGGCGGCAATAATCCAGACCGCCACCACAAACGGGACAAACAACCCCACCAGCGGAATCACGGCCAGCAAGCCGAACAGGCCCGGCGCCTGCGCGAACCCCACCGTCCGCAGCAACTGCCCGAGGTCCGCCTCGGTTTTTTTGCCCGGCAACACACGGGTCCCGATCTGCCACAGGAACACTGCACCGACCACCCACGCCAGCAGTGCCTGAAGCGCGCCGCGGATGATCCACCCGGCATCCCACATGCCGAAATACCACGACACGCTGGTCGTCAGGCTCACCACCGTCACCACCACTGCCGCCTGCAGGGTGGCGCCGGCATTGTGTTCCACCTCTTCATACGTGGCGGCGTTAAGCCGGATCGCACCAAGGACACGCTGCTGGAAGCTGGCCATGCCGACATCGTACACTCTCTGGATGGCCAAGACGGACGCTGCCCGACCAAAGGACGACATCACCCCCCCGGACTCCTGGGGACGCACCACGGTCCATACGGCATGTCCGCTTGACTGCCCCGATTCCTGCAGCCTCGCGGTCTCGATCGAAGGGGGCCGCATCCAGAAAATTGACGGCAGCCATGCGGCGCCGTCCACGGCCGGATTTATCTGCGGCAAGGTGCGGGACTTTGACAAACGGGTTTACAGCGCCGAACGTGTCCTCTACCCGGCCATCCGGCGCGGCCCCAAGGGACGTGGAGACTTCACCGTCGTGAGCTGGGAAGAGGCCCTCGATCACATTGCCGAAAAGATGATCGCCGCGCGTGACACCCACGGAGCGGAGTCGGTGCTGCCGTTTTATTACGGCGGCAGCAATGGTTTGATGACCAATGAACTCGAGGACGCACGACTGTTCCGCAAGTTTGGCGCCTCCAGACAGGCGCGCACGGTGTGTGCGGCCCCGACCGGTGCGGCCGCGACGGCGATGTACGGCAAGATGGCCGGCGTCGGTTACGCCGACTACGCCCACGCCAGATTGATCGTCGTGTGGGGCGCCAATCCTCCGGCGTCGGGCATTCATCTGGTCGCGCACATCAAGCAGGCGCAAAAGGCCGGCGCCAGGCTCGTGGTCATCGACCCGCGCCGCACCGCGCTGGCACGGACGGCGGACCTGCACATCGCGCTCAGACCCGGCACGGATCTGCCGATCGCCCTGGCGATGATTCGCGAGCTCTTCGAGAGTGGCCAGGCCGATCTGGGATTCCTTGCGCAGCACGCCACCGGCGTCGACGACCTTCGCGCCGCCGCCGCACCGTGGACGTTTGAACGCGCCGCCGAGATCGCCGGCGTGCGCGCGGACGACCTCAGGCTCCTCACGAAGTGGTACGCGTCGATCTCTCCGGCCGTTATCCGCTGCGGCTGGGGCCAGGAACGCAACCGCAACGGTGGCGCCGCCACGATGGCCATGCTCGCGCTGCCGGCCGTCGCCGGCAAGTTCGGGGTACGTGGTGGCGGATACACGATGAGCAACTCCGCCGGCTACGGTTTCGCGGCCGAAGACTGGATCAAGACCCCACATGCCGACTCGCGCATCATCAACATGAATCAGCTCGGCCGCGCCTTGACCGAGGTGAACGACCCGCCGGTCCAGGTCCTGTTTGTCTACAACTGCAATCCGCTCACCACCATGCCCGAACAGAATCGCGTCAAGCAGGGCCTCGAGCGCGAAGACCTGTTCACCGTCGTGTTTGAGCAGACGATGACCGACACGGCGAAATATGCCGACGTGGTGTTGCCGGCCACCACGTTCCTGGAGCACTACGACGTGGCACGCGGCTACGGCGCGTATCACCTGCAGGTGGTGCGACCAGTGATTGAGGCCGTCGGTGACGCCCGCCCGAACCATGACGTGTTCCGCGATCTCGCCGTACGCCTCGGGCTGGTGGACGCTGATCCTGATGACCTGGGCGAAGCCGAAGCACTGATGGACGTCACCGCCGCCATGCCAGACGCGATTCGCGCGCGCCTGCAGGTCGGCGAAGTGGCCACCGGACCGGCCAACGGCGCACCCATCCAGTTTGTGGATGTGCTGCCGAAGACCCCGGATCAGAAAGTTCATCTCGCGCCTGTCGGACTCGAGTCCACACACGGGCTCTACACGTATCAGCCCGACCCCGGCACCGAACGACATCCGCTCGCGCTGATCTCCCCCGCCAGTGCGCACACCATCTCCTCCACGATGGGTGAGTTCCGCCCGGGCATCGTGAAACTCAAAATGCATCCGGACGATGCGCGGCCGCGATCGATTGAGGCCGGTGACGCGATCCGGGTGTTCAACGATCTCGGTGAAGTGTGGTGTCTCGCCGATGTCACGCCCGAAGTACGAGCGGGAGTCGTATCTCTCCCCAAGGGACTGTGGGCGCGCAGCACGGAAAACGGCGCGACGTCGAACGCGCTGGTTCCCGACTCACTGACCGATCTCGCCGGTGGTGCATGTTTCAACGACGCTCGTGTCGATGTAGCATTACGAGCGAAACACTAAATTTTTGTGGGAGACCTCTCTATGCGAGCGTTGCTTAGTCTGACCTCCGTCTTTTCGCTGGCCGCCGGCGCCGCTGTGCTGGCTGACAATTGGCCCGCGTGGCGCGGCCCATCACACAACGGTGTGAGCACGGAAACCGGTTTGCCTGT
>CAYRGW010000086.1:0-4615 GCA_964423815.1 uncultured Solibacteraceae bacterium | reverse complement strand
CGCGCCCGTCATCGCGACCGCCTCGCCCGCCGCTATCGACACCCCCGACGGCGCGGTCATCGCGCCGCAGGGACGCGGGCGCGGTGGAATCCAGGGTGGGGGGCGTGAGGGTCGTCCCATGACGCCGCTCGCCTGCGACAACATGAAAACGACCAACGTCTCCTGGAAATTGCCGCTGCCGGCGTTCAGCGGATCGACGCCCATCATCTGGGGCAACACGATCTTCCTCAACGTCGCCACGGGCGCCAACACGGGTACGCTGGAACTCTGGGCGGTTGATCGCACCAAACAGGCGGTGTCGTGGAAACGTCCGCTCGCCGACTCCAACCACATGGAGCGCAAGCAGAACATGTCGTCGCCGTCGCCGGTGACGGACGGTCGACATGTGTGGGTGCTGACCGGTCTGGGCACCCTCTCGGCGTTTGACTTCGCGGGCACACAGGTGTGGTCGCGCAATCTGCAGGACGACTACGGCCGCTTCGGCCTCAACTGGGGGTACGCGTCCTCGCCGCTCCTCAAGAACAATGCGCTGTACGTGCAGGTCCTGCACGGCATGAAAACAGACGACCCGTCGTACGTCATGAAGGTGGACGCGGCCACGGGCAAGACCATCTGGAAGGTCAACCGTCACACCGAGGCGCTCTCCGAATCACCGGACTCCTACACCACACCGCTCTGGAGCGACATTGGTGGCCGCGCGGAACTGATCATCACCGGCGGCGACGTGATCTCGGGGCACGACCCGAACACCGGCGCGGAATACTGGCGCGCCGACGTGCTCAACCCCCAGCGCAACCGCAACTACCGCATCGTCGCCTCGCCGACGATTGTGGGGGATCTGATCATCGCGCCGACCCGCAACAACCCGATGGTGGCAATCAAACCCGGCGGCAAGGGCGATGTGGCCGCGACACATGTGGCGTGGACCTTTGCCCAGGGTCCGGACGTGCCGACGCCGGTGAGTGACGGCAAATTGGTGTACATCGTGCGCGACGGCGGCGTGGCCTTCGCGCTTGACGCCAAAACCGGCGCGACGGTCTACGGTCCCGAGCGGCTCCCCAGCGGCACCTACAGCTCGTCGCCGATTCTTGCCGACGGCAAGATCTACGTCACCACCGAAGAAGAAGGCATTACCACGGTGTACCGCGCGGGGCCCAAGTTCGAAGTGCTCGCCTCGAATCGCCTGGCCGATGACTGCTCACCGTATTGCCTGAGCACGGTGGCCATCTCCGAGGGCCAGATCTTCATGCGCACGGCGTCGTACTTGTGGGCGATCGGGGAACGGAAGAGATAACTGTCCTTTACAGTAGGCATGTAGACATGTAGCTTTTTTTGCAAAGAACCTACATGTCTGCATGTCTACTGTTAAAAACCTTGGACGAGTCCCAGCTGCCACTTCCAGGGGCGGCCCGCGCGGTCCAGGGCCCGGGCCGTGGCGAACTCGACGACGAAGATGCCGAAGACACTCGCCCGGATCGCGGCGCCATAACTGCGAACCAGTTTGACGTCGCCACCGGCGAAGACCGGTCGTGAGCCGGAATCCCAGGCCACGCCGGCATCAAAGAACGCAGCGATCTCCAACGGCAGGTAGTACCCGTAGTCAATCTCACCTTTGAAGAGTCCGAGCAGCGGCGCGCGCAGCTCGATGTTGCCGATCGCCACCCGGCTCCCCATCAGGCGATCAAACACCCGACACCGATTGGGATCAAACGCCGTGCATTCCCCCGGCTCGTAGGAACCGAACCCGTAGCCGTGCACAAGTTCCTGATGGCCTGCGTAGTAGTTGGCCAGTTGCGGGTGTTCGGCATCCCGGCCGTAGCGGCCCACGTGCATCGCACGGACAGCGATCGTCACCGGCTGGACGGGCATCACGTACTGCCGCCAGTCCAGCACCGCCGTCTCATATTCAATGGACCCGCGTGTGGCCTTGAACTCCAGCCGGTACCGACGACCAAGGATGGGGCTTAACGCGCCGTAATACGACGTGTCGTGGACCAGCGCGCCGCCCAGGTCAAACAGACCAAGCGGGCGGGCAATCTCCTCCTCCGACTCGCGGCGTTCGAGCAGATCCTCACTGGCGGTGTCATACACACGGTCACGGATGTCGCGTGAGAACGTGGCGGCGTGTGCGCCGGCCCCGAGCTCAAACCGCGTGGCGCGACTGAACGGATACGCCGCCAGCGCCGAAGCGCCGCGATAGTTCTGCCGTTCGACCACCTCGCGCAGGGTCGTGGTCCCGGCCTCGACATCCTCGTCCCACGTGAGGTAGCCGAGTCGATATGGAATCGCGTCGAGTGAGGCCGCCCAGTTCCAGCGATGCCGACGACTCAAATACGAGAGCTGGCCACCGAGGTCGCGGATATCCCCGGCCACATGTGCGCCCACACCGAGCACACGATCCCCAAGCATGTCGCTGAACATCGCCGAGATGCTGCCGCCGACAAACGCCCCGAACGAATCCACTCCGGCGGTCAGCGTGGGTTGCGTCACGATGTCGAGCGACAACGGACGTTTGTAGGGAGTCGAGGGCGCCGGTGGCCCGGCAGGCGGCAACCCCCGCTCGTGGTCGTTCAACAACCGCAGAATGTCGCCGGTGACAAGACCCGACACATTACGCGCACGGCCCGAGGCGGCTTCCGGCGTCAACGCCGCAGCCACCGAAGCGACGACGGGCGGAACCATTTCGACCACATCCGCAGGATCGAGCACGTACAACGCGTGACCATCCCGCTCAAACACACTGAACGCCAGGCGGTCAGTCTCTGTCGCCATGGACAACGTCGGGCTGGTGCTGGCGATCCCGGCGATGCCGGTGGCCATCGCCGTCAACCGCGTGACCGGTCCCCCCTCAATGCCAATGCGATACAGGTTGCTGACGCCGTCGGGATCGGCCACAAAGGTTACGGTCCGACCATCCTTGCTGACCTGCGGACTGAGGTGTTTCCCGCCAAGGAACGCGTGAAGCGGCTGCACCACCTTTGACTCGACCGACATCGTCGCCAATCGCAACGTCGCTGGACGCAACGTCTCCAGATCGGTGCTGAACCGCTCGGTGACAAACACCACCGTCTTGCCATCGGGTGTGAACACGGGCTCGAGATCCGCAAAGGGATCGGAGGTGAGCTGGGTCACCACACCGCCGGGAAGACTGACGAGGTAGAGGTCGGCCAACCCGCCACGATTGCCGCTGAGCACGATCGACTGTCCATCGGGCGCCCACGCAGGACTGAGCGCATCGTCAAGTCCGTCGAGCAGGATCTCGCGTGTGATGCGGCCGTTGGCCGGGTCGATAAACGCCAGTGCCGGCCGGCCCCTGCGTACTGCCGTAATCACGAGTTGACGCCCGTCCGGCCGCCAGGCCCCGGCCGACTGCAGAAACTGCAGGCTGTCGAAGTGTGGATCGGTCGCGGAGCTGAGCAGTTTGCGCTCGATCTTGCCGGTCTCCGCACTGGCGATGAACAGGTCGACCGACAGCCGATCACGCTCCGAGAAAAACACCACGCGTGTGCCGTCAGGGCTCAGCTTCGGCCCGACGTTGATCCGTCCCCCGCCGTTGTCCTCGCTGAGCAGCAGCCGCGGCTCACTGGTCAACGACGGCAAGTCCGCCCGCACTGCGGCGATGGTCTGTCGGATCGACTGATGCCACTCCTCGGTCAGCCGGTCGGGGTCGCTGCCCAGCTGCGCGGCCAGGCCCACCATGTCGAACCGTGGATTGGCCGCCGACCGCAGGAGGGACGACACGGCCCGATCGCCATATTTGGCGCCGATGAACGCCCAGAACGCATGGCCCCACCGGTAGGGGAACAGCCGCGGGTCGTTGAGGTCCTTGATATGCGGCAGTTTTTCGTTGAAGGTGGCATCACGCATCCACATCGCGGTGGTCGGATCAAAGGGGCCGACCGAGAGGTATTCCGCCATGCCCTCTGCAAACCACAGCGGGTACTGCAGGATCTCGGGCAGGCTGAACTCCACCTCGCGGGGGTCGTTCCCGGTGATGTCGAACTGGAACGCGTGCACCAGTTCATGGCCCAGCACGTGATCGGTATCTGCCAGCGACCCGGCCATCGGGAGTACAATGCGGCGTTTGAGGGCTTCGGTGAGCCCCCCCGTGCCCTCTCCAATCGCCCCTTCCACGGCGTTGGTCTGCCGGAAATGTGTCGGCGTGGCATACAACACCAGGGGTTGCCGGCCTCTCAGTTGATGGGTAAAAAACCGGGACAACCGCGAGTACCACCGCTCGGCCATGCGGGCGACAATGCGGGCCGCCTCGGCTTCTTCCGGGTAGTAATAGATGTCGAAGTGCTCGGTGGGCAGCACCTGAAAATCAAACGTGCGGAACTGCACCTTGTTGCGCCCGAAGTACTGGGCCCCCGCGCCGCTGGGCAGGACGAGCAGCAGGAGCAGGCACACGGCAATACTGCAGTAATATGCGGGGGCACTATGTCTGCTGAGCTTCCGGCCCGTACCGTTCACTGCGTCAAATTGCATCGCGAGCTCCCCGCCCTGCCGGCCCCGCCCTGGCCCGGTGCGCTGGGTCAGCGCATCTTCGAACAAGTCTCGCAGGAGGCCTGGACGATGTGGGAGGAGCAGATGAAGATGATTCTCAACGAGTATC
>CAYRGW010000085.1:0-19110 GCA_964423815.1 uncultured Solibacteraceae bacterium | reverse complement strand
GGGCCCGCGCCCGGCGCACCGGCCACACGGGTGCAGTCGTACGTGGAGAGCGTGCAGCGCCAGCGATTGCCTCCCGCCGCCGCAGCCGCGCCTCCGCCGCTCACGGCGAATTCAATCGTCTGCTGGTTGTCCACCCAGGTGATCGTCGTGAATGGCAACGTGACGTCGGTGTATGTGTTGCCCGTGGCCGTGGAGAGTGCGGCCGCCAGACGCACATGATCAAACGCCGGCGCTTTGGTGCCGGCACCGGCGTCCACCCGCACAAACGTGGACCCACCGGTCACCGACTTGCGATACCAGAATGTGGTCGTCCCCTCGATCCAGGCGTTATCCGCGATGACATCGACGGCCTGGCCGTTCACACGGTCGCGCAGCGAGGACGCGCGATCGTAGTCGGCCCGGACGCCGGCATCCTGTGCCGACGTCCAGAAGGGAAAGATTGCGGCGGCCAGCGCAGCGCCGGCCCACACCAGCCGCCGCGCGATCACTGCCGACCTCCGCCACCACCTGACGCAGGCGTCGGGTTATCCGGCTTGGCCGGGTTCTTCACGTATTTGTCGAGCCACGCGCCCCACCGCGCCCACAGGTCCAGCAACGTTTCTTTGGTCGCAGGACCGTGATCCTCCAGCGGATACATGTAAAGCGACGTCGTTTTGCCCAGGCCGTTGAGCGCATGGAACAGCCGAATCGAGTTGTCCGGGTCGGTGCCCACGTTCTGGTCGTGGATGCCGTGATACATGAGCAACGCGCCGGTCAGGTTGTTCGCCTGCAGGAACGGCGACATGCCGAGGTATACGTTGGGTGCCGTCCAGAGGTCGCGCTGCTCGCTCTGGAAGCCCAGCGGCGTCAGCGTCCGGTTGTACGCGCCGTCACCCGCGATGCCGGCCTTGAAAAACGGCGTGTGCACCATCGCGTTCACCGTGGAGAACGCGCCGTAGCTGTGCCCACCAATGGCCAGCCGATGCCGGTCCACCAGTGCGCGGCGATCCAGTTCATCGATGGTCGCCGCCAGGTTGTTGCGCAGGTCGTGTTCGTAGTTGTTGTTCATCTGCCCCGGGGGGCCGACGATCGGCGCGTCGGGTTCCACCACCGCGTACCCGAGCCGCACAAAGTACTCCATCGAACGCACGCCGAAATTCTGGAACGTGTTCTTGTTGTAGGTCCGATCCGGTGAGTCATACGCTTCCTGCGTCGCGTACTCCCGCGGATAGAACCAGAACAGCGCCGGCAGACGTGTGCCCTTCTGGTAGCCGGGGGGCAGGTTCACCACCACGCGGAACTTGAAGCCGTCGGGCCGTTCCACCACGAAGCGCTCCTTCGGCGCATTCGTGAGGTCGGGATGCATGTCCTCGTTGTTGGTCAGCTGCTTGCGTGCCCCGTTGTCGAGCAGGAACTGCTGCGGCGGCATCGTGGGCCCCTCCACCGCAAGCACAAACCGCTTCGCATCGATGTCGAGCACGCTGGTGACACGTTCAAACATGTCCGCGTTGTTGCTCTCGAAGATGCGCTGCTTCTCCCCCGTCTTGATGGCGACCTGATCGATGAACGTCTTCGGACCGGTCTGCGCCGGCACCTTGTCGTACACCGTGCCGGAGTAGAACACGTTGGCGCGATCCTTCGAGAGCAGGACCGCCCCGCCCGCGCCGCCGCCGCGACCGCCGCCACCCCCGCCCTGACTCATCAATGTGCCGGGGTTCGCATAGAAGTCTTCGGTGCGGTACGTCACCAGTCGCATCTTCTGCGCCGGGGCCGTCAGGTCCACGGCGTAATCGGTCGCGGTGCCATTGGCCGTCTCGCGGAAGAACAACATCTGCATGTCTTCGGAGAACCGGTGGCTCGCCAGACGTGTGGTGTTTTCGTAAATCACCTTTTTGGTCGCATCAGTGAACGGTGCGGTCCACTGATAGACACGATCGGGACGCGGCGACGCGGCGGTGCCACCCCCCGCGCGTCCACCACCCTGCCGGCCGGCAGCCGGGGCATCAGTGCCACGCCCCGCGGGCGCGGCCGGTGCCGGTTCCTGCTCAACGTAGGTGAACCCCTGCCCATCAGGACGCCAGGACAACTCACGACGACCACCCTGTGCCGCGCCGCCGCCGCGACCACCGCCGGCGGCCGGCTGCGCATCGGGATCAGGCGTGGCCTGCACACCAAGATTGATCGGACGCGCCGAGAGCTCCACCAGCGCCTTGCCCGTCGCATCCCACACTTCCTCGACCTGGCCGAAGTTGCTGGTCGGCACGATGTAGGAGAACGGTTTGGTCATGCGCGTTATGCGCGCGTGCTGCCCGTCCGGCGCCAAATCAAACGAGCGGAACATCTGCGGCGTTCCGAACTTTTTCACCGCCTGGGTGGCGACATCGATCAACGCGATCTGGCCCGTGGCGTGCCACTCGAGCAACTCAAATTCGTAGGGCGTCTTCATCAGGCTGGCGTAGGTGCGCAGCCGATTCTTGGTATTGGCCTCGGCCAGGCTCACTTCAGGGCCCGTGGGCGCTGCGGGTTTGACCGGGCGCGGCTTGCGTCCCTCCGGCACAAACACGGCGGCGAGGTGTTTCCCGTCCTTGGTGAACTGCACACTCGAGGTCATCGTCGCCAGCAGCGGCGTCCTGGTGATCTGGCGCGCCTTCAACGTCGTCACATCGGCCAGCCAGATGTGTGTGGCCTCTTCGCCATGCATGAGGAACACCACATGGGATCCCGTGGGCGACCACTGCGCGCTCGACACACGGGCACCGGCCGGCAGCGCGATCGCGCGCTTCGTACCGTCAGCCGCGGAGATCAGTTCGATCGCCACGTTGTTACGTGTGGTCAATGCGCGGCTGCGATTGGCCTTCGCATCGATAAACACGCCACCCAGCTCATCAAACGGTCGCGAGAACGTGGCCATCACCACGGGGCCGTCGCCCACTTCGTTCAGGAACCACTGTTTGTCCGGGCTCAAACTACCGAGGGACGTATTCAGGTGACGAGGAGCAAGCACGGCAGACGCCAACTCGGGCGGCGGCGTGGCGTAGCCCTCCTGCTGAATGATCTGGTCGGCCCAGCTCTGGGGCGGCCGCGGAGCCGGCGTCTGGGCCAGCAGCACATAGGGCACCAGCGCGAGCACAGCGATGGACGCGAAGCGGATCAGGGGTCGTGGGGTCGTCATGATTTCCTCCGGGAACGCCCGGAAGATATCACGTCCGGTTGAGTACGTCGCGCACCTTGCTCGTGAGCGACGAGGGGGAGTACGGCTTCGCGAGAAACTGCACCTCGGGTCCCAGTCGGCCACGATCCGGAAACGCATCCGGCAGGTACCCGGACGTAAAAAGTACCTTCAGGTGCGGGTGGCTCACCTTGATGTGAGCCGCCAGTTCGTGGCCGCTCATGCCCGGCATCACCACATCCGTGAGAAGCAGATCGACGGCCGCGTCGTCAGCGCTGAGGATGGCAATCGCCTCGTCGCCATTCGCCGCGCACATTGTGGTGTAGCCGGCCGCCGTGAGGATGCGCTGCGCGATGCGGCGCAAGGCTTCTTCGTCCTCGACGATCAACACACGTTCGGTGCCGCGCACAATCCCCGCCGGCCGTGCCTTCACCGCGTCCCCCTCAGCATCGTCAGCGAGGCGTGGCAGGTATACGCGGAATGTGCTGCCCCGCCCCACCGCGCTCGACACTTCGATCCGACCTCCGGCTTGTGTGACGATGCCGTAGACCGTGGCGAGGCCCAGCCCCGTACCCTGCCCGGGCCGTTTGGTGGTGAAAAACGGTTCAAACAGCCGCTGCTGCGTGACCTCGTCCATGCCACACCCGGTGTCGGCCACCGCCAGCATGATCTCGCCGG
This sequence comes from uncultured Solibacteraceae bacterium, assembly GCA_964423815.1. Taxonomy (GTDB): domain Bacteria; phylum Acidobacteriota; class Vicinamibacteria; order Vicinamibacterales; family SCN-69-37; genus SYFT01. The sequence goes on along the minus strand of CAYRGW010000085.1, from coordinate 15,284 downwards.
ACGCCTCGTCGAGGTTACGTGTCGTGACCACGAGTGTGCCGCCTCGCGGCATGGCATCACGCGCGTTGACGGCGAGGTTCATGATGACCTGCTCGAACTGTCCGGCATCTGCGCGCACGCGGCCCAGCCCGGGATCGAGATCAAACGTCAGCCGGATGTCTTCGCCGATGAGACGCTGCAACATCTTCTGCATCTCCTGGGCCACGACATTCAGATCAAGCGAGACGGGCTGCACCACCTGCCGACGACTGAAGGCCAGCAACTGCCGCGTCAGGCCCACCGCGCGCTGACCGGCGTCGTAAATTTCCTGCACCATCTCGTGCAATGGATCAGCCGGTGGAATTTCCGAGAGCGCGAACTCGGCGTACCCGTTGATCACGGTCAGCAGGTTGTTGAAGTCGTGCGCTACCCCACCGGCGAGCCGGCCGACGGTCTCCATTTTTTGCGCCTGCACAAACTGCGCCTGCAGTTGTTTGCGCTCGGTGATGTCGGCGAGTGTGCCCTCATACCGCACCACCGCACCGTCGGCATCACGGACCACGGTCGTGCGATCGTCGATCCACAACACACGGCCGTCTGCCGTGCGAATGCGGTACTCCTGTACGAAGGCATCGGCGCCGTCGGCCGTGAACCGCGCGACTTCCAGCTGCACCCGTGCGACGTCGTCGCGATGGATCAAGTCTGAGAACGCGGGACGGCCGGCCGTGAGCGCCTCCGCGGTGTAGCCCCATCGCGACACGTTGGCCGACACCCACTCCACCGGCCATCCCGGTTCGGCACGCCACTGGAACAACACGACGGGGCTGGCTTCGACCACCTGCGCCATCGACTGCAACGCCGACAGATGGGTGCGCTCCACTTCTTCGAGCCTGCGATTCTGGGCACTCCACACAAAGCCCAGGACGCCGACACCCGACACCACCAGCAACACCGAGATAATCGCGAGGACCACCGCCCGTGCGCGCAACGGACCGTACAACTCGTCCTGTGTCTGTGAAACCACGAGGTGCCAGGTGCTGCCCTCAATCGGCAACATCGACGCCACCACCGCCACGCCGTGACGGTCACGGGTGTCGAGTGTGCCGTGGCCGCCGAGGACCGCCTGCACATCCGCAAGGTCGGTGCGTGTCACCGACACACGGGGCATCGAGTCGGACTCAGAGGGCCCGATGATGGCGTTGAGGTACATCACCTCGTCGCCATCACGCCGGATGATCAACGTCTCAGCCGTCTCGGCAGGAACCGGCCACGTCCGCACCAGATCCGCCAGAGCCTCCGTCGGGTTGACCTGGATCAACACGGCTCCCAGCCCCGGCAGCAGGGGCGCAACGATGGTCATGTGCGGCAGCTCGCCGTTGTTGGCATGCAGGGCCAGGAAGGCCGGGTCCCCGGCCGCAACAGCCGCGCGCACCATCTCGACCATATGGCCGTCGTCGGGCAGGCCGTCGGAGGGCGAGGACAGGCGCTCACGACCATCGGCGTCATGGAGCGCGATGCGCTGATACTCATGGTTGCGCTGCATGCGACCGAGCAGGTCCAGGAGCAACCGGGCCGCGTCGGCATCATTGCCGACGCCCAGCACACGCTGCGCGAGGGCGACCACTGCAAGGTTGCCCGTGAAGAACTGGCCGTCGGCCACACGTTCACGACGCCATCCGGAGATTTCGCTCGCCTTGAGTTCGGCGATGGTGTGCAGACGCGCGTGGACCTCCTCCCGATAATTCGTGGTGTATTGCCGATGGGTGAGGAGGGCCAGGGCCAGCACGACCACGCAGAACAAAACAATCCATCCGCGAGTCGCGGTCAGGAAGCTCCTGAGCGAGGGAGGGGTCATTATTGGGGCCGGGCCAAGCATATAGGAAATCAGGGCTGTTACAGTGGTGCCCATGCGTGTACGTGTCCTCATCGTGGAAGACGATCCGGCCCAGCGCACGGGGTTGACCCAACTGGTCTCGGGGTGGGGGTTTGACGTCTCCAACGCACCCGACGGTGCGGCCGCACTGGACCAGATCTCGACCAGCCCTCCCGACGTGATCGTCAGCGATCTGGTCATGCCCCGCATGGGGGGCCTTGATCTGTTGCGCGCACTTCGCCAGCAGGGACTGGAGATCACGACCATCCTGCTGACCGCGCAGGCCACCGTGGACACCGCGATCGAAGCCATCCGGCTGGGCGCCTACGACTACGTCTCCAAGCCGATTGACCCGCAGCGCCTGCGCATCCTGCTTGATCAGGTGGTCGAACGCCTGGCGCGTCAGCAGGAGGTCGCCGTCCTGCGCCGGCAACTGCGTGACCACGGACGGTTCGGCACATTGATCGGGGCGAGTCGACCGATGCGTGAGGTCTACCAGTTGCTGGAACAGGCGGCACCGACGTCCGCCTCGGTCCTCATCACGGGTGAATCGGGCACAGGCAAGGAACTGGTCGCCCAGACCATTCATCAACTGAGCCCGCGTGCCACACGACCGTTTGTCCCGATCAACTGCGCGGCCATTCCCGACGCGCTGCTCGAGAGTGAGTTGTTCGGCCACGAAAAGGGCGCGTTCACCGGCGCGATCGCCCGACGTCAGGGATCGTTTGAACTCGCCGATCGCGGCACGCTGTTTCTCGACGAAATCGCCGAAATGAATCCGGCACTCCAGGCCAAACTCCTGCGCGTGGTGCAGGAACGTGTGGTGCGTCCGGTGGGTGGCGACCGGGACCGTCCCATCGACATCCGCATCGTGGCCGCGACCAACATCGAACCGATGGAGGCCGTGAAGCAGAACAAACTGCGCGAGGATCTCTACTACCGCCTGAACGTGTTTGCAGTGCATCTGCCGCCGCTGCGTGATCGCCTTGATGACCTGCCGCTCCTGGTCCACGCCTTCATCACACAGTTCGCGAAGGAACAACAGAAGACCGTCGTCGACCTGGACGACGCCGCCATGGCGGCGCTGCGCGCGCACACCTGGCCCGGCAACGTGCGTGAACTGCGCAACGTGATCGAACGGGCCACGATCATCACGCGCGGGCAGACAATTGGTGTGGGGGACCTCGCTGGGCTGAGGACAGCCCGTGAGGTTCAGGGTTCAGGGTTCAGCGTTCAGGGTTCTGTTCAGGGTTCTGAGGTTCAGGGTTCTGGGGTTCAGGGTTCTGAGGGGGTTCAGGGTTCTGGCTTGTACCCGGGGCTGACGGTGGATGAGGCGGAGCGGCAGTTGATCCAGATCACGCTGACGCACACCGGCGGCAACAAGACCAAAGCGGCGGCCATGCTGGGCATCAGCCTGAAAACACTGCACAACAAACTCACGCGCGAAGCGCAGAAGGCGGGCGAGTAGTTGCGCATTTCTGTCCGCACCAAACAGGTCGCCGGCATCACGGCAATTGTGTTCGCCGTCGTCGCGCTGCTGGGCGGCTATTACGTCCTCAAACTGGGTGACGTCCTGATCCGGGAGACCCGGACACGGGCGGATCTGGTCGCCAGCGGGATCTTTCAACGGATCACGCAACTGGCGCAGGACGGTGGCGACCTGCGCGAGGCCATCATCACCGACGCCGGGCTGCAGACGATGCTGGAGCTGGCCGGGTATTCGCCGAACATGATGTACGCGGCGGTGGTGGACCAGAACCGCGTCATCCTCGCCCACATTGACCGCACACGTGTGGGGACGACGCTGGAACCGGCCGACGATTTTCAGTCGCTGGTCGAGGCGAGTCACTGGGAGCAGGCCCGCGCGATCTACACCCGCGGCGGCACGACACGTGAGTGGCGGGTCCCGCTCATGCTTGATGTGGGGGCCGGACCACAGGAATTCGGAAGCATCCGCGTGGGCGTCACCACGCTCCTGCTCCAGACGGAACTTGAAGCCGCACTGACGCCCGCGCTCATGACCGCCGGGGTGCTCCTGCTGGGCGCCGTGCTTGTCTCGACGCTGCTGGCCCAGTGGCTGTTTCGCCCCATCCTGCTCCTGCGCGCCGGCCTCGCGCGACTTGGTCAGGGCGAGACCGGAGTCACCCTCGACTTTGCGCAACAGGATGAGTTTGCCGATCTCGGCGAATCGTTCAACGCGGTGAGCGCCCGACTTGCACGTGAACACGCCGAGGGGCAAATCTCCAGATCCACCTTGTCACGCAAGTTGGCCGCGCTGGGCCGGGTGTCGTCGGGGATCGCGCACGAAGTAAAAAATCCGCTCAATGCAATGCGGATCCATCTCGAACTCCTGCGGATGAAAACGGCCGAGGTGCCCGGCACCCACGATCACGTACAGGTGCTGGCCGACCAGATGCGCCGGCTCGACGAGGTCGTCCTCGGGTTTCTCTCCTTCACCAAATCCGAAGATCTCGTGATTGCCCCGGTCTCGGCGCGGGATCTGTTTGACGAAATTGTGCCGGTCGTCACGGCGGAGGCCGGCAAGACCGGGGTGCGAGTGGACGTCGACGCACCCACCGACCTGCCGCCCATCGCCGGGGACCGTACACTTCTGGCGCAGGCCCTGCTGAATCTCGCGATCAACGCCTGTCATGCGATGCCGAAGGGGGGCCGACTCCATCTGATCGCGCGCCGCAAGGGCACCACACACGTCGAACTGATCGTCGAGGACACGGGCACCGGGATCGCGCCGGAGGACCTGGAGAAGATTTTTAACCTGTATTTCACGACCAAACCCGAAGGGTCGGGGGTGGGCCTCGCGTTGGTGTATCGAACGATACATCTGCACGACGGGGACATCGATGTGCAATCGGTGCCCGGCTCCGGCACAACATTCACGGTCACGCTTCCCGCGGCCTGATGTGCATAATGGACAGGTGTTCCAAAGACTCGCCATCGTCGCGCTCGCGTTTGGCCTGACGGCCTGCGCGGCCAGGGCCGACGTGGGCACGGCCACGGGCGCACCGGCGCTCCTGCCACCCACCCCGCCCGCGCGACTCGTCGTGCCGGTCGCCGAAAAACCCACCCTTCCGGACGTGGACACCGAGGCGACTCAGCCACCCGCGCCGACCACACCGAACCGCCCGCGTGAGACGAGACCACCTGTGCCGCCGACGGCGCCACCCACTCCGCCGGCCACCCAGGGCGGGCCACCGCCAGCCGTCCTGAGCACGACCGCAAACACCGCAAATTTCGAGCGGAGGATTCGTGAGCAGCTCAGGAAGGCGACCCTCGATCTCAGTCAGGTCAATCCGCGCACGCTGGGCGCAGATGCGCGGGCGCAATACGACGCCGCGCAGGGTTTTATCCGTCAGTGCGAAGAAGCCCTCGATGTTCGCAACCTGATGTTTGCCAGCCAGCTCGCCGACAAGGCCGCCACCATGGCCGCCCTGCTGCGGCGTTAACGCGTCCAGCGCTGTTTGATCGACGCCCACTCGGCGGCCAGCGCGACCTTGAGTGCCTCGGGGTCAGCCGGCGGGGCGGCGCGACGTGCGCGTTCGGGGATGATCGCCTCACGCATCAACCGATCCAGATCGTGTTGAAGGGTCGTCCCCCGCACACCGGAGACCATCGTCGCCCCCTGAATCCAGCCGGCGACCGCCACGGACCACGCGCGGTCGAGATCCTCGACGCCGCGACTTGCCGCGGCCAGCCAGTACAGGGCGACTGAAGACGACGGGGTGCCGGTCAGTTCGCGCTCGGCACCTCTGAGAAGGCGCGCGTAACGACGCTGGCGCTCCCCTTCCGGCGCCAGTTGCGCGTGGCGGTCCAGCGACGAGGCCCACCAGTCCAGTACGCGCTCGCGATGTACCGCCTCGACCGTGCCGAGGGCCGCCTCGAACATTTCAGCCGCCGCGCCAAACTGCTCATCCACAAAAAGAAGCTCCGCCGTACCCAGACGAAACTCCGCAGACTCGGACGGAGAAAGACGAGCGGGATCAATCGAGAGCAGGGCCTGTCGCGCGGAGGCGACGTCAGTCACATCCTTGGCCAGGCGGAAGCGTTCGAGAGACGCCCGGGCAAACACCAGCGACGCCGCATGGGTGAGTCGCTCAACGCCGCGCGCTTCTGCGGCCAGTGTGATCGCCTCATCAAACCGTTGTGTGTTGTAGGCCTGCCGGGCACGCGTCAGGACGTCGGCCTGACTGGGCGCCACAAGGAGGACGGAGAGAACCAGCGAGGCCAACATGGTCACGATCTTACCTTCGGGTGGCAGGCGGGCGTAACTCTTACATGGTCCCGGGCGACAAACACTCGTTTCCCGGTCATAAAAGTTGGCAAGAAACTTGAAATAGGAACGAGCGTCATGTTCCTTCGACTCCCTTCCGCGCTCGTTATCACCGCCGTGGCGGCGGGATTCACGACGGTCGCTGCCCAGCAGGCGCCGGTGTTTTCGTCGAAGACGCAGCTGGTCACCGTCGCGGTCTCCGTGCTGAAAAACGGCGTACCGGTCACCACCCTGACCCAGGACGACTTTGAGGTGCGATCGGACAACGAAATTCGGAAGATCGTCCAATTCGAACGTGACCCCGGGCCCATCACCGTCGCACTGCTGCTGGACGCCAGCGGAAGCATGGACGTCAACGCCGCGATGGTCCCGGCCGAGACTGCGGCACGCGAGCTGATTGACACCCTGACGGTCGGCCAGGATCGTGCGGGTATCTTTGCCTTTGATCGCACCCTCTCGACGCGACACGCGTTTGGTCCTGTCTCGCCCACCCACCGGGTGGCGCTGTCGGGCACACGCGCCTTCGGGTCCACCTCGCTCTACGACGCGGTGCTGTCAACCAGCCGCGCAACCGCCGAAGACGGCGCACCGCGCCGGGCCGTGATCGTGTTCACCGACGGCCTCGACAACAGCAGCGAACACCAGGCCGTGGATGTGCGGGCGCTCGTGGCCGCCATCGATGTGCCCGTCTACATTCTGGCGATCGTGCCGGACGCCGCACTCCGCAAATCCGCCATCGTCGCCGGGCATCCGCTGGAAGCGCTTGCGAGCGGCACCGGTGGAGAACTTTTTACGGTGAGTCCGGGCCCGTCGCTGATCACAGCGCGCGCGACCATCGTCTCCAGTCTTCGTCAGCACTATCTGTTGGCGTTTGAGCCGGACGTTCGTCCCGGCTGGCACAACCTGTCGGTGCGCACTCGACAGAACCACCCCGTGCGCGCACGCGCCGGCTACTCCGTGTCCCCTCGGTCCTAAAAGGAGGATCCCATGCGTCGATTGATTCTTGCATCCACTCTCGTAGTCGCCACCACGGCAGGCACGGCCGCCTGCGCCACCAAGGGTTTTGTCAACACCCGTGTGGACAACGTTGACTCCAAGGTCGCCGTGTTGACCGGCAGCCTGGAAGAAACACAGGCCCGCACCAAACAGAACGAAGGCCGCATCTCGGAAGTTGATCAGAAGGCCGGCGCCGCGCAGGCCACAGCGTCCAACGCGGCCACGGTCGCAGGCACGGCCGCCGAGCGCGCCGCCGCTGCGGAAAACGAAGCCAAGGCCGTGGGTGCCCGCACCGACGAACTGGCCGCGGCCTCGCGCAAGCTCGTGTATGAAGTGGTGCTGAGCGAGGATTCAGGCAACTTCAAGTTCAACGCCGTGACGCTGCCCGACGCCGCCAAGGCGAAGATCGACGCGATGATCACGCAGCTCCTGGCGGACCCGAAGGGTTCGTACTTCGAGATTGAAGGTCACACCGACAGCTCGGGTCCGACGGAACTGAACGAACGTATCGGTCTGGAACGCGCCGAGTCCGTGAAGCGGTATCTCTACGAAGCGCACAAAATTCCGCTGCACAAGATGAACGTCATCAGCTTCGGTGAGAAAAAGCCGGCGGGTCCCAACAACACCCGAGACGGTCGCGCGCAGAACCGTCGCATCGTGATTCGTGTGCTGGGATAGACTCCTTGGAGGGAGTCAATATGGCAAAAACCAAAGGCAATCAAAGCATCAACGAGGCCGCAGGCAAGATCGGCGCAATGTTGGGCCGAATCGCCGCCAAAGTTGATCACGTCAAGCGCCAGCGCGCGGAGATCTCCGCGGAACTCGACCACGTGATTTCCGTGGCGCAGCAGATGAAGAGTGATATCGGCGCTGCCGGTCCGGACATTCGGCGCGCGGGCAAAAGTGTCGCCGCCGCTGTGGGTCAGGCTCGGCGACGGATGTCGCCGGAGGCGCGGGACCGGATTGCCACTGCCGCGCGCAAGCGCTGGGCGGCGTACCGAAAGGCGAAGGCCGCCGGCAAAAAATAAGGTCTGTTCCCTGTAGGGCGCCGGCTTTAGCCGCGCCATAGCAGCTCACTCGTTCCTCAGAGCCACGAGTGGGTCCACCGCCGCGCACCGGCGGGAGGGGATCCAGCAGGCCACCAGCGCGACGGCCAACATCAACAGCGGTACACCCACAAACGCCGTCATGTCGGCCGTCGCGGCCGGCATGACGGCGGTCACTCCGGCAAACACGAGCATCCACCCCACCACCGCGCCAGCGACGACCACACGCATGCTGGACACCACCGACTCCCCCACCACGCGGCCCGGCGAGGCGCCAAGGGCGAGACGGACGCCGATGTCGTGGGTGCGAAGGCTGGTGGCGTACGGCACGACCGCATAAATGCCTGCGGCGACCAGCGCCAGCAACAGCGGCCCGAGGATGACGAACAACCGCGCGGGCACACGCCGGAAAACCAGGTTGGTGTCCACGTGTTGGGTCATGGTGCGGACATTGAAGACCGGCAGCTCAGGGTCCACCGACTGCACGGCACGACGCACCTCGGGGATCATCGCCATCTCGGCCCCAGGCCTGGTCCGCACATGGATTTCGCCGAGTGGCGGCGCGCCATCACGATACGAAAAATAGAGCACCGGCGTGGGCGGCTCCCCGAACGCGTTCGATAACGTCGTGGCTACGACGCCGACGATGACGTGTGTGCGGCCCCGCGCCTCGATCGTCCGAAGTAGGGCGCGCTGAACTTGAAGCGCGCCATTCCCCTCGTCCGCGTCCACGTACCTCTGCACAAACGCCTCGTTGACGATCACCTGCGGCGGCGCGTCGGCGTCAGTCAACGGCGCAAAGTCGCGCCCGGCGAGGAATGGGATTTTGAGGGCGTCAAAATATCCGGGCGTCACAATGTTTGAGAGCGCCTGATCCAGTTCCCCGTCGGCGCGCGTGCGGCCATCAACCGTGAAGACGCGGCCCGGCAATCCATGGATGTCGAGCGGGACCGAGGACGACACCGCGACCCCCTCGACCCCGGGCACTCGCGACAGGTCCTCGATAATCCGGCCGGCCATCACACGGCCACCGGCCAGGGCCGACGGTCGGCCACTGGTGTCAAAGGCCGCCAACAGCACCCCGTCTCTGGCGAACCCCGGGTCGCTCGTGCGGGTTTCCCGGAAACTCTGGATGAACAGGCCCGCGACCACGAGCACCACCACGGCCAGCGCGACCTGCGCGGCCATCAGTCCGTTGCGCAAGCCGTTGCGACCAGACGACTTCACTGAGGTACGAAACACCACCTGCGCGTTCAGTCGCGACAACTTCCATGCGGGGCCCGCGCCGACGATCAGGCCCGACGCAACGCCCAGCACCACGGCAAACAGCAGACCGCCACCATCCATCTCGGTTTGAAATCGAATCGGCAGGCCGGTCATCGGCAACACCATAAGGACACGTGTGCCCCAGACCGCCATCACCGCGCCGAGCACAGCGCCCGCCAGGCCGAGCACCATGGACTCGGTCAGCAGCAACGTGCGGATGCGCCCCGGCGTCGCTCCAAGTGCGAGGCGAATGCTCACGTCGCGATACCGTCCACTCGCCTTCGCCAGCACCAGATTCGCGGTGTTGCCGCAGACCGCCAGCCAGAGCACCAGCATCACCGCCTGCAGCACCACCAGCGCCGTCGCCATCATGCGCTGCGGTCCACGCGGACTCTCCCAGAACGCCAGCACCGAGGCAGTGATCGTCTTGTTGGTCTCTGGATACGCCTGCGCCAGATCCCGCATGACGCCGGCCACTTCCTGCCGGGCATCGTCAGACGACGCACCGGGTGCCAGACGGCCCATCACCGCGTACCCACGTACACTTCGTGACCGGAGTTCACCCGACCCCACCACCACGGGCGCCATCGTCGCGGGCATCCACACGTCGAAGTTCAACCCAAGTGTGGTGCCCTGAAAGATCTGTGGTGTCACGCCGATGATCGTCAGGGGTTGTCCATTTACACGAAGAGTCTGCCCGACGATGTCTGGTGTGCCCTTGAAGCGTGTCTGCCACAGTCCGTACGAGATCACCACGACCGGCTCACGTCCATCGGCGGCCAGGTCGGAAGCCTGAAACGTACGACCGATCACCGGTTGTACGTCCAGCGCTGAGAAGTAGTTGTCGGATGCCAGCACGCCGAAGACACGCTCCACAGTGCCCGGATCGCCGATGTACGCCGGTGTCATCCTGGAGGCGATCACGTTGGGGAGTGTCGTCAGGCGGCTTCGCAAGTCCTGGTATTCCAGCCACGAGGTGCCGACAAACATGCCGGAGTCGTTTTGCGGCTCCACCAACTGAAGGGACGCCGACCCCGACACACCTGGCAGCGGCCGCAGCAGGCGCGCCTGCACCCACGAAAAGACCGAAGTGTTGACGCCGATGCCGATGGCCAGCGACGCGACGATCACCACGGCGACAAGCGGGGTCTGGCGGATCTGCCGCCAGGCCTGCTTGAGTGTGTCCACTACGGCTTCACCCGGGTGCCGACCCACTTGGAGTCGCCCATGTCACTCGACGTGAACCCCACGAGTGTCCCGTCGTCTTTGAGCGTGGCCTTCATGGTGACGGCCATGTTGGTATCTGACGCGGCGACTGAGAGGGTCAGCTGTCCTTTGACGAATTCCCCCTTGAGTGTGAAATCGCCATCGTGTCCGGGAGGCGTCAGGACCGCCGTCACCTTGGTGCCTTCCTGTGTAAGTGCAAGCGGCATCTCGGTCGGCCCGTGCGGGCCGTCCGCCATCTTGATGACCCACTTGCCCGTCAGGCTCTGCTGGCCCTGCGCCTGCGCGGCCGACATTGTGCCTGCGATCACCATCACCACAACCAGCGTCAGTCGTATTGCCACTCGTGTCATTTGTCAGACTCCTTTGTTGAATTTGTTGAAACGTAACTAGTGCCGTCCCGTCGGCTGCCCGTGCAGTTCGGCAAACCAGTCCGCAATGGCGTTGTGGTTCTCACCGGCCATGAGCCATACGCCGGCGGAAATCACCGCCACAATCACCACGAGAACCACCAGGGAACGGGTACGCATGTCCACACCGTAGCGGGGTCTCACTGAACACAAGGTGAACGGCCCGTTCAGCTGCCATTCAGCTGCCGGTGGGCTAACCTACAGGGCGTGCGTGTTCTGGTGGTGGAAGATGAAGCCGCGTTGGCGACGCAGCTGACCGCAGCGGTGACCGCCGCCGGTTACGTCGTGGACCACGCCACTGATGGCGCCCGCGCCGACTATCTGGTCACCACCGAACACTACGACGCCATCGTCCTCGACCTCGGCCTGCCCGTGGTGGATGGTATGACGCTGCTCTCGCGGTGGCGGAGCACGGGCGTGATGACGCCGATTCTGGTGCTGACCGCGCGCGGCTCGTGGCACGAGAAGGTCCAGGGCATTGATGGCGGCGCGGATGACTACGTCTCCAAACCGTTCGAGATCGAAGAGGTGCTGGCGCGATTGCGTGCGCTCATCCGGCGCGCGGCGGGACAAGGCGCCCGCGAGCTGCGATGCGGGTCGGTCACGCTTGATCCACGATCGGCGAGGGTCACGGTGGCAGGCACTCCCGTCAAGCTCACCAGTCACGAGTTCCGCGTGCTCGCCTATCTCATGCACCAGCGGGATCGTGTCGTGTCCCAGACAGAGCTCACCGAACACATCTACGCGCAGGATTTTGATCGCGACTCCAATACCGTGGAGGTGTTTGTCGCGCGACTGCGTCGAAAACTCGGGGCCTCTTCCATTGAGACCGTGCGCGGACTTGGGTATCGCATGGGGATGACGTCGTGAGTTTCACACGATCGCTGCGTGGGCGTCTGCTTATTGGCGTTGGCCTCTGGACGCTGGGTGTGATCTCTGTGATTGGCCTGGGTGTCACCTACCTGATCGCGATTCGCGCCCGCCATGTGCTTATTCTTCACTGGGGGGCGGCCCACTTCGCGTCGGCCATTTTGTTTGCGGTGGTGTTGCTGCTCGCCGGTGTGATGTATGCGCGCCGTGGTGTGTCGCCCATCACCCAGCTCCGCGACAAACTGTCAGCGGTCCACGCCGGACGCAGTCGGCGCGTCGAGGGTGAATTCCCGACCGAGATCGAGCCCCTGGTCACGGACCTCAACGCGCTCCTTGAGCATCACGAGGTGTCGATCACACGAGCCCAGACGAAGGCTGGTGACCTGGCGCACGGGCTCAAGACGCCGCTGGCCGTCCTCGGCAAGGAGGCGGCAGACCTGCAGGCCGCAGGTCATCACGAACAGGCCGAGTCCATCCGCCAGCAGGTGGACAGGATGCGCCGACAGATTGATTACCACCTGGCGCATGCGCGCGCGGCTGCGTCCGGCGCGACGATGAACGCGCGGTGTGTGGTGGCCGAGTCGGTGCACGGCCTTGTGCGCACCGTGACCCGCATCTACGCCGACCGGGGCCTGACGATCGACGCCGAGGTGGCCGACACTCACGTCGTCCAGGTCCAGCGCGAGGATCTCGACGAGATGCTTGGCAACCTGCTCGACAACGCGTGCAAGTGGGCGCGGCAGCGTGTGCACGTCTCCGTCACGTCATCACACGACATGGTCCAGATCGTGGTGGATGACGATGGGGGTGGGGTGCCGGCGGGGCGACGGGAGGACGTGCTCAGCCGGGGGGTGCGTGCGGACCAGAGCGCCCCGGGGTCGGGGTTTGGGCTGGCGATCGTGCGGGACCTGGCCGAGTTGTACGGCGGCACGATCACACTCGACGAGTCACCGATGGGTGGTGCCCGGGCGACGCTCACGCTCCCCCGTAGGGCGTGACCTTCAGGTCCGCCAGCTTTCGTAGGGCGTGACCTTCAGGTCCGCCGCTATGGTTGTCGAATCGCCGTGATCGCGACCTCAGGATCAGCGACGGTGAAAGAAGCAAAGCGATCGCCCAGCCGCGTGAATGTGATGCGCACCGCTTCGGCGCCGGCTGGATAAAACGTCCAGTTCCCCAGGTGAAAGAGGTTCTGCCGGTTCCTGCCGCTTCTGGTCAGTCCCAGCCGTTCCCTGACGTCATCCACAATGAACACGTCGTGCTCCCCCGGCCCGAACCTGTAGGAGCCAGTGACACGCGCGCGATCCTCGGCGGAGATCGGCGCGAGGGTCGGGCGAACGTCCGCGCCGCCGAGGTCTTTGAGGTAGGCCACAACGCCCGCAGCGTTCGGCCCGCCGGCTTCGGCATGTGACAGCAGCGGGATCCCATGGGGGCCGCGCTTGCCCTGAATGCCCGGGCTGGCGGTGATCATCGCCTTGACGACATCCAGCTGCCCCAGCATCGCGGCTGAAAAGATGGTGGGCGGTGCGCCGTAGTCGAGGAGCAGTTGTGCGATCTCTCGGCGACCGACGTGAGCGGCGGCGCCGAGCGCAGTCTCCCAGTCGCCAAATCCCCAGTCCCATGCGGCCTTCACCAGCGACGGCTGTCGGGTGACCAGTTCTTTCACCCGCGCGAGGTTGGTGTGCGATGCGCCCACGACCTCGCGGACCGCGTCGAGATGTTGCGCGGGAAAATTATCTGCGACGCTCTGAGGGGTCCGGGGTTCGACAAGGTCCAGGGTCCAAGGTTCAACGGGGTTCAGTGTCCAGGTAGCTCCCAACAGCCCCAACATGTCGCGACGGTTGATGTGTGTCATGCGCCGACGATCGGGCCGTCACGTGCCTGGGAGCAACCCAGGAGGCCGTCAGGCGACAAGTCGTCGTGGATCAGCGAGTTGCGGGCGGTGGTGAGGCGCTGCTGGTGTCGCCCATGACGTGTGTGCGCACGCCACGTTCGACATCGGCGAGGACTTCTGCTTCGAGACCGGACAGTCCACCCGGCTCGGCGGATCGATCAAATCGTTTGACCCACACGTGTTGTCCGTCGGTCAGTCGGATGAGGTGGGCAAACAGGCGCAGGCCCGTGTCGGTGACCTGGAACTGCGCGAGCAGCACATACCCTGCGCCCGTTTCTTCGCGGATGGCGTTGAGGTCGCGTTCGGATCTCGGCATCCTGACCTGGACCGTGTTGCCGACCACACCCAGCCGCGCCCTGTCGAGCTGCCCAAGGTGGGCGACGACGGCGTCGGAGAGGCCGGAGGTGAACGCGTCGTGCGCGGGGTTGCCCGTTTCGTTGTCAAACACGGCCACCGCCACGACGGGCCTCTGGCCGGCGAACCAGAACGCCGCCGCGACCAGTGCGACCGCAATCACACCGGCCACAAGAACTTTGTAGGGCGGCGTGGTTTTGAACGCCGCCGAGTCCGTGTTGCCTTCTCTTCGCCGCCCCGTGCCTTCTCTTCGTAGCCCCGGGGCTTCAGCCCCGGGGACCGCGTCTTCTTTTCGGACGACATCGCCCGACGCCACCGGCGCGATAAACCGGAACCCCCGTTTGGGCAGTGTCTCGATGAAGCGGGGATTCTCGGCGGAGTCGCCGAGGGCGGTGCGAATCTGGCTGATGGCGTAGGCGATGCCGCGGTCGAAGTCGACGTGGGTGTCGTCGCCCCAGAGCGCGGTTTTCAGCTGGTCGCGCGACACGACCTCCCCGGCGCGTCCGACGAGCAGGGCCAGGGCCCGGGCCGGCTGGCGCTCGAGGTGGACCACCCCGGCGCGCCCCCCGCCGCCGTTGCGGTGGAGCTCCCCTGTGTCGGGGTCAAAATCAAAGGTGCCGAACCGGACCATCGTGCGGGCATGTTACTATTCAGGGTCTGGTTCGCCCGCGAGGGCGGGTCCAGTGCACCCCACGCCGGGCCGGCGTAGCTCAGTTGGTAGAGCAGCTGATTCGTAATCAGCAGGTCGAAGGTTCGAGTCCTTTCGCCGGCTCCATTCGCCCCCGCATTGGACGCGCGAAGCTGCGGCGCAATTCCGCCGTAGCCGTGGCGAAGGCGAATCGCCGGCTCCAATTCCAATACAGTCAAGAACTTCTCCGGTTCGAGGGTCCGACAAGGCCTGCCCGCCCCACACCCGCAGGCGGGCGCCGGTTCGTGGGGCTGACTCGACTGCGAGCGCTGCGAGGGCGAAGTACGAAAAACGCCCTGCAGTGGGGTGACAGGCGTGGGGCTGGGGGTCCCCACGCCATTCGGAAGACGATTACCACGGAAGGGTGTTTTTCCCGCAGCGTCGAGCCGGAGAGTCAGC
>CAYRGW010000084.1:0-20447 GCA_964423815.1 uncultured Solibacteraceae bacterium | reverse complement strand
GATCCCGCTCGTGGCGACCGCCTACGCGTCTCGTCGCGTTCTGGCGCGACGAGGCGCGCTCATGCGCAGCGCCGCCACGGGCAAACTCGTCTTCGGCGTGACGCTGGTGCTCATGGGCGCCGCCGTCTTTGCGGGCGTCGACAAGGTCGTTGAAGCCGCGATCCTCGACCGCCTCCCCCAGTGGTGGATCAATCTCATCGCCGGGGTTTGACCCCGGGCCCCCGGGACCTCGGGACCTCGAAGCGGGCTCTTTACAACACCAACCGCGGCGCGGCGGCGTCGGCAAGCAACGCCCGCAGCGCCACCGGATCAGTCACAGGCGACTGACACGTAAAGTCCTGGCAGACATACACCGTCGCCCGATCGTGCACCATGGACATCGCGCCAAGCCACGGGAGCCGCGCGGCGAGTGCCTGCTGCGCTTCCCCTGGTTCGATCGTCAGCTGCACACCAAACGGCAGATACACACGCGCCACTTCGGCCTCAAGCGCGTCACGCTCGGGACCGGGCCGACCCACGATGACGACCTGTGAATTGCGGCCGTGCCACATCGCGACCGTGGACAGCATCAACGGCATCACACGCGCGACTTGCCCCAGCGACGGACCATACCGTTCCAGTGACCGCTGGGCCCGATCGGCGTACACGCCATTCCCCGTCAGGTGCGCGAGTTGCAGCAGATTGCGCACGGTGACGGACGCGGCGGCCGGCTCGGCGCCGTCATAGTCCTCTTTCAGACGCAGCAGCACCGTCTCGTCGAGGCCCGTCGTGCTGAACCACCCACCGTCTGTCTCATCCCAGAAGAGCGCGGTCTGTCGCGCGGTCAGCTCCTCTGCCCACACGAGCCAGCGCACATCGGCAGTCACCTGAAACAGTTCCAGCAGTCCCCACACCAGACACGCGTAGTCCTCGCAGAACGCGTCGACCGCGGCTTCACCATCACGATACCGCCGCAGCAGGCGCTGCTCATTGGGACGCCACAACGTGCACTGCACACTCTCGGCCGCGCGCACGGCGGCCTGTGTCCACTCGTCGCGACGTGGACTCGCCGTGAGCACCCGCCCCGCACGCGCAAAACCGGCGATCATCAGACCGTTCCACGCGGTGATCACCTTGTCGTCGAGATGCGGGCGCGGTCGTGTGGACCTCGCTTCAAACATCCGCTGCCGCATCTCTGCGAGCACGCGCATGACATCGGCCTCTGATCGTCCGCTGCGCGGCGCAATCTCCTCAACAGACTGCGCCACGTACGGAATGTTCTGTCCGCGAAATTCGTTATGGGGATCAGACGGCGCATTGCCGGCGTCTTCAATGCCGAGGCGGCGACGGACGATGGGGGCGTCAGCGCCAAACAAAGCGTCGATCTCGGCGGCGGTGAAGACGTAGAACGCACCCTCACGTTTCTCGGTGCCATCGGGCACGAGTGAGTCCGCATCCTCCGCCGACCAGAACGCACCATCGTCGGCCGTCATATCGGCGAGGACATAGTCGAGTGTGTCCTCCGCCACGGAGCTGTAAAAAGGGGCACCACCGGCCTGCCCTGCGGCCAGGTACGCAAGCACGAGCTGCGCCTGGTCGTACAGCATCTTTTCGAAGTGTGGCACACGCCACTCGGCGTCAACCGAATACCGATGGAAGCCGCCACCAAGGTGATCGTGGATGCCGCCAAGCGCCATCGACCGCAGCGTGTCCACCACGATCTGACGGGGCTCATGACGATGGGTCAGTGCCCAGGCGTCGAGCAGAAAGAGCAGTTCCGTCGGCCGTGGAAACTTCGGCGCGCCGCCAAATCCTCCGTTGCGTCGATCGTAGGCGGCGATGAACTGATCAACACCCTGCGTGACGGCCTCAACACCGGCCACCGGGGCACGGTCACTGGACTCTGACGTGGTCGTCTCTCGCAGTTGTTTGAGGATCTCCGCCGCGTTTTTCACGACCTTCTCTGGCGTCTTCGTCCACAACGTGGCGAGCTGCTGCAGAATCTCCGTGAAGCCCGGTCGCCCCCAGCCTGCGGTCGGCGGAAAGTAGGTCCCACCGTAAAAGGGCTCGAGCTGGGGCGTAAGAAAAACACTCATCGGCCAGCCGCCGGCGCCGGTGGTCGCCTGCACAAACGTCATGTACACACGATCGATGTCCGGCCGTTCCTCGCGATCGACCTTCACCGAAATGAAGTCGCGGTTGAGGATCGCCGCAATTGACGGGTCCTCAAACGATTCGTGCTCCATCACATGACACCAGTGGCACGTGGAGTACCCGATGGAGAGAAAGATGGGCTTCTGTTCCGCGCGTGCGCGCGCAAACGCCTCATCGCCCCACGGATACCAGTCGACCGGATTGTTGGCGTGCTGCAGCAGATACGGGCTGCGCTCTCCCTGCAGATGATTCGGCATGGTCCTACGTCACCTTGTCGCGCTCGTCGGCCGCGGGGGCGGCGGGCGGCAGGTGTTTCCTCAAACGCGCAAAAGCGGCAGACACTTCGGCGCCGTACAGCAGGACCACGGCGGAGGCGTAGATCCACACGAGGAACGCAATCACCGCGCCGATCGATCCGTGGATGTTGGTGAACCGCGAGAGGTCGCGCAGATACCAGGCGAATGCCATGAACGCGAGCTGCCACAGGACGCCGGCGACCAGCGCGCCCATAAACGCGTCGCGCAGCCGCACCTTGGCGTTGGGCACGTAGTAATAGACCAGGCCCACCACCAACGTGAACATCGGGACATGCAGATGCCGCACGACAAATCCGCGGAGCGGATCGAGCCAGTCCCACTGCCCCACCTGCCGCGCAAACCATGTGGTCTCGACCACCTGCGCCGCCGAGAGCAGCAGGAGTGTGACCACCATCAGCAGCCCTGCGCCGAGCAACATGATGAAGGCGATCAGCTTGTGCTTAAAAAAGCCCGGGGGCTGTTCCACGCCCCACGCATGATTGATGGCCGAGGTCAACGCGCCGAACACCCCCATCGACGCCCAGAGCATGAGGAAGGTGCCCGCCGCCCCGAGCTGGACCGCACTCTCCGACAGGGTCTCGATGCGGACGAGGAATTCCACTTCGGCCGGCATGGCCGTCATCACCAGTTGCAGCAACGACGCGCCGGTGGTGCCGACCTGAATCCATCCGGAGACGGCCAGCACGAGCAGCGAGAACGGGAAGATTGAGAGGAGCGAGTAATACGCGATCGACGCGGCGAACGTCAGGTTTTCACTTTTGGTGAACTCGACGAAGCCCTGCCAGATGGCCTTGAGCCCGATGCGGCCCGAGTGCACGAGCCGCCGTTGCAGGCGCAGCAGCCTCGACGGCCGCACCGCGTCAGCGAGCGAAGGGACGGACATCCGCTCGTGACTGGGCGCTCGAATCCACGAGGGACCGGGCCTTCTCGAACTCGGTCATCAGGTCCACGATCCTCGGCTCCAGGTCCTCCCGCAGCCGTCGTCCCTCTTCAGTGAAGAACAGGTAGCCGGCGGCCCCCCCGACAACCGCCCCCGCAAGGGCGCACCACAGAATCGACGTTCGATCACTCACAGTGCCTTCCATTCTAATCCCCAACCTATAATGACGAGCGAATGGACGTCCTCCCGAGCCACATCAAGACGACAAGCGCGGAATTTGCCGACAATCGCTCCCGCATGCTCGCCCTGCTCGCCGACCTGCGGGCCCGAACGGCCGAGGCGCGCGAGGGCGGTGGCCCCAAATACGTCGCGCGTCACCGGGAACAGGGCAAGTTGCCCGTGCGCGAACGTATTGAAAAACTGCTCGACCCGGACACCCCGTTTCTGGAGTTCTCGCCCCTGGCGGCCTGCGACCTCTACGACAACGAGGCCCCGTCGGCCGGCATTGTGACGGGCATCGGCCGTGTGCAGGGACGCGACGTGATGATCGTCGCCAACGACGCCACGGTCAAAGGCGGCAGCTACCTCCCGATGACCGTCAAAAAACACCTGCGGGCGCAGCAGGTCGCGCTGGAGAATCGGCTCCCCTGTGTGTATCTGGTCGACTCCGGCGGCGCGTTCCTGCCCTTGCAGGCCGAGGTCTTCCCCGATCGTGATCACTTCGGGCGCATCTTTTACAACCAGGCCCGCATGTCGGCCGAGCGCATCCCGCAGATCGCGATCGTGATGGGCTCCTGCACGGCCGGCGGCGCGTACGTTCCGGCGATGTCCGACCAGACGGTGATCGTCAAGGGCACCGGGACAATTTTTCTGGGTGGCCCGCCACTCGTGAAGGCCGCCACCGGCGAAGACGTGACCGCAGAAGACCTCGGCGGCGCGGACGTGCACACACGTCTGTCCGGCGTCGCGGATTACCTGGCGGAAGACGATGAACATGCGTTGCATCTGGCGCGCACGATTGTGTCCACGCTGCACACGACCAAACAGATGCCGCTGGACATGACGACGCCCGAGCCGCCGCGGTACGACCCGGAGGAGCTCTACGGTGTGGTCAACATCGACCCGCGCCATCCCTACGATGTGCGCGAGGTGATCGCGCGCACGGTGGACGGCTCACGGTTTGATGAATTCAAGGCGCGCTACGCGACGACCGTCGTCACCGGATTTGCGCGGCTGCATGGTTTCCTCGTCGGGATCGTGGCCAACAACGGTGTGTTGTTCTCGGAGTCAGCGCTCAAGGTCACACACTTCATCGAGATGTGCAACCTGCGCAAGGTGCCGCTGATTTTCCTGCAGAACATCACAGGATTTATGGTCGGCCAGCAGTACGAACGCGGCGGCATCGCCAAGGACGGCGCCAAGATGGTGCACGCCGTGGCCAACTCCGTCGTGCCCAAGTTCACGGTGGTGATCGGCGGATCGTTTGGCGCCGGCAACTACGGCATGTGTGGACGCGCCTACGAACCACGCTTGTTGTGGATGTGGCCCAACAGCCGCATCTCGGTCATGGGCGGCGAACAGGCGGCCTCGGTGCTGGCGACGGTCAAGAAGGACCAACTCGCCCGCGCGGGCCACCCATTCAGCGCCGAAGACGAGGCGGCGCTCAAGGCACCCATTCTGCAGAAATACGACACCGAAGGCTCTCCGTATTATTCGACCGCACGGTTGTGGGACGACGGTGTGCTCGATCCGGCACGGACACGTGATGCGCTCGGCCTCGGTCTCTCGGCGGCGAGCAACGCGCCCGTGCCCGACGCCCGGTTTGGCATCTTCCGGATGTAACCATGACCACACTCACGGTGGAATCCGGTCCCGTCACCACGGTGACACTCAACCGCCCGGCGGTGCGCAACGCGTTTAACGAGGCACTCATCGACGACCTCACCACGTGGGCGGCCTCGGTGCCCACGGATGGTTCGGTGCGTGTCGTCGTCCTGCGCGGGGCCGGCGCGTCGTTTTGTGCCGGCGCCGACCTGCAGTGGATGTCGAAGATGGCCGCGTACACACGTGAGGAGAACATCGCGGACGCGACACGTGCCGCGCAGATGTTCCTCGCGATTGACTCCCTCCCGGTCCCGGTGATCGGCCGCGTGCATGGCGCCGCACTCGGGGGCGGCGCGGGCCTTGCGGCGGTGTGTGACGTGGTCGTCGCCGCCGAGGATGCGATGTTCGGGTTCACCGAAGTGGCGCTGGGCATTCTGCCGGCGATGATCTCGCCGTATGTGGTCGGCAAGATCGGGATGTCCGCCGCTCGCGAATGGTGCCTGAGTGGCGCGCGGTTCCCGGCGGCCACCGCCAGGCAGATCGGCCTCGTCCACGACGTGGTGTCGGCCGACCGGCTGGACCTCGCCGTTGATCGGTACGTGCAGCAGTTCATGAAGGCGGCCCCGTCGGCCATCGCCGCCACCAAGGTGTTGCTGCGTGAGGTCGCGGGCCGGAAGCCGGCAGACGTGTTGTCGCGCACCGTCGAGGCCATCGCGACCCAGCGTGTCTCGACGGAGGGCCAGGAAGGCATGCGCGCGTTCATGGAGAAACGGCCGGCATCATGGCAGGGATAAGACGGTCATGATCAAAACAGTCCTCATCGCCAATCGCGGCGAAATCGCGATGCGTATCATCCGCGCCTGCCGCGAGATGCACATTCGCACCGTTGCGGTGTACTCGGAGGCCGATGCCTCTGCGCCGCACGTGATGGCCGCCAACGACGCGGTGCTCCTCGGTCCGGCGGCGGCGTCCGACAGTTATCTGAAGGTGGACGCCCTGCGCGACGCCGCGCGCCGCACCGGCGCGGACGCGGTTCATCCCGGCTACGGATTCCTCTCGGAAAACGCGGCTTTTGCGGCCAGCTGCGAAGCGGCAGGCCTCACCTTCATCGGCCCGTCGTCGAAGGTCATTGCCGCAATGGGTTCCAAGACGGAGGCCCGAAAGGCCGTCTCGGCCGCCGGTGTCCCGGTGGTGCCTGGCGAAACACCGGCGTCACAAGATCTCGGCGACGTGCGCGCGGCCATGGGTCGGGTCGGCTATCCCGCCCTGCTCAAAGCGTCGGCCGGCGGCGGTGGCAAAGGCATGCGGATCGTCCGATCCGAGAGTGAGGCGGATGAAGCCATTACCGCCGCGTCGCGTGAAGCGTCGCGCGCATTTGCCGATGGCACGGTGTACGTCGAGCGCCTGATCGAGCGGCCACGACACATCGAAGTGCAGATCATGGCCGACCAGCACGGCCAGACCGTGCATCTCTTCGAACGCGACTGCACGTTGCAGCGACGGCACCAGAAGGTGATCGAAGAGGCCCCGGGGCCCACGGTCACACCGGCAATTCGAGAGCGGATGACCCGCGCGGCCATCGCGGCGGCTCAGGCGGTCGGGTACGTCAACGCCGGCACGATCGAGTTCCTGCTCTCGGGTGAGGAGTTCTATTTCCTGGAGATGAACACACGCCTTCAGGTCGAACATCCGATCACCGAACAAATCACGGGTGTGGACCTGGTGCGCGCGCAGTTGCTGGTGGCGTCGGGCGAGCGACTCCCCTTCCGCCAGGACGATCTCCAGGTGCGCGGCCATGCCGTCGAGTGCCGGGTGTATGCCGAAGACCCGGCGGCGGGATTCCTGCCGCAGTCCGGCCCGCTGCTCAGATATCGCGAGCCTCAGGGCCCGGGCATTCGTGTAGATGCCGGCGTTCGTGAGGGGCAGGACATTACGGTGTTTTACGACCCGATGATCGCAAAGGTCATTGCGTCGGGTGAATCCCGCGAGGCCGCCTTCGCGCGCGCCACCCTCGCGCTCAAGGATTTCGACATTCTCGGACTGCAACACAACATCGGCTTTCTGGTGTCGCTGCTGACCGACGCGCGTGTGCTCGCGTGCGAGACACACACACGTTTTATCGAAGAACACATCGAGGACTTTGTGCCCGGGTACAGCACCGGCCGGTTGCATGCGCTGGTGGCCTTGGCCGCAGCGGCCAGCCAATCCTCCATCCACCATCCCCCATCCTCCATACCCCATCCTCCATCCTCCCCAGATCCCTTCACCACGTTGGGCAAGGTGACGTTCTGATGGCCGCCAAACTCCGCATCACCATCGGCGGCCAGGACTTCATCGCGACCGTTGACCAGCAGACGGTCACGATCGACGGCGTGGACGGCACGTGGACGACCAGCGCGCGGGCAGACGGTCGATGGTCGGTCACCAACGGCGAGACCTCCGCCACCGGCGCCGCGGTGAAGGCCCCCGGCGGCACATGGGTGGGCCTGGACGGCACGGTCGCGCTGGCGCAGGTGGATTCGGCCAGTGCACGGCCCAGGGCGCGCACGTCTGACGCCGACGCGCTCCGACCGCCGATGTCGGCGACCGCGGTCAGGGTCCATGTCGCGGTGGGCGCGACGGTGGCCGAAGGGGATCCGCTGATTGTGCTCGAGGCGATGAAGATGGAGATGCCGATTCGTGCGCCGAGAGCCGGCGTCGTCACGGCCGTCCACTGCCGCGAAGGTGAACTCGTCACACCGACGACCGTCCTCGTCGATTTGGAATAGCTGGGAGTCGCTGCGATGCCGACACTACCCGCGTCCGTCACGATCGTGGAAGTTGGCCCGCGCGATGGTCTCCAGAACGAGTCCGCGCAGATCTCCACCGACGACAAGGTGGCGTATGTCGACCGTCTCAGCGCGGCCGGCCTGCGTGAGATCGAGGTCTCCGCATTCGTCAGCCCCAAGTGGATTCCCCAACTCGCCGATGCCACCGACGTGTTCAGTCGCATTGTCCGGAAACCCGGCACGCGGTACTCCGCGCTTGTGCCCAACATGGCGGGACTTGAGCGGGCGATCGCGGCCGGTGTCACCGACGTCGCGATCTTTGCGGCCGCCTCGGAAACCTTCAGCCGGAAAAACACCAACCGCGGGATCGACGAATCATTCGAGACCTACCGTGAGGTGACCGACGCTGCGATCGCTGCCGGTCTGCGGGTGCGCGGGTATCTCTCCACCGCGTTCGCGTGCCCCTTCGAGGGCGTGACCCCGGTGGACCGGGTCGTCGAACTGAGTTCCCGGCTGCTGGACCTTGGCGTGTATGAGGTGGCCATCAGCGACACGATCGGCACGGCGCATCCCGGGCAGGTCAAGAAGTTGCTGTCGCAGCTGCTGCTGCCGCTCCCCTCCACACGCATCGCGCTGCATTTCCATGACACCCGCGGGATGGCGCTGGCCAACGTGCTGATGGCGCTTGAGTTCGGGATTGCGACCTTTGACGGATCGGCGGGCGGGCTGGGCGGGTGCCCGTATGCGCCAGGGTCCACCGGCAATGTGGCGACCGAGGATCTGCTGTACATGCTCGACGGGCTCGGCATCGATACCGGTGTGCGCATCGATCGTGTGTCGGACGCGGCGCGGGCGATTGCCCCGCAGCTCACGCACCCGCTGTCGTCGCGCTATACGCTGGCTCGTCGATGAAGGAGTTTCTTGAGGCCCTTGAGCGCCGCCACCTCGCCAACCTGACACGACCCGAGTTCACAAAGGCTGTGCGCGCGCTGTCGATTCGGTATGTGGAGCGCCGCGGTCAGTTGCCCACACGATCACCACTCGACTCCGCCGGCAAACGCGCCGCCTTCGGATTGTTTTATGCGCCGCTGCACATGCTCACGGTCGAGGCGGCGGTCGCGGCTGTCGCGGCCGATGCGCGGCCGACCCACCTCATCGATCTGGGCTGCGGCACCGGCGTGTGCAGCGCCGCGTGGGCGATGTCGCTCCCCACACCGCGCCCGTCGATCGATGGATACGACCTGCACCCGTGGGCCCTCGACGAAGCGCGGTGGAACTGGCGCACACTCGGACTGCAGGGCCGCGCGGTGCGCCTCGACGCCGTTGCGGCGATGGAACGCGCGGTGGCCTCCCGATCCCCGCTGGCCGGCCACGGCATCGTCGCCGGCTGGGCCGTCAACGAACTCGAGGCGCCTGCGCGGGAACGTCTGCGACTGGCCGTCACGACCGCCATCTCGAAGGGGGCATCGTTCCTGATGCTGGAGCCGCTGGCGCGTGGGGTGGCGCCGTGGTGGGACGACTGGACGCGCGCGCTGACGCCGTTCGGGGTCGTCAGCGGCGACTACAAGTTCGACGTGGACCTGCCGCCCCGCCTCGCCGAGTTTTCCGATGGCGCGGGGTTCAACGCCCGCACACTCGCCGCACGCGTGATGTGGGTGCCGCCGCGGTAGACTCTGCGGATGCGAGCCCCACTCCTCCTTGCACTGTCGCTGGTTGCCGTGACCCAGATCCACGCGTCGCAGCAGGCACCTGAGTTTCCGACCACACTCACCAAGGGACCGCTGTTTGACCACTACATCACCGGCAATGCCGGTGACGTCAGTCCCGCCACACACGGGGGACTGCTGCTGGCGGGCGGCGGCACTGATCAGCCGGACGCCTTTCGCTGGTTGATCAAAAAGGCCGGCGGCGGCGACATCGTGGTGCTGCGCGCGTCGGGCGCGGACGGCTACCACCCGTTTGTCATGCGTCTGGGCGGCGTCGATTCGATTGAGACGTTTCTCGTCCACTCACGAGAGGCTTCGAGCGATCCAGCGTTGCTCGCACGCCTGGGCAAGGCGGAGGCCATCTTTTTTGCCGGCGGCGATCAGAGCCGCTACGTGCGTTACTTCAAGGACACCCCGGTCGAAGACCTGATCAACGCGGCAGCACGACGACAGATTCCGATTGGCGGCACCTCCGCCGGACTCGCCATCCTCAGCGAATTCTCCTTCTCGGCGATGTTCGACTCCACCACGACCAACGAAGCCACGGCCGAGCCCTTCCACAAAAACATCACCCTCGATCGGGACTTCCTGGCGTTGCCACATCTGTCGGGCATCATCACCGACAGCCACGTCATTGAGCGCAACCGCCTCGGACGCACGGCGACGTTTATGGCGCGCCTCAAACGGGATGGCTGGCTGGGCGATCGACCGGCACGTGCCATCGCCATTGATCGTGAAACCGCCGTCCTCATCGAGCCCGACGGTTCCGCCTCAATCGTGGGTCCGAAGACTGCGTATTTCATGGAGGCGACCGTCGCACCGCAGCGATGTGAGGTCGGCAGCCCGCTCACGTTTTTCCCCGTCGCCGTGTATACGGTGACAAAAGCCTCCACCTTCAACCTCACCACATGGACGGGCACCAACGGCACCATGGGCGAGATGTCGATCAAAGAGGGGAAGGTGACGGGTCCGGGAGCTGATTCAGTGGCTTCAGCTTCCCGCTTCCCCACTTCCCAACTTCTGCCCGAACCACGCTCTCGACAGTAAGCGCCGCTTCCGTCTCAAACGCGCCGGTACTCCGATCCCGCCGGCCGATGCGCGTGAAGTGATCACGCATGTCGTCCTGCGTGCGCACGGACGGGTCACTCGCGATCTCAAGCACGTGCTGCAATTCGTGGCCGAGCAGCTCAAGTCGCCTCTGGGGCGACTGCCGTGGATTGATGGAGACGCGCACGTACCGGAAGCCCTCCGTTGCCGTGACCAGTTGCGTCACAGCGTGCGGGACATCGAGCTGCAACCGCACATCGAGCTGCAGGATGATGTCCGATTGTTCGATCCGATCGAGCATCGCGCGAAGGGTGGGCGACAATTCCCGGCCCACCGACAGCAGGCGCCCGCCCCGGTCCGAGAGTGGACGCACCCGCGGAATCGCGGCGTCCGTTGTAGCGACACACAGATACACGACGACCAGCACTCCCCAGACGATGTTTCGCATGTGTTGTCCCTCGCCCGTGTCTGACGGAGCGCGGGAGGCACACGATGACGAAATGTGATGAGCGTTTGCGCGTGAGGTCCAGATGCGGGAACCTCGTGGCGGGTGGCTCCGTCTTGTGCAGTAGCCTCTACTGTGTAACGCACATTACAAGGACCTGCCCATGACCCTGTCCCGTCGCGCGATACTGACCGTTCTTGGAATCTGGCTGTTCATCATTGCGGCGGTGACCGGGGTGGTCTCGATGCGGGGCACCTCCCCGGCCGCGTGGGCGTCCACCGGTGATTCCCAACCGGCGACCCTGGCCGCACGATGGCCGGCAGGCGCGCTTCAGGAGCTGAGGCTGGAGGCCACACAGGGTGCGGTCACGATTGTCACCAGCGACGCGGACGAGGTGGACGTCAGCGTCGAGGTGCGCCCCACCCGGCGCACACACAGCTTCTTC
Source organism: uncultured Solibacteraceae bacterium (assembly GCA_964423815.1). Taxonomy (GTDB): domain Bacteria; phylum Acidobacteriota; class Vicinamibacteria; order Vicinamibacterales; family SCN-69-37; genus SYFT01. Next base: position 8,882 of record CAYRGW010000084.1, on the reverse strand, counting down.
TCCCGCGGTTCAGGCATTCCCGCCAACGCACAACTGATACACGAGGAGAGAGGGACACAGACCGCCCTGCGCGTAACCGACGCGGGTGGCCCCGTGGAGGAACACTGGACCGTCCGTGTGCCAAAACGATTCGGGGTCCAGGCCACTGTGAACGTCGGGGATCTGAAAGTCTCAGGTGTCGAAGGCGCCCTGGACCTGGAGGTGTCGGTCGGAACCATTACCGCAGACTCCAGCTCCGTCAGGCACGGGGCCGTGGACGTGCGCAGTGACGTGGGTGACGCGAGACTCAGCGTGGAGGGCCGGTCGATCATTGCGCCGCGCCGGCCCGGGCCCGGCCACCGACTGCAACTCGACGGCGACGGCCCGCACACACTCACACTTCGCGTCAACGTCGGTGATGCCACCCTGCGCATCCGGTAACGTCCATGACCCCGCCACCCACCCTCGGCGACTGGACATCTCAACTCCGACGCGGTGTGCTCGAACTGTGCGTGTTGCGGCTGATCGACAGGCGCCCGCACTATGGCTACGAACTGGTGAGCGCGCTCGATCAGTTCGCTCCGCTCGCCTCCGGTGAGAACACGTTGTATCCACTGCTGCGCCGGCTGAAGACAGACGGCCTCCTCGACACATTCACGGAGGACTCCCCCAGCGGCCCGCCGCGGCAGTACTACCGAACCACAACCAAAGGGCGCAAACGCCTCGAGGCTCTTGAGACAGAGTGGCGTGCCATGGTGGACGCCGTGCGGAGGATCCCATGACCTCATCCCAAACGTCGTCCACACATCCCCTCGTCGAACGATATCTCTCACATCTACGCGAAGGCCTGGCGTCCATGCCCGCCGGCGACCGCGAAGAAGTTGAGCGCGACATCAGCAGCCACATCGCTGAAGCGATGGCCGCAGGCACGCCGCTCGACACCGTGCTCACCCACCTGGGTCCCGCCGATGCGCTGGCGCGCGCCTACACGGTGGAACTGCTCCTCGATGGTTCCCGCAGCAAGGCGGCAGGCCTCTCGTGGTTCCAACGCCTGCTGACCCTGGCGGGGCTCCTCGTGCTCACGTCCATTCCAACGATCGTCGTGGTGTCCGTGCTGGGATCGATCGGACTCAGCTTTACCTTGTCCGGCTTCGCCGTCCTCATGGCAGGCATTGCGGATGCCGTCGGGTTCACCCGGCTCTTCGGGTATGACCTGGTGATGGGCATCCACCCAATCTGGGCCGTGGTGCTTGGTCCACTGATGACCGTCGGCGGCATCGCATGCCTGATCGGCTTGTATTACTACCTTCGTTGGCTGGCGAACACACTCGTGCGGGTGCAACGAGGCGCGTGATGTCAGAGTTCACGCTCGCCCTCCGCGGACTCCGTCGATCACCCGCGCACACAGGTCTGGTGATTGTGTGCCTGGCCATCGGCCTCGCCGTGAACATCGTGTCCTTCTCGGTGGCCCATGCCGTCATCTATGGCGAACTGCCTGGCATCACGGCCCGCCAGACCATCGCCCGCTTCTCGCTCCAATACGAAGGCGTGTTCGGAGCAGAGAGTGTCAACGGTCAGCGGGTGTCAGCGGGGCCTTTTTCGCAGACCGATTTCCAAGCGCTCGAGACCGCGTCGCCTTCCGCACTCACACATGTCGCGGCCGAGGGACGACGGTCGGTGAGAATGCGGGTGGGTGACAACCACACGCTGTCGAGAGCCGCGTTTGTGTCGCCGCACTACTTCGAGACGCTGGGCACCCAGACCGTCCAGGGCCGCCTCTTGAACACAGGCGACCATCACGCGACCGCCGCACCGGTGGCCGTCGTGAGCCACCATCTCTGGCGCGAACGTTTAGGCGCAGCCGCCGACGTCGTTGGTCAGTCCGTTGACGTTGACGGTCGGGTGTACACAATTGTTGGCGTGGCTCCGCCCCGCTTCAGTGGCATCCAGCCCGTTGACGTCGGTGAGAGCCCACAGAGCGGGATCCAGGTCTGGCTGCCCCTCGCTCCGGGGCGCACCACCGGAGACGACGCGTGGCTTGAGGTCTTTGGACGGAAGGCCGACCGTGTCACGCTGAGCGCTCTTGAGCAGGCTATGGGTCCCGTGGCGGCCCGCATCGAGGCGGCATCGCCGGGCAGTCGGTCACAGGTACGCCTCATTGCCCGCAGTTTTGGCCTCGACCCTGCGGAACGTCCGATGGCCGCGATCCTCGGCATCCTCCTGTTCATGGCGGTGCCCCTCTGCGTGATGGGAATCGCCCTCGCCAACGTCATCAATCTGCAACTGGCCAGGGTGGGCGAACAGACCCGTGCGGTCATCGTGCGGATCTCACTCGGTGCCACACGTCGTCAGGCCATGCGGTGGCTGGTCTGGGAGACGGCCATCCTTGCCGGGGTGGCCACACTCGTGGGGTTCGGCCTCACGAAGATCGCCACCTTACTGGGAGCGCACCTGCTGCCCTTCGAACTCTCCCTCAACACCACCGTGATCGTCACGACCCTTGCCTTCGCGAGCGCCGTCCTCGTGTTGTCCACGTGGATCCCCACGCGGATCACGATGCGCGGACTGACGCTGACGAATGTCTCGACCACCACGCCGGCACACTGGCGGCTGAAGCATGGACTGGTCGTGGCGCAGGTTGCCGTCTCGGTGGCGCTGGTGCTCGTCGCGGCGCTCTCTGCCCGATCGATCAACGCCGTCGTCAACACGGCCCCTCCGGACGCGGACCGTGTATGGTTCACGCGCATCCTCGTACCAGACGGCCTGTCCTCCGCTGACCGGCACGGCCTGATCAACCTGCTGGTCGCCGGTCTGCAGGCGCGGCCGGAGCTTGCCGCCGTGGGCACGTCGAGCGCTGCAGGCCTGGGCGATGTGCTTCGGTACTGGGTGGAAGGCGACGACCCGACGGAGCGTCGGTCCGTCACAGGCGCCGCCGTGACTCCGGGGTGGTTCGATGTAATGGGCGTGACACCACTGGCGGGGCGCATCTTCTCCGTCACTGATACGGCCGTCGCCGTGGTCTCTGAGACAATGGCCCTTCGGCTGGCGTCGTCGGCTGCCGAGGCCATCGGTCGCCCGTTGCGTGTGCAACTCGACGCCAATGCACCCGCGTCCATGGTTGAGATTGTGGGCGTGGTGGCAGACCCGGTGCGTAATCCCGACGGATCCGCCCGCGCCTCGTTGTATGTGGCCGCGCCCACCAGCGGGTTGACACTTGTGACGCGCCAACACACAACGACGCCGCTGGTGCCCTCACTCCAACGGTGGGCGCGTGACGTGGACCCACGGCTTCAGATCATCCCGATGGCCTCGCTCGAACACGCCGTGGCCGGCCAGGCGGGCGAAGGTGTGCTCGTCGGCGCCACGTTCGGCGGCATCGGCGCGCTGGCGGCGGTGCTCGCGTTCCTCGGTCTCGTCGCCATCATGTCGTTCATGGTGCACGTGCGATCACGTGAGCTGGCGATCCGGGGCGCTCTTGGGGCGCGCCCAATGGACCTGGTGCGACTGGTGCTTCGACTCTCCACGCGCCTGGTCATCATCGGCGCAGCCATCGGTCTGGCTATCGGCGTTGCGCTGGCGATCGCGATGCGCTCACAACTGGTCGGCGTCTCCGCGCTGGACCCGTTCTCGGTGTTGACCACGGTCGCCCTGTTCGCCGTGATCGGCACACTCGCCGCCGCCGTGCCCGCCGCCCGCGCCGCCGCCACCAACCCGGCGATCCTCCTGCGATCGCAATAGGCGTACGTTTCAAGAAATGTTTTCAACATGTAGGGCCATGGGGTTCCATGCGGGAAGAGGGCTGGGGCCGCCTTCGGCGGCCCCCAGCCCTCTCGTCTCCCTGTCTCCCTGTCTCCCTGTGAACCTGCTCTTCCCCATGGAGCCCCATGGTCCCCATGTTGAAAAAAATGTGCCCATGTTAGGCTTCGATAACCGATGGACGATGCCGCGCTGATTGCCGGGCTGAAAGCCGGCGAGAACTCCGTGTTTGAGACGCTGTTGCGCACGTATGGCGGGCGATTGCTTGCCACGGCCCGGCGCATGTTGCACAACGAGGAAGACGCGCGCGATGCGGTGCAGGACGCGTTTATCAATGCCTTCCGCGCGCGCGAGTCGTTCAAGGGCGACGCGCAGATTTCGACCTGGCTCCACTCGATTGTGGTCAACGTCTCGTTGATGAAACTGCGCACACGCCGTCGGAAACCGGAAGAGCCAATCGAAAACTACCTGCCCCGGTACCTGCCGGATGGCCACCACACCGAACGTTTTCCCTCCTGGACCGAGCCGGCCGACGTCGCGTTGTCCCGCAAGGAAACCGCCGCCATGGTCCGCAATGCCATCGAGGATCTGCCCGAGACCTATCGGACGGTGGTGCTCCTGCGCGACATCGAGGGCCTGTCCACCGAGGAGACCGCCAAAATTGTGGAGACCACGCCCAACGCCGTCAAAATCCGGTTACACCGTGGGCGGCTGGCGCTGCGCACATTGATCGCCCCACACCTGGCCTCGGGAGCCCACGCATGACCACACGACTCACCTGCCGCGAGGTGTCCGAGTTCCTGATGGACTACTGCGGCGAGGCACTGCCAACGGACGTCCAGGAGCACTTCGAAACCCACGTGGACGCGTGCCCCAACTGCAAGAACTTCCTGTTCCAATACCGCGAGACCATCGTCGCCGGCCGTCTGGCGTGTGGAGACGAGGGCGTGGCGGACTGTCCGGAAGATCTGATTCAGGCCGTGATGGACGCGCTGTTGAAGGAACCGAAAGCATGAAGCCCCTGCTGCACGTCGGCCTCGCGGCGGTTCTGGCTGCAGGTGCGCTGCTGCCGCTGGCAGCCGATGACACCCACAACCCGCATTGGGCGCAGTGGCGCGGCCCGAACGGTCAGGGCATCGCCACCGGCGTGTATCAGGACACGTGGTCGGCCACAGAAAACATCGCCTGGAAGTCGGCGATTCCCGGGCGCGGGCATTCGTCACCGATTGTCTGGGGCGACCGCATCTTCTTGACGACGTCCATTCAGGGCAAACATGTGCCCGGCCGCAAGGCGCCCGACCATCTCGGATTTGATCTGAGGCCGGGCTACGTGAACCCGGACAGCACGGCGGTGGACTACGACCACTCGCTGCACGTCCTCGGTATCGACGCCAAGACGGGCAAAATCCTCTGGAATCACACCGCGTACGACGGCCCGATGTACGACGACCGCCACCGCGTCAACACGTATGCGTCCGCCTCGGTCGTCACCGACGGCGAGATGGTGTTTGCGTCGTTTGAGGCGCACGGCATGTACGCGTACACGATGGATGGCACGCTCAAGTGGAAGACCGAGCTGGGCAACATCGCCAAAGCGGGCATGGGACCGGGCACGTCGCCCATCCTCTACAAGAACCTGGTCATCCTGCAGGTCGATCAGGAGATGGGGACCGGCTCGAACATGCGCGCGTTTGATCGCAACACGGGCAAAGAGGTGTGGCGTGCCGAACGCAGCCATCGCCGCAGTTGGGCGACGCCGATCCTCTTCCCTGTGGACGGCCGAATCGATCTCATCGCGTCCGGTGCCGAGTCGGTCATTGCCTACGATCCCGAGACCGGCAAGCAGCGGTGGCAGACGGAGGGGACGACCGCCCATCCCATCCCGAGTTTTGTGACCACGCACGGTCTGGTGTTTGCCACGGCCGGTTACCCGTCCAAAGTGGTGCTGGCGCTGCGTCCAGACGCCAAGGATGAGGCCTCGCGCATCGCGTGGCGCTACAACAAGGGCACGGCGTATGTGACCTCGCCCATCGCGATTGGCGACTACCTGTACCTGTTTACTGACGGTGGCATCACGACGTGCCTCGATGCGCGCACGGGCGCCATTGTCTACGAGGGCGGCCGGCCGCCGGTGGCGACGACGTTCCGCGCGTCCGCAGTGTCGTTTGGCGACAAGTTCCTGATGACCAGTGACGACGGCGATACGTTTGTGGTGCGGGCAGGCCCCAAACACGAGGTGTTGCGGACCAACTCGATCGACGAGCCCGTCTGGGCGTCACCCGCACTCGCCAACGGCACGATCTACATCCGCGGCGAGAAACACCTGTTCGCGATCAAGTAGGGCGTGACCTTCAGGTCCGCCTCTCCGGCGCGGCTAAAGCCGACGCCCTACGAAGGCTGCGAATCTCGCTACCGCGTCATGCCGTACATCAGGTAGTTGATCCCGAACTTGTAGGCTTCGTTCGACGGGTCGACGGCGAACCGGCCTTCGCCGGAGTGCTCCATGTAGTCGCCGATGTCCATGTTGAAGTTGATCACCACCGACAGGCGTTTGGTGGGGTCGTTGTCTTCGTAGATGCCGTAGAACTCCCCCATCAGGCCCTGCTCACCCGGCCGGCCTGGGTAGGGCACGTCCAGCGTCTTGATTGCAAAAAAGGTGTTGAAGACCGGATGGGAGATGTCGAGTCGGTGGATTCTTGCGCCCGGCAACACACGTGTCATGGCGACCTCGAACACGTCCCACTCATACCCCAGCATGAAATCGTCCACGATGAGGAAGCCGCCCTTCTCGATGTACGTGCGAAGGCCTTCAACCTCCGTCTCCGACGGATACCAGTACCCGGGCTCCGAGAGATACGCGATGGGGAATTTCAGCAACTCCGGATCGTCCATCCGCAGCACGTTGCCGCCGGTGGGACTCGGCGTGATCGCGGTGATTGCCGGCAGGATCAGATTGAGGTTCTGCTCCATTTGCGGGTAGTCGTACGACCATCCCGCATAGTGCGGATACCAGAGACGCGCGATCGCAAACTTGCCGTCGTAGGGCGCCACCGCCGGCGCGACCGGAATGAAGTTGCGGCCCCCACCAAAACCACGCCGCTGCGCCGCCAGCGGCAGCACGGCCAGCACGAGCAACAGCCCGACACACCAGCGTGGTTTGTGCATGGCCGATTCTACCGCCCCGCCGCCGACAACTGCGCCGCCGGCAGCGCCGCCTTGAGCGCGGCGTCGCCACCCACCACGGGCAGACTCAGTCGTGTCCGGGTGATGTCAATCGACAACTCGGTCCCTGGCTTGGGCCACAACGTGAAGTCCCGATCACTTGAAAAGATCATCAGCCCGATCCGTTTCCCTGCCGGGATGATCTGGTCGTCTGGCTGCAGGTCAAACGTCAACTCGACGTATTGCCCCGGCGTCAACGGTTCGCCCCGCTGCATGCTGTTGAAGTTGCCGCCGTTGGTCAGCACCCGGTGATTCTGGGGATCCGCCCACCCGCGCGTGATGAGGTTGTCCGTCCCGATGGGGCCGTCCGCCCACGGCAGCTGCACGAGATACACGGAGAGGTTGGCAGCCGCTTTGTTTGACGCCAGCCTGATCGTGATGCGTGGCGTACCCGAGATATGCACGGGTGCCGTGAGCTCGGGAGTCGCATAGAGCAGACGATGCGGCGAGGTCGCGGCGGCCGCGAGCGCGGGGGCGGCGAACTCGACGTTGTCGGTGAGCGTCTCGATGGTGTCCTTCACATCAATCGTCCGTCCCACGGGCTCGAGGCCACCGACCGCGGTGCCCCCGGGGCCAATACGCATGGCGACATGTGCGGCCTGCGGATGCGGATAGTCCGCGTAGGGCGTGGGCGGCAACATGCCACGGCCACGGCCTCGCCCCGCAGCGGGTGCTCCGGGAGCCGCGGGCGGTGCAGGCGGAGCTTCACGCACGATCCACGACTTGGGTTCTTTCTCGACCCCGTTCTCCACACCGTAGAGGTACCGCGTGAACCACTTGTTCATCAGGTCGAGTGGGGGTGCGCCGCCATGCCCACCCTGGTGGAAGTACTGCATGAGCGGCACGCGTCCCTTCAGCGCTTCGCTGATGCGCACGCTGTGTTCGGGCACCACGTTCCAGTCGTTGAACGCATGCGCCATCAACACGGCGGCCTTCACATTCTGCACCTTGGTGAGCAGGTCCCGCTCCGCCCAGAACGTGTTGTAGTCGCCGTGCACACGATCACGTCCTTCCACGTACTGACCATCGCGATAGATCTTGTTGCACACGGCCCGCCGCACGGGGTCGCCGCTGTGCACGAAGTCATAGAGATAGTCGATGTCTTCACCGAGCCAGCCGCCGGGATGGCGAATCAAACCGTTTGATCGGTAGTAGTGGTAATACGACGTGTTTGGTGCGATGGGGATGATCGCTTCCAGGCCGGCCACACCGGTGGTCGCTGCCGCCAGCGGAATCGTCCCGTTGTAGGACGTCCCCGTCATCCCGACCTTCCCCGTCGTCCATGTGGCGGCCACCTCTTCGGTGCCGTCCACCGTCGTGTAACCCTTCGCGCGACCGTTGAGCCAGTCGATGACCGCCTTGGGCGCGAGTTCTTCCGGCGCGCCACCCACGGTGGGACATCCCGTCGAGAGTCCCGTGCCGGGCGCCTCGGAGTGCACCACGGCAAAACCGCGCGGCACCCACGTGTTCACCTGCGAGGTCGAGATGCTGGTGCGGCCGGGGTTAAAGGCCACCTCGGCCTGCGACTGGCGCGGCGGCGGTTCAGCGCCGAGTTCCTGATTGACGTTCCACAAACGGCTGCGGTCATTGGACGTGCCGGCAAAATACGGCGACGACTCATACACGACCGGTACCTTGAGGCCTTCGGTCTCGGTCTGTTTCTGGCGCGTCACATCCACGTGCACACGATCACGTTTTTTGTCGCCGTCGGAATCAAACTCCGTCTCGACCCAGAGCCGATGGCGCACCCACTGCGCCTGATCTTCAAACGCCGGCACAATCTGCGCCTGGCCATCCACAAACACCGGCTTCGCCTGCGCAGTCTGTGGCCCCGGGGCTTTAGCCCCGGGGAACGACACCAACGCCAACCACACACACGCCCCGACGATTAGAGTTCTTTTCACTGGACCTTCCTCCATGAGCGG
>CAYRGW010000083.1:0-20489 GCA_964423815.1 uncultured Solibacteraceae bacterium | reverse complement strand
CGCCCCGGCCGACGCCTCGTCCCCCGCGCCCACCCGCCGCTTGTGCGGCTGCCGTGTCGGCTTCGGTGAGCGGCGTTCGCACCTGGGCGCGCGCCGACAGCCGATATTGCCCGGGTGTCACGTTGCGGAAGGAGAACGCGCCGGTCTGATTGGCGCGGGCAGTCTGCGTCGCGCCCGGCAGCCCGGGCAATGTGTCGACCGGGGAGAGTGTGACCTGGGCACCGGCCGGCACCGTGCCGTCCGCGCCGGACAACGTGCCGGTGACCGTGGACGTCGAGACGAGCTGCAACTGGAAGTCGACGCCGTATCGTTCCTGACCGACCACGATCTCCACGAGTGTTGCGGACGACGGTGATGCGGTGCCGGGGAAGAACACGGGCGCGTAACCAACGGAGGCCTGCCCATCGGGATCAAGCTGCTGCTGCAGTTGTTCGATCATCTGCTGCCCGCGGCCTCCCGACAGTCCCTGCAGCAGATCGCCGAGCTGGCCGCCACGTCCCGCACCGGCCGCGCGTCCACCCATGCCCGCCTGTCCGCCCTGAGCTGCGCCACGTCCGAGCTGCTGCTGCATCTGCTGCAACGCGCTCTCGATCTCGGACGCGACCGACGTCTGCAATCCCATCAAACCCGTGTTGCGTGGTTGCGCCGTCACCACGTATTCACCCGGCTGCAGGCCGTAGATGCGATACATGCCACGGTCGTCGGTGGTGCTGGTGCCCGCCGACTGCAGGCGTTTTTCGCCGGTCTGCATCACCATTCGCAGCGCACGGACCTGTGTGCCCGGTGACGGTTCGCCGTATTCGTCCAGCACGACGCCGGTGACCACGCCACCCTTGGGCATCGAGATCGGTTTGCTCTCGAGTTTCTGCCCGTCTTCCAACTGAATCGGTGTGCCCGCGCGGCCCGCACTTTTTGCGCCATACGCGATCGACACAAAGCCGGCCTTCGACGACGTCATCGTGTAACGACCCGCCGGGATCTGCGTGAACACAAACCGCCCCTCATCGTCGGTCATCGTGGAGCGTTGCCCGCGCAGTTCCGTGCCGCTGAGGTTGACGCGTGCGCGTCTCACGGGTGTGCCGGTGTCCCCAGTGATCACCTGTCCGATGATCATCGCGGTGCCAACGACGGGCGCCTGCGTGGCGTCACGTGCCTGGCCTGCGGCGGCAGGACGGCCACCTCGTCCCCCGGCCTGTCCGCCTTGTTGCGCGCTGCCACCGCCTTGCGCGAGGGGCGCACTCGACCACCCGAAGGCAATCGTGAGGACGATGGCGACGACAGCAGTGAGGTGCGAAAGTTTGTGAGTCATGTCAGGCCTGGGAACTCCCACTGGGTCTACGCCCGGCGGGGAGTAGTCGTTTAGACCGGGCTGATGGGTAGGAGGTTGACTCACCGCGCCCCGAGACGCCGGAGCTCGAGGACCTTCGCTTCGCCTTCTCGTATCGACACAGGAGTGGCGCTCCGGCGAAGGGCCGCGAGCCGGTCCGGATCCTGCCATCCGTCCGCCTCTGCATCATCGACGGCGGCGATGAGGTACGCCCCGGCCGGGATGTTTCTCAGCGAAAACGTGCCGTCCCGCCCGGTGCGGACGCTGCGGAATCGCCGCGCGGCCATCGAGCCGGACCGATCCGGCTGGGGAAAGAGCAGGACGGTGGCGGTCGGGTCCGCAAACGGACCCACGCCACGGACCGTGCCGGTGATGAGTGTGAGCTGGTCGGTGAGATCGATCTGCAGGTCGGATGGGACAAAACCCGAGGAGAGATCCAACCCTTCCTCGGAGACATCGATGCCGCCGGCCATCACGGCCTGCAGGCGCCAGCCGGGCGGAACACCGCCCACGCGGAAGAGATATCGGCCCGGGACCAGCACGGGCCCCGTGCGAAAGGTCCCGGTTTCGTCCGACGTCAGTGTCTGCGGTCGAATGCCGGGTGCTTCAAACAGCGGCTCGAGTTCGATCAGCAGTTTGCCGGGTTGCGCCGCCGTGCGATTGATCGGCGACAGCATGCGCGTCCGTCCCTCCACCTCAAGACCCGGCTGCATCGTCACGCGGATATCGTCGAGGTTCTGCTGATCGAGTGTCACCGGCTGGTTGTCCCACAGGCGTTCGGGACTGCGAGGCCGCTCTGGCGCGTCGGGACCGTCTGGTCCCTCAAGAGGAGAGACAACCAGCGTCGCCTCGATCACGTAGCGGCCACTCGGCACACGCGCGAAGGTGAAGAGTCCGTCTTCGTTCGGGCTGACGGCGCCGAGATATCTGTGGGTGGGCGACTCCGCGACAAATGGGTCGAGCGGTCTGGCGAGGAAGAGGCGCACGGCGCGCATCTGCCCGTCGGGCACTGTGGCCGGGTCGACACGCCCCGAGACCTCGAGGACCGGGAGCGTGGGCAGCGAGAAGTTGATCCCGGTGAAGTCGCGTCCGGATTCGGCGGTCACGGTCGACGCGGCCATCGCGGACTCTGCCGACGGGAAATAGATCGGCGGGAAGACGATCTCGGGTTCAGCTGTTGCGACTGTCTCACCCGTGTCGTTGTTGGTGACGGCAATGTGCTGCGCGGAGATGCCGACGAGGTGATTGCCCGGCACGAGCGACGAGAGGCGATAGGCGCCGGTATCGTCGGTGACGGCCTGCGCCACTTCACGCAGGGTCGTACGGCCCGGCACACGTTCGTGGCGGTAGGCGCGGACGACGACACCCGTGATGGGCACGCCGCCGTGGTCGGTGACAAAACCTGTGAGCACCCCCGGCCGCCACAATCGCACCTCGATGTCGCTCAGCCATTGCCCATCCACCAGCGTGATGGTGCTTGCAGACCCGGCGGGGCGCCGTTGACCAAACGCGCCGTTGAGAAATCCGGCGCGAGTGGCGTTGATGCGGTATTCGCCGGCGGGCAGTCCGGCCAGGAGGAAGCGGCCGCGGTCGTCACTCAGGATGCGACGTCGAAGGCCGGCGCCGTCGAGCTCCACGATCACACGATCGAGGCCGCGCCCGGATTGTGCGTCGACGACCTGGCCAAGCAGCGCCGCGCCAGGAGGCAGCCGCCGACGTTGCGCGTCGAGTGAGGCACCCCCAAGCGGGGCCGCCAGGATCACGAGCAACAACAGGGCGCGGCGTCGGGTCACGGATGGTTCGACGCCGGTCCCGCGTGCACAGCCGGGCTGGGACGCAGCATGGCGATCAGTGTCCGAAGTAGTGGTTCAGCAGGGCGATGGTGGCCAGGCCGGCCGCGATCAGGATGACCTGCCGCAGGCTGTTTGAATCGGTCTCGCCGCGGTGCAGGTGGGGAATCAGGTCGGACATGGCGACGTACATGAAGTTGCCCGCCGCGAAGGCCAGCACATACGGCAGCGCCCCCGGCATGCTGGCACCGAAGATCAGCATCAGGGTCGCGCCAAGCAGTCCCCCCACCGCCGAGGTGGCGTTGAGCATCAACGCCTTGCGGCGCGAGTGACCGGCTGCCAGCAGGATGCCGAAGTCACCGGCCTCCTGCGGAATTTCATGCGCAATGGCTGCCATCGCCGTGACGACGCCGTACGGAATCGACACCAGGGTGGCGGCGGCGATCGCGACGCCGTCGACAAACGTGTGGACCGCGTCTCCCACAATCACGAGCGTGGCGGTGCTGTGGTGGACCTCACACTCGTGTTCGTCGTGGCAGTGCCGAAGGAGGACGAGTTTTTCGAGCACAAAAAATGTGAGGATGCCGCCCAGCATGACGGCAAAGGCGCCTTCCGGCGCGAGTGACTCCAGCGCTTCCGGCATCAAACCGAGGGTGGCGGCACCGAGCAGGGTGCCCACGGCAAACGACACAAGCCAGGGCACCACACGGGCGCGGACCGATTTATCGAAGAGCAGGAGCAACCCGGCGACCGCGAGGCCCCCGATGCTGCCAAGGACGGATAACCCGAGAGCGGCTACCCAGGTGAACGAAGTCTCAGACACGGCCACTAAGACTATCGCACCTGACCTCCTCGTCAGCTGGCGATGAATCCGCGCCGGGCGCGGATGCGATAGGTCCCGTTGCCCTTTTTGACGCGCACTTCAATCGTGTGCCACCGGCCATCCTTCGGGGCAGACGATGAATACGCGAGGAAGTACTGCTGGCTCAGTTCGCTGGCGATGCCGGCCGTGGCCGGATCCAGATCCTGGTGCGAGTAGATGATCTCGGTGCGACCGCCGCTGTCGTCGGTCAGGGCGCGCAACGCGTCCACGTTGACCCGATCGGAAGAGCCGGAGGACGCCGGAGACGGCGCGCGGCTCGGAGGCGGCGCGGATGGAGGCGGCGTGGCGGCGGGCTTTCTTCCGGGGAATGGAGAGGGCACCGGCGGACGCGAGGGGGCAGCGCTGGGACGACCGTTTGATCCGCTTGTCCGTGGGGCAGCCCCCGAGACGTCGAGGCCGATCGCGTACACCATCACTTCACTCTCGCGGATCATCTGTGTGAGTTCAGGCACGCGGGTCGAACTGCTGGTGTCGTTGCCGTCCGAGATGATGACCAGCGCCTTTTTTCGTTGTGTCCCGCGCTGGGCGAGCGGAATGGCATCGGCGACCGTGTCGTACATCGCGGTGCCGCCGCGCGGCGCAATGGTGCGCAACGCGCGACTGACCTGCCGTCGGTCCTGTGTCCACGGATGTACGAGTTCAGGCTGGCTGTCGAAGCGATACAGGAAGACTTCGTCGTTTGAGCCCAGCAGGTCGTCCACAAACCGGCTCAGCGCGGCCTGCGCGGCCACCCACTTTTCACCGACCATCGACCCGCTGGTGTCCACCGCGATGCCCAGGCTCACCGGCACACGTTCGGCATCGAAGTGTGACGTGGTCTGCAACACGCCGTCCTCGTAGATTTCGAAGTCCCCTTGTTTGAGCCCGGCCACCGTGTGGCCGCTTCCATCGGTGACCGTCACCGTGACGTTGATCAGGCTGACGCCGGATCGGAACGAAAACCCCTGTCCGGCGGGACGCTCCTGGCCCAGGACCAGTGCTGCGCCCACCGTCACGCACGCCACGACGGCGGCAACGGTCCGCAGCGATTGGGTTGCACGCGTCATCGGGTTTCCTCAACGACTGCAGCGGTCGTGCCGACGAGTGGTTCACCTCGTCGATCGACATGGGCGTACACACCGCCATCACCGAGCCGGAATCCGATGCGGTACCGGCTCACCTTTGTGATGGCGGGCAGCCGGATCAAAAAGGGTGACTGGTCACCGGGCGCCAACGAGGCGACCTCAATCGCCGACTTGCCCGACGTGAAGTATTGTCCGTCGCCATCAAACAGATAGACAACCGCGACCAGTCCCGCCGAGCTCCGGCCGTTCACCGGGTTCTGCACAAGCCCGGTGACAATGAAGTCCCCACCCGGTTCGCGACGATGCGAGAGGGAGACAAGCTCCAGGGGTGCGGGTGCCGCCGCCGATGAAGAAAACGCTGCGACGGGCCACGAAATGTTCTGACCTGATCCGTACAACCCATAGACCGATCCCGCGCCAATGGTCATGAAGACCACCACGACCAGTGCCATGGTGCCCCACCGCGGGCCGGCCGCCGCCGGGGCTGCCGACGCAAACAGACCGGGGTCGAACGTGGGCTCGGGCGAAAAATCCGGTTCGGGTGCCGACGGTGTCGACGATGCCGCGAGCGCGCGCAGACGAGCGACACGAATGTCCGTGCGTTCACGATCGCGCCGCAGGACGCGCCACGCAAACAGACTCATGGCCACCGCCATCAGGAGCGCAACGACCAACACCACCACGAGCAGAGATTCCATCAGTCCTTACCTCAACGTGAAACCGACGGCGACTTCGACCACCACGTCCACGGCAGCACCGAGACGTCGGGCCGGCGCAAATTTCCACTGACGCACGGCGGCGATCGCGCGCTGTTCCAGACCGCTTCCCAACGTGCGCAACACGCGCACATCGCCCACGGTCCCGTCGCGCCGCACCACAATTTCCATGACGACATCACCTTCGATCGCTCGGCGGCGTGCGTCGTCGGTGTAGACCGGCCGCACCTCGCGGAGCAGTTGCGGAGGTTCGATGCCGCTGCCGGGACGGAACGGACCACCGCCCGTGCCGCCGCCGGACCCGGCCCCGATACCCGAGCCGTCCCCTTCACCGATGCCTGTTCCCTGACCACTGCCAACGCCGCCACCGGTACCGGGGCCCGGGCTTGGGGGCGTCGGTGCGGGTGGTGCGTCCATGATGCCGACCACTTCCTGTGCGTCGCCCGGATCGGGGACGACCGGTGCCAGGACCGGCAGGGGCGTCGGTCTGGGAGGCGGTGGCGTCACGATCTCGCGCGTGACGGGGCGCGGTGGTGGCCGATACGGTCGAGGAGGGGGTACCGGACTGGAAGTCTTCTTGACGACCGGCGCTTTGCGCTCCGCGCGGGGCGGGGGACTCGGGATCTGCAAGCCGCCGCCACCACCTCCGCCGCCGGGACCAGGCGTCATCATGAACACCATGCGCACCGGCGTCTTGTCCGGGATCGTGGTGTCGGTGTCGTTGGCCTTGAGAAGCCCGAGTGATGAGGCGACCAGGAACACGGCGAGCAAGGCGGCGTGCAGTGAGCCGGAGGCCGCCAGCGGCAGGCCGCTGCGGCGGCGGGTGTTTACCAGCGGAGACAGGGGAGGGCGTGCACCCGGAGTGGCGTGCAGACTCCGCACGAGCGCAACCGCATCCGCTTCGCGCAGGAGGCCGTCAACAATCAGGAGTTGGTCGGAATCGGCCAGCTGCACGACGAGCGCCGCCGGGACGTCCGCCGCGGCGGCGATCTCCCGGATCGTGTAGAGCTCGCTCACCTTTGTGATCTCGGCAGGATAGAGACCGGGCAACAGACCCCGCGATACACTCCGCGCATGACTACTCAGGCGACGGGTGCAACGTGGGGTGTGGGGCGGGTGGCGATCGTGACCGGTGCGTCATCCGGGATCGGAAAAGCGACGGCGCTTCGGCTGGCGGCTGATGGCCTGACCGTGGTCGGGGTCGGCCGCGACGAGGCTGCGCTCCGGGCGGTGTGTCCGGACATTGTGGTGTCGGACGTCACCAAGGCCGGTGCGCCGGCGGAGATTGTGTCCGGCGTCCTGGCGCGGCACGGGCGTGTGGACGTGCTGGTCAATGCGGCCGGAGTCATCGCGTCGGCCGGCATCCGCGAGACGACCGACGAGGCGTTTGACTCGATGATGGATCTGAATCTTCGCGCGACGTTCAGGCTGATGCGTGAGGCGATTCCGGCGCTCGTCGAGTCCAAGGGGACGGTGGTGAACCTCTCGAGCGTCGCCGGGACCCGCGCGTTTCCGGGACTGTTCGCCTACTGCGTGAGCAAGGGCGCGGTGGATCAGCTGACCCGGTGTGCCGCCCTGGATCTGGCGTCACAGGGCGTCCGCGTGAACGCGGTGAACCCCGGGGTGGTGGTGACCAATCTGCATCGACGTGGGGGCATGGACGAAACCCGCTACGCCGCGTTTCTCGAACATTCGAAGGCGACGCATCCGCTCGGCCGCCCGGGGACGCCCGAGGAAATCGCGGACCTGATCGCGTTTCTGGCCTCGCCCTCGGCCGGATGGATCACCGGCGAGACGATTTCGATCGACGGCGGCCGCCACCTGACCTGCCTGCGCTGAATAAAACCGTCGGGAGGCTTTTTTTCGTTGTCCAACAAAAAAAAGCCTCCCGACGGTTTTTTTGCTCATTTATTCAGCGGGGACGGGCGGCCTCGAAGTAGGCGGTGCCGTCGAGCGAACCCAGGTGGCGCGCGGCCCGCAGGCCAGCGGCGGTCAGGCGGGCGACCACATCCTTTGGATCGGTCAGCGGCGCCGTCTGCGCCAGGCGGAACAATCCCTGGCGCGGCAGCGGCTCACAAATGGTGATGCGGCCGCCCGGGCGCACCACCCGGATGGCTTCCGCCAGCACTGACGGCGCGTCGGTGCCCAGGGCCGCGAGGCCGGTCGGCAGGACGGCCATGTCGAAGGTCTGGCTGTCGGTGGGCAACATCGTGATGGGTGCGGGCACGAGGTCCACGAGCGCCCCCGCGTTGGCGGCCGCGGTGGCGATGCGGTCCGCGGCACCCGGCTCCCGGTCCACGACCGTGGTTTGGCCATTGAGGCCGGTCACTGCGCCGATCGCCCCCGCCAGATCGGGCCTGCCGGCCCCGAGCAGCAGCACCCGGTCCCCCGGCTTGATGCCCAGCATGGCGACGGCCCCCTGTTCGGCCTGCCCTTTCGCCGTTCGCAGCATCTTCAGAATCGTGAACATGGCCGAATGATATAGTTCCCGTTCGTGACTACTGGAATTTCTCTCGCCCCCGCCGACGGTAAACTCGGCATTCTTCTGGTCGGACTTGGTGCGGTCAGCACCACCACAATCGCTGGCGTGATGGCCATCCGCAAAGGACTGGCCAAGCCGATCGGCTCGCTTACCGAGATGGGCACCGTCCGTCTGGGCAAACGCAACGAAAACCGGACGCCCACGATCCGCGAGTTTGTGCCCCTCACCGAACTCAACGACATCGTTTTTGGCGGCTGGGACATTTTTGACGACAACTGCTACGAGGCCGCCAAACACGCCGGCGTGCTCGATGAGAAGTTGCTCGATCAGGTGAAGGACGAGCTGGCGGCGATCAAGCCGATGTCGGCGGTGTTCGATCGCCACTACGTCAAGCGCCTCGACGGTCCGAACGTCAAGAAGGGCAAGAACAAGAAGGATCTCGCCGATCAGCTGATCGCGGACATCCGCAAGTTCAAGGCGGACAACAACTGCTCGCGCCTGGTGCTCATCTGGGCCGGGTCCACCGAAATTTTCCTGACCGAGTCGGCGTGCCACGCCAACATTGCGGCCTTCGAAAAAGGCCTGGTCGACAACGACCCGGCCATCTCGCCCAGTCAGATCTACGCGTACGCCGCGATCAGTGAAGGCCTGCCGTACGGCAACGCCGCACCCAACCTGAGCGCGGAAGTGCCGGCGCTGCGTGAACTCGCCGCCAAGACGGGGTCGCCGATTACCGGCAGCGACATGAAGACGGGACAGACGCTGATCAAGACGATCATCGCCCCCGGTCTCAAGGCGCGTCTCATTGGTGTGGCCGGCTGGTACTCGACCAACATCCTCGGCAATCGCGACGGCGAAGTGCTCGACGATCCCGAGTCGTTCAAGTCCAAGGAAGAGAGCAAAAAGGGCGCGCTCGACTACATCTTCCAGCCGCACCTGTATCCCGATCTCTACAAGGACATCTCCCACGTCGTGCGGATCAACTACTATCCGCCGCGCGGAGACAACAAAGAGGGCTGGGACAACATCGACATCTTCGGCTGGCTCGGGTATCCGATGCAGCTCAAGATCAATTTCCTCTGCCGCGACAGCATTCTGGCCGCGCCCATCGTGCTCGACGTGGCGCTGTTCCTTGACCTGTCGAAGCGCGCCGGCTTCTCCGGCATTCAGGAATGGCTCTCGTTCTACTTCAAGAGCCCGATGCATGCGCCTGAGGTCTACCCGGAGCATGACCTCTTCATCCAGTTGATGAAGCTGAAGAACACGCTGCGCTACATCAAGGGCGAAGAACTCATCACACATCTCGGTCGCGAGTACTACGACTAAGCCCAGGAGGCTCATTTGGCTCGTTACCAGCCTGCACTGCTCGGCGGTCTCTTCATCGGCATCCTGTCGGCGCTGCCGATCATCGGCGCGTTCAACGCGTGCTGCTGTCTCTGGGTGGTCGTGGGCGGCCTGCTGACCACCTACCTGATGCAGCAGAACGATCCGCTGCCCCTTGAGACCTCTGCCGCTGCGGTGGCCGGGTTGATTGCCGGGGCTGTGGGTGGCGTCGTCAGTGTTGTCGGCGGCGCACTCGTCATGATGGTGTCGGGCGGTGCAGCGGCGCAGCGAGAGGCCATGGACCAGGTCTTCAGTCAGATGGGTGATGTGCCCCCTGAAATGGTGGAGATGATCGAACGCTTCTCCACGGGACCGGCGGCGCTGTTTATCACTGCCGCGGTCACGATTCCGATCTTCGCGGTCTTTGGTCTCCTCGGCGCGTTGCTGGGTCTCGCGTTTTTCCGCAAGAAGGCGGGACCGGCGGCTGCGTGAGTGAGTCGTCGAAGACCCACGAAATAAACGCGCTGCTCGATGAGGCGCGCGTCTTTGAACCCACACCCGAGTGGCGTACCAACGCCCGGGTGACCGACCCTGACATTTACGAACGCGCCGCCGACGATCCCGAAGCCTTCTGGGAAGGCTGGGCGCGTGAACTCGAGTGGATTCGTCCCTGGACCCAGGTGCTCGACTGGCAACCGCCGCACGCGAAGTGGTTTGTCGGCGGCCAGCTTAATGCCAGCGTCAACTGTCTCGACCGCCACGTGCGCACCGCGCGACGCAACACCGCCGCGCTTATCTGGGAAGGTGAACCCGGTGACCGCCGCACGCTGACGTACTTCGACCTGTATCGTCAGGTCTGCCAGTTCGCCAACGTGCTGAAGGGGCTCGGCGTCCGCAAGGGCGATCGCGTCGCGATTTACCTGCCCCTGATTCCCGAACTCGCCATCTCGATGCTCGCGTGTGCGCGTATCGGTGCCGTGCACTCGGTGGTGTTTGGCGGCTTCAGTGCCGAAGCGCTGCGCGACCGGATCAACGACGCGCAGTGTTCACTGCTCATCACCGCCGATGGTGGTTTCCGCCGCGGTCAGCTCGTCCCGCTCAAACAGACCTCTGATGAAGCGCTGGTCGGTGCGCCGAGCGTCCAGAACGTCGTGGTGGTGAAACGCCAGGCCGGTGAACCTTTTCCCGTCCACATCAAGGAAGGCCGCGATCACTGGTATCACCGGTTGATGCAGGACGCCCCGCTCGAGTGTGCCCCCGAACCGATGGAGAGCGAAGACATGCTCTACATCCTCTACACCTCCGGCACCACGGGTAAACCCAAGGGCATCGTCCACACCACGGGTGGTTATCTCGTCGGGACGTACGCGACCACCAAGTGGGTCTTTGATCTGCAGGACACCGACGTCTACTGGTGCACCGCCGATATCGGCTGGGTCACAGGGCATTCGTACGTGGTGTATGGCCCGCTGCAGAATGGCGCCACAGTGCTCATGTACGAAGGCGCGCCGGACTGGCCGAACAAGGACCGTTTCTGGTCCCTCGTTGAGCGGTACGGCGTGACGGTGTTCTACACCGCGCCGACCGCGATTCGTGCCTTCATGAAGTGGGGCACCGAGTGGCCCGGCGCGCACGATCTCTCCAGCCTGCGTCTGCTCGGATCGGTGGGCGAGCCCATCAATCCGGAAGCGTGGATGTGGTACCACGAACATATCGGTGGTTCACGTTGCCCGGTGGTCGACACGTGGTGGCAAACCGAGACGGGGCACATCCTGATCGCGCCGCTGCCTGGGATCACACCGCTCAAACCCGGCTCCGCAACCAAACCGTTTCCTGGCATCACGGCAGAGATTCGGACCGGCGCCGGTGTGCCCGTTGAACACGGCGGGGGGCTGCTCGCGTTGACCAAACCCTGGCCGGGCATGCTGCGCGGCATCTACGGCGACCCCGAACGTTTTGTGCAGACCTACTTCAGCCGCTGGGACGACGGTGTGTACTTCACCGGGGACGGCGCGCGCCGCGACAAACAGGGCGACTACTGGTTGCTTGGCCGCGTCGACGATGTGTTGAACGTGGCGGGGCACCGCATCGGCACGATGGAAGTCGAAAGTGCGCTGGTGGATCACCCGTCGGTCGCGGAGGCCGCCGTGGTTGGCCGTCCCCACGAGATCAAGGGGCAGTCGATCTGCGCATTCGTGACCGTCAAGGAAGGCAAGAAGGCCTCAGCCGGTCTGGTCGACGAACTCAAGGAACACGTCGTCAAGAAGATCGGCGCGATTGCCCGGCCCGATCAGATCCTGTTTGCGGCCGACCTGCCCAAGACGCGGTCGGGCAAGATCATGCGGCGCCTTCTGCGGGACATTGCGGAAGGCAAGGCGCTGGGCGACACCACGACGCTAGCCGATCCCAACGTGGTGCGCCGGCTCAAGGACGAGTACGAGGCGATAGAGTCGTAATCCTGCCGTCCAATCAGGCGGATGATCCGTCTAAGCTGAACACCCCTCTGTCCGGAAGCGTATAAGGTGAAGTCATGGCACTAATCCAGACCAAAGACCTGTGGAAGACCTATCAGATGGGTACCGAACTCATCCACGCGCTCCAGGGCGTGTCGATTGAGATTGAGCGTGGCGAATACGTCGCGATCATGGGCCCCAGCGGGTCCGGCAAGTCCACCTTGATGAACCTGATTGGGTGCCTCGACACGCCGTCGAAGGGGAGTTACCTGCTCAACAGCAAACAGGTCAGCGAGATGAATGACGATGAACTCGCCCGGATCCGGAACGAGGAAATCGGGTTCGTGTTCCAGACGTTCAACTTGTTGCCGCGCGCGACGGCTCTTCACAACGTGGAATTGCCGCTGATTTATGCAGGGATTCCAGCCAAGGTCCGGGGCGAACGTGCCGCCCAGGCCCTCGACAAGGTTGAACTCGCCGACCGCAAGTCCCATCGTCCCAACCAGTTATCGGGTGGTCAGCGCCAGCGTGTGGCCATTGCCAGGGCGCTCGTTAACAATCCGTCCATCCTGCTCGCAGACGAACCGACGGGCAACCTGGACTCCAAGACCGGCGTGGAAATCATGAGCCTGTTCGCCCGGCTCCACGAGTCCGGCAACACCATCGTGCTGGTCACCCACGAGCCTGAAGTGGCCGCGCACGCCCATCGGACGATCCACATCCGCGACGGGCAGGTCGAAAAAGACGTTCGCCGGGCGGCCTGATCCCTGTAAGTCCAACAAATTCAGCCGATTACACCTTGGGCACCCTCGCCACGGTGACAAGGGTGTACGTCTGCCTTTTGGTATTAACTGCAGGGAATATTTATTTCTTGACGAGAATCACAAACACGTAATCGACTTCGGGTTGATATGACACGAACGACAGTTGTGGTGTATTCTCATAGGGCAGAATCAGTCTAAAAAGCGCCCAAGCAACGCAGTGTTGTCGGCACGAAAGAGATTACTTATGAAGCCCACCTCCTTACGTCAAGTGATTGTTGCGATGGTCATCGCAGTAACCGCGGCGACCGTCCACGGCGCCTGGTTTGCGTCGGCCGATGCCACCACTGAGGGGGCACCCGCCGCCAGTATCCGCATGGCGCAATGGGATCATTATGAGCAGAAGTGGATCGCCACGATCATCGGTGACGGCGAGACCCTGCAGCACTCGGAAGGCGCGATCTTCGAACTGCGGTCGCAGAGTGGCGGAGCGGTTTCGTTGTCCAACGTGCCGACCGGTCTGACGATCGACACACTCAGTGAGCAGGACCTCGACGCGCTTGATATTCCCCTGCCTGGCGCATCCAATCTCATCGCGTTTGCCCCGTTGACGACGGTGCCTGTGGCGGCTGGTCCGCCCACGTACATCCGGCTCGCGGTCAGCAGCCTCGAAATTGCCCCTGACTTTGCGGCTGATGTGCTGCAGACTCGTCCTCCGGGACACGTCGGTGTCTGGTCCGGTCCGCTGACCCCGACCGACAGCGATCGTGCGGCGCTCGATATCGACGGCAGTGTCGGTGAGCACGCGGGTGTGGCGCTGACCGATGGCAACGACACCGTCACGTTCACCTGGGACATCGGCCGCTGGGCCAAGGGTGATCTGTTCATCGGCATGAACCAGTACACGTATCGCGTCCTGGACCGCACCGGCGAGTTCAAGCGGTTTGTGGCCTCGGCCGATATTGACCACCCGGATGCCGGCCTGGAATACAACATCACCGCAGGCTGCGCGGCCAACTGGAAAACGGGCGAGGTGTATGCCACCAACTTCGCCGACTTCGATCCCGCGGTGAACGTCATCACCCGGTATCCCACAGGTGCGGGACGCGCGCTGTATTCACCCCAGGACCGTCGCATCCTCACGACGACCGACTACGACGGCAACGAGATGCCCGTCGACATCAACCCGGAATCGGTGGTGTTTGACGCGCAGATGAACATGTACGTCGGGCACTCGGACTCGTTCCTCGGCCCGGTGACCACCGACGTCTCAGACGCCCTCATCCTCAATCATCCGACCCTGTACGACGCCCCCGACGACTGGTATTTCCTTGATATCGCCGGTTGGCCGCTGTCGTATTCCGACGGCGCCAGCTACGCGGTGGTCGTGGATGAAACAGGCGGGATTCTGAACGTGGGCCTCAACGGTACCGCTCCCTATCTGTCACGCCGGATTGGCCTCGACGCGTCAAACCGACTGAAATACAACGGCAACAGCCTGATCTTCAGCCCGGTTCCCTCGATTGCGAGTCTCGGCGTTCCGGCCCTGTTGCCCGAAACGTACCTGGCCGATCCCGAGACCGGTCAGCCACTCATGGAATCGGGTGGCGCGGAAATCCCCGGCCGCTGGCCGCTGGGCCGCCGCATCCACCGCTACAACGTGCAGCCGGACGGCAGCTATCGCGGCGCCAACACGACGGATCCTGGTGGTCCCGATCGTGATCTGTTCTGGGCCGCCACCGCTCGATTTGGTACCGACTGGGTCGACCTGGACGCCACCGGCGATGTCATCTACTACACGTCCGAAGATTCCCTGATCCACAGCTACCGCGTGCGCCCCGGCGTCAACAACCTCCCGGTGGGCCAGTTGCCGGATGTGGGCTTTGGCCAGCTTCTCCCCGGTGAGAACGTCCGGTTTAATGCCATGCGTATTCTGCCGCCCGGAGACGGGTCTGGCGGATTCCTCACCGCTGCTGACAAGGCGATCTATCGTTTCGCGCAGAACGGCTCGTTCGTGCAGATGTACCAGGTGCACGATGACCCGTATCTCAAGGGCCAGTACGTGGAAGGCACCCCCGATTGGGACAACGCGGGTCTGGTCACCACGTGGTACGCGATGGAGATCGACCCCAGCGGCAAGACCTTCTGGGCGTCGTCGAACGACTCCGGGTGGATCTACCAGTTCGACATCGCCTCAGGTCGCGAGCTGAACCGCATCGAAGCGGTCGACTATCTCGATGTGGACGTTGATCCCGAGGTGCCGGAAGGTCGCGTCATCGGTGCGATGTGTGTGATGTGGGAATACACCGCACCGCAGGAAGTGTGTTTCACCGCGAACGGCGACCCGGACGGCGTTGACGACGACGGGGACGGCCTGATCGACGAGAACTGCACGGCGATCGAAATCTGCACCAACGCCCTTGATGACGACGGCGATGGGCTGTTTCCGAATCACGACCCGGATTGCGGCGAAGATGCGCCTCCTGCAGCCGATCCCGACTTTTATGTCACCGAGCAGAATGTGGATCTGTCGGTGCCCTCCGATGGCACGCTGGTGGTGCTCCACAACGACACCGATCCGGACAATGGATCGATCACCGAGCCGTGGCGTGCGGATACGCTGCTTGTGGCCGCGTATGGTGCGGCGACCACGGACCTCGCGCCCGGCACGCCGCTCGTGACGGCCTCGGGCACAGTCACGCTGGCGGCGGATGGATCATTCCTGTTCGACCCCGCAGCCACGTTCCACGGTCAGTTCACGTTTGTCTACAGCGTGACGGACGGTGTGTCGACCAGTGCGCCGACCACGGTCACCATCGATGTCCTTCCACTCGTCGCGAACGACACCTACACGACGACGAAGAACACGCCGTTGACGGGCAGCACCGTGCTGGCCAACGATTCGAACGCGCCGATGGTGGTGTCGGCCGCCGGACCCGACACGATTACCGCCCTGACGGGACCGTCCATCACGTTCGAGACGACGAATGGCGGAACGGTGATCCTTAACGCCGACGGCACGTTCATCTACGCGCCGGCGGACGGTTTCTTCGGTGACGATACGTTTGTCTACGTCGGCTACGACGGCAACCGGGAAGCGCTTCTGCCAGCCACCGTCACGATTGAAGTGTCGGATGTGAACGCCGTAGTGGCGACCAACGACGGCTATACCACCGCCTACGTCACCGCCACGACGCGGAACCTGTTTGCCAACGACTCGGATCCACAAGGTGACGTCTTTGTGCTGACCCATGTGAACGGGCAGCCCGTGACCGTGGGCTCCGTGGTCACGGTGGCGTTGCCCGACAACAAGACCGCGACGGTCCTGGTGAACACCCTGGCAGGCAGCGTGACCATCACGCCGCCGGACGAATTCTGGGGCAACTTCACGTTCCCCTACACGATTCAGGACGATGCGCCGACGCCTGCAACGGCGACGGCGGATGTCACCGTGTATGTCTCGGAACCCGCCGAAGTGGCGGTCGCCAACGACGTCTACACGACCCAGCAGAACACGCTGATCTCCGTGCCGGAAGCGTCGGGCGTTCTCGCCAACGACATCAACGTCGGCCTGCCGGTCTTCTGGCTGGGCGGCGCCGGTCCGCACGTCCAGCTCAACGGGGTGCCGATCACCGGGCCAACGGCGATGGGCGGCACGGTCACACTCTCGCCTGACGGCAGCCTGGTCTACACGCCAGCCCTGAATTTTGTCGGCGAGGACGTGTTCCTCTACGGCATCCGTCGATGGGACGGGACCGACTTCAGAGCGAACGTGACGATCAAGGTGCTGCCGGTGTCGACAGCCGTGACGATCACGACGCCTGATCCCTCGACCTATGGGACGGCCGCCGAGATCAGCGCGACGGTCACGTGTGGATCGTCACTGGCGCCGTCTCAGGGCACCGTGACCTTCCTCAATGGGACCACCGTGATTGCCGCCAATGTGCCGGTCATCAACGGCGTCGCGCAGACGCAGCTGGCCGCCACCCTGCCGGTGGGCAACTACACGATCACTGCCCAGTATTCAGGGGTCGCTGCCGAAAACGTGCTTGAGGGCTGTCCAGCAGCTGCGGACACCGACACGCATCAGGTCGTCCCCGCGCCGCTCACCATCACGGCCCTGGCGCAGTCCAAGCCGTACGGAACGGTCTTCTCCTTCACCGGCACCGAGTTCGCCGTGAGTGGTCAGCTGTTTGGCACCGACACCGTGACGTCGGCCACGTTGGCCAGCGCGACGGGTTCGCCGGCATCGGCGACCGTTCCCGGCGCGCCGTACCCCATCACGCCGAGCGCGGCGCAGGGCACGGGCCTTGGCAACTACACGATCACGTATGTGCCGGGTCCGCTGACGGTAACTCCGGTCCCGCTCACGATTACGGCACTCAACCGCACCAAGGTCTACGGCAACGTCCTGACCTTTGTGGGGACGCCCACCGGTCCGTCGGCTGACTTCGCAGTCAGTGGTCTGGTCAATGGGCAGACCCTGACCGGCGCGGTTCTGTCGAGCACGGGCGCTCCGGCCAGCGCCCCGGCCAACACGACCTATCCCATCACCATCGCCTCGGCGACGGGCACCGACTTGCGCAACTATGTGGTCGCATACGTCCCGGGTGTCCTGACGGTGTCCCCGCGCCCGGTGACGGTGACCGCCGGCAGTGGCTCGAAGGTCGTGGGGACTCCTGACCCCGTTTCGCTGCCGACCACCCAGGTCGGATTCATCTCCGGTGATCTCACCCAGATCACGCTGGAAACGACACGCGTCGCGGGTGAAACCGTGGGCACGTATGTCACCACAGCCACCGCTGTGGGGACACCGCTCAGCAACTACACGGTGAACTTTGTTCCCGGCGTCTTCACCATCCTGTCGGCCACCTGCTCGACGACCGGCTACCTGACCTATTCGCAGGGTGGCTGGGGTTCGAAGCCGTCTGGCAACAATCCCGGGGCATTCCTCGCAGCGAATTTTGCGACGGTGTATCCCGGTGGTTCGGTCCAGATTGGTGGCACCAGGACGCTGACGTTCACCAGTGCAGCGGCCATCGCGGCGTTCCTGCCCCAGGGCGGATCCGCGAACGTCCTGACGGCAAGCGCCACCAACCCCACGAGTTCGTCCGCCGGCAACTTCGCCGCCCAGTTGCTCGCGATGCAACTGGCTGCCGACTTCTCTGCGGCCGGGGTCACCAAGGTGGGCATGGGTTCGCTTGTGATGCAGTCTGGTCCGTTGGCGGGTATGACGGTCAACGCCATTCTGGCAATGGCCAACACGGTCATCGGCGGCACGACGAGCGCGCTGCCGTCGGGCATGAGCCTGTCGACGCTCAGCGGCATTCTCGAATCGCTGAACATGAACTTCCACGAGGGCACGGTTGATAAGGGCCTGCTCGGGTGCGGCGACGGCGGCCCAACACCGCCCAAGTCTGACAAGTCGACCAAGTCCGGGAAAAGCGACAAGTCGGACAAGAGCGACAAGTCGAGCAAGAGCGGCAAGTCCTCGAAGAGCGACAAGTCGGGCAAGAGTGACAAGTCGTCGAAGAGCGACAATTCGTCGAAGAGCGGCAAGTCCTCAAAGAGTGATGACTCCCACAGCGACAAGTCGACCACAAGCGACAAGTCGCAGAAGAGCACCTCGAAGTATTCGAGCTACTCAAAATATTCGAAGTATTCGAAATATTCGAAGGGCTAGATTCAGACCGCAGCGAGATGCCCCGGCCGAACCTCACGGAGCGGCTGCGGGGTAAACGAATCGGCGTCAAACTGAACCCGGGCGATGCGATCGCCCGGGTTTATTTTTGGCACGGCCGACAATAACGCTGCGGTATACGGGTGAGCGGGGGAGAGAAAGATTTGCTCCGCCTCGCCCAGTTCCACAATCCGTCCACGATACATAACCGCCACCCGCGTGCAGATCTGGTGCACAAGCCGGAGGTCGTGGGCGATGAACAGATAGGTCAATCCAAGACGGGCTTGGAGGTCCAGCAGCAGGTTGACCACCTGGGCCTGCACGGAGACGTCGAGCGCCGACACCGGTTCGTCCGCAATGACGAGCGACGGGTTCAGTGCCAGCGCCCGCGCGAGGCCGATGCGCTGACGCTGGCCGCCACTGAATTCATGCGGATACTTCGAGGTGTGCGCCGGGTCGAGTCCCACGAGCTCAAACAGTTCAGCGACACGCCTGGTGCGCTCAGCAGTGGTGCCCTCCCTGAAGATCACCAGGGGCTCGCCAACGATCGCGCCGACCCGCATTCTCGGGTTGAGCGACGAGTAGGGATCCTGGAACACGATCTGCAAATCGCGACGGGCGAGGCGCATGTCGCGCGCCGACAACGGCGCCAGGTCGCGTCCCTTGAACAGCACCTGGCCCGACGTCGGCTCAATGAGCCGCAGGATGCACCGGCCCGTGGTCGTCTTGCCGCAGCCCGATTCGCCGACCAGCCCGAAGGTCTCGCCCTGCTGAATATCAAAACTGATGTCGTCGACCGCGCGTGTCACCGCGCCCTTGCTGAACCACCCGCCCTGGTGGAACTCCTTGACCAGGTGTCGCACCTGCAGCAGCGCGCTCATGACGAGGGGCCTGTCTGCAGGAGATAACACGCCGCGTGGTGGTCGGGCCCGCACGCGAAGTCCGGCGGGGGTGCGGTGTCACACGGGGCAAATCGATCGGCGCACCTGGTGGCAAACCCACACCCGGGCGGAAAGGCCCCGAGCGACGGGACCGTGCCGGGGATGGCCTGCAGTCGTGCCGTGACGTCAAGCCCGGGCAGGCACGCAAGCAGCCCGCGTGTATACGGATGCCCCGCTGCCGCAAACACCTCCGCCGCAGGGCCGTGTTCCACGATGCGTCCACCATACATGACGGCCACCCGGTCGGCCATTTCGGCCACGACGCCCAGGTCGTGGGTGATGAGCAGCAGTGACAATCCGAACTCCCGGCGCAGGTCACGCAGCAAATCGAGGATCTCCGCCTGCACCGTGACGTCGAGCGCAGTCGTCGGCTCATCGGCGATCACCAGGGATGGTTCGGCGCAGAGCGACAGGGCAATCATGGCGCGTTGGCGCAAACCGCCACTGAGCTGATGGGGATACGCGTCGGCGCGCTGGCGCGCATTGGGCACCCGGACGGCGTCGAGCCACTCCACGGCTTTCGCGCGTGCGGCGGCGCCGTGCGCCAGCCCGTGCACCGCCAGCGTTTCCGCAATCTGCTGGCCAATCGTATACACGGGGTTGAGCGCGACCATCGGTTCCTGAAACACAAAGCCGATGCGTCGGCCCCGGACCGCGCGCATCGCGGTCTCATCGAGTGTCATCAGGTCGCGCCCGTCGAAGTGGATCGCCCCGGAGACGATGCGGCCGGGCGGCTGGACGAGGCGGATGATCGAGAGCGCCGTGACCGATTTGCCGGACCCGGATTCGCCGACCAGGCCCAGCGTCTCGCCACGATTGAGCGTGAACGACACGTCGGCGACGGCCGCAGCGTCGCCACCACTGCGCAACGGGAAGACCGTGCGCAGGTGGTCGACGCGCAGCAGTGGCGTGTCAGGCGAGGTGGTCACGGTGTTCACCAAACACGGCGCGAAGGGTATCCGAAATTTCGCCGAGCGTGGCGCGTGCCTCGACGGCGTGCAGGACCAGGGGGACCAGGTTGTCGGTGCTGCGAGCGCCCGCTTCAAGCGCGCGCAGCGCCTGGCTCGAG
>CAYRGW010000082.1:0-20925 GCA_964423815.1 uncultured Solibacteraceae bacterium | reverse complement strand
GGCGGCGTCCCTCGTGGTGGCGCGGGGGGCCGCGGCGCGGCACCGGCACCCGAAGGCCCGGCACGGCTGACGGCAGGGGAGGGGACGACACGTGTGAACGACTTCCTGCTGACGGCAGGCGCCGCCCTCCGCATCAATGACGCGGGACGTATGCACGGCATCATCTCGACGTTTGCGTTCAGCGGCTACGACCACACCAAGACGGTACCGACCGTCGTGCTGCGCAATGAAGACTACGGCCGCATCACACGCATCATCGCCGACGGCACGCCGGTACGGCTCGAATTCAACATCGTGAACAACCACTACCCGGCCGGCAAGACGTCGTACAACGCGGTCGCGGAAATCCGCGGCACCGACAAGGCCGACGAAGTGATCATGCTCGGAGGCCACCTCGACTCCTGGCACTCGGCGACCGGCGCCACGGACAACGCCATCGGCTCGGCGATCATGATGGAGGCGGCGCGCATCATCCAGTCGCTCGGTCTCAAGCCGCGCCGCACCATTCGTGTGGCGCTCTGGGGCGGCGAAGAACAGGGACTGCTCGGATCGAAGGCGTACGTGGCGCAGCACTTCGGCAGCTTCGAGGATCCGCTCCCGGAATATGCGAAGTTCAACGGCTACTTCAACATCGACTCCGGCACCGGCCGCGTGCGCGGCATGTCGGTCTTCGGATCACCCGAAACCGCGAGCATCCTCGCCCAGTACCTCCGTGAGTTCGAGGACTTCGGGATCTATGGCGCGACGCCCACCACCAGCCGCGCCACCGGGGGCACCGACAGCACGTCGTTTAACGCCGCCGGCCTGCCGGGCATTGGCGCCTCGCAGGACCCGATTGAATACAACAGCCACACCTGGCACACCAACCTCGACACCTACGAACGGATTGTTGAGGAGGATGTGAAGAAGTCGGCGATCATCGTGGCCTCCGCGATGTATCACCTGGCGATGCGCGACCAGATGTTGCCGCGCCTCGACAAGGCGTCGATGCCCCCGCCGCCCGGCGGTGGCCGCGGCGGCGGCGCGCCCAACCAGTAAACAAATGGGGGATGGAGGATGGAGGATGTGGGAATGGAGGATGGAAGGCCATCCCTCCATCCTCAATCCTCCATCCTCAATTCTTCAGCGCAGGCCCTCGGTCGCCGACAGCAGAATGCCGTTGAACAGGAACTTGACCGTGCCGTGCGGTTGTGACCTGAACGCGATCTCCGGTCCGAAGACGTAGAGCCGGCCCTTCCCCACTTCCGCCTCGAACGCCGCGATCCCGTCCTCCAGATAATGTTGCCCCCACGCCCAGCCGCTGCGCAGCGGCGTGGCCGTGTCGAAGTAGGCGATCGTCTTGATCCCGCGTGAGGTCGCCGTCGGCCCGAGCTTGAACGTCGGGCTGTTGTCGAAGAACACGTTGATTTCGTCCGGCAGCCCGTGCGCAATCGCCGCCGTGGCGTCCACCCGTGCGCGCAGCACCGAGCCGGGCACGTAGAACTCGGTGCCCGGCAACGATCGCATCTGGCCATCCTCGCCACGTTCGACAAGGTGGTTCTGCACAGGGAGATCGAAGTGCTGCGCGATGTTGGTGGACGCGCCCCCGATGGTCAGCACGGTCCCGCCGCCTTCGACAAACTCCTTGATCTTCGCCATCGTCGCCGCAGTCACCGACCCCTGGCGCGCGCGAAGTTCAGCAGGAATTTCCGGACCGGTACCGCCGCCGGCCGCACCGCCACCGCCTCCGCCCCCGCGTCCGCCACCGCCGCCCCCACCAACGGCAGGAATGCCCCCGTCGTTGAAGATGAGGATGTCGAACTTGTCACGCAGGTTGCCCGCGTCGAGCATGGGCGGATACACGACCGTGTACGGGAATTCGAAGTTCTCGAACACCAGTCGCGTCCAGCCGGACGGCATCGTGCCGCCGTACTGGTCGTAGAGACCGATGCGGGGTGCGCGGAGCACCGTCATGCGACCGGTCGGCGCGGCCGTCGCCACCGTGAAGGAGACCCCGAGTTCCGCGGCCATCTTCTCAATCGCGGCACGTGTCGCGGGTTTTGCCTGCACGTAGAAGGTGCCGTTGCCGAGAGGCCCTTCCGCCAGCCACGAGACCGTGTCCCCGTTTTTCATCAGACGATTCACGACCACATACGAATCGTTCGCGCCGTGATTGAAGTAGTACCCCGCAGCCTGCTGCCCACCAATGATGCGGCCGGCGGGATTGGTCGCCATGCCGGTGACCGCCGCGAGCGGCGCGGTCACGGTCTCAAGCACGCGATCAAACTGCACACCCATCTGCATCGCCAGGGTGTAGCCGGCGCTGTCGTACGGACGGTTCGGCGGTCCACCCGGATAGGGAAAGTCATCCGGATGATCCTGCGGTTCAAACATGTCGAGCACATGGGCGCGGAACGCCTGCGAGGCCTTCACGACGTAGGAATTGACCGGGTACTGTTTGCCGTTCACCGTAAACGGCGCCGTGGCACGATGCACGGTGACACCGGTCTTGATCAACGCGTTCATGAACTTGGTCGCCGTGCCGAAGTCGGGCTGATCGGCCGACAGGATGAACGCCTTGGGATCGCGGAACTGCGGATCGCGCAGTTCGTTCCAGTAGGGGCTCGCCGCGTCGGCGGCACCCGCACCGCGTCCACCACCGCCGGGTGCACCCGCGCCACCGGCGCGTCCACCACGACCGGCACCACCGGCCGCCGCCATCTTCGCCTGCACCGCACCCACACGACGCGGGCTCGGCGTCCACGTGTCGGTGTTGCCGTTGCGGATCTGGTCCCGCCCCATCTGGTAGATGTTGTAGAGGAACGTCTCGCGATACCGCGAGGCCAGGTCAAGAATCGCGTAGTTCGCGGTCACGGAATAGTCGATCGACTGCCGGAAGTGCCACCGCTGCGGCGCAATGGGCGACCACAGGCTCGAACTCGGCAACTGCCGACCAATCACAAATGGAATGTTTGTCGGATTGGGCCCGCCGATCGTCTCGGTGAGGATGCCGATGATGTTGTGGAAATACGCCGTCGTCCGGAGGCCGCCATTCCACCACGTGGAATAGTTCGCGCCCTGACGGGAGGTGACGCCGGGTTTGCCTTCCGCGAGGAACCGCGTCGCCATGGCCGAGCCCACCAGGTCGATGCCCGACGGGATCAGCGGATGGAAGTTGTAGTTGAACGGATCACGGAACGGCGGCGCAAACATCACCGTGCCGGCAGGTCCCGTCTGGTGGTGGTTGTACATGATCTGCGGAATCCATTCCTTGTAAAGGATCCGGTTCATGTTGGTGGACTCGTCAAGCGCCGACATGTAGAAATCGCGGTTGTTATCGTGGCCCGCGTACTTCTGATACAGCGACGGAATGCCGCCGGTGTTGCGCTG
This sequence comes from uncultured Solibacteraceae bacterium, assembly GCA_964423815.1. Lineage (GTDB taxonomy): Bacteria > Acidobacteriota > Vicinamibacteria > Vicinamibacterales > SCN-69-37 > SYFT01. The sequence goes on along the minus strand of CAYRGW010000082.1, from coordinate 17,556 downwards.
CTCCGGATTGGGATTACGCATGTACCAGTTGGAGACCAGCTCCATGCCGTCGGGATTGGCGTGCGCGGCGAGGATCACGACATCGTTCAGAATGCGGACCGTCTCATCGTCGGTGCGGCTCGCCAGCTGATAAACCGTTTCAAGCAACTGCTGGGCGCCGAGGACTTCGGTGGCGTGGAGGCCGCCATCAATCCAGACGACCGACTTGCCTTCTTTGGCCAGCGCACGTGCCTGCTCGTCGGTCAGCCCTTCGGCCGTCGCGAGCCGTGTGGAGATCTCACGGAAGCGCTCCAGCCGACGATGGTTTTCCGGCGACGTGATGATCATCATCAACTGCGGCCGGCCCTCGGCCGTCTTGCCGATCTCGGTCAGCTTGAGCCGCGGGGATTCCTTTTCAATTTTTCGCCAGTAGGCCTCGAACTGCGTGTAGTTCGGCAGCACATAGTCGGCGCCGATGTCGTGGCCAAAATGCGCCTTCGGCGTCGTGACCGACGCCAGCGTGGCCGGCGCCGGGCGCTGCTGCTGGGCTGACAGCGGGGTGAATTGTGCGGTGGCGGCAGCAAACACGAGCGCCGCGCCAAGAAGGACGGACTGTCTGACTCTTCGGTGCATGGGTAATCCCTCCAGGGACGGGGTAACCATACCAGATGGGGGGATGGAGGATGGAGGATGGAGGGACTACAGGACTGCGGGACTGCGGGACTTCGAGAGACGAGCCACCATCAGCGCGACCACACCCACGGCGTCGGCCCAGAGCGCCGGATGAAACAGCAGGAGCCCGCCCACGGCCAGCAAGGCGCGCACGTGTGGTGCGCCGAATCCCCAGGCGCCGGTCAGGGCGGCGGCAAGCGCCGCGGTGCCGACCAGCGCCGTCAACGACGTCAGCAGCACGTCGATCCACGGTCCCGCGAATAACAACCCCATGCCGGTCGGGTCCACCGTGAACGCAATCGGCACAAGAAACGCGGGCAGCGAATATTTCCACGTGAGCATCATGGTGCGGAACGGCTGACCGCCCGTAAGCGCCGCAGCCGCAAACGGCGCGAGCGCCGTCGGCGGGCTCACCTCGGACAACACCGCGTAATAAAACACAAACATATGGGCGGCCACCGGCGACACACCCACCGCAGTCATCGCCGGCACCACCATCACCGCCGAGATGATGTACGACGCGGTCACCGGGACGGCGAGGCCGAGGATCCACACGGCCAGCGCGCTCAGGAGCACAGTCCCCATCAGGGACCCGCCGGCCATGGCGACAATCAACCCGGCCGCCTTCAACCCCAGCCCCGTCAACGTGACGACACCGACAATGACGCCGGCGATGGCGGTCGTGGACAGGACCGAGAGCGCGTCAGTGCCGCCCGCAGTGAACGCGCCCGCCAGCCGTCTGGGACCGAGTGGCTGTCGCACGACGATGCTCACCACCACTGCGGCGACGATCGCCCAGAACACCGCGCGGAACGGCGTGAACCCCACGGCCATCAGCACGGCGACGAGGATGAGGGATGTGAAGTGCAGATAACTCGTTATTGAGGATTGAGGATGGGGGATGGAGGATGGAGGGATGGAGGATGGGGGGATGGGGGCCACCATCGCCCGCGCATCGCCCTCGATCATCAACGCAATCGACGCGTAGTAGAGGATCGTCGGAATCGTCGCCATGACGAGCACCTGCAGATAAGAGATGCGCAGGTATTCGGCGATGAGAAATGCGGCAGCTCCGAGGGTGGGCGGCGACAACAACGCGCCGATACCGGAGGCGGCGAGCATGGCACCGGCGGTGTTGGGCGAAAAACCCGCCCGACTCAGCAGCGGCCACGCCATGGAGCCCAGCGTCACGGTGGTGGCCACGCCCGATCCCGACACGGTACCGAGGAGAAATCCGGCCAGCGATACCGATCGCCCCGTGGACGCGGCCGACCGCGCACCGCCGGCCATCGCCAGCGACCAGTTGAGAAAAAACGTCCCGGCACCCGACGCCTCGAGCACGGCGCCGTACAGACTGAACAGCGTGATGTAGGTGACGGCCACATCAAGCGGCACGCCATACATCCCCTCAAGGCTCATGTAGAGGCTGCCCACCAGACGCGGCAGGTCGTACCCACGATGGGCGATGCCGGTGAGTCCGAGGGAGACCAGCGCGGGGCCTGCGAGGGCGTAGATCAAGAACACCCCCGTCACGATTGGCAGGGCCCACCCGGTGGTCCGGCGTGTTGCCTCGACCACCACCAACAGCGCGAGCACGCCGGCCACCAGGTCCCCCCCCGTGGGGCTGGTGGCGCGATACCAGAAGGCGTCACCCTGCGCGAGCGGCCAGCCGAGTCCGACCAGTGCGGCCACGACCCACATCAGATCGATGGCTCCGCCCCAGCGTCCACCTGTTGGCGTCAGTCGCAGGCTGGCCCACACACCGATGAGCAACATCAGCGGACGATAGGTCTGGGGGCTGATCACCATCAGCACCCACACAACCGACAGGGCTGAGAGCAGAAAGGCGAGGACGGAGGCGGACGAGATCGACCGCAGCGCCACCTTAGAACACGATCTTGAGGGCGATGCCCACACCGTTCTGGTAGTAGGAGGCTGCGCGCGCACTGGTCGCGTGATTGCCGCTCAGGCCGAGGCGGCCCTGCCCGTACCGGCGGGACGAAAACACGGTGCGCGAGACGTCCCAGTCAACCGTGGCGTGCGCAAATGGCACCACACCCCCACGCGATCGCCCGGCGCCAATCACACGCACGCGGGCATCACCGGAGAATCCCCAGCGCAACGGACGCGACAGGCTCACGCCCACCATACCGACCGCGGCGGCCGTCTTGAGCACGAGTACGGGCGCCTCGTTGAGCTGGTTGCCCCCGATACGGCCGGCGACAGATTCACGAATGACCATCCGGCCACCGCCGACTTCAAATCCGTCAATCACCCCGAACCACCGGCGATGCGACGCCATGGCGGACACCACGCCGAGGGTCATCCATCGGCGATCGTGGCCCTGAAACTGGAATCCACTGCTCTGGTACAGCGGCCGGGCGGACCACACACGCGCGTGTTCCACGTCGGCGGCCATCGTCCAGTTGTCACTCGCCCACAACCGGAGCCCCACGGCACCGGACACAAACCCGAGTACCTCGGTCTCTGCCGGCTGATACCGGAGGCCGGCCCGATACGCCCCCGTGCGACCGACACCCAACGACACGCCAACGTGCTGGGGATCAGTGGTGGTCGCCGGCGCCGACACACGCATCGACAGTTGCCAGGTGGCCGCACGTTCACCCTGGGCAGGTGTCGCGATCAGCAATGGATCCCCCGTCGGCACAGACACCGCCGACACACCGGACAACAGAAACAACGCGGACGCCAATGTCCAACTCATACACTCACCTGAAGACACCGAGTCCGTTGTTGAGGAGCCACGTGAGCGATCCCACCTGCTGCTCCGGGAGGTTCACGGCCGAGGTGCCCAACCCCAGGCGATCGGCCGACCAATCCTGAAACACGACGGTATGGGGCCGGCCGACAACGCCGCTGACTTCATAGGCGAGCGCCATGGCCGAGGCCACCGATGCGGCATCCGTGCGCCCGTCATACCCGGTCACAATGACCTCGAACTCCACCCCACGACCCGACAAGAAGTCACGCAGCCGCAGCAAATCGTTGCGCGAGTTCGCGTCGGCGTTGTATCGATGCCGCACGTCGTAGTCGAGCCGGAAAAACGCGAGGCCAACCCGCTCGTTTTCCTCGAGCGCCCGCACAAACGTCATGATCTCGTCCACGGTGAAATACGGATACGGTTCGATCAGACCAATCCGGATGTCGGGGTAACCGGCGCGCACGGTGTCCATGAAGGCATCCACCTGCACCACCGTTTGATCGATGGTGAAGTTGCAGCGGCCAAACGGACTCTCGCCGCGGACCGGCAGTCCGGCCGTGAACGGCTCGTCCATGGCGACGTAGGTGACGTGGGCACCCGTCGCGTACACCGGCGAGATGTCCTGGAGCAACACCCGGCCCAGCTCGCGGCCATCACAGGTGTGTTCCTTGACGGCGCCGGCCTCGACGCCGATTTGAATGCCCTGTTCCTTGAGGTATCGGAAGGGGCCTTCGGACACGGCGCCCAGGAGCCGGGACACCGAGTTGGTGCCACACGACGCACACGCGGGACGCAGGCTCTGCTGGTAGAACTGGAACGCCCGGAGACGCGACCGGGCCTGGCTCCACTGCGCCTGCCCGCCGGGTTCGAACATCGTCGCCAAATCCGCCGAATTTGACGCGGGGGCCAGCACGGCAAAACGATCAGCGGGCGGCGTGCCAGGACTGGTGGGTCGGCCACACGACGCCCCGACCACGACGGCCAGGGTTAGGAGGAGCAGGGTCTTCATCAAAACGTTGTTTCTGTCTGTACCTATCGGCACACTGCCGGGCGGGCATGAGTCTAGTCTTTCCAGCCACGTGATTCAAAGACGCGCCGGGCCCCCTCATGAAACGGCGCAGGGGCCGTCTCAGGACCGGCCGGGATGGCCAGATGCCGGGCTTCCGGGTGGGCGGCCTCAAGTCGCGCCCGTGACTCAAACATGGTGCGGGTCAACTGCTCCACCAGATCGGCGTCCAGACGGCCGGAGACCACCAGGACATTGGCCACCCCCACAACGGCAACATCGCCGGACTGTCCGCGGTAGGTGGACGCCGGGAGTATCACCTCGCGATACAGGCTCCGGCCGTACGCGCTCCACAACGCCGGGAGCAGATCGGTCTGCGGAATAAACGCGAGTGGAAGGCCGGGCGTCGCGGCCAAGTCCTGGATCGCCGGCGTCGGCAACCCGCCGCTCCAGAAGAGCGCATCCACCTTGCCGTCCTTGAGTGCGCCTGCGCCCTCGCTGGCACCCAGCGCGTGCCGTGTGATGTCGGCGTGTGGATCAAGTCCGGCCGCGCGTAGCAGACGATCTGCGATCAACTCGGTGCCGCTGCCCGGTGCGCCGGTGGCCACAACCTTGCCCTTCAGATCGGCCACACGTGTGATGCCGCTGCCCTGCCGCGCCACCAGATGGGTGACGTTGGTGTACAGCACCGCCACGGCTTTGACGTCCACGGGGCCGGTCTCGGCAAACGGTCCGGTGCCGGCGACCGCTTCTGCGAGTGTATCGGCCAGCGTGAACGCGAGGTCGGCGCGGCCCTGCTGCATCAACTTGAGATTGTCAACCGACGCCCCTGTGACCTCGGCGGTCACCTGCAGCCCGGGGATTTTCTCGGTGAAGATCTGCGCCAGCGCCCCGCCGTACGGGTAATACACGCCGCCGGTGCCGCCCGTGGCGATCGAGAGGAACCGCACGTCGCTCCCGCCGCCCCCACACGCGACGGCGCTGAGCACAACAGACAAGGTGAGGAGCGCCCTCAATCCAGGTGCCCCTTTTCCGAATCACCCATCCTGATGTCACGATGCGGGAAGTACTCGCGCCATCGGCGATCCACCGTCCTGGCGATCTCGGGACGACACGTCACTTCCTTCGGATACCACGGCTTCATGCGCGCATCGATACACACCGGCCCGCTGTAGGCGATGTGATTACGCACCACACGCGCGGACGCGGCATGAATGTCGGCTGCGGGCTCAAACCGGGTGAAGGTTGTCCACAGGAAGTTCATCGCACTCCGCGTGGCGCGTTCGGCCTCGTCGCTCAGAATCACGAGTGGCCAGCCGGCAAAGGCGGGATGTGCCGCGATACGCGCGGGCGCGTCGCGGTCGGCATCAAACGCGGGCCCGGTGACGACAAGACAGCCACCACAGAACACACGCACGTCGGTCACATCCGAGGGCGGCGGCACCGGCGGACGGAATTCGCGCGGCAGGTCGCGCACGGGATCACCCAGACCGAGCCAGACCCCCTTGGATCCTTCGTTCACCTTCGGACCGCTGTAATCAAGCGTGTCCATCGAGAGATTCGAGAAGACGTAGAGGTCTGTCTCCGGATTCGTGCGCGCCAGCACGTGTTCGAGCGTCGCGCGGAAGTCGCGCAGGTCGACCGGTTGGTCGGTGACGAGCAGGAACTTCTGCAGCGACAACTGGCCCTCACCGAGGATCCGGAACGCACTCGCCATGGCTTCGCGGCGATACCGCTGCTTCACGATCGCACCGGCCAACGAGTGATATCCGGTCTCGCCGTAGGACCAGAGGTCCACCACGGCGGGCATCACCAGCGGGAACAACGGCGACAACAAATCCTGCAGGAGGTCGCCAATAAAAAAATCCTCCTGTCGTGGTTTGCCCACCACGGTCGCCGGATAGATGGCATCCCGACGGTGCGCCATCTGGGTCACCTGAAACACCGGGTAGTCGTGCTCCAACGAGTAATACCCGTAGTGATCCCCAAACGGGCCTTCTGGTTTGCGCACGTGCGGCGCCACCTGGCCCATCAACGCAAACTCGGCATTGGCGACAAGCGGATGGGGGTGCCCGTTCGGGCCAGGGACCTGCGCGATTTTTTCGCCGGCCACCAGCGAGGCCAGCAACAACTCGGGAATGTTCTCGGGCAGCGGCGCAATCGCGGACAGAATCAGCGCGGGTGGGCCACCAAGAAACACGGTCACGGGCAGGGCCTGATTTTTTGCTTCGGCCAGTTGATAGTGAAAGCCACCACCCTTGCCAATCTGCCAGTGCATGCCGGTCGACGTCGCGTCGTGGACGTGCAACCGATACATGCCGAGATTCGGGCCGCCCTTGTCGGGGTGTTGTGTGTAGACCAGCGGCAACGTCACAAACGGTCCGCCATCTTCCGGCCAGCACGTGAGCGCGGGCAACCGATCCAACCGGACATCACGGGTGACCACCTGGGTGACTGGACCGTCACTGCGACGTTTGGTGCCGACCTTCATCGCCGCCAGGCCGATGTCGCGCGCATCCCACAGTTTCGCCGGCGTCGGCGGCAGCATCGTCTCCGCCAGATGGACCAGACGTTTGATGAAGGCCAGCGGCCGCTGCCCAAACGCCAGCTCCGCGCGTTTCGGCGTGCCGAACAGGTTGGTAACGAGCGGAAAGGCCGCACCCTTCACATTCGTGAACAGCAACGCCGGTCCGCCGCCGGCGATCACGCGCCGGTGAATCTCGGCGACCTCCTCAACGGGGTCCACCAAGGCATCCACCTCGACGACGTCGCGGTCGCGTCGCAGGTGATCCAGGAATGCACGTAAATCAGTAAACATCCTTGTCTCTCACAGTAGGCATGTAGACATGTAGATTTTTTATAAAAAGATTTCTTCTACATGTCTGCATGTCTACTGTTAATTACCTTGTCAATTTTCGGTACTTAATCCGGTGCGGCTGGTCGGCGGCGGCACCCAGGCGGCGTTTTTTGTCTTCTTCGTATTCCTGATAATTGCCCTCGAACCACTCGACCTGGCTGTCGCCTTCAAACGCCAGCATGTGCGTCGCGATGCGATCCAGGAACCAGCGGTCATGGGAAATGACCACCGCGCAGCCGGCGAATTCGTCAAGCGCCAGTTCCAGCGCGCGCAGCGTATCCACGTCCAGATCGTTGGTCGGTTCGTCGAGCAGCAGCAGGTTGCAGCCCTTCTTCAGCAGCTTGGCCAGGTGCAGGCGATTGCGTTCACCACCCGACAGACTGCCGACCTTGCGCTGCTGGTCGCGGCCGCGGAAGTTGAACCAGGAACAATACGCGCGTGAGTTCACTGTGCGTTTGCCGAGTTCCACCTCGTCGTTGCCGTCGGAGATTTCGTCGTAGACGGTCTTGTCGGCATTGAGCGAATCACGCGACTGATCGACGTACCCGATCTGCACGGTCTCACCCAGCTTCAGCGTGCCGCTGTCGGGCGTCTCCTGCCCCACAAGCATGCGGAACAACGTCGTCTTGCCCGCGCCGTTGGGACCAATCACGCCGACGATGCCGCCGCGCGGCAGGGTGAAGTTGATGCCGTCCATCAACAACACGTCGCCGTAGCCCTTCTTCAGGTCGCGGGCCTCGACGACGATGTCACCGAGACGTGGACCGGGTGGAATGTAGATTTCGACCCGTTCGAGTTTTTCGGTGGTGTCTTCGTTGAGCAACTGTTCGTACGCGTTGAGACGCGCCTTGCCCTTGGCGTGCCGCGCCTTGGGCGACATGCGGATCCAGTCCAGCTCGCGCTGCAGCGTGCGCTGCCGTTTGGACTCCTGCTTCTCCTCCTGCGCCAGCCGCCCCTGCTTCTGTTCGAGCCAGCCGGAGTAGTTGCCTTCCCACGGATACGCCTTGCCGCGGTCGAGCTCGAGAATCCATCCCGCGACGTTGTCGAGGAAGTACCGGTCGTGCGTGATCGCAACGACCGTCCCTGGATACGTGTGGAGAAAATGCTCCAGCCACGCGACCGACTCGGCGTCGAGGTGGTTGGTCGGTTCATCGAGCAGCAACAGGTCCGGCGCCTGCAGCAACAGTCGGCACAAGGCCACACGACGACGCTCGCCGCCGGAGAGTTTGGTGACATCGGCATCGGGCGGCGGCAGGCGGAGGGCATCCATCGCCTGCTCGACGCGGGCATCGAGATCCCACGCGTTGGCGGCTTCGATCTGATCCTGCACACGCGCCTGCTCCTCGAGCAGTTTGTCCATCGCCTCGGCGGACATCTCCTCGCCGAATTTGGCGTTGATTTCATCAAACCGCGTCAACAACGCGCGTGTGGAGGCCACTCCCTCCTCGACGTTGCCGAGCACCGACTTGGATTCGTCGAGCTGCGGCTCCTGCTGCAGGAACCCGACCGTGGTGCCTTCCGCGCGAAACGCCTCGCCGAGATAATTCGGGTCGAGACCCGCCATGATCTTGAGCAACGTGGACTTGCCGGATCCATTGGTGCCGATGACGCCAATCTTGGCGCCCGGCAGAAACGACAGCCAGATGTCCTTGAACACCACCTGGTCGGGCGGATGAACCTTGCCCAACCCCTTCATCGTGTAGATAAATTGCGCCATATAAAAACGAGCTAGTTTACTCTGCGCCGAATCCGCGGGATCGCGGACGCGCGGGAATCTCCGCCTTGGGCGGTTCTGGTGTGAAGTCTTCGCCGGGATTGATGAAGCGGTCCTGCTCGAACCCGTACTGTTTGTCGTAGAGCTGACGGTACCGTCCGCCCTTCTGGAGGAGTTCCTGATGGGTGCCGCGTTCGACGATCTCGCCGCCCTCGAGCACCAGAATCTGATCCGCCGACTGAATGGTGGACAGCCGGTGCGCAATCACAAACGTCGTCCGGCCCTTGCGCAACGCGCGCAGGCCGTCCTGAATCAGCGCTTCACTTTCGCTGTCGAGACTCGACGTGGCTTCGTCGAGCAGCAGGATGCGCGGGTTCGCGAGAATGGCCCTGGCGATCGCCACACGTTGCCGCTGGCCACCTGACAGCCGCACGCCACGTTCACCGACGATCGTGTCGTACCCCTTCTCGAACCCTTCGATGAACTCGTCGGCATGCGCAATCCGGCTCGCCAGTTTGATGTCCTCCACCGAGGCGTCGGGTATGCCGTACGAAATGTTGGCAGACACGGGCCCGTCAAACAGGAAGTTGTCCTGCAGCACCACACCGAGGTGGCGGCGATATTCGCCGAGGCGCAGGCCACGCAGGTCGCGGTCGTCGATGAGTACCCGGCCGCGCGTCGGATGGTTAAACGCCATCACCAGACTCAGCAGCGTGCTTTTGCCCGATCCGGAGGAGCCGACCAACGCCGTCGTGCTTCCTGCCGGAGCACGAAACGACACGCCCTTGATGACCGGCGTGTCTGGCTGGTACTCGAACCACACCCCGTCGAAGGCCACATCGCCGTCAATGGTCGGCACCGAGCTGTGCGCCGCGTCGTCGGCATCTTCACGAGGGGTATCGAGAATTTCGCGGATGCGGTCGAGACCGGCAAACGCTTCGGTAATCTGCGTGCCGATGGATGCGATAGAGACGACCGGCGCCGCCAGCAGCGCGGTGAAAAAGATGTAGCTGATGAGATCGCCCAGCGTCATCGTGCCTGCGACGACGGCGTTGCCGCCGATGGTGATGATGACGACACCGATGGCGCCGATGACCACGGACGAAAACGCGGTCGTCGCCGACACCCCCGTCATCGCGGCGGCGACGTTGCGGAACAGTTTGTGGACGCCCCTGGTGAAGACCAGGTCCTCACGCCGCTCCGCCGTGTACGTCTTGACGACGCGGATGCCGCCGAGCGCTTCATTGAGTCGGCCGGTGATGTCGGCCTGAATTTTGCCGCGCTCCCGGAATAACGGCCGCAGGGACTTGAAGGCGTAGCCGAGCGCGCCACCAAACGCCGCGAGCACCAGGAGCGTCACAACCGTGAGGAACCAGTTGACGTAGAAGAGATATCCGAGCGAGAGGATGGCTGTGAGAATGCTTCCCGTGAGCTGCGCGAGGCCCGTCCCGACGAGGTTGCGAATACCCTCGGCGTCGTTCATCACACGCGCGAGGACTTGGCCGGTCTGGTTCTTGTCGAAGTAACTCACCGGCAGACGCATGACGTGTTCTTCGACGCGGCGGCGCATTTCGGTGATCGCATATTGCGCCGCCACACCCAGCACCTGCGACAAGGCAAACGACGTGATGGCCTGGACCACCGTCGCCGCGCCGACGATCAGCGCAATCGTGCCTAGCTGCTCGGCGCGGCCCTGCGTCAGTTCGTCAATCAGATGCTTCGATTGGTAGGGCAGGACTATGCCCGACACCCGGCTTATTAACATCAGCACGAAGCCGAGGGTCAGACGTCCACGCCGGGCCCAGATCAGGTCCCGGGCTTCCGACCAGGCCGCCGACCAGCGAATTTTCTTTTTCTTGGGGGGTTCAGACACTCAGGTCTGATCTTAGGCCGAAACGGACACAATCAAGGTGGTACCGGAGCATGGAGGACCGGGAAAAATCCAGACGGATTTTCTCCCAGCCCTCCATGTCTCGCTGTGAATTTACTTCAACGACACGCGCAGCTCGCCGACGACCTGACGACGGAGGACGTCGCCGAAGACGTGGGACTGGTGCTGCTTGTCGGTCAAGTTGATGGCCTTGATCGAGCCCTGATAGCGGCCATTGCCCCACTTCAGCCCCAGACTCGCGTTCATGGTCAGGTGCGCGTCGGTGGTGCCGTGGTACCGGGCGTCCAGAATGTCCTGCCAGAAGGCGTCGGCCGTGTAGTTGGCCGATGCGCTGCCGAAGAACCGTGCCCCCGAGTAGTTGAGGCCCGTGCTGAACTGGTTGGTCGGCGCCAGGTTGGTTTCGCTCTTATCGAAGCTCGTATCCGGATCCGCCTGGTAGGCGTAGTTCGCGTAAATGCTGGTGGTGGCACTCAGCGACGCGTCGAGACCCAGTTCGAGTCCCTGCTGGTTGACCGAGCCGAGGTTCTGATACGTGAACGTGCTGGGGAACCGGATGGAGGGTGCCGCAGCGTGGAAGCCGGCCCAGACGGCCGCGCCCGGGAACGGGCCCAGGGCCGGGAAACCGGGCGGTGCGGGCGAGGCGCCCCACGTGCCGGTCTGCGTGAAGAAGATCTGCTCGGTGCTCTTGTTGTAGTAGTACGCCGCCGACACGGTGACGCGGTTGCTGATCGTCCCCGTGTAGCTGATCTCGAACGCGTCCACGCGTTCTTCCTTCAGATTGGGGTTGCCCGTGACCGTGGTCGGGACGCGGTAGATGGCCGCGCCGTACGCGGGATTGATGGCGCCGAGCGGCAACGCGTTCGAGATCGTCACGTCGAGGTGGTTGTTGATCATCGACGGCGCGCGGAACGCGCGGTTGAACGAGAACCGGAACGTGTGGTCGAGCGTCGGCTTGAGCAGCAACGCGACTCGCGGCGAGAAGACCGGGTCGCTGATCGACGAGAACTTGTCGACACGCGCGCCGGCCACAAGCCGCGCGTGGTCATTCATGAAGATCTCGTCCTGCACGTAGATGCCGCCTTCGGTGCGTGACGTTTCGCCCGGGGCGAGGGTCAGCTCGAACTGGTTGTAGCGGAGGTTGCCGCCGTAGGTCAGCACATGACGGCCACCAAACGTCTTGGTGTCGCTGGCCTCAAGGTCAAACGTCTTGGTGTCAAACAACAGCACGACGGGTGCCCCGGCCGTGTCAACCGAGACCAGGTTCATGGCATCACCACTCAGCACGTTCACGAACGCCTGTGTGCGGAACGTGCCCTTGGAGTAGTTCACCTTGCCGTAGCCGTACTTCGTGCCTTCCTGAATATCAAAGGGCCCGATGCCGCTGTGCATGATGCCGTCGGTGCCGGCGATGCCGCCGGAGAACTGCCAGTTGCCACCATTGGCGCCTTCGTAGTCGAGGCGCAGGTCCAGCTTGGGCTGCGACGTGCCGGTGTTCTTGAACGCCGGGTAGGTCGTGGTGCCTCCGGGGATGGCGCCCGTCGGGCGGCCAAAGGCCTCCGACTGGTACGACCCGACGGACAACTTGTAGGCCCACTTGTCATTGATGGTCTGCGCGTGGGTCACGTTGCCGTAGACCAGCGACCCGTTGCGCGCGCCGTTGCCGAAGAACTGCCGGCCGAACGACCCCGCGCCCATCGTGAAGGTGGTGCCCACCATCTCACGCGGTGTCTTGGTGATGATGTTCACCACGCCGGAGAGCGCGTTGGCACCCCAGACGGCCGACGCCGGTCCGCGGATGACTTCGATCTGCTTGATCTCGTTCGCGTTGGCGGGCATGAAGTCCCACATGACGAACCCGAAGAAGTCCTGATAGATGCTGCGGCCGTCGAGCACGGCCAGCTGCGACGTCGCCAACGAGCTGGTGGCGCCGCGGCTCGTGATGTTGATGTCGCGCGCCGAGATCTGGGTGATGTTCACGCCCGGCACCGCGCGAAGCAGGTCCGCGTAGTTGTTCGAGGGGGCGACTTCGAGGGCGCGCGCCCCGATGACCGACATCGTCGCCGGCGCATTCACCAGCTGCTGCTCGGTCTTGGACGCCGAGACCACGACGGTTTCTTTGTACGTCGGATCGTCCGGCTTGGGTGGCGGCGGTGGCTGCGGGGGCTGGGGCGGCGGCGGGGGCTGCTGCACCGTGCCGGCCTGGGGGCTGGAACCCGTGGACGGCACCCCGTTGGGGGCCGACCCTGACTGCGCGAATGCTGACACGCTGGTCACACTCGCCACTGCGATACCGACCACCAACGTACGAAACGCCTGCATAAATTTCTCCTTCGACCCCCCCAAAAGCGGAGGTTGTCACCATAATCTAAAACGGCGCCCATGATAAGCGATCCGTTTACGCGGCTGTGACCCTTCCGGAAGATCTTCCCCCGGTCGATATCGGTCGTCCTGCCCCGGCCATCCGCACGGATTGGCCGGACCTGCCGGACGAGCAGCTGCTCGATGTACGTTTTTCGGAGCTGGGGCTGACGATTGCGGGTACTACCCTGGAGCCCAGGCTCCAGCAGCTCAACGACGAACTGTCGGCCCGGGGGCTCACCTTCCACCCCCACTACTGGCTGTCCACCGAGTGGTTCTGCCCCGACGGCGTCCCCGGCGTGGCGATTCCGTTCTACCTGGCCCATCCGCGCCTGGCCCGTCTCGAAAAGGCCCAGATGCTTGAGGTCGAGGGCGGCACGCCCGAGTGGTGCATGAAGATCCTCCGGCACGAGGCCGGCCACGCACTCGACAATGCCTACGACCTCCGGAAACGTCGGCGGCGGGTCAGACTGTTTGGCCGCCCGTCCGTGGAGTATCCCGAGGTCTACCTGCCGAAGCCGTATTCCAAGAGTTTTGTGCTGCACCTCGACTCCTGGTACGCGCAGAGTCACCCGGACGAGGACTTCGCCGAGACCTTCGCCGTCTGGCTCAACCCCGACAGTGACTGGCGCACGCGGTACCACGAGTGGCCCGCGCTGAAAAAGATCGAATACATGGACGCGATCATGCGCGAGGTGGCCACCACCAAACCCAAGGTCACGACACGACGCAAGGTGGAAGCGGTGACCTCGTTGCGCACGACACTGCGCAGCCACTACAAAACCAAACGTCAGCACTACGGGCTGGAATTTCCCGACTTCTACGACCGCGACTTGCGGCGGCTGTTCTCCGACCTTCCCGAGTACCACCAGAATCTGAAGGCGTCACGGTTCATCCAGCGCATCCGTCGCGAAGTGCGGCGTCTGGTCGCCGCGTGGGCCGGCTCGTACCAATACACGATCGACCAGGTGATCGAGAACATGATCAAACGCGCCGACGAACTCGACCTGCGCCTCATGTACCCGGAAGACCGCACCAAGGTCGACTTCACCATCATGCTCACCGTGCAGACGATGAACTATCTGCACTCCGGAAGGCACCGCGTTGCTTTATAAAATGAGGCAATGGGCCAATGGAGCAATGAGCCAATGAAGAGCATTTCCCTCATTCCATTGCCCCATTGCCCCATTGGCTCATTAACAAGAAGGCCCCATGCGCACCCTGACACTGCTCGTTGCACTGACCCTGTCGACTCAATCCGGCAGTTGGATTGACCAGTACCGCCCTGCGGCCAATCGCCTTATTGCCGAGTCGCAGTCGTCAGACTTCGCCTGGCAACGACTCGCGGAGGTGACCGACACCTACGGGCCGCGACTGTCGGGGTCGCTTGGGCTTGAGCGCGCCATTGACTGGGCCGTCGAGACGATGAAGAAGGACGGGCTCGACAACGTCCGCAAGGATCGCGTCATGGTGCCCAGGTGGGTGCGCGGGCGGGAAAGCCTCACACTCATCGAGCCCATCTCGCAACCACTCGTCATGCTGGGCCTGGGCAACTCGGTCGGCACCAGTCTCAACGGCCTGATCGCCGATGTGGTGGTGGTGGGCTCGTTTGAGGAACTCGACGCCAAAGCCGCGCAGGTGAAGGACCGGATCGTCCTCTTCAACGTGCCCTTCACCAACTACGGCCAGACGGTACCGTACCGGACCACGGGGCCCTCACGCGCCGCCAGACACGGCGCACTGGGCGTGCTGGTGCGCGCGGTCGGTCCGACCGGCCTGCGCACCCCGCACACCGGCAGCACCAACTACGCAGACGACGCGCCGAAAATTCCGGCGGCGGCGATCCCCGCAGAAGATGCGGACCGATTCCAGCGCCTGCAGAACCGCGGCGTCCGCATCCGCGTGAATCTGCAGATGGACGCACACTTTGAACCTGACGCCGAGTCGTTCAACGTCATCGGGGAACTCACCGGTCGTGAGTTCCCCAACGAACTCGTCGTGATTGGGTGCCACTTCGACTCATGGGATGTCGGTGTCGGCGCGAGTGACGATGCCGGCGGGTGCATCGTGACGTGGGAAGCGCTCCGGTTGATGAAAAAACTCGACCTGCGGCCCCGGCGCACCGTGCGCGTCGTGTTGTGGACCAACGAAGAAAACGGCATGCGGGGCGGCAATGCCTACCGCGATCAGCACATGGACGAACTGAAGGACCACGTGCTGCTGATGGAGTCCGATGGCGGCGTGTTTGATCCGGCGGGTTTTGGATTCACCGGCCCCGACGCGGCACGTGCGCAGGTGACCACCATTGCCGGCCTCCTGAAATCACTGGGGGCGGACACCATCGCCGCGTCAGGTGGCGGCGCCGACATCGGGCCCGCCGGCACGGCCGGCAACATCCCGATGATGTCGCATCTGGTGAAAGGCGACTACTTCCTCATCCACCACACACCGGCCGACACCATCGATCGCATCACGCCGAAACAGATGTCGGACAACGCGGCCGCTATTGCCGTGATGACCTACATCGTGGCCGAGCTGCCGCAGCGGCTGGGTTCCCTAAAATGAGCCAATGGGCCAATGTGGCAATGGGCCAATGAAGAGCATTGCCCTCATTGCCATTGCCTCATTGCCTCATTGGCCCATTATTTAATGGTGTAGACGAGGTATCTGGCCCGTTTGAGGTCTTCCCCTTCGGGTTTCACTGAATCCAGCGCCTTGAGGTCGGCAATCGGCATCATCGTGACGACCACCACTTTGGCGTTGGGCAGGCGGCGTTGCGTCCGTGACGCAGTGCCCAGGCCGAAGTCGCTGTGGAAGGCGCCGTTGTAGTGGACGACCACCGGCTTTGGCGCGCCGGGTGTGGAGGCTTCAGTCCAGGCTTTGGCGATCGACTCGGCCATCGTCTCGTCCTTGACGCACTGGGAGTCGTAGTAGCGCTGCAGTTGGTCCATCGACGGGTGCGCCCCCATCACGGCCTTGAAGCGCACGTAATATTCGTCCTCACCGACCGGGCACTGCCGATCGGCGGCAAACCAGGCCTTTTCGGCCTCCGGTTTGCCGTCCAGGACCGAGATGCCGGTTTTCGCAATTTCCGACGCGATCGGCCGGGGGACGTTGGCGGCCAGGACCGGCCACTGCCGTCCGACCGCAAAGTCCACGAGGGGTTTGTAGTCGGTGGCATACCGGGGCCAGGGGCGGGAGACCCGCAGGAAACCGGCCTCCGACAGATATCCGGCCTGGAATTCATCCAGAGGTTTCTGGGCGTCCCGCTCGAACATTTCCAGCGAAAGGATGACCCGGGCCTTCCGGGCGGCCAGCGCCTCCAGGACCATGCGTTCCAGCCGGTGGGTATTGGGGTCGTCGTGCTGCTCCCCCACAAAGACGACGTCGGCCTGCACAAGATCTGCCGCCATCGCCTCAAAATCGGTAAACTGTCCGGCGGCTGTATCAAACACCCGGTACGGCACATACCCCTGGGCAAGCGGACTGGCGATGAGGCCGGCCACCAGGACCGCGGCAAGAACAGCGTGTTTCATGTCTGACATTCTACGCTGCGGTGTTTTCGATTAGGAGTTACTGATGGCGAGTTCGTTCACTGGGCGCTGGAAGACTGTGTTGACGGTCGCCGCGCTGATGATTCTGGCAGGCACCGGCGTAATGATGGCGCAGGAACCGTTTCCGGTTGAGGCCACGATCGAACCGGGCGCAACCCCGGTCACCGACGTGTTCTGGCAGATGCTGATCCTCGGCCTGGTGGCGGGCATCGGCGCGTTGCTGATGGCCGTCAAATACCGGGCCGACGTCATGAAGGCGTCGCCGGGTAACGACCGCATGCAGGAAATTGCGGGCTACGTGCGCGATGGTGCCATGGCCTACCTGAACCGCCAGTTCAAGGTCGTCGTGCCGGTGCTCCTGGTGGTCGGTCTGCTGGTCGCCTTCGGCGCCAACTACGAACTGCTCAGCACCGAAAACGGGCTGATGCTCGCCGGCTTCATCTTCATCGGTTTTGTGACCGGTGGTCTCGGCAGCTTCTACACCGGCTGGACGGGCATGAAGATCGCGACGCACGCGTCGAGCCGCACGGCGTGGGCCTGCACGGATGAAAAAAACGGTCTCAACTCGGGGCTGCAGGTCGCATTCAAGGCCGGCTCGGTCATGGGCCTCTCGGTGGTCGGCATCGGCCTGCTGTTCACGGTGATCTGGCTCGCGATCTTCGCGGTGCTGACGCCGGACTCCCCCGCGCTGGTGGGCCAGGTCATGGTCAGCTTCGGCATGGGCGCCTCGATGGTCGCGTTGTTCGCGCGCGTCGGCGGCGGCATCTACACGAAGGCCGCGGACGTCGGCGCCGACCTGGTCG
>CAYRGW010000081.1:0-21306 GCA_964423815.1 uncultured Solibacteraceae bacterium | reverse complement strand
CGCCGCCGGCGCGTGGGGCCGCACCGGCCGGCGTCGCCGCGCCCCCCAACTCGGTCACCTCGCCAGACGGCCGCTACGCGGCCTTTATCCGTGACTTCAACTTGTGGGCGCGTGATCTGACATCGGGGCAGGACCGCCAGCTCACTTCCGACGGCATCAAGGACTTTGGCTACGCCACCAACAACGCCGGATGGATCCGCAGTGACTCGCCCGTGTTGCTCTGGTCGCCGGATTCAAAACGTATCGCGACGTTTCAGCACGACGGCCGTGGCGTGAGCGAGATGTATCTGGTGTCCACCAATGTGGGCGCTCCACGACTGGAGTCCTGGAAATATCCGCTGCCGGAGGACACCAACATCTTTCGCATCCACCGCGTGATCATCGAGGTCGAAACCGCGAAGGTCGTGCGCCTGCTGATGCCGGCCGACCAACATCGGTCGACCATCAACGATCACATCGCCGACGGGACGACGTTGCTGGATGTGGAGTGGTATCCGGACGGACAACACGTGGCGTTTGTCTCGTCCTCGCGGGATCACAAAGAGGCGATCTTCCGTGTGGCGGACACGACGAACGGGGAAGTCCGCACGCTCTTTCAGGAACGCGCGCAGACACAGTTTCAGGGTGGGCTGGCGGCGGTGGGCAGTGTGAACTGGCGGGTGTTGCCGGCGTCGCGTGAAGTGGTGTGGTGGTCACAGCGCGACAACTGGGGCCACCTCTACCTGTACGACCTGGAGACCGGGGCGCAGAAACGTCAGATCACCAGCGGCGAGTGGAACGTTGCGAGCCTGCTGCGGGTCGATGAACAGACACGAACGTTGTATTTCACCGGCGTGGGCCGCGAAGCCGGACGCGACCCGTACTTTCAGCATCTCTACCGCATCCAGATGGATGGCACCGGGCTGACGCTGCTGACACCGGAGGATGGCCACCACACGGTGGCGCTGTCGCCTGACGGCGCGCACTTCGTCGATACGTTTTCCACGCCGGTCACGCCGCCCGTCACCGTGCTGCGTCGCGCGAATGGCGAACGGGTCGCGGAACTCGAACGGGCCGATATTTCACGCCTTGTCGCCGCCGGATGGAAGGCGCCGACGCCGATTGTGGTCAAGGCCCGGGACGGCAAGATGGACCTCTACGGCCTGATGTTTACGCCCACACACCTCGACCCCGCGAAGAAGTATCCGATCGTCAACTACATCTATCCGGGGCCGTGGGGCAGCAGCGTCGGCAGTCGCAGCTTCACGCCGGCGCGCAGCGACCACCAGGCGCTCGCGGAACTGGGTTTTGTCGTGGTCGCCATTGACGGGATGGGGACGGAGTGGCGTTCGAAGTCGTTTGCCGACGCGTATTACGGCAACATGGGCGACAACACGTTGCCCGATCAGATTGCCGGGATGCGCGAACTGGCCGGCCGCCACGCGTATATCGATATCGATCGCGCGGGCATCTGGGGGCACTCAGGCGGCGGTTTTGCCACGGCTGCGGCCATGTTCCGCCATCCGGAGTTTTTCAAAGTGGGTGTCTCACAGGCGGGCAACCACGACAACCGCAACTACGAGGACGACTGGGGCGAACGTTTTCAGGGGCTCCTCAGCAAGGACGGCGCACGCGACAGTTACGAGTCGCAGGCCAACCAGCTCGTCGCGGCCAACCTGAAAGGCAAGTTGCTGCTCGCCCACGGGGCGATGGACAACAATGTGCCGATCTACAACACGTATCTGGTGGTGGACGCTCTCATCAAGGCCAACAAGGACTTTGACCTCATCGTCCTGCCGCAGCAGCGCCACGGCTTCGGGGTGGACAACAACTACATGACACGCCGCCGCTGGGATTATTTTGTCCGGCACCTGCTCGGCGCGGAACCGCCGCGGGAGTATCACATCGGACGACAGTGAGGAGGACCGAACGGTCCTCCTCACTGGTCGACTGATCAAAACTCAGGCGAGGTCGAAACGGTCGAGGTTCATCACCTTGGTCCAGGCGGCGACAAACTGCTGGACAAACGTGTCCTTCGAATCGTCGGACGCATAGACCTCGGCGAGTGCGCGCAGCTGGGAGTGGGATCCAAATACGAGGTCGACCCTCGTGCCCGTCCACTTCACCGCGCCGGTCGAGCGGTCCCGTCCCTCGAAGACGCCGGTGGAGGCGGGGTGCCATGTCGTGCGCATGTCGAGCAGGTTGACGAAGAAGTCGTTCGTCAACGTCTCGGGGCGCGTGGTGAACACGCCGTGGGTGGCCGACCCGGTGTTGGCGCCCAGCACGCGGAGGCCACCAACCAGTACGGTCATCTCAGGCGCAGTCAAGGTGAGCAGCTGCGCGCGATCCACGAGGTGCTCTTCGGCAGAGAGGCGCTGACCGGTCTGGAAGTAGTTGCGGAACCCATCGGCGGTGGGTTCAAGCGGCGCAAACGCGTCCACATCGGTCTGTTCCTGCGTCGCGTCCATGCGGCCAGGTGTGAAGGGAACCGTCACCGTGTGGCCGGCCTTCTTCGCGGCCGCTTCGACCGCCGCGCAGCCACCAAGCACGATCAGGTCGGCGAGCGAAATCTTTTTTGCGCCCGTGCTGAACTGCTTCTGGATTTCTTCCAGTTTGGTGATCACCTTCGCCAGCTCGGCTGGCTGGTTCACCTCCCAGTACTTCTGCGGAGCGAGGCGGATGCGCGCGCCGTTGGCGCCGCCACGTTTGTCGGAACCGCGGAAGGTTGAGGCCGACGCCCACGCCGTGGAGACAAGCTGGGAGATGGTGAGTCCAGACGACAACACCTTCGTTTTGAGCGCCGCGATGTCGTCGGCACCAACGAGCTCGTGGTCAACGGCCGGAATCGGATCCTGCCACACGAGTTCTTCTTTCGGCACGAGCGGGCCGAGGTACCGCGTGATGGGCCCCATGTCACGGTGGGTGAGTTTGAACCACGCGCGCGCGAAGGCGTCGGCAAATTCCTGCGGGTTCTCGAAGTACCGGCGCGAAATCTGCGCGTAGATCGGATCCGTGCGCAGGGCCATGTCGGCCGTGGTCATCATCGGCGCGTGGCGCTGCGCGGGGTCGTGCGCGTCAGGCACGGTGGTCTGTGCCGCCGGGTCCTTCGGCGTCCACTGCTGTGCGCCGGCCGGGCTCTTGGTGAGTACCCACTCGTATTTGAAGAGGGTCTCGAAGTAGCTGTTGTCCCACGTGATCGGCGTGGGTGTCCATGCGCCTTCGATACCGCTGGTGGTCGTGTGCACGCCCTTGCCCGTGCCGAATTTGTTGATCCACCCGAAACCCTGGTCTTCGATTGATGCACCTTCGGGTTCAGGACCCACCAGCGCGGGATCGCCGGCGCCGTGTGCCTTGCCGAACGTGTGGCCACCGGCCACCAGCGCGACGGTCTCTTCGTCATTCATCGCCATCCGGGCGAACGTCTCGCGGATGTCACGCGCCGAGGCGAGGGGATCGGGATTGCCGTTGGGGCCTTCGGGGTTCACATAGATCAGCCCCATCTGCACGGCCGCCAGCGGGTTCGAGAGTTCACGATCGCCGGTGTACCGTTCGTCGGCAAGCCACTTGCCCTCCGGTCCCCAGAAGATGTCTTCTTCCGGCTCCCACACATCCGCGCGTCCACCGGCGAAGCCGAATGTCTTGAAGCCCATCGATTCCAGGGCCACGTTGCCCGCCAGAATCATGAGGTCGGCCCAGGAAATCTTCCGGCCGTACTTCGCCTTGATCGGCCACAACAGGCGGCGCGCCTTGTCGAGGTTGCCGTTATCCGGCCAGCTGTTGAGCGGGGCAAACCGCTGGGTGCCGTTGCCGGCGCCACCGCGCCCGTCACCCACGCGATACGTACCCGCGCTGTGCCACGCCATACGGATGAAGAACGGCCCGTAGTGCCCGTAGTCGGCCGGCCACCAGTCCTGCGACGAGGTCATCAACGCATGGAGGTCCTTGATCACCGCATCGAGATCAAGACTCTTGAACGCCTCGGCGTAATCAAAGTCCGGGTCCATGGGATCGGACTTGGAAGAGTGTTGATGCAGCACCTTGAGGTCCAGCTGATTGGGCCACCACTGGTGTTTGGCCCTGGGGCCCGCCGTTGTTTGTCCATGCATCACCGGGCACTTGCCCGCGGTCTCGCCAGTCTGGTCAGCCATAACTACTCCTTAAAATTCACGCGAACGATAGACGAAAAAACTACGTACTCCGGCAGGACGGGCATCGTCCCCAATAGATCACTTCAGCCTCGTCGATTTCGAATCCATGGTCATCGGCCACGGCCAGGCAGGGCCTCGCGCCGACCGCACAATCGATGTCGAACATCGAGCCGCAGCCGCGGCAAATCAGGTGATGGTGGTTGTCGCCCACACGATCCTCGTACCGGGCCGCTGAGCCGGCCGGTTGAATCCGGCGCAGAAGGTGTTTGTCGGCCAGCAGGGCCAACGCGTCGTAGACCGCCTGACGGGAGATCGACCCAATTACGGCGCGAACGTCGTCGGCGACCTCGTCTGCGGTGGCGTGGGGGCGAGCGGCCACGGCCTGGATGACCGCCAGCCGCTGCGCGGTCACCTGGACGCCGTTCTGACGCAGCAACTGCTCGGCGGTGGGACCCATCGGTGGGAATACTAAATCAAATATTGGACTTAGTCCAGTATTCGAGAAACCAGCGGTAGGTCTGTTCGATGCCGGCCGAGAGCGGTGTGGAATGACGCCATCCCAGGTGGTGCAGCCGTGACACGTCAAGCACCTTGCGGGGGCTGCCATCGGGCGAGACATGGTCAAAGGTGACGACCGCCTCCGGGTACACGATGTCGCGGATCAACAGCGCGAGGTCCCGAATGGTGATTTCCTCGCCGGTGCCGACGTTGATATGGCCGGCGTCGTCGTACGCCGCCATGAGAAAGAGGCAGGCGTCCGCCAGGTCGTCGGCGTGCACAAATTCCCGCAGGGGAGTGCCGGTACCCCAGAAGCCGACCGCAGGTGCGCCGTCGAGTTTGGCCTGATGAAGACGATGAATCATGGCCGGCAACACGTGGCCGCCCGCGAGGTCGAAGTTGTCATGCGGCCCGTACACGGTGCCCGGGATGACCGAAATGACATTACATCCGTACTGATGTCGGTAGGCGCGCCCCATGGCCATTGCCGCGATGTTGGCCAGCGCATACGGCTCGCTGGTGGGTTCCAGCGGGCCGGTGAGCAGGGCACCTTCGACGATGGGTTGCGGCGCGTCCTTTGGATAGGCGCAGGAACTGCCAATCACGAGCAGTTTGCGGGTGCCGGATCGATACGCGGCATGTGTGACGGCCATCTGCATGGCGAGGTTGTCGTAGATGAATTCCGCCGGCCGCGCGGCATTGGCTCTGATGCCGCCGACCGTGCCCGCCGCCATGAAGACGTACTCTGGCTGATAGTCGAGGAACCAGTGCTCGACCGCCGCCTGGTTCCGCAGGTCGAGATCAGCGCGGTCGACGGTCAGCACGGACGTGTAGCCGTCTGCCCGCAGCCGCCGACACAGCGCTGACCCCACCAGTCCGGTGTGCCCTGCGACGAAGATGCGCGCGTGGGGATCGAGACCGGCGCCCATCGTCACACTGCGGTCACCACGCGGTGCAGCGTGATCTTGCCGTCAGTCGCCTCCGCATACACCGTGTCGCCTTCGCCGAAGTCTCCCTGGAGCACACCAAGCGCCAGTGGATCGAGGACCCGCCGCTGCAGCGTGCGCTTGAGCGGTCGCGCGCCATACACGGGGTCGTACCCTTCTTCCACGAGCAACGTGCGAGCGGCGTCCGACATCTCGAGCGTGATCTTGCGTTCCTCGAGGCGCTTGAGCAGACCCCGCAGTTGAATGTCGATCACCTTGCGAATGTCCGCCTTGGTGAGCGCCTGGAAAAACACGATTTCGTCGATGCGGTTGAGGAACTCCGGGCGGAAGTGTCCACGGAGCGCTTCCTGATCCCGGAGGTTCGACGTCATGATGATCACCGTGTTCTTGAAGTCCACCGTGCGGCCCTTGCCGTCGGTCAGCCGCCCGTCGTCGAGCAACTGCAACATGACGTTGAAGACCTCGGGGTGGGCTTTTTCGACCTCGTCGAACAACACGACGGCATAGGCGCGCCGACGCACCGCTTCGGTGAGCTGGCCGGCCTCCTCGTAGCCGACGTAGCCGGGAGGGGCGCCGATCAGTCGCGAGACGGTGTGTTTCTCCTGATACTCGGACATGTCGATCCGAATCAGCGCCTGCTCATCGTCAAACAACAGCTCTGCCAGCGCGCGACTCAGTTCGGTCTTGCCGACGCCGGTGGGGCCCAGGAAGAGGAAGCTGCCGAGTGGGCGATTCGGATCCTGGAGGCCTGCGCGGGCGCGACGCATCGCATTGGCGACCGCGACCACGGCCTCGTGCTGGCCGACAACTCGAGCGTGGAGACGTTCTTCCATCTGCACCAGCTTCTGGACTTCGCCCTCCATCAACCGGCTCACCGGGATATTGGTCCATCGTGCGACGACTTCGGCGATGTCCTCTTCGTCGACTTGCTCCTTGAGCATCTGGCCGGGGCCGCCGGCTGCCGCGCCGAGATCATGGGCCGCCACCTCACGCTCCAGTTCAGGAATGCGCCCGTACTGGAGTTCCGAGGCTTTAGCGTAGTCCCCGGAGCGCTGTGCCTGGTCGGCTTCGAGGCGCAGCCGTTCCAGTTCCTCCTTCTTTCCGCGCACGACTTGAATCGTGCCTTTTTCCTGCTGCCACTGCGCGGAGAGGCGGGTCTTCTCCTCCTTGAGCGTGGAGAGTTCCTTCTCCAGCTTTTCCAGGCGATCTTTTGAGGCCTGGTCGGACTCCTTCCGCAGGGCTTCGCGTTCAATTTCCAGTTGCATCACGCGACGTTCGACTTCGTCGAGTTCGGCCGGCATCGAATCAATTTCCATGCGCAGGCGTGACGCGGCTTCGTCGATGAGATCGATCGCCTTGTCGGGAAGGAACCGGTCTGCGATGTAGCGGTGGGAGAGCACGGCTGCCGCCACCAGCGCGGAGTCCTTGAACTTCACACCGTGATGGATTTCGTAGCGATCACGCAGGCCGCGGAGGATGCTGATGGTGTCTTCCACACTCGGTTCGTCCACGGTGACGGGCTGGAAGCGGCGCTCGAGCGCTGCGTCCTTCTCGATGTATTTGCGGTATTCATCGAGGGTCGTTGCGCCGATCGTATGCAGTTCTCCGCGCGCGAGCATGGGTTTGAGCATGTTCGAGGCGTCGATCGATCCCTCGGCCGCGCCGGCGCCCACGACCGTGTGCAGTTCGTCGATAAAAAGCACAATCTGGCCCTGCGCATCGGTCACTTCCTTGAGGACCGCCTTCAGCCGCTCTTCGAACTCGCCGCGGAATTTCGCGCCGGCGACCAGCGCGCCCATGTCGAGCGCCATGATCTTCCGATCCCGCAGCGTCTCAGGCACGTCGCCACGTACGATGCGCTGCGCGAGTCCTTCCACCACGGCCGTTTTTCCGACGCCAGGCTCGCCGATAAGCACCGGGTTGTTCTTGGTGCGGCGGGAGAGCACCTGAATGACGCGTCGGATTTCTTCGTCGCGGCCAATGACCGGATCCAGTTTGCCCTTGCGCGCGGCCTCGGTGAGGTCGCGGCCGTATTTTTCGAGCGCCTGATATTTCCCTTCGGGATTCTGATCGGTCACCCGCTGTGACCCACGAATCTGTGTGAGCGCCTGGAACACCGCGTCTTTGGTGATGCCGTGTTGCGCGAGCAGTTTGGAGGCAGGGGAGCGACCGCCCTCGTTCACGAGTGCGACAAACAGGTGTTCCGTGCTCGTGTATTCGTCTTTGAGACTCTCGGCTTCCTGTTCGGCCGCAGCCAACACGGCGCGCAGGCGAGACGACGCGCCAGGCTGCGCGCCCCCTTGTGTGCGGGGCAGCGCTTTGAGCAGCGCCTCGGCACCGCCGACGATGGCCGATGCGTTGACCTGCATCTTGCCCAGCAACGCCGGCACGATCCCGTCTGCCTGCGTGACGAGGGCACCGAGCAGATGTTCGGGCGACAGTTCCGGATGACCGGACCGCTCAGCGGTCTGCTGCGCGGCAAGAATCGCCTGCTGCGCCTTTTCCGTGTACTTGTTCAGGTTCATGATGTCCCCGCAATCTTGTTGAGCGCCTCGTAGTGCTCCCGCACTTCTGGCGAGAGCGTTGTCGGAATCTGCAAGTCCAGCGTGACAAACAAGTCGCCGCGGGCCTCGGGGTCACGTGGGTCCGGCATGCCGTGCCCCTTCAGTCGAAAGACCCGGCCGGAGGGGGTGAGCTCCGGAATCCGCAGCCGGAGCGACGAACCGCTGAGCGACGTGATGGCAACGTCGCCGCCGAGCACGGCCGTCGGGACCGGCACGGCCACACGGGTATGCAGGTCCTGCCCGCGACGTTCAAAGCGGGGGTGAGGCGCGAGTCGCACCACCAGAAACAGGTCGCCATCGGTTTGCCCCTTGCCGCCGGGTTCCCCTTCACCACGCACCTTGACGCGCGAACCTTCGCGCACCCCTGCGGGAATTCGCACTTCCACATGCTGGGACCGGCCGTTTCGCTGGACATCCAGCTGACGGCTGGTGCCCGTGAACGCCTCATCCAGTGTGAGATTCAAGGGTTGTTCCACATCGCGGCCCCGCGGCGATCGTGTGGCGCGTGGTTGGCCCGGCCGCTGCCCCCCACCCCCGAAAAACGTGGTGAAGAAGTCCGAGAATCCTCCCTCGCTGCCGCCGAACATGTCGTGCATTTCCTCAGGGGTCATCGTGCGCGCGCGGCCCTGCTGACCGCCGGACCGTGGCGGCGGGGCCTGCTCGTACTGGCGCCAGTTGGATCCCAGCTCGTCGTATTTCCGCCGGGTCTTGGGATCGCCGAGCACCTCGTTGGCCTCGTTGATCTCCTTAAAACGTGTCTCCGCGCCCTTGTTGCCAGGGTTGAGGTCCGGGTGATGTTGCCGCGCGAGTTTCCGATACGCCTTTTTGATGTCGGCCTCGGACGCGGTCTTCGGCACGCCGAGTACGGCGTAATAATCCTTGAAGTCCACGATAGTTCCCCCTAGAGGCCGTGCATGCCCAGCGTGCGGAACAGTTCATCAAGTTCCGCGCTCAGGCGCCGCGCCAAATCCGTTTGTGAGCGCTGGCGGCCTTCAGCCACCAGCGGGCGAATACGCTCGGCGACGTCGACGACTGACAGCAGTCGTTGCACACCGGCGAGATTGATCCCGAGTTCATCCACCAGCCGTTTGATCAGACGCAGCCGCGCCATCTCATCATTCGTATACACCCGCATCGCCCCGACGGTGCGTTGTGGCCGCACCAGTCCGAGACGTTCGTACTTGCGAAGCGTCTGGGGATGCATGTCCAGCGCTTCAGCTGCCGTGCTGATGAGGAAGAACTCTGCCATGGATCGAGGATAGACCTTGATACGCTACGTGTCAATGATCTGATGCGAATCAAAAATGACGTCGGGAGGCTTTTTCCAGCGAAAAAACCTCCCGACGGTTTTTCCGGATCGAGCTCAGATATTCTGAAACTTCCGTGCCGATCGATTTTCAGTTTGCCGATCTCATCACCATAGGCCTGCTTGTCCTGCTCGAAGGGTTGTTGTCGGCCGACAACGCCCTGGTGCTGGCCATCCTTGTGCTGGGACTGCCGCGCGAGCAGCAGCGCAAAGCGCTCCGCTACGGCATTCTGGGTGCGTTTTTTTTCCGCATTCTGGCGATCGTGTTTGCCGCCCAGATGATCGAATATTCCTGGGTCAAACTCATCGGCGGCGCTTATCTGATGTGGCTGTCGTACGCCCACTTCTTCCGGCACGAAGAGGGAGCCCAGCGGGGAACCATCAAGCCGGCCAAGGCCTGGCTCGGCTTGTCCGTGTTCTGGACGACGGTGCTCAAGGTGGAACTGACCGACATCGTGTTTGCCGTGGACTCCATCCTGGTGGCGGTCGCGATGTCACCGAAGTTGTGGGTGATCATCACCGGCGGCATCCTCGGCATCGTGGCGATGCGACTGGTGATTGGTCAGTTGTTGACACTGGTGCAGAAATATCCCGCGCTGGTCGACGGCGCGTTTGTGATCATCGCGTGGGTCGCCATCAAGCTGTTCATCGAATACGCCGCGCAGGTGGGCTGGATCAACTTCCACATCCCGAAGGCGATTTCCCTCGGTCTCATCGTAGTCATCTTCGGCATCTCGTATCTCATCGCGCGGAAGCAGGGGCCGAAGGATGTTGATGAGGCCGCGACCAAGGTCATCAACGACGCGCATTGATCGGCGGCGATCGAGTGATCTGCGATCCGGCGATCTAGCGGCGGGTGGCGGCGACGGCCAGATACGTGAGTGTGCTGGTGGTCAGGCCGAGCAGTGACGGCGTGATCCAGGTGCTCGTACCGGTCAACAGGGTCGGCGCGAAGAAATAGACGGATACACCGACCACCATCGCGGCGAGCGCCGCTGGGCGTCCGCCCCTGGGCAGAAACAGCCCCCCGAGGATTGGCGCGAGCAGCGTGACGCCCAGCACGCCATAAAACAGCTCCAACGCCTTCAAAATCGCATCGTAATAAAAGGCCAGCCCGAACCCGATGGCACCGCCGATGACGGCGATGATTCGCGCCGCGCGCAGCACGTCGGCGTCTGAGGCCGTCGGTCGGAACACGCCACGGTAGACATCACGCGCACCTGACGTCGACAGCATGTACAACACCGCATCCGCCGAACTGATTTCGGCCGAGAAGACGGCCGCCAGCGCGATCGATCCAATCACGGTGGGGACGCCCTCGGCCAGCAAGGTCGGCAGCACCAGGGCCATCTTGCCGTCGATCAACTCGGGAAACATCACCCGTGCGGACATTCCAAGGATGACGGGGAAACACGCAAACACCAGCAGAGCCAGGCCGGCCAGGCCGATGCCTGTGCGCAGCGCGGCCTCCGATTTGGCGGCAAATGCCCGTTGCACGAGGCCCGGTGACAGGAAAAATCCCGGTGCGATCAAAAAGAGCAGCGGCCAACCAATGCCCGCCGCGGTGCCGAGCAGGAACGACGACCCGGGCACGGCCTCGAGCACCGGGGCGGTGGCACCGGCACGCGCCAGCGCGGCAGGGGCAGCCAGTGCAAACCCGGTCAGGATGACGATGAGTTGCACGCGGTTGACCCACGCCGAACTCAGGAGTCCGCCCAGCGCGAAGTAGGCGGTCATCGCGACCACGGACAAGAGGGCGCCGGCCGTAAAACTGATGCCGCCAACCATCTGCAGCACGGCGGCTGCCCCGATGATCTGCGCCGCGAAGATCGACAGCGTGCCCAGCCAGATGATCACGGTTGCGAGCAGGCGGACGTCGCGCCCAAAACGATCCTCAAGGAAATCGCCAACGGTGAGGTAACCCTTTGCCGAGGCGAGGCGCCAGATCCGCGGACCGATCCAGAACGCGAGGAGCAGCGTACCGATCGCGGCCGATCCGTTCCACCACCAGGCGGCGAGGCCATGGTGATACGCCAGCCCTGTGGCGTTGACCGTGGACCCCGCACCGATATTGGCGGCCATGAAGGTGCCAAACAGCAGGGCAGGCCCCAGCGTCCGGCCACCAACAAAAAAATCCTCGCTCTTGCGCACGGCGCGACCGATCCACGCGCCCAGCGCGATGAGACCGACGGAGTAGACGAGCAGCAGAATGAGGAGAGGTGTCATGCTGCCGTCAGCGTTTGATGTCGGCGACTGACGGATAGCCGGGCAGTCCCTTCGCCTTGAGCACCGCGTTGAGGATGGCGTCGCTTACGGCCTCCGCACCGAGGCTGCCCACGCGGCTGACATTGGCCGTTCCCTCGAGTGCACCGGTGGCCAGCACAAATATCGTGTCGCCGTCGCCTGGCGTGTGTGAGGGGAACATCGCGCGCGCGAGGCCGTCCTGCGCCATGATCGCCACCCGCAGCGCCTGCGCTTTTGTCAGTCGCGCATTGGTGGCCACCACGCCGATCGTGGTGTTCTCCATCTCGCGCGGTGGAGGTGGGGTCATGCGCCGGATGAGCTCGAAGGGGTCTTCAAGGCCGACACCGTCAGGCGTTCGCACACCCGCCACAGCTTTGCCGGTGCGGCGATCAAAGATGGATCCCGAGGCGTTGACGGCAATGAGGGCGCCGATGATCAGCCCATTCTCGCCGCGCACAGAGGCCGTGCCGATGCCGCCCTTCATGGAACGGCCTGCCCCGGCGAACTTGCCGACCGTGGCGCCAGCCCCGGCACCAACCGAGCCTTCAGCCACGAGTCCCCCGGCTGCGGCGGTGGCGGCGCGATAACCGCAGTCAGCGGTGGGGGTGATCTCGGGGTTGTCCCCCACGCCAAGGTCGAACAGGATCGCCGCGGGCACAATGGGCACGACCGTGACAGCGGTTTGATAGCCGATTTTTTTCTCCCGCAGGTACGTCATCACGCCATCGCGACTGGCCAGCCCGTAGGCGCTGCCGCCTGACAGAACGATGGCATTCACCATCTCGACCATGTTCTCGGGCGCGAGAAGGTTGGTTTCCGCCGTACCCGGAGCCCCGCCTCGTTGATCCACAGCGCCCACGGTGTTCGGCGGCGCGAGCACGACCGTGCACCCTGTCGGGCGCTCGCTTAATGTGTGGTGACCCACCCGAATACCCGGCACGTCCGTGATGGACCCCGACGGAGCCACTGGCAGCTGGGAGCCCAGGGCGGTGACCGTGGCCACCGCGCAGGCGACCGCACAAACAGACCGAGTCGAAAGGCGTGGAGTCACGATGGCCCGATTATACTGGCCGCCTTGTGACGCGCCCCCGCCTCGTTTCCCTGGATGTCTTTCGCGGCGCCACGATGGCCGCGATGGTGATTGTGAACAATCCCGGCGATTGGGGGCAGGTCTACGCGCCGCTCCTGCATGCCCCCTGGCATGGCTGGACCCCGACCGATCTGATTTTTCCGTTCTTTGTCTTCATCGTGGGGGTGTCAATCACACTCTCGGCCCGGTCCCAGATGCCGGTGCCCGTCATCCTGCGTCGCGCCGCGATCATCTTCGGGTTGGGCCTGATCCTGGCGTTGTATCCCCGGTTTGATCTGTCCACCGTGCGCATCATGGGTGTGCTGCAGCGGCTGGCGATCTGTTACCTCGCGGCGGCGTTGTTCTTCCGTGCCTTCCGCACCGCCGAACACGAGGACGACACCTGGCAGGCGGCGATTGGGGTCTCGGCGCTGATCCTGCTCGCCTATTGGGGACTCCTGTTTTTTGTGCCGCCGCCGGGCGGCATTGCCGGGGACCTGACACCGTCGGGTAATCTCGGTGCCTGGCTGGATCGTACGGTGCTGGGGGAGGCGCACCTCTGGCGGTCGGCGCGCACCTGGGATCCCGAGGGCCTGCTGAGCACGTTGCCCGCGATTGCGACGGCCCTGACCGGCGTGGCGGCCGGAGTGATCATCACGAGTGAGCGGACGCAGGCCGAAAAGGTCGCGTTCCTGATTGCCGGCGGGGGAGTGGCGATTGCGATGGGCCTGGTGTGGGGCCGCTCCTTTCCCATCAACAAGAACCTGTGGACCAGTTCGTATGTGTTGTTGACCAGTGGCATTGCCTCGGTGACCCTTGCCGCCTGTTATTGGCTCCTCGACGTGCGGGAACAACGCACGGTCGTGCGTCCATTGGTGGTGCTCGGGATGAATGCGCTGGTGCTGTTTGTCGCGTCCGGCCTGCTCGTCAAAACGTTGATCTGGATTCGGGTCACCGGCGCGTCCGGCTCAGAGGTCACCCTGCTTCGGTACCTCTACGAGAGTGTCTTCCAGCCCTACGGCAGCCCGAAGAACACCTCTCTGGCGTTTGCGTTCGCAAATCTGCTCGTGTTGTACGGCCTGTGTGAAGTCCTGTACCGCCGCAAGTGGTTCCTCCGGGTATGATCAGCACACCAATGATTCGCATTCTTGTTACCAACGACGACGGTCATTTTTCTCCAGGCATTCACGCACTCGCGACAGCCCTTCGTGCGGTGGGCGAGGTGGTCATTGTGGCCCCCCAGACAGAAGCCAGTGCCGTCGGGCACGCGCTGACGTTGCGGCGCCCTCTGCGCGTGGAGCGTATCTCCGAGGACGTGTTTGCGGTCGACGGCACGCCCACCGACTGCGTCAACATCGCCATCGACCAGATCCTCACGCACAAGCCCGACATCATCGTGTCCGGCATCAACAAGGGGTTCAACATCGGCGACGACGTGACGTATTCGGGGACCGTGGCAGGCGCGCTTGAGGGCGCGTTGCTCGGTTTCCCGGCGATTGCCGTGTCGCAGCAGTTCACCCGCGATGTCTTCGACTTCACGGCGGCGGCCGAGTTTGCGGCAGAGATGGCAGCCTCGTTGCTGGCCTCGCCCCTGCCGGCGCGGGCGTTCCTGAACATCAACGTCCCCAGCGGCGCGATTGCCGGCGTGCGGACCACGGTCCAGGCGCGCCGGAACCACATCACCAAGGTGGCCCAGCGCGAGGACCCCCGGGGGCGTCCCTATTTCTGGATTGAAGAAGCGACCGACGACTGGGACTTCGTTGAGAACTCGGACCATAACGCCGTCAAGAGCGGCTTTATCTCCGTGACGCCGCTCCAGCCTGACCTGACCGATCACGCGGCGCTCGACCGTGTGGCCACCTTGGTCTCGTCGCGAGGCGCCAAAGCCGGCGCCTAAAAAAACCGTCGGGAGGCTTTTTCGATGGAAAAAGCCTCCCGACGGTTTTTTCGCGATAAGATGGTCGGGTTGTCGGGGCGTGGCTCAGCCTGGTAGAGCACTCGGTTCGGGACCGAGGGGTCGGAGGTTCGAATCCTCTCGCCCCGACCAATTTTTTAACAAACGGCTCGCCGCAAGGCGGGCCGTTTCTGTTTTGGAAGCAGCCACAGTGGGCCTCCGATCGCTCGACGCCGTGAGTTGGTATCTGTGCGCCGTCGTGTGCGCGGTGTTTATTGGATCGCCCGGTCCCGTCTACTGGGACTCGTTTGACTACGTCACACAGGCACTGACCGGACACGTCGGTGGGCTGGGTGTGGGCCGACCGGTGTTTGCGTTGACCACACACGCCGTCGCGAGTCTCTGGCAGTGGGCGGGCGGCTCGGTGTGGGACATCGAACGTGTGCTTCGTGTACTCGTCATCCTGGCCACCGCGTTCAGCGCGCCGCTCACGCGGCGACTTGCGCTTGAGGCGGGATTTTCGTCGCGCGCCGCCGGGCTCTCCGCGGCGTTTGTCGCCGCGTCTCCCGCCTTTGCACACACCAGCGCCGCAGTCCTGACCGACGGTCCGGCCGTGCCGCTTGTGTTGTTGACCTGGATCGCCACGATGCGGGCCTGTCGGTCCGGACGGAGCGCAGACGCCGCGTGGGCGGGGTTGTGGTTTGGTCTCGCGATCGGATTCCGCGAAGCCTCGCTGTTTGCGGGCGTTACGTGCGCGGTGTTTGTCTGGCAGGCATCCACGGCCGCGCGACCCCGGCTCGCCTCAGCCTTCCTCGCCACCACCATCGTCGTTGTCCTGCTCCCGATGGTGTGGGTGGTGCTGACGCAGCCAGGGTACATCGACACAATCTCCACCTGGCTCGACGGCATGGCGCATGACCGCGCGCTGAAGGTGTGGAGTGTCCGGGAAGCCGGCGTAATCCTCGGATGGATGCTCGCGCTGGGTCCGGTGGCTGTCCTTGTGATCGTTATCGCAGGACTTCGGAACCTCGGGACCCCGGGACTTCGGAACCTCGTGTTTCCCGCCTGGCTGCAGTGGGCAGTGATGGCGACCTACATGGGCGTCTCGTACAGCCCGCGGTATCTGCTCGCCGCATTCCCCGCAGCGCTGGCCCTGCCGGCAGGGTGGCTGCTCGACCGCCGCCTGCCGCCGGTGCTCACGACGCGCGGGTGGGTGCTGCTTGTGTTCGTCTTTGTGACGCCGCTCATTGCCGGACGTGCCCTCGTGCGCTCAGGTGAAGCACCCACGCTTGCGATACGGGACGCGCTGCCGGCCCTCCTGGAAACGCTGCCGTCCGACGCCGTCATCGTGACGGGACATGCCTGTCCAGCCGTCGCCATGATCCGCACGCAGGCCACCCTGGAGCCGCGCGGTGTCTTGACGTCACCCAGGTGGACCACCGTGTGTCCCGGCTGGTCGTGGCCGGATCATCTGGCCGAAACGTTGAATCGCCACCGGGCCAACGGCCGGACCGTGGTGGTCGATCTGCGTGACAACGCGTGGCGGGGAGCCGAGCAGCGACGGAGTCTGGAGGCCGTCCGCGCCTATTGGGTCGATGAGGGGGGCGCGCCCGCTGAACGCCTCATCGGTGTACAGTGATGCGCGCATGCCATGGGTGATTCTTATCGCGGCAGGTGTCCTGGAAACGGCATGGGCCGTCGGTCTCAAGTACACTGATGGATTCACGCGGCCTGTGCCGACCACACTGACCGTGGTCGCCCTGATCGCCAGTGTCTGGATGCTCTCGCTGGCGGTCCGCACGTTGCCGCTGGGCACCGCGTACGCGGTCTGGACGGGGATTGGCGCGGTCGGGACCGTGATTTTTGGAATTCTTCGGTTTGGGGAGTCAGCTTCGCCGTTTCGCCTGGCTTGTGTCGGGCTGATTATCGCGGGGCTGGTAGGATTAAAGTTCGCGCCCGGCAGCAAGTAACCCGGGCGGCAGGGAAAGGACCACAGTTGGCAAATCATCCGAAAGTCAGCGCGCAGAAGCGCGCACGCGAACGGGCACGGCAGGAGCGGCAGAAGGAAAAGGCCGCGCGCCGGGAAGTCGCCCGCGACAACAAACCCGTCATGTCCCGCAGCGGCAGCGAGGATCCGGACATCGCCGGCATCGTGCCCGGCCCCCAGGCGTCTCCGTGGGGAGACGATGCCCCGTGGGGTGAAGAGGCCGAAACCGAAGAGACTG
Organism: uncultured Solibacteraceae bacterium; assembly: GCA_964423815.1. Taxonomy (GTDB): domain Bacteria; phylum Acidobacteriota; class Vicinamibacteria; order Vicinamibacterales; family SCN-69-37; genus SYFT01. The sequence goes on along the minus strand of CAYRGW010000081.1, from coordinate 4,432 downwards.
AGGAAGAGGCCGGGAAGTAGACCCGATCAGCGAAGGCGCAGCCCGATGCCCAGCGTTCGGCCCGGCATCGGCACCCCCGCGATTTCGCGATAGGTTTCGTCGAGCAGGTTTGTCCCCTCGACATAGACATCGACCCGGCCGAAAGGCCGGGTCAGTCTGGCTCCCACCAACACATACTGCTGCCCGTTACTCCCGTTCCTGCGGTCGCGCGCGTCTGCAGTCACGGCGAGTTGCGTCCGCCATCCCGTCGGCACCGCGACGGCGATGCCGGCGCTTTGGCGCGCATATTCCAGCACGTACTTCGACAAGGCCGGCGGCTGCGCCGCATCAACATCCAGCACCGAATAGTGCACCCGCAACAATGCGGCCGCCCAGCGCCGCGACGCGGATACCTCCACGCCGCGTGTCGTCACGTCGTGCACGTTGGTGGTGCGCCAGCGGTCGGTGGGCACCTGCCGCACCCAGTCGATCACGTCGGTATCCCAGCGCGTAAACGGGGACACACCAAGCGTCCAGTCCGCGGCGGTCACTTCCAGCCCGGCGTCCACTGACCAGCCGTGTTCGGGACTGAGCGCGTCGCTCGCCTGATGTGCGGGGTCGGTGTAGAACCGCTCGGTGAAGGTGGGAATCCGGAATGCGCGCGCGACCGACGTGCGAAGCCGCACCCGCTGATTGAGCTGTGTGCTGACGGCCAGCGAGGGGTTCCACGCGGTCCCGAATGTCGAGTAGTGGTCCACACGTGCGCCGGCCTGGACCGAAACCTGGCTGACGGGCGTCCAGAGCGCTTCGGCAAAACCGTAGGCGCGACCGTAGGTGTGGTCTCCAAGGTTGGACGACTCGATCCAGTCGCCACCTCCACCAGCGCCGACATTCACCCGCATCGTTGACCCCGCCACGCGACTCACCGTGAGGTCCGCGTCAATGGCATCGGTACGGTGCGTGTTCTCCGCGAAACCCGGGCGCCTGATGTCCCACCGGAATCGGTCGTGGTGCCGGCGCGCGGCCACACGTGTCTGTGAAAACCACGTGGATCCACTCACACCCCACACGCCTGAAATCACGGTGCCGTCGGTCCATTCCCTGGAAGGGGAGTTGCCGTAAAAACCGTTGGCGCCAAAGGCTCGCCGCTGGTGACGCGCGTCCACGATGAGTCCCTGGCGCAGGCGGCCACGCAGGCTCGCGCCGCCCTGTCCATAGTCGCGGTCAAACATGAAGCCATCAGACTTCGCCCCCCACGCGGACATCGTCCATGAGGCGGGCAGTCCCCATCCACTCGACGAGGCCTGCGCCGAGAGGGTGCCAAATTCGGCGAACGAGACGTCGACAGTCTGGTGCCGATCGGTACGCGTGAGGATCTGGATCGTTCCCCCGAGAGCGTCCGCACCATGCACGGCGGACGCCGGCCCCGCCACCATCTCGATGCGATCGATCCCGAGCAGCGGGGCGGGAATCTCCCCATTGTGATGGCCGCTCTGCGCGTCGTTGAGTCGAACGCCGTCAATCAGGACGAGGGCCTGACCAAACGTGGCACCGCGCACACTGAAGTCCGTCTGCACGTCGCGTCCGCCCCGGGCGCGCGGGTCGATGCCAGGGAGGAGCCGGAGGCCGTCAACCACCGACGAGATGCCCAGACGGGTGAGGTCTTCACGGGAGAAGCTGATGACCGCGCGGCCCGTCGTCTGCGTGGGCACAGGCGTGGTCGTCGCGGTGACAACCACGTCGGCCGTGACGGTTGGGAGTGATTGCGCCTGGGCGCTGGCCGACAGGGCCACGAGGCACAGGCTGGTCAACATCGAGGACACAACAAGACGGGCGACAGACATGGGGTGTCAGCTTACCCCGGCAGTTGAATCATCGTCTCCCGTCAGGTACCCTTCGAGCGGTTGGGCCGCTGCGTTTGCGGACAACAGGAGTTTCAGGAGGATTCCCGATGAAAAAAACTTGGCGCACTGGAGCAGTGCTGGTGGTCGCAGCGTTGGTGTATACGGGCGTGGTGGCGACGCCGCGCGTGGGTGCAGAACAGCAGGCGGCCGGGACGGCACTGGTGGACCCGGCCATGCTCAGCGGCATGCAGTACCGGCACCTGTCGGTCTTCAGCCGTGGCGGTCGGTCAACAGCGGTGGTGGGCGTGCCCTCCAACCCGACGTTGTTTTATGCCGGATACACCGGGGGCGGCGTGTGGCAGTCCACCAACTCCGGCGAGACGTGGACCAATCTGTCCGACGGCTTTTTTGAAGCCGGTTCGGTCGGCGCGATCGACGTGTCGTTGTCCAACCCGAGTGTCCTGTACGTCGGCACCGGTTCGGCCTGCCCCCGCGGCAACGTGTCGCCCGGCGTCGGTATGTACAAGTCGAGTGATGCCGGCAAGACCTGGGAACACGTTGGTCTGCGCGGTTCCGGCACCATCGGTCGCGTGCGGATTCATCCGACCAATCCCGATGTGGCCTACGTCGCGGTGCTGGGCAACATGTTCGCGCCCAGCGACGAACGTGGTGTCTATCGCACGAAGGACGGCGGCAAGTCCTGGGAGCGGGTGCACTTCATCAGCAACCGCACCGGCGCTGTTGACCTCGCCATGGACCCCAAGAATCCGGACATCCTGATTGCGGCGATGTGGACCACCGAGCGCAAGCCGTGGACCATCGAGTCGGGCTCGACCGAGGGCGGCATGTTCCGCTCCACGGACGGCGGCACGACCTGGACGAAGCTGGGCGGCGGTCTGCCCGACAAGGTGATGACGGGGCGTATCGGCGTGTCGATTTCGGGCGCGGATTCCAATCGTGTGTATGCGCAGGTGGAAGCCGGTGGCGATCTCGGCGGCGTCTACATCTCGAACGACGGCGGCCTCACCTGGACGCGTGGGTTCACGGGCCGTGCGCTGCAGCAGCGCGCCTGGTACTACACCCACATTCACGCCGACCCGGTCGACGTGGACACGGTGTACGGGCTCAACGTCGGCGCCTTCAAGTCGACCGACGGCGGCAAGACGTTTGGCTCGGCCGGCATCCAGTCGCACAGTGACTATCACGACCTCTGGATCAATCCGACCAACAACAAAATCATGATCACGGGCAACGACGGCGGCGCGGCCGTGTCGACCGGTGTGGCCGGCCAGGGCGGCGCGATGTGGTCCGGCCAGGACAACCAGCCGACGTCGGAGATGTACCGCGCGTCGGTGGACACCCGGTATCCCTACTGGGTGTACGGCGGTCAGCAGGACAACAGCACGATCGGCGTGCCGAGCCAGGGCAACGCGGAGCCGTACCAGATGGGCGGTGGCGAGTCCGGCTACGTGGCCGTCGACCCGCGTCGTTCGACCCTTAACTACGCCGGCAACTACGGCGGCACGTTGCAGCGCGTCGATCGCGAGAACGGTCTCTCCGAAAACGTCCGTGTCTACGCCGATTCACAGACCGGCCAGCGCGCGGCCGACATGAAATACCGTTTCCAGTGGAACAACCCCATCAAGATTTCGTGGCACACGCCCGATGTGGTCTATACGACCTCGCAGGTGGTGCACCGGACGACCGACGGCGGCGCCAACTGGGATGTCATCAGCCCCGATCTGACGCGGAACGACAAACGTCGCCAGCAGTACTCCGGCGGCGAAGGCATCACACGCGACAACACCGGCGTCGAAGTCTACGCGACAATTTTTGCGTTCGAAGAGTCGCCGACCACCCCCGGCCTGATTTGGACGGGCAGTGACGACGGTCTGGTGCATGTCTCGCGTGACAACGGCAAGACATGGACAAATGTGACGCCTGCGGACTGGCCGGAAGGCACCATCAACACGATCGACCCGTCGGACCACGATCCCGCGCGCGCGTTTGTGGTGATGCATCGGTACCGCATGGGCGACTTCACGCCCTACATCTGGCGCACGGACGACTACGGCAAGTCGTGGACACGGATCGCCGACGGCACCAACGGCATCCCGAACACTCACTTTACGCGCGCCATTCAGGAGGACCCGAAGAAGAAGGGCCTGCTGTATGCGGGCACCGAGTTCGGCATGTATGTGTCGTTCAACGACGGCCGCAGCTGGCAGTCGTTCCAGAACAACCTCCCGCGCACGCCGATCACGGACCTGCAGGTGTACCGCAATGACCTCGTCGTCGCGACGCAGGGCCGCGGCTACTGGATCATGGACAACCTCTCGCCGCTGCAGTCGATGGCGCCGGTGCAGACCACACCCACCGCCATTCTCTACAAGCCGGAAGATGGGTATCGACAGGGAGGCCGGCTGCCCACGATTCAGTACTGGTTTAAGGACAAGCCGACCGCGCCCGTGCAGGTCGACGTGATGGACGCCGCCGGTACCGTGGTCTGGACGGCGACCGGCCAGCCCGGTGATCGCCCGGTGCCCCCGCCTCCCGGAGCCGCAGCGCCCGGTGGTCGCGGCGCACGCGGCGGTGGCGGTGGTGGTCGG
>CAYRGW010000080.1:0-21766 GCA_964423815.1 uncultured Solibacteraceae bacterium | reverse complement strand
TACGAAGACGAACACGTCCGTGTAGGGCGTGGGCTTCAGCCCCGCCGTGTTGGCGGACGCGTTAACGCGTCAGCGGCGTCGGGCGCGAGGGCGGCGGCGCGAACGTCACGGGCGCCGACACTGCAGTGACTGTGGTCTCCGCCTCCGGCTGTGGCGCCGCGCGGTTGCCGCAGACGATGCCGATGCGATCGAGCACTCCACCAAACCCACCAGCGAAGCCGATCCCCTCATCGCCGGCCGGACACATGAAGCTGTATGGCGTCGGGGCACCACCACCAATCGGTCCCCTGGTCACTTCCGCGTTGGTCGTCACGTCCGTGCATCGCACGCTGAGGCTGGCGACCACCGTGCCCCAGCCGACGTTTCCAGCCAGACCGGAGATGCCCGTAATCGCCGAGTTCCCCGGGCACGTCAGCGCCGCACCATAGTCGGTCGGGCCAACGCCAGGAATGCCGATGACCGCCGACGCCACCGCGGCACCAAGTGAGGGCCCCGCAAGGACCGGCGCGCACCACATCGTGAACTGGCCCACGTAGCTGCCGGCCTCACCGGTGAGCGCCGTCAGCACGCTGCCGGGGTTACACGTCACCGGACCAAACGGATTGCCACCCGGGCCACCAGCCACACCGATGAAGCCGGGATTCGACACGGAAATCGTGACCGGGGCGCTGAACGCACTCGCGCCCTGACGGATGCTCACGTCGATCGTGCCTGTCGACGCATCGCCGGGCATGTTCACCTGCGCAATCAGCCCAAGAACGTCGTTGGACGCCACGGCACCTGCCGCGACATCCCACGTGGTGGCGCCTTGCGTGAAGCGCACCACGGCTCCCGTCGTGTCGGTGCCGTACGCCCCGACCCAGATCGCGGTGCCGGCCGCAACAGGCGCGGCCACCACGTTGAAGCCGCCGTCCCGAATCGCCGTGATCACCGGCGTGCCAGGCACGGCGGTGATCGTGATCGGGAATGCGTTGGTCACGATGGTGCCGGCGTTGTTGCGCAGGCGGATCGTGGCGGCCCCGAGCGGCAGGCCGGGCAACCGCACATACCCGGCCGTCGGCGACGACGCGCCCGCGAACCAGAAGCCGTTCGCTGTTGCGGCACCGCTGGTCACCTCAGCGACGACATCACCAATGCCGGCCGGCAGGTTCGTGCCCTGGAGCACCATGAAGCCGTCGTTTGCCGCGCCGCTGGCGGGGGTCGCGGATGTGATCACCGGCCCGACCGGGGCCGCCACAACCTCCACACACTGCGAGAACTCCGACGTGTTGCCGTTGCCGTCGGTGGCCGTGGCCGTCAGGAACTGGCCTGCAGGCACCATCTCGCCGAGCGCGGCTCCGACGACGACCATGTCACCGGCGCCGTCGCTGACCTGCAGGAACGAGCCCACAAGTCGGGCGCCCTCGCCGTACCCTTCCACGTGGCACGCGGTGTTTGCGAAGACCTGAATCGTGTGGGTCGCGTTGATCTGCAGGCTGTCCAGCAGGTAGTCCACGGTGGTGACCACGCCGTTGTCCGAGACATTGCTCAACACGGGGAAGTTCTGCTGGCCGTTCGGCCCGCCATCGCCGTCACCGGCGTCGTTGCCCGGCCCGTGGTTGCCACCCAGCAGGATGCCGCGCCACTGATGGTTGGTGATCCTGTTGCTCAGAATCGAGTTGCCGACTTCGCTGGCCACCAGGTCATAACCCACCACGACGCCGCTGAGGTTGTTGCGGATCTCGTTACCGTCGGCCGCGAGCACCCCGCCAATCATCGCCCCTTCAACCCCACCGGTCAGCCAGATCCCAAGGTAGTCATTAAACGCGATCACGTTCCGTCGAATCGTGGTCCCTGACTGGTCGCCATACATGCCGATGCCCACGCCATTCCCGAGCGCGAGTGTGCCGGTCTGATCGGTACCGACCCAGTTGTTCTCGATGAGGTTCGGCGCCTGTCCCGACGCCCCCTGCGAGCGAATCCCGGAATCCTGCTGGTGCGCATTGTGCCCGGCGACCACGTTCCCTCGCACGGTGTTGTTCGGGGCAATCACAAATACACCACTGTGGCAGCACCCGGGGCTGAACGGCGTGCCGCCATCCACCAATGAGGCGTTGCCCAGCGCCACGGTTCCTGCGGCCGTGGTGCCGATGAGGTTGTTCTCAATCACCGTATTGCCGTTGGCCGTCACGCCATCGCCGATGTTGCCGGAGATAACGTTGCCGTTACCGGCGCCCGCCTGGCCGATGACCGCGGCAGACCCGTCCACCTCGACGCCGCGGCTGGTGTTGCCGCGCGCCGACGTGCCCGTCGGATCGGTTCCGATGCGGTTGGCCCGCAGCACCGGCGCCACACTGTGCGCGCCTTCGATGCGCACACCTTCAGTGGTGTTGCCGGAGATGGTGTTGCCGTTGCCGGGCAGGCCGATTTGTGTGCCGGCGCTGCGCTGCACACGAATGCCGCCCCCGGAGTTGCCGCGTTGCACCGGACCGAAGTTCACGAATCCTGGGCCCGGGCCGATGTAGTCACCCGCGACACGCGTCACCAGGTTGCCGGCCGCATTAAGACCGATGATGTTGTTGGTGATGACGGTGTTGGTCACTTCCGCCAATGCGCCATTGTGCTGAATGTCGATGCCATAACCGTTCGGTTGGCCGATGGTGCCGTTGCCGGAGATCAGGTTGCCATCGATGGTCGTGTTCGTCGCGCCATCGTAGAGCGTGATGCCATTGTCCAGATTCGGCAGCGCGGTCAGACCGTCAGCGCTTGTGCCGATCCGGTTGCCGGTAATTGACGTGCCCGAACCACCAACGAGCAGGACGCCGGCCACCTCGGCGGAGGAAATCACGTTGCGGGCAATCACGTGATTGGTGCTGTAGTTCAGATGGATGCCGATGTGGTTGGCCGGCCATGTCGGCACTCCGGCGAGTCCGGCGCCGATGGCGTTGTCTTCAACACGCACGTTGTTTGAGCCGTTGTGGGCATACACGCCAGGTCCCGGGAAGCGGTTGATGCCGAGACCCCGAATCGTCACGTCCGAGGCAGCCACTTCGAACCCTGGCGCCAGGCCGATATTGGTCCCCGGCAGGTCGTCGTTATTGTCGGAGACGAAATTCAACATGAACCGGCCGTCGAGGTTGATCATCGGCGCCATGGAGGCCGAGCCCGGCTGCGACAGGCCGTCGACGACCACTGGGTTCATGATCACGGGCAGCGGTGTGGCCGGCGCAATGGTGTGCAGCCGCGCCGCTGGAATGGCGAAGGTGATCGTGTTCGGGTCCACGTCCGCATTCGCCGCGATCAGCGCTGCGCGGAGCGAACCCGGACCGCCATCCGACGCGTTGGTGACAACAAACGGACTCGGCGACGTCGCACCGTTGACGACGACCCCGAAGGTGCCCTCAAGAGCGTAGGTGCCATCGCCGTGGCTGCCGTTCAGCCGGAACCCGTAGGTGTCCCCGGCCTGCACCACCACCGACGTCACGCCGGCGAACGCAAATCCGGCGCTCGGGTTGCGGGCACCGACGCAGGTGTCGGCCTCCTGCAGCAGCGGCCCCACAAACACATCGAGTCCTCCGCGATTGACGAAGGCCTGAAGCTGGACGGCGGACGCACAGTACGAGTGGAACCCGGTCCACTCCCAGTCCAGACGCATCGCTCCACCCGCCGGGGCGATGCTCGACAACGTCCAGGCCCCGGTGAAGTTGGGGAAGCCGTTGCGCTGATAGGTCATCTGCGGTGTGCCGCCGACGGCCCCGTTGTCGGTCAACACAACGATGCCGTCGCCGGTGGCGGACCATGCCACCGCAGGCGGAGGCGCCCCGGCTCCAATCGTGAACGCGTCGGACAGCACCGGCAGGGCTCCGGACGCACTGGCCGAGGCCGACAGGCGGTACCCCACGCCATCACGGCCCACTTCAATGCCGCTGAACGTCGCGATGCCGAGCGCATCGGTCAACGTGGTCACGGTGCCCATGAGGTTGCCACCGGACGGATTGATGGCAATGGCCAGCGTGACCTGCACGCCGGGGGCGGGATTGGCTCCCGCCACCGCGCTGACCGTGATGTCGGCCATGGGCGTGTTGACCAGTGTGTTTACCGGCTGCGCGACAAAGGCAAGCGTCACGGGTGGCGCCGGCTGCGGATCGGTCGGCAGCGGCGTTGCCGGCGGCACCGGCATCGGGTCGCTCAACTGCGGCGTATTCACGGCCAGCGACTGCACCACGGGCGTGACGTCCGTCACCGGATTGATCCCGATGTTGTCGGCGGGGTTGGGATCCACGATGCGCAGCGTGATCTTGCCTTCGCCGCCGGGTTCGAGCCACAACGTCGTGTTCGAGATGTCGGGATTCGCGGGATCAAACGTCGTGTCGTCGCCGGCCGTCTTGAACGTCGGATTCAGGACGTTGGCCACAAGCACCGTCTGGGTCTGCGACTTCAACACGCAGCCATCCGACACCGGCGTTTTGTACGTCTTGTGGACGACGAGCTGGGTCTTGATGCCGCCGGCCGCCGCCGCCTGATTGGCGATGAAGAGATTCACGTTAAAACTGGCCGTGGTGTTGCCGTCGTTCCGAATCGTCCACGTCACATCGGTCAGCGACCCGTTCGAAATGTCGGGGTTGGAGATGTCGGGATTCGAGATATCCGGGTTCGAGATATCGGGATTCGAAATATCCGGATTCGAAATGTCGGGATTTGAAATGTCCGGATTGGCAATGCGGACGTTGGAGATATCCGGGTTCGAGATATCGGGATTCGAAATATCCGGGTTCGAGATGTCCGGGTTGGAGATGTCGGGATTCGAAATGTCGGGGTTGTACACCTCCGCATTCGAGATATCCGGATTGGAGATATCGGGATTGGAAATGTCCGGGTTCGAAATGTCGGGATTCGAGATGTCAGGATTTGAAATGTCGGGGTTGAGGATCACCCGCGTCGCCAAACCCCCGCTGATCGGGAGGAAGTCGGCCACGCTGACTTCAGTCACCGAGACCCGCACCTGCTCCTTCGCATTGGTGGACGTCGCATACACCGTGCGGGTGACCATGGACCTGGGGGCCACCTTCACATCGACCGACAGCAACAGCGGCTCAGGTGTGGCCAGGCCGAGCTGGTTGAACGACGCATTGCCGCCGACCGGCTGATTTTCAATCGTGAGGCGGTACGCCTTCGTCTGATACGTGAGGTTCTGCGCGAATACGACGAAGCCGCGCGGGGTGACCGCGCTGAGCGGCTTGGTGTTGCCGGGCGATCCTGCGAGCAACCCCATCGTGATGCGCGCCGAGTACACGTTCTGGTTCCGCATGCCGGTCTGGCCGTCGACACATCCCGATCCGCCGGGCGGCGTGTAGTTCTGCCAGTCGCCGTCCTTCGGCTTCTGCACATCACGATTGTCCGTCCAGACCGCGTGAAAGACCGGCGCAGACGTGTTCGCCGTGTTGTGGATCCATGCGCCGCCGGGATTCTGCACAAACGCCGGCGCCGGCGCGACATCGATGTAGTCACCCATGAAGGGCACGGTGCCCAGCTGGAACAGGGGGAGGTTCGGCGCGTTGAACTGCAGCTGTTGAGCCGACGCTCCGGCAGCGCCGCGCAGGTTTCCCATCAAATACTGGGACACCATCGTCGACGCGCCAAACGCCGGCACGTCGCCCTTGGGGGCCTGCACCGCGCGCACGTCAATCGTGTGGCGCCAGCCGGTCGCGATCGCATCCCGCTCGGATACAAACGGACCGAATACCCGCGAGACGTCCTGGCGCAGGTCGTAATAGACGATGAGCAGGCGGCCGCCCGAGTAGGACATGGACGGCATCATCTGGTGCCCGGGCAGGTCGGTGCCGACGGGCTGCGAATCAACGGTGCGTGGCGTGGTCCACACGCCGGCAGTCCTGGACGTGGCGAGCACCACGCGGGCATCTCCGATGAGTGGATCCGATCGCGCTCCGGCGTACCCGCGTTCGGTCCACGCCAGATACACGCGACTCTCGTCGTCGATGGCGATCGTCGGATAGGCGTTGGTCCGGAAGCGATCCTCGCCAGTGCCGGAGTCGAACGGGCGAATCGAAACCAACTGATGCACGTCCCCATGGCGGTGGGCGCGCTGCAGCTTGGGCTCAATCGCGTCAGCCTTCGGGCCGGGCTTGAACTCGTGCACCTTGACGGGCTTTTTCGCGACCTTGCCACCAATGTTGGGCGACACCGTCATGATCGCGTCGGGCGCGGTGGCCGTCAGGCCAAACTGGCGCCACGCGACGTGGACCGCCCCCGTGGCGGGATCGACCGCGATGGTCGCGCCCTGATTGATCTTGTGCGCCGGGTCGCTGATCCGGACAGGCGTGGACCACGTCGCTCCGCAGTCTTCAGACCGCGAAAACATGATCCGCGACTCGATGTCCGATGCGCCGGTGGCGAGCGTCGTGGTCGTGATCTGCGCGTACGCGACATACATCGTGCCCGCCAGTACCTGCTGGGAGACGGTGGTGGCGTTCGCGATGCCGGGCGTGGGCAACACGGTCGGTGTGCCTTTTGTCGTACGCGTGGTCTTGATTGTCTGCGCGGCGGCTGAGACGGCGCGGCCGTCAGCCCCTTTTCTGGTCGTGGTCACACGCGCGGTCGCACCGGCGACCTTTGGAGCCGGCTGCTGGGTGCTGATGCGGCACACCTTCGCTCCGGCCCGGGGGACGTCGACGGCCATCCAGGGTTTGTCGAGAAACGCCGCCCCGGTGGACTTCGCCACAATGGAGGTGGAGATGTAGGCGATCGGGTCGCCGTTTTCCTTGTTGTTGTTGTCGACGAACCGCGACACAAAGATGGCGCTCGCCCCACCCTCGCCGCGGTTAAACGCCAGACCGGCAAAATAGAGCAGGCCGTTGGTGCCGGGACGCACGACCGGGTCCGCGCCGGCGTGATACGCCTTCAGGGGCGACGCCATGCCCTCGGCCGATGTGTCTTGTGGATAACCCGGCAGGAGCGTGCTCTGCCACCGCTCGCCGCCGTCAAAAGACTTGAAGACCCCCAGCCACGCATCACCCGTCTCCCCATCGTCGAAGTTGCCGGGAATGTCGACGGTGCGATAGTCGTTCGCCCCGGCCAGCAGGTGAAGGGGGTTGCGCGTCGAGGCGGCCACCGACGGCTCGTTCTGACGCTGCAGGTACGGATCGCCGCCGGGCAGCTCCTGACCCGACACCATGTTGACGTTGCGTCCTACAACCAGGTCGCTCGCCGGCGGCTGTGTCTGCGCGGCTGGCCAGACGGCGCCGAGCAGGAGAGCTCCTCCCAGGGCGAGAAGACCAGCGAACGAACGTACACGGGTGACAGAGGACGGCACAGAGAAAGGGACGTGCTGTGACATAGGTGAGCCTGACTGAACGGGGACGGACAGAGTATGCATCTAAACCGGACAGGCGTCCAGCAGGGCGTCTCAGTCAATCAACCGATTGATTCAGGCTCAAAAACCGGCGGCGAACGGACTATTCCTGCAGGCGCTCACACTCCGTTTTATAGGCCTCAAGCAGGGCGGTGAGCCTGGTCTGGACCTCACTCTGTGCAGAGTAGACCTCACTGAGTGGGCCCGCGAAGTCCTTTTGTTTCAGCTCATCCTCAACCGTCAGCGCCAGTTGGGCGAGCCGTTCGAGGTGGGCGCGGGAGTGAAATTCCAGCTCCTTGAGCTTCCCGAGGACGGCCAACGAACCCTCCAGCGTGGCCGAGGGTGGCGCCGCCGTGGGGATCTCGGTCACCGCCGCCTCGACGTCAGCCTGCGCCGTCTCCTGCTCTTTTTTGTCGTGTTTGTCGGTCTTCTGCTGGGCGACTTTTTTGTCGTGGGCGTCATTTCGTGGGTCAGACATGTGTTCATGCTGCCAAACGGCGCCCGCGTCGTCTGTGTCGTTGCGCACAGATGGGGCGATCACGACACGGGTCGTCAGCTCTGGGTGGGGGCGCCCGGAATGCCGTACTGGGACAACTTGCGATACAGCGTGGCGCGTCCCAGGCCAAGCCGTTTGGCCGCGAGGGACATGTTGCCGTCGAGGGCGGCCAGGGCGTGCAGGATCGCGCGGCGTTCCAGCACCTCCAACGGCACGATCTCCGCAGGGGCCACCGCCTGCACGCCGGGCTGATCCAGTTTCATCGACCGCAACACCAGGGCGGGCGGGAGGGCGTCGACGCCAATCACACCACCTCCGCTGGACACGAGCGTTCGCACAATCACGTTTTCCAGTTCACGGACGTTGCCCGGCCACTCGTAGCGGCACAACACATCGAGGGCATCCGTCTCAAAGGTGGCCTCGGCCAGCCCCAGTTGGCGTACATGTTTACGGACGAAGTGAGTGGTGAGGATCGGAATGTCCTCGACCCGGTGGGCCAGTGCAGGCAGCTCGATGGGGAACACCATGAGACGGTAGAAAAGATCCTCGCGGAAGCTGCCCCCGCTCACCAGCTGATCGAGGTTCCGGTGTGTGGCCGAGATCACGCGCACATCCACCTTGGTGGTCTGAGTGCCGCCGAGGCGCTGCACTTCACCTTCCTGCAGCACCCGCAGGAGTCGTGTCTGCACGGCCGGACTCAGCTCACCAACTTCGTCGAGAAACAACGTGCCGCCGTGCGCCTGCTCAAACCGTCCCCGGTACTGGGTCGCCGCGCCCGTGAACGCACCACGCTCGTGCCCGAACAATTCGCTTTCCTGGAGACTCTCGGCGATGGCTCCGCAGTTGAGTGCCACAAACGGACCCGCTCGCCGGGTGCCGTTGTAATGGATGGCGCGGGCCACCAGTTCCTTGCCCGTTCCACTCTCGCCGTGAATGAAGACCGGCACACGGTTGGTGAGGACCTTGTCGATCTGGTCGTAGACCTGCCGCATCCGCGTCGACCGGCCGATGATCTCCTCGAAGCGGAACGTGTCCTGCACCTCGCGCTCAAGCCGGCGGACCTGCTGGCGGAGGGCAAATTCCTCACGCGCCATCGCCACGGCGCGTACCAGCCGCTCGGGCATGAACGGTTTGACCACGTAATCAAACGGGCGCAACTTCATCGTGTCCACGGCACGCGTCACATCCGCCTGCGCCGAGAGCACGATCACGGGCAGGTCCGGTCGGGCATCCCGCAGCCGCACGAGCACACTTTCGCCGCTCGCATCGGGCAACATGAGGTCGAGGCACACCACCTCGGGGTGGTGCTGTTCCAGCCCCTCGATCGCCGCGGCACCGGTGGCAAACACAATGGGATCCAGCCCGGCCTTGCGCAGCGCGGCCGTGATGATGCGTGCGGTGACGGGGTCGTCCTCGACGACGAAGACCTCGGGCATGGACGAGGTTGAGTCTACTCCAGTGGGCGCCCGGTCAGCGTCAGCGTCGCGCCGAACCGTACGGTGGTGCGGGTGAACGACGACGCACGGCCCTGGCCGGCATGGGTGAATTCCCCAAACAGCGCCGCACGCGGCGAGACGCGCAGATTCATCCGCACGATCGCATTCATTCGCCGCGAACGCGCCGCCAGCAGTGAGGCGGCGACCGACACGCGTCGGGTGCGCGCATCCAGATGCGCTGAAAACACGTCGGCCACGACCGCGCGGTCGGCCAATTCCAGCAGCGACACGGATCGTTCGTAGCCAAATCCGACGCGCCGGTGCTCATCAAGCGCGTGGTCAACTCGCACAAGTCCGGCCACCACGGAGGTGCGTTGGACGCCCCCCACGGTGATCGTCGGCCGCAGGGCCACGCTCACCGTCGTGCCCTCGTGCTGGGGCAGGCGATACTGCGCCTGCACAACCGCCGCGTGGCTTCTGACCCCGGACCACCCGAAGTCATAACCGGCCTGCCACGTCAGGTAACGGTTGTGTGCGCGCCAGATGCCGACACCCGCCCCCTGCGCCACGGTCGCGGGAGAGGAGGGCAGATATCGCACGCGATCAAACCGGTAACTCGCCCCAACCGTGGTGCGCCGACGCACCTGGTGCGCCAACCCCATTGTCGTGGCGGCGGCCAATCCTGACGAGGACCAACCCGACGCGCCCACATCGTCGCCCTGCCTGGTGGCATACGACATCCGATAGGTCGAGGCCAGCGTGGTTCGTGGAGATACCTGAATACGCGACGTGCCCTCAAGGGACTGGGCGCCCCGCATGCGCGCCCGCGCCGTGCCGCCAACAAACAGCCGGCGCTGCTGATGCGAGCGTGTCGCCACCGCCACCAGACCGGTCTGTGTCCGGCTGCCCGCGTTCTCGCGTTCGTGCGCCTGGTCCACCTGCAGCGTCAGCCCGGGCAGCGTGCGCCCGGATGATTGTGCGTGAGCGGCGAGGGGACATCCCAGCACCACCCCTATGACGACAAGCACGCGCAGTGTGGACCGCACGACTAGCGCACCACGATGGTGTCGCCCGGCAGGAGGGCGATGTTCTGGTCGAGGTTGCGCAACTTTGCCAGCTGCGAGTAGTTCACGGTGAAATGTGCCGGCGTCTGTCCGGCGCGAATCACGACGATGGCGTTGCGATCCGCAAAGTCTGTCAAGCCGCCCGCTGTGGCGATCATCTGCAGGACGGTGGTGGGACCTGTGAGCGGGTAGGCGCCCGGGCGCGCGACCTCGCCGGTGATGAACACGCGGCGGCTGTTGATGCGCTTGACGTTCACGGTGACGATCGGGTCCTGCAGGAACTCCGCCGCCTTCGCGCGCACGCGCTCGGCGGCCACCGCCGGCGTGAGCCCGGCCACGGCCACGTCATTGATGAGCGGGAGGGAGATAAATCCGTCCGGCCGCACGGTGACCTCGGCGGAGTGCTCCTTGTCCTTCCAGTACGACACCTCCAGCACATCGTCTGTCCCGATGACATAGTCCTGGGTCAATGCGGGTGCGGCCGAGCCGAACAGCACCGCGGTGAATACACATGCGAACACAAACTTCATGAGGCCTCCAGTAACGAACGAACGGTGCCCAGGTCACCGGTGGTCACTCCACCGAGGGCACCAAACACGAGCAGAAACACACCCACCGCCGGCGCGGGGTGTGGGACGAGCGCAAACATGACGGCCCCGGCCGCCGACGCGCCGGCCAGTGCCGCGGTGCTGCGACCGAGATGGCTGCGATGCCACGCCGGCCGCGCCGCGCGCACAAGCAGCGTCGTCACGATGACTTCCGTGATCAAGGTTGCGAGCGCGGCGCCCGCGGCACCGTAGGCGGGGACAAGAAACGCATCGAGGGCAGCGGTGACCACGAGGCCACCGATCGAGATGGTGGCCACCTGGCGCACCTGATCGCGTTGCAGCAACACGATCGCGCAGACGGTGGCGACGTAGGCGAGCGCAAACGTCGGCGCGAGCAGTCGCAGGACCGGCGCGGCCGGTCGATAGGCTTCGCCGAACGCGAATGCGAGCAGGTCGGGCGCCGCAATGTGAAAGAGGAACGCGAGCGGCACGGCGGCGAGCAGAGAGGTGCGGAGCGCGCCGGAGACGAGTTCTTCGAACTGCGCCGGTGATTGGGCGGCTGCGCGCGACGCCGAGGGCACGAGCACCCACGAGAGCAGCGGCATGCCGAGGAGGGCGACGCCGGCGAAGGTGGCGGCCGCGCCGAACAGGCCCACTTCCACTTCCGTGGAGACCGCGCCAAGCCAGCCAATGCCCAGCCGCGCATACAGGCTGTGGGCCAGCAGATGGATGAAGTAGGGCATGCTCGCGACGATCGCCGTGCCCGCCATGCGCATGTCGGGCTGCCGCGTGAATCCGTGCCGGCGCATGCCACGCGTCAGCAACCAGATGAACCGGATGGTTTCGATCGTCGCGCCGGCCATGGCGACGCCCAGTCCGCTTCGAAGTCCGGTCAGAGCGGCGATGATCGCGCCGGCCCAGACCAGCTTCATGCCGAAGTTCGTGCGGGCGAGCCAGGCTACATCGCCGGCAGCGTGTTCGTACGCCGCAAAGGAATTGTTAAGCACGAGGAAGGTCTGGCCGACGGCCAGCACCAGGAACATCTGCGTCACCGGCCATGACGCGCCGGTCAGACGCAGAATGCCCAGGAACGCGGCGATGCCGATGACCGCACATCCCAGACGCCAGAGCGTGACACCGGTCAGATACCGGCGTGCCCGCGCGGGGTCGAGCGCGGCTTCACGCCGCAGTTGCTGATCGACACCCAGGGTCAGCAAGACAAACAGCATCTCGGCGAAACTCTCGGCGAGACGCAACTCTCCGAATGCCTCAGGCCCCAGCAGGCGCGGCAGAAGCAGCCGCACCACCAGCGCGATCACGCTCGTGACGGCGAGCGCGGATCCCAGCGTGACGGCGCTGCGGGCGGCTCGGAGTGATTCACTCATGCCGGCACCTTGAGCGTGAACCGATTGCGGTCGAGCGCGCTGATCTGTCGGGCAGGCACGCCGCCGACGACCGTGAACGGCGCCACGTCATGCGTGACGACCGCACCGGCCGCCACGACCGCGCCACGGCCGATGCGCACGCCCTTGAGGACGAGCACCCGCGCGCCAAGCCACACATCGCTTTCGATCACGACCGGCGTCCCGCCCGGCCGTAGATTGCGATCGTAGACGTCGTGAAAGTCCGTGTCGGTGATCGAGACATACGGACCGATGCGCACCCGATTGCCGATCGCCACCGACCGCTCGGCATAGATCGACGTTCCATAATTGATGCTCACGTCGTCGCCAATCGTGAGGGAACCGGTGTGACTGGTCGCCAGCTCGGCGGGCACCATCACGCTGCGGATCAGCACGTCGTCTCCCAGTTCGAGACGGCCGTCGTTGACGATGCGGGGGCGCCCGAGTGTGCGTGCGCGTCGCCCGACCTGGGATGCCCCGCGCAGATGGAGCCGCGCGGTCAGCAATTCGCGGAGATACCGCGCGCCCTTGGCCGCACGCACCCGGAACGGGACGGACGTGTCACGGCGGGCCTTGTCCATCAGTTGCGTCACGAGCGACGGGGCATGCATTAGCTGGCTCCCGAACCGGTGACAACGACCGGGATGGTTTTGGCGACGAGCTGGAAGTCGGTGCGGAGCGAGCTCTGGTCGACGTACTGCATGTCGAGATACATCCACTCGTCGAAGCCGATCTGATTGCGGCCCTGCACCTGCCAGTGGCAGGTCAGGCCCGGGCGCACCGAGAGGCGGCGGCGCTGCCAGGGCAGGTAATGCGCCACCTCCGAGGGCACGGGCGGGCGCGGCCCGACAATCGACATGTCGCCTTTGATGATGTTGAAGAGCTGCGGCAGCTCGTCGATGCTGTACTTCCGGATGAAGCGGCCGATCGACGTGATGCGTGGGTCGCGCGCCATCTTGAACACCGGTCCGGTCTGTTCGTTCTCCGCCATGAGCGCAGCCATCCGCGCTTCGGCGTCCACCACCATCGACCGGAACTTGATCATCTGGAAGTAGCGTCCACGCAGGCCGACGCGCACCTGCCGGAAGAGCACCGGACCACGTGAGGTGAGCTTGACGGCGGCGGCGACGCCCAACAGCAGCGGCGAGAGGCCGATGACCGCCAGCGACGCCAGCGTAATGTCGATCGCCCGCTTGACCACATCCTGCGCCGGTCGGGTCACCGTCAGGACGTAGTGCAGATAGCCGTCGGCCACTGCGTTGCGGTCGGCCGGCAGCGCGCGAGACAGATGGAAGGAGTGCGCGGGAATCGCAAACGGGATTCCAAGCCGTTCACACACGGCGACGGCGTCCTGGATCGCGGCGTGATGTTTGCGGATGTCGGTCGCGAAGTACACCTCGTCCACCGGGTTCTGCATCAGGTAGGCCGCGAGGTCTTCGACCTGGCCGAGCTTCGGCACGCCGAGGTTGGGC
Source organism: uncultured Solibacteraceae bacterium (assembly GCA_964423815.1). Taxonomy (GTDB): domain Bacteria; phylum Acidobacteriota; class Vicinamibacteria; order Vicinamibacterales; family SCN-69-37; genus SYFT01. Next base: position 7,999 of record CAYRGW010000080.1, on the reverse strand, counting down.
GCCACGGGTTCACGTTTGAGGGAGAAGGCGCCGGCCACATGATGGCGGCGGCCCAGATCAGCGGCGGTCACGCGGGCGAGGGCCCCGCATCCGACCAGAAGTACTTCAGAGCGTTGACGTGGCATGACTGACTAGTCCTTTCTGAACGCGAGCTGTCGCGCCTGACGCGCAACGATCGGGATGATGAGGGGGTCGCGCACGAGGTATCGATACGCGAGGCGTCCGGGTTCCTGGGCGAGGCGATAGGCCCACTCGAGGCCGGCGGCCGAGACCCATGCCGGCGCGCGTTTCACGACGCCGGCCACAAAGTCGAGTGAGGCACCCAGGCCGATGGTGACCGCAGGTGCGAGGGCTGCGGCATGGCGGGCCATCCACATTTCCTGCTTGGGACACCCCAGCGCCAGCACCACCAGGCGTGCGCCTGAGGCGTGTATCGCACGAACCACCGGCGAGTCCGCAGGCGCCGTGGCGTCATCGGCGCTCCACATCGAGGTGTCGCGACCGACGATCTCGAGGCCGGGGTGGCGCAGGGTCAATCGGCGTGCGGCTTCCTCAGAGACGGCCGGCTGCGCGCCAAACAGAAACACTGGATATCGTTTCGCGGCCGCCATCGCCATCAACGGTTCGATCAGATCGGACCCGGACACACGTTCCGGCACCGGTGTGCGAAGCAGTCGCATCATCCAGACCACCGGTTGGCCATCAGGCAATGACAGCGAGGCATTCATGTAGATGGGTCGCAGCGCTGCGTTCTGGTGCGCCATGACGATGTGATCGATGTTGGGGGTGACGACGTAGCCACCGCGTTGTTGAGCAATGAGTTGATCGATCGCGTCGACGGCGGCACCGCGTGTGATCGGATCAAACGGCACGTGGCCGATGTGTGGACGGGTCTTCATCGGCTCCCTCTAAGGCAAGCCGCGTGCCAGCCTGGATTGCTAATGAATTACGTGGATTACGGGTATAGCGGTGGGGACGGGCGGGCGTGTGGATCAAGGTGAGGCAGGTGGGCTGTCTCAGGATGAAACAGGTGAGACGGTGAGGTGTGCGGCGTGACGCGCGTGTAGAGGGGAAACGTGGTGTACGAGAGCTGGCATGGAAGCTGCACTAGAGGCGGCCGTGCGACCGCTACTTCTGCTCTCGATTGTGATTGTGACCTTTGTGTTGCCGCCGTGGTGGCTGCGCCGGCATCGCGAGGTGCGCTACGCACCGATGTTGCTCGCGATGGTCGGGTTTGTGCTCGCGTATGTCGTGGCGTTAATCGTCATTCTTCCCCGTCTTTCCTAAGGACTGTGCCCCGTGTTTGAAGCCCCCACTGCTCTTGTTATTGATGACTCCCCGATTGTCCGGGCCGTACTGACCGGCTTGTTGCGCCGCCAGGGGCTGGCCGTGACGTCCGTGCGCGACGGTGAGGCCGGGTTGGAACGCGCCGTGGCGCTGAAGCCCACGATCATCTTTCTGGACCTGATGCTGCCCAATACGTCGGGCCTCGAGGTCTGCCGCCAGTTGCGTGCGACGCCGGAGACCCGTGACATCCCGGTGGTCATCGTGTCGGCGCGTCCGTATCCACAGGATCGCGCGGCCGCGTTGGATGCGGGTGCTGATGCCTACGTGCACAAGCCGTTTGGCGACCACGAGGTCGAGGCGGTCATGCGCACATTGTTGTGGCAGTGCCGCGATGGCCGGAGGGCGTCATGAACGGACCTGATCCGTCCCTGATGCCATTTGGGTCACCCGAGGCCTGGAGCCGTGCGTACGCCATCGGTGTATCGGCGTTGCGTCGGCATCGGGTGTCGATCGTGGTGATCACGGTGCTGTTTGCCATCGCCGGCGCGGTGACGGGCGCTCTGAGTCCTCGATGGTATTCAACTGATGCGCGGCTGCTGGTGCGGAAGGCGGACGTGATGCCCGCGCTGGCGTCTCCGCGGCGGTCGGTGCCGGTGGGCACGGACAGCCTGACGCAGTCGGCCGGTGACCTGGTGCGGGATCGTCAGGCGCTCGGCGCCATCATCGATAACTACGACCTTGTGGCGCGCTGGGCGCAGGAGCGGCCTGCGGTGCTGCGCTTCAAGGATTCCGTCATGGCCCGCATCAGCGGACCGGTCTCCGATGCCGAACTGAAGGAAATGCTTATTGATGTGCTGGCGCAGCGCATCTCTGTGCGTGTTGACGGCGAAGTCATCGTCGTCTCCGCGCGCTGGACTGACCCGGCCACCACGGTCGATGTGGTTGAGGGCGCGACCGAAGCGTATCTGCAGGCCCGTCGGCGTGTGGACATTGATGCGATTGCGGAGACCCACACATTGCTGACGCGGACGGCCGATGCGGTGCGCGTGGACGTGGAGCAACAGATTGCGGTCTCGACGCTGACGCAGCATCTGCGACCGGTGCGCCCCGTGCGCACGACGCGGACGCCTGAGATGCCGCGACTGGCGGCCGATCCGCTGGCGAGTCTTCGGACCCAGGCGCTGGCCGCGCGCAAGGCGAGCGAGGCGGCGGCCGAGGCGCATCGGGCCTCGGTGCGCACACTTGAAAATCAGCTGCAGGACCGTCTCACACGCGAGACAGATCGCCATCCGGATGTCATGGCCCTGCGCCGGCAGATCGACCTCGCACAGGTGGTGCCGGTGGCCGTCCTCGATGCGCAGGAAGACGCGATGCGTCTGACAAGTGAATACGTCGCCTCCGGTGGGCGTGCGGCCGACCTGACCGGTGACCAGCCGGTGGTCGCGGCGCCGATGCCCGAGCGCGCGGTGCCGATCGTCAACGTGACGCAGGGACCGGATGAAGACGACGCGACGCTGTATGCGCGGTCGCTGCTTGAAAGTTCGATCACCACGTATCAGGACCTGCTCGAACGGCTGTCGAACACGCGCATTGAGCTCGAGACCGCGCGTGCGGCGTTTGATTATCGCTACACGGTGGTGTCGGCGGCGCGGCTGCCGCGCAAGCCCGATGCGCCGAATGTGCTGTTGATTGTGATCGGCGCGCTGATGGCCGGTGCCGCGACCGGCGTGTTTCGTGCGGTCGTGCGGGAAGTGCGGCTGTGATTCGTCTCTGGGGTGCCGCGGCGCTGGCGTCGCTTGGTCTTGTGGCTGCGGGGACGGGCGTGTGGCTCCCGCTTGTGCCGCTGGCCGGCGCCGCGCTGCTCGCCGTGGTGTTTTCGGCGCGTCTGCAGGTGACGGCGCTGGCCCTGGTGGCCATCGCCCTGCTGGTGGACAACCCTGGAGAACGACCGGCCGAAGGCAAGTGGCAGTCACCCGTGTATGCGGTTGGCGAGGTGCTGTACGAAAACCTGCACAAACACACGGGCATCGGGGCGCTGCGGTTTTCCGCTCTCGAAGGCGCGATCGTGCTGCTCGGCGTCGTGTTGATGAGCCGCAAGGTGCGTCGGAACAGTCTCGATGATCCCGAGGGCCTGGGTGGCATCCCGAACCCAATCAAGGTAGCCTTCGGCGTCTGTTTCGCGGCGCTGGTCGCGCTGGAGGTCTACGGCCTCGCGCGGGGCGGCGATTTCAAGAATTCGTTGTGGCAGATGCGCCAGCTGGTGTGGCTGCCGGTGCTCGGCGTGATCTTCGGGCACGCGTTCAAGACGGCCGAAGCGCGCATCACCCTGCTGCGCATCATCGTGGCGGTCGCCGTCGTGCGATGCCTGATGGGGATTTACTTCACGTTCATGATCGCGCGACCGGCGGGGTGGTCGCTCGAATACACGATGACCCACTCGGACGCGATTCTGACGGTCGTGGCCATGTTGATCGCGATGGCCGCGCTGGTGGAACGGCCGAGCGTCGGTCACCTGGTGATGAACGTGGTCGCACAGCCGGTGTTGCTGATGGGGCTCCAAGTCAACGATCGCCGCATCGCATTTGTCGCGCTGGCCGCCGGCCTGCTCGCGCTGGTGCTCATGGGCCCCCGCTGGATGCGGACGCTCACCAGACGTGGCCTCGTGGTGATTGTGCCCATGACACTGCTGTACGTCGCGGTCGGCTGGTCGTCGTCATCCCCCGTGTTCGCGCCGGTGGCGACGGTGCGTGAGGTGCTCACGAGTGAGGACGCGTCGAGTCAGACCCGCGACATCGAGAACTACAACCTGATTCAGACGCTCAAACGCCAGCCGATCATCGGGTCGGGATTCGGTCATGAGTATGTGGAACTGGTGCAGGCGTACAAGGTCGATCACCTGTTCGCCCAGTACAAGTTCATCGCGCACAACAGCGTGTTGTGGTTGTTGTCCCTCTCCGGCTGGCTGGGGTTTGCCGCGATCTGGACGGTGTTTCCGGTGGCCGTCGCGGTGGCGTTGCTGGCGCATCGCACGGCGACCGCGCCGCTTGACCGTGTGCTGGCGTTTGCCGCGGTCGCGGCCACGATCAGTGTTCTTGTGCAGTCCTGGGGAGACATGGGACTACAGAGCTGGATGGGCACGATCGTGCTCGCCAGCCTGCTTGGCGCGACGGGCGCTTTGTATACCCGTCAACATTCCGAAGTGAGTGCCTCATGACTGTTCTGACCGTTATTGCCATCCTGGCCTCCGTGCCGGTCACACTGGCGAGTCTGTACCTGCTGACGTTGACGATCGGCTGGCGCCGCCCCTCGTCGCCTGCGGCCGCCGCGCCGCTGCGGTTCTGCATCCTGGTGCCTGCGCACAACGAGGCGCTCGGCATCGGGCGGACCGTCCGCAGTCTGCAGTCGGTGCGGTACTCAAGCGACCACGTTCGCATCGTGGTGATGGCCGATAACTGCACCGACGAGACGGCGGCCATTGCCCGCGCCCATGGTGCCGAGGTGCTTGAACGGCACGACACCGGACGCCGCGGGAAGGGATGGGCCCTGCACGCCGCCATCCAGTCGCTGTTGGACGAGCCCAATCTGAATCATGCGCCGTGGGATGTGTTGGCGGTGGTGGACGCGGACACGCAGGTGGACGTCACGCTGCTCGACGTGATGGCGCGCCACGTGAGCGCCGGCCACGACGCCGTACAGGTCGCGTACCGGCCGCAGCCGGCGGTCGAGTCCCCCACGGCCGTGATCACCGATGTGGCCTTTTCGGCTTTCCATCTGGTGCGGTCCGGTGCCCGCGAACGGTTTGGGCTGTCCTGCGGCCTGCGCGGCAATGGCATGGCGTTTACACGTCAGGTGTTGCGCGACGTGCCACACACCGCGTTCACACGCACCGAAGATCTGGAGTTCGGCATTCTGCTCGGTCTGCACGGCGTGCGCGTGGCCTTTGCCGGCGAGACCACCGTCTACGGCGACATGCCGGAGACCGCGGCCGTCGTCACGCAGCAGCGCGAGCGCTGGATTGGCGGACGTCTGGCGCTTGCGAAACGTTTCGCCCTGCGGCTCCTGCGCGAGTCGCTCTTGCGCCGACGCCTGATGATGGCGGACCTCGCCATCGATTTGGTGATTCCTCCAGTCTCCGCCCTCGTCGTCATCGCGGCGACCGGACTCGGACTGACCGCGACGGGTTGGGCGTTCGGCGTGATGCACGGCGGCGCGGTGATGGTGTGGGCGATGGCGGCGGTGGCCCTGTCCGCGCACGTGTGGCACGCGGCCTGGGTTATTGGTCGTACCCGCGCACTGCTGGGTGCGTTGGCGGCGGTGCCCGCGTATGCCTTTGGGAAAGCCCGCATCGCCGCCGCCGGCCTGCGATCCACCGCGGACGTCTGGATTCGGACGACGCGCGAAGGAGAACCGTCATGACATTTCCACTCCTGGCGGACGCGCAACAGCTCCTCGCTGCGTCGCACAAACAGACAGGCGTTCGTCAAGTGATGCACATCATGGGGACCGACGCCTACTGGCTCATCGCCCTCTTTCGCCTCCGGCGTGTGGTACGCCGGCTGCACATTCCTTTTGCAAATCGCATTCTCAGGTTGATTCAAATGATGTTTGGCGGGATCGAAATCGGCAACGACGTGACACTCGGCCGCGGCGTCTTTTTTATTCACTCCTTCGGCGTCGTCATTGGCGGCACGGCGCGTGTCGGTGACCGCGTCCGGTTCCTGGGCAGCAACACGGTCGGCACGGCGCGCGACAACGGTTATCCGACCATTGAAGACGACGTGCAGTTGGGCGCTGGAGCGCGGGTGCTCGGTCCCGTGCGCATCGGAGCCCGCGCGGTGATTGGCGCAAATGCGGTTGTGTTGACTGACATTCCGGCCGACGCGGTCGCGGTGGGCGCGCCCGCGCGCGTGGTGCGTGTGGCAGGGAGGGCATTGTGAATCCGCGCGTGACTGTCATCATCGCCACCAAAAATCGCGTGGCCGGGTTGCTGGCGTTGTTGAGCGATCTGGAACAGCAGACGCTGTCGCTGGCGTCCTGGAACGTGGTGGTCGTGGATGACGGATCGGATGTGCCGGTCGCGGCCACCCTCGATGCGCGACTCCCGACGCTGAATCTGCAGCACATCCGGACCACCGGGGTGGGGCAGTCGGCCGCCCGGAAGGCCGCATGTGCACTCGCCGACGGCGACGTGCTGGTGTTTCTCGATGACGACATGCGGGTGGGGACGGATTTTCTCGAGACCCATCTGTCCCTGCACGCCGATGACGCCCACGTGGTGGTGCTCGGCCGGATCGCGCCGGCGCCGAGCCTCACGGCCCTTCCGTTGTTTGAGCAATACCACGCGCGGCAGTTGGAGCGATGGCATCACGCCATGGTGGCGGGCACCGACCGTGCCCGCGGCACGCAGTTGTGCATGGGGAATGTGTCGATGACGCGTGCAGACTTCGAGGCGGTGGGGGGATTTGATCCCTCGTTGCTCCGTTCGGAAGACCGCGAGCTGGGTGTGCGGCTGGAACAGGCCGGCTGCCGGCTGCGGTACGGGGCCGACGCTGTGTCCACGCACTGCTCGGACCACGACTCACTGGAGGTCTGGTTGCGCCGGGCGTATCTGTACGGGCGATACGATCACAAGATTTCTCAGAAACATCCGCAGGTGGCCGACGCTGATCCGTGGCGGTTCTGGTCACTCGTGACTCCGCTCTCAAAACCGCTTCTGTGGCTGGTCATGCGCGCGCCGTGGATTGGACGCCCGCTCAGCCGGACGGTGTATGCCGTGGCGGCGGGGCTCAACCGGGTCGGTGTGCGCAATCTCGCGGTCACGCTCACGGCTCTGGTGTATGCACTCGAATATTTCCGGGGCCTTCAGGAGGAAGTGATGGAACAGCGCGGCCCCGGTCCCCTGGCCCGGTGCCGACAGGGCATTCGGGCCGACTACGACCAGATGCGCCAGGTGCGCGCGAAGTACCACGGAGAGGTGATGGGCCGACCACGACTGGCCGCCGCGCTGGTGCAGCGCGTCGGACTGCAGATGCTGGCCTGGTATCGCGTGATGCGGTGCCTGGATGAGTGGCGTGTGCCGCTGGCCCCCATGGTGATCTCGCGTCTGATTCGGCATCTGTATGGGGCGGAAATCCACTGGAAGGCGCAGATCGCGCCGGGCGTCTCGATCGTGCACGGTACCGGGCTGGTCATCAGCCATGCCGCGCGTGTGGACGCCGGCTGCATCCTCTTCCAGGGCGTCACGCTGGGCGAGAGTGTGGATGCGGCGACTGGGCATATCGGGGCGCCGCATCTGTGTGCCGACGTGCATGTGGGACCCGGCGCGTCGTTGCTCGGGCCAATTGTGGTCGGTGCGCGGACCAAGGTCGGCGCCGGCGCGGTGTTGATGCAGAGTGTGGCCGCGGCCAGCCTCGTCATGCCCGCGCAGGCGGTGGTGACGTCGCGTCGATCGGGCCCTCGCGTGGTGACCCGTGTGGCGGTGGGCGCGTGAGCGCCGCCAGGTGGGTGGCAGGCGCGTTGCTGATGTGCGCCGCCCTCGTGCCCGCGCAGACGCGGGCGCGCGCGCCGATCGAGGTGGCCGTGACGATCGACGTGACCTCGTCGAGGCGGCCCATCAATCCGCTCATCTATGGCGTGGCGGGGGCGACCCCGGACCAGTTGCGGGAATTGAATGCGTCGTGGCATCGGTCGGGCGGCAATGCGGCGTCGCGGC
>CAYRGW010000079.1:0-21940 GCA_964423815.1 uncultured Solibacteraceae bacterium | reverse complement strand
CCTGGTCACGCCAGTCGCCGGCGTGTTTCTCGCCGGCGACTGGACCGACACGGGACTGCCCGGCACCATCGAAGGCGCCGTGCGTTCGGGACACGCCGCCGCGGACGCGGTGGCGCGGCACCTCGGAGCGGCCGGGCGTTAGCCCGGCCACTCCGAAGACAGCGGGGCAGCTCCGAAGACACTCCGATAAACTCACACAGTGACCACCGTTATCGTCCACTACCAGGAAATCACCCTCAAAGGGCGGAACCGGTCGTGGTTCATCAACATGCTCGCGCGCAACGTCCGGCAGGCCCTCGCGGACCTGGACATCGTGGAGGTCCGCTCGACGGTCGGACGCCTCGAACTCACACTCGCCTCCGACGACCACTGGGAGGAAGTGCGCACGCGGCTGTCGCGCCTGCCGGGCATCGACCACTTCGCAAGGGCGGTCCATGTCCCCGCGGAGGTGGACGCGCTGGCAACCGCCGTCATCGCCGGCCTCAGGGGCCGCACGCCGCTGCCCTTCCGCATCAAGGTCCATCGCGCCGACAAACGTTTTCCCATCAAGTCCCCCGAACTGGAACGCCTGATCGGGCAGCAGGTTATCGACGCCGTGGGTTGGCCGGTGGATCTCAGCCATCCACAGTTCGTGGTGCGGATCGACGTGTTGATGACCGAGGCGTACGTGTTTTTTGATCGTGAACCCGGCGCCGGTGGACTCCCGGTCGGCTCCGGCGGCAAAGCCGTGTGCCTGCTTTCAGGCGGCATCGATTCACCCGTGGCCGCCTGGCGCCTCATCCGCCGCGGCGTGCGTGTGCCGCTGGTGCACTTCCACTCCTACCCGATCCTCAACGACACGTCGCAGGAAAAAGCCCGCGAACTCGCCGCCACCCTCACGAAATACCAACTGAAGACGCGGCTGTACCTCGTGCCGATCGGGGCCTTCCAGCAGCAGGTCGTTGTGACCGTGCCCCCTGAACTGCGCGTCATCATCTATCGACGCATGATGGTGCGCCTGGCCGAACGGATTGCGCTCCGGATCAAAGCCGATGCGCTGATCACCGGTGAAGTGGTCGGACAGGTCGCGTCCCAGACACTCGAGAACATCCGCGCGATAGACAATGCCGCGACGTTGCCCATCCTGCGGCCCCTGATTGGCACCGACAAGGAAGTCATCACGAAGGAAGCCATCCGCCTCGGGACCTACGAAACGTCGATCATTCCGGACCAGGATTGCTGCACGTTGTTCACTCCGCGCTACCCGGCCACACGCGCGGCGATGGACACTGTTCTGCGCGCCGAGGCCGCGCTGGACATCGAGGCGCTCGTGGCCGAAGCGTTGTCCGGTATCGTGGTAGAAGACCGGCGGTTCCCCGGGACCGCCGTTGAAAATGTCGAGAATGATAAGATGCGTCGGCTTTTGGCGCAGGAGACCCACACATGAAGATTTCAGCGGGCAAGTTGGCAGGGATGAAGGCAGTGTCGGACGCGCGTGGCGTGATCGCTGCGGCAGCGATGGACCAGCGCGGATCACTCAACAAGGCCCTCGCGAAGGACAGCGGCCGCGAAGTGACCGACGCGATGATGGAGGAATTTAAGGGCCTCGTCACCGAGGTGCTGACACCCCACGCAACTGCCATTCTGCTTGATCCCGAGTGGGGCATTGGCCCGTCGAAGCGCCGCGCAAAAAACGCCGGCTTGCTCATGGCCTACGAAAAGACCGGCTACGACTCCAACACGCCCGGCCGCCTGCCCGATCTGCTCGACGTCTGGTCGGTGCGCCGCCTCAAGGAAGCCGGCGCCGACTGCATCAAGATCCTCCTCTACTACACGCCGTTTGACCCCAAGCCGGTCAACGAGCTGAAACACGCGTGGGTCGAACGGATCGGCGATGAATGCCGCGCCAACGACATTCCGTTTTTCCTCGAGTTTGTCGGCTACCAGGAAGGCGCCGATGAAAAGGGCCTCGCCTACGCAAAGACCAAACCCGACGTGGTCGCCGGCGCGATGCGTGAGTTCAGCAAGGATCGCTACGGCGTGGACGTGCTGAAGGTCGAAATTCCGATCAACATGAAATTTGTTGAAGGCGCCGCCTGCAACAAAACCGGCGAAGTGGCCTACACCCGCGCCGAAGCCAAGGCGTTGTTCCTCAAGGCCGCCGAAGCCTCCACCAAGCCGTTTATCTACCTCTCGGCCGGCGTCAGCAACGAAGAATTCACCGAGTCTCTCGCGCTCGCGACTGAATCCGGTGTGCGGTTCTCCGGCGTGTTGTGTGGCCGTGCCACCTGGAAGGACGGCATGCCCGTCTACGCCAAGGAAGGCGCCGACGCGTTCCGCAAGTGGCTCGAAACCAAGGGCGTGGAAAACATCAAGAACGTCAACGACGCGCTGAAGGGTGCCGCACCCTGGTTCTCGTTTTACGGGGTGAAGAGCGCGGACGATCTTGGCTAACGTAGGGCGAGACCTTTAGGTCCGCCGCTATGGCTTTCTGAGCAATTCGACCCCACTCACGGGGCCGAGGCAGGTCGTGCCCGTGTAGGGAATCCGGACCTGGGCATTCTCAAGTTTTGCGGAGCCGGTCAGGGCGACGGGACACGTCCCGACGCCCTCGGCCGTGCCCGTACCTGTTGCCGTCCACCGGATTTCTCCGTTCACCAGCGCCCCGGACGCCGTGCCGGACACCGGGACGACCTTGAGACACGTCGCCGTCCACGTGCCTGACACCTGGGTCAGGTCCACATCGCTCACCGCCCATCGGAAATCCGTGCACACCGCCTCCGCCGTCGAGGCAGCCACCGAGCCCCACGATCCCCCAAACCCCGACATCGTCGTCTCCCCCGGATCGGTGGGAACGGCGCTGCGGAAGCTGTCCAGGCACCCTGAAACTGACTGGGCGACGATGACCGTGGCGAGAAAAACAGTCCGAAACATCTGTACGACTCTCCAAGGGGCCTTATCGGCGTCGCCTCAAAGAGCCTGCAGCCTTCTAATGTTTCCGGGACCCGTATAATCTCGGGATGGCGATCCTCAAGGTGTCGCGGATGGGCCACCCCGTCCTGCGTACCAAAGCCCACACCATTGACCCCAAACGTATTACCACTCCCGAAATCCAGCGCCTGATCGACGACATGTTCGACACGATGGGTGAATATTCAGGGATTGGCCTCGCTGCGCCACAAGTGCACGAGGACGTCCGGCTGTTTGTGGCCGGCACCCGCGCCAAGGCCCTCGGCGCCACCATCACTGACGACGACGAGATGCCGCTGATGGCGCTGATCAACCCGGAGTTGACGTTGGTCGGCGACCCCGTTGAACTCGGCTGGGAAGGGTGCCTCAGCATTCCCGACATCCGCGGCCGGGTGCCACGCGCGCCGGAAGTCCAGGTGAAGGCTTATGACCGCACGGGCAAGCGGGTGTCCTTCACCGCGACGGGATTTGCCGCCCGCGTGATTCAGCACGAAAACGATCACCTCGACGGTGTCCTGTTCTTCGACCGGATGACCTCATTCGAGTCGCTCACGTTCCTTGAAGAGTACGACCGCTACTGGGTCCGCCGGGATGGTGATGACGATGATGAAGACGAGTGAGTTTACGGCCGACGAAGCGGCCGCTCTTGCGCCGTATGTGACCAACGTTGATCAACCGGTGTTTGCGCTGATCAACCTGCCTGAGACGGTGAAGGGCGCGTTGTTCGCGCGGTATTCACGCTCGGCCAAGTCGGTGCGCCGACTGCTCCTTGATGAGTTCATGGACCAGTTGCAGGGGCCCTCCGAGACCGCCGGCACAGGCCCGGTCAAGGCCTCAAAGGCCGACGCCCTCTATCAGCGTGTCTTCAGCGACTACGGCGACGACTCCGTGGCGCAGTTGGGTGGTGTGCACCTGGCGTGTGAGGACGTGTCCAACCTGCTCACCAAGGTGCTTGAGCGCGGCCGGTTGGCCGCCTACCTCGAACAGTCCACGCGTTACATTCCCTACACGCAGCGTCGTGACGATCACTGGCGGTATCTGGTGCCGGCCGAACTTGACGGCCACCCGCTGCGGGCGCAATACACGGCAGCGCTTGATCATGCCTTCGAGACCTACACGCGCTGGATCGATCCGATGCGCGAGTGGTTCGAACGTCGGTATCCGAAACAGGAAGGTGACTCGGACGCCGTGTATCGGTCGGCGATCCGCGCCAAGGCCCTGGACACACTTCGCGGCCTGCTGCCCGCCGCCACACGTTCAAACGTCGGCATCTACGGCACAGGCCAGGCCTACGAAGCGTTGTTGCTGCGCATGCGTGCGCATCCACTCGAGGAGATGCGGTCGTGCGCGGACCTCATGCTGACCGAGCTGCGGAAGGTGGTGCCCGCGTTTTTCACGCGTGTGGACCAGCCCGATCGCGGCGGTCGATGGAGTGCGTATTTCACCGACGTGCGTGATCGCACGGCCGAGGTGACGGCCCGGCTCACCGCCGGCCAGGCTCCCGAGTCACGCGACGAGGTCCACCTCGCCGACTTTGATCCCGATGGGGAAGTGAAGGTTGTTGCCGCGGCCCTCTACACGTCGTCCTCGTTGCCTGACGATCAGTTGTTGGCGATTGCCCGCCGGATGAGCGCCGATGATCGAACGGCGGTGTTGCAGGCCTACATCGGTGATCGTGGCAACCGTCGGCACAAGCCCGGCCGTGCGTTTGAGCGCACCGGTTATCGCTTTGACGTCCTGACCGACTACGGCGCGTTCCGTGACCTCCAGCGTCATCGTCTGTGCACGATCGACTGGCAGGCGTTGTCGGTGGCGCACGGCTTCACGCAGCCCGAGGCGATCGTCGAAGCGGGTGGTGATGCCGAGTGGCAGGCCGTGATGACCCGGTGCGCCGAGGCCAGTGAGGCCCTCGCGGCGGCAGGCCTCCCGCAGGTCGCGCAGTACGCCGTGCCGATGGCGTATCGTGTGCGGTTCATCATGGACATGAACGCGCGTGAGGCGATGCATGTGATCGAACTGCGGACCTCACCGCAGGGCCATCCGGCGTATCGGCGCGTGTGTCAGCAGATGCATACGCTCATCAGCACCAAGGCCGGACATCACGCGATCGCGGCCTCCATGAAGTACGCCGATCATTCGGTGGTGGAGCTTGAACGCCTGCAGGAAGAGCGCCGGCTGGAGAAGAAGCGGAGCGGCCAGTGACGCTGCCGACCGACTGGTTGATTCGTGTCCGGCTCATCGTGCGGTTTCGCGACTGTGATCCGTATGGCCACGTCAACAACGCCGTGTATCTGACCTACCTGGAGAACTCCCGGTTTGCCCTGTGGAAGGCGCAGGATCTCAAGGGCGTCATTCTGGCGCGCGCGGAAGTGGACTACCGCGCGCAGGCGAAATACGGCGACGAACTTGAGGTGCGCACGCGGCTGGTGGGCCTGGGGAAATCGAGCTTTCAGTACGAGTACGAAATCGTCGACGTCGTCTCCAACGTCACGATGCTGACAGCGAAGACCGTCCAGGTGCGTTATGACTATGAGACACAACGGTCCGTCGAGATGTCCGACGCCTTCAAGGCGCGGCTGCAGACGCCCGTGGAGCAGATATGGCAGAGCTGAAGACCCGGAAGACCAAAGCCTCCGTCGCTGCGTTCCTCAACACGATTGAGGACGATCAAATGCGCAAGGACTGCAAGGCGGTGGCGAAGCTGATGCAGGAAGTCACGGGTGAAAAACCCGCGATGTGGGGCGCGTCAATCGTCGGCTTCGGCAGCTACGAGTACACCAACACCAAGGCCGGTGGTGTGTGGCCGCTCACCGGGTTCTCGCCCCGCAAGCAGAACCTCACGATGTACATCATGCCGGGGTTTGAGAAGTACCAGGACCTGACGAACAAGCTGGGCAAACATTCGACGGGCAAGTCGTGTCTCTACGTCAAACGACTGTCTGACGTGGACCTGCCGACGCTGAAAAGACTCATCGCCGCGTCGGTGAAACACATGAAGCGCTAGCCGTTCTGGCGCGGCTGAAGCCGGCGCCCTACGAGAGAGCGCTTTCACTTTTTGAAGATCTTCCCCACCAGCACGTCCGTCTTTGGTTCCTTGAGTGTGCCGGTCATGCGAATTGGCACCACGGAGCCTGCGCCCTGTTTTTTAAACAACGGGTCGAGCGCTTTGAGGAAGAATCCCTTCACGCCCCCGACCACTTTTGACATCGATGCCTCGAAGCGCACCGTGCCGGTGAAGTCCAGCGCCGTGTCCCGCAGGCCGTAGTTGCCCACCAGCGACACCAGCGCGCCCTCCGTGCGGAAGTGCAGCGTGCGGAACCTGGCCTGGCCGTTCAGAATCCTGAACGTGCCCTTGAGGTCTACCACCGCACTGGCCGGCGTATCGTCTTTTCCCCGTCCCTGCGCGCGGCGGCTCATTTCACGCAGTTTCCCCTGCATCGCTCGGCTGCTGAACTGCGCATCATCGAGACCGATTGTGCCGGTGACGTCGAGCCGGTCGAGGGCGCGCCCCTCGCCGGTGGGGAGCAGGACCTTGCCTTTGAGCGTCACGTCGCCGTGCATCAGCGGGCGGGCGGCCTCGTGCATAAATCCCAACAGGTCTTCGATGCGCCCGGCGGGGAACTCGATGTCGAGCGCCACGTAACGCCCGCGTGGACCATCCGCGCTTTCTGTGCGGGCAATTGAACCGGTGGCGGTAAAGGCACTGTCCGCGAGGCGGCCATCCAGGTGGGAGATCTGCAGGTCCCCGGACGTTGCGTCCACGACCGCGCGGAACTGGGTGACCAGCGCCATCGGATGCCCACCTTCGTCGAGTTGAAAGTTGTCGCTTTCGGTGGTGCCGTCCACCTGCACTTCATCGAGGATGCCCGAAAAGATGCCTTTGGAGGTGACCGTGCCCGAGAGACCCTTCAGGGTGCCAAAATCCGCCTCGGCAAAATCGTACGAGCCTTCAATCGGACTTTGCCCCGGTTCATCGGGGTCAAAGGGACCGAAGTGCCCCTTCGACCGCACCTGTCCGCGGGGGAGAGGGTTTGTGAGGTGAGCGGTGAAAACCATCGGGTTGTCGAACGACACCTCGTGCAGCTCGACCTCGTGAAGCGGGAATACCCGCACACCGCCGCCGGGACGTTTCGACACGTACACCAGCTCCGCATTTTTGGCGATCAGGCGATTGATGATCGCAGGGCTGTCCGGTTTGGCCTGTGCAGGCCCATCCGGGCCTTGTGCGGGCAGGGGATCAGTCTTGAGGGGGACGTCGCCCGGCTTTGGTCCAGGTGTGTCCGGGCCGCCGCTGCCCATGCGCCTTGGAATGGTGAGCCGCATCCCGACCATCTCCACCTGTCTGGCCCGTCCTTTGAGGATATTCCGGAGGCCCGGGTGGACGATAAAACTCTGGGCGACGATGATCGGCGGATGATCCGGGGGGTCCACCAACCGGCGGATCGTCAAACCTTCGCCCACAATTCTCACGGAGGGAAAGAAATACACCTGCAGTGAGTCCAGGGTGACTTCTGCCTTGAGCTTGACCGACAGGGCTTCGGTGACGCGGTCCTTTACGGACTTGTCCCGGAGCTTGCTCCCTACGACAATGGCAGAGATGCCGACCATCAGGACAAGGCCAATAGTCGTCCACAGGAGAATCCTCCTGGTCTTTGAATTAAGGGCTTGACTCATTGTGAAAGATTTCACACAATACCGGAAGTCGTTCCCGGCCCTCGCTACTTGTAAGTGTCCCGCACGGTTTCCTTTCCCCGGAAACTGTCTGTCTACGTAAGAACGATGTCTCGCCTTGTCCTTTTCCTCCTCATAACGCTCTTCCTTAATACCTGGGCCGGGAACGAGCGTTTTCTCCACGCGACCGAACAATCACAGGGGCGTTCCCCGCAGGAACGTGGCGCCTGGGTGGCGCGTCAAGTGCAGGACCGCGAGGCGGGCCGTGACAATCGTACCGCCATGCGGATGCGTTTGTTTGACCGCCAGGGCCGTATGCGTGAACGCGCGCTCAGCATCCTCGGCATGAAGGGCGGCCCCGGACGCGCCGTGCCGGGCGATCGCTCCCTGACCCGATTCACCTATCCCAACGACATCAACGGCACCGGCTTCCTCGTCTGGGAAAATCCCGACGGCGAAGACGAACGTTTTTTGTTCCTCCCATCCCTGGGTCGCGTGCGCCGCATCGCCGGCAACGAAACCCAGGACAGCTTCGTGGGCAGTGATTTCACCTACGAGGACATCGGTGGCCGCGAGTTTAACGACTACACCTACACGCTGC
Source organism: uncultured Solibacteraceae bacterium (assembly GCA_964423815.1). Classification (GTDB taxonomy): domain Bacteria; phylum Acidobacteriota; class Vicinamibacteria; order Vicinamibacterales; family SCN-69-37; genus SYFT01. The sequence continues at coordinate 13,719 of CAYRGW010000079.1, read as the reverse complement.
TTGACGACACCAGTCGCTGGACAGCGCCCGACGGCACCACCCACCCGGTGTTCCGTCTGGAGTCCAGAAACAAGGATGTCAAAGCCCGCTTCCCACGGGTGATCTCTTTGGTACGTCAGGACAATTTTGTCGTGGTTCGTGGTGAGATTCACAACCGTCGCGATGAACTGCAGAAAGTCTTTGATGTCCGGAAGCTCGACAAAGTCTCCGGCATCTGGACGGTCTTCGAGATGGTCATGGCCGACGCGCTCCAGAAAACCCGTACGGAACTGGTCGTGGAAAAAGTCGAATACAACGTGGGCCTGACCGCCGCCGACTTCAGCCGTCGGGAACTGGAACGGGGCGGTCGTTGAGCCTGCGCGTCGCCCGTTTCATCTATCGCTGGCGACGGTGGCTGACCGGGTTTGTCGTTCTCGGCGCGCTGGTCCTGTCCCCGCGGGCGCAGATTCAGAACATCGACAACGACCTGACGGCGTGGTTTTCCCGTGAGGACCCCGTCTACCAGGACTACGAACGATTCCAGAATGAATTTGGCGGCACACGCACGCTGATCGTCGCGTTCAAGGCGCCCGACCGCGCGCGGCTGTTCAGCGCCGAGTCTTTTGCGTTCCTCCGGCAGATCAGCGAGGACATCGAACGTGTGGAGGCGGTGCAGCGGGTCAGCAGCCTCGCCACGGCCACGGTGGTGGACGCGCTCCCGGCCACCGATGCGGATGAAGGCGGCGGTCTCAACGTCCGCCGACTGATTGAGGATCTCGACCAGTCGACCCCGGAGGCCATCGGCGCCAGAGCACTCAGTGACGAACTCTTCAAAGGCGATCTGATCTCCGAAGACGGCACCACGACGGCGCTGGTGGTCTTTTTCGACGAATCCCGCATTGACGATGTCCGTGCCGAGGTGCTGACGCAGATTCGGAGCATCATCTCGGCCGCGTTGCCCGCCGGGTTCGAGGCGCACTACAACGGCAGCCTCGAGATCACCGAGTGGTACAACCGCGTCACACTCGACAATCAGCTCAAATTCACGCCGCCCATTTTTGTTCTGACGCTCGGCGCGTTGTTTCTGCTGTTCCGGTCCTGGCGCAAGACCGCGCTGACGTTTGCCGCGATTCTGGTCAGCCTGCTGTGGACGCTGGGCCTCTACGATCTCTTCGGCCTGAGCTTCAACGTGCTCAGCAGCATGATCGTGCCGCTCGTCGTGGTGCTGGCCATCGCCGACGACGTCCACATCCTGCAGCACTACGGGCTGGCGCGCCGCACGGAGTCGCACGAAGAGGCGTTTGTCTCCACGGTCAGCCACCTGCTTGCGCCGCTGTTTGGCGCGAGTGCGACCACCGCCCTCGGCATGTTGTCGCTCGCGACCAGTCAGGTGGTGGCCGTCCGTGAATTTGGTATCGGCGCCGGCATGGGCGTCATGGTCGACTTCGCCATCTCGGTGGTGTTTGTGCCGACCATGCTGGTGTGGGTGAAGTCGGAGCCCGACCAGGTGCCACAGGAGTCGTGGTTTCTGGACCCATTGCGGCGCGTTGCCATGTTTTCGACGCGGCACGCCAAGGGCGTGCTCGCCGTGGGCGCGGTGATCGTGGTGCTGTCGGGGTGGGGGATGTCCCGTCTCAAGGTCGACACGAACCACATCAATTTTTTCAGTGAAAAACACGAGCTCTACAAATCTGCGCAGGTCATCGACACGCAGTTGTCGGGTATCTACACATTCCAGATCTTTCTGGAGGGCCCGCCCGATTCGATTCAACAGCCGGACGTCCTGCAGCGGATGGATCGACTCGCGACGGAACTCAAGGGTGTGCCGTTTGTGAAGAAGGTCACGTCGTTGGCCGACTACGTCAAACGGGTCCACCGGGAACTCAACGACGGCAGACCAGACGCGTACGTGATTCCCGCCACCTCGCCGGAGATTGCCCAGGAGTTGCTGGTGTTTGGCCTCGGTGATGAAGGCCGGGCCGAACTCGACCGGGTGGTCGCCTCCGACTACTCCAGCGCGCAAATTACGGTGAAGCTCGCGTCGATGAGCTCCGATCTGGTATTCCAGCAGGTCCGGGAGGCAGACCGACTTGCGCAGGAGATCTTCGCGGGATCGCCGGTGACGGCGACGGTGACAGGCTCGGGCCGTCTCTTCAGTACCCTGGATCACTACCTCGTGCGGTCACAGATCACGAGCTTCGCGACGGCGTTTATCACGGTATTTGCCGTAATCTTCCTCGTCTTCCGGTCGTGGCGCTTCGGGCTCCTATCGATCGCGCCAAACCTCTTCCCGGTATTGACCGTGTTTGGTGCGATGGGCTGGCTCGACATTTCGCTGAATGTCGCCACGGTCATGGTCGCCAGCGTCGCCCTCGGCGTCGTCGACGACGACACGATTCACTTCATCAGCCGGTACCGGAAGGAAACGCACCGCGGCATCTCCACCGACGACGCGATTGAAATTGCCACGACGCAGGAGGGCCGCGCGGCGCTGACGACCGCGATCATCAACAGCCTGGCCTTCGGTGTCCTGATGTTGTCGTCGTACAAACCCAGCGCGTGGTTCGGCGGGTTGCTGGCGCTGACCATGATCGTCGCGTTTCTGGCAGAGGTCTTTATTCTGCCGGCGACGATCAAATTGTTTCCGCGATTGTTTGGCGCCGAGAGTGTGCGGAGGGCCGACCATGCGTAATGAGAACGGCTGCAGGTCCAGGGCTTTAGCCCTGGGGATGCTGGCGCTCCTTATCCCGGCCGGCGTCGCCGCACAGGATCCGGCACAGAAGGTGGACATCGGAGGCGAGGTCAGTGTCATTGGCCTCACCATGCCGAATCAGCCGGCTGGCAGCGCCACGCATGAATTCCGGAGCCGGGCGCGGCTGGAGATCACCGCCGATCCGTCAACGTGGCTGCGCCTGAAGTTTGATGGCACGGTGGACGGGCTGGTGGCAGACCGCGGTGGACGCGTGGAGGACGTGATTGCGCGTGCGCGTGAGGCCTGGGTCGAGGCGCGCGGGTCGAGAGGCGATCTGCGGGTCGGATACGGTCGCCTGGTCTGGGGACGCCTCGACGAAATCATGCCGTCCGATGTGATCAATCCCATCGAGACGTCCCGCTATTTTCTCGAAGGCCGATCCGACGCGCGGCTGCCCGTCGCGTTTGCTCGTGGCCGTGTGTTTGTGACCGAGGACACCACCGTCGAAGGGGTGGTCACGCTGCCGGGCCGGCGCGGTCGCTTCGACGAACTGGATGAACCCACGTCGCCGTTTAACCTGGTGCGCGATCTGGTGCTGCCGGCCGCAGCCACTGGAAAAATTCGCCGCATCGAACCGAAGGCCACGTGGGACAACCTGCAGGTCGGGGGGCGTCTGTCCTCGACGCTCGGACGCGTCGACGCGAGTGTCTCCGCCTACCGTGGCTTCGAACCTTTCGGTGTTCTGACGCTCGAGCCGCAGCTGGGCCTCGACCCCGACATTCTTGCGATCGGAACAACACTCGTCGTCGGTGAACTCGTTGAGCGGTATTCCACCTTCACCATGCTCGCCACCGATGCCGAAGCGGTGGTCGGCCCCTGGGCGATTCGTGCAGAAGCCGCGTTATTTGTGGACCAGGCGTTTGACCTCGGCGTTGGTGTGGACCGATCGGCGGGGGACTATCGCATCTTCACGTCGCTGGTCTGGCATCGCGACTGGACGACCGAAGGGCCGGCACTGGTGAACCACGACCTGAGCCTCATCGGATCGATCGAGCGCAGGTTCGCGCGCGATCGGTATCTGGTGCGTGTGTTTGGTGTCGCGAACCCGGTGGATGAATCCGGCTTTGTCCGCAGTGTCGGCGCCTGGAGTGTGCGCGACAACGTGGCGCTGGAAGGGTCGGTCGGCCTCTTTCTCGGGTCGGAAACCTCCTCCGATACACTGTCGAGATTCCGCGACCGCGACTTCGCGTTTGTGCGCCTGCGATGGTACTTCTGACCAACCTCTTCGCGAGAAACCCCGGGACACTCACCGGCCCGGGCAACAACACCTATCTGATTGATGGCGCCGAACCCACGTTGATCGATGCGGGTGTCGGCCACCCGGATCACCTCGATGAGTTGGCGCGTGTTCTTGGTGGCCGTGCACTGGTGCGTGTGTTGGTGACACATGGTCATCCGGACCATGCGTCCGGCGTCCCCGCGCTGCGGGCGCGCTGGCCGGGTGTTCGAGTGCACAAGTGGGTGGCCGAGGGCGCCGATCCGGGCTGGTTTCCGCTGCGTGACGGCGAGGCCGTGCGCGCGGGTGGGGATGTCCTTCAGGTGGTCCACACCCCAGGCCATGCCGTCGATCACGTCTGCTTCTGGCAGCCGGATTCGCGTGAGCTGTTTTGCGGCGACATGATGACAAAAACGACGACGATCATGGTGCCGCCGGCGGCGTTTGGTGGAAGTCTGGGGGAGTATCTTGCATCGCTCCGGCGCCTGGCGGCCCTTGAGCCGATCGTTGCGTGGCCCGGCCATGGCGAGGTGATCCATGCTCCAGTGCAACGGGTCGCCGAGTATCTGGCCCATCGCGCGGAGCGTGAGCGGCAGGTGGTCGAATGCCTGGACCACGGCGTCACCGACCTCGACGGCATCGTGGCCCGTGTGTATGCCGATACCCCACCCGCGTTGTGGCCGGCGGCCCGGCTGACGGTGGAAGCGCTCCTTGAGAAGCTTGGTCGCAGCGTCAGCGGCGGTCTATAGTAAGCAGCCCATGACGGATCGTCGCTACAGCGTGGACCTGAAGTTCGACATTCCCGTCGTGGTGACCGCCGGAGTCTTCGAAACCGCCAATCCGGCGTTCCGGAATCTGATCACCAGACTTGACGCCGATCGATGTCACCGCCTTCTCGTGGTGGTTGACCAGGGGGTGGCCACGGCGCACCCTGGCCTGACCGATGCCATCGTCGGATATGCGCGGAGTTATGCCGACTCTCTGACACTGGTGTGTCCTCCCGTCGTGGTGCCCGGCGGAGAAGCGGTCAAGCAGGGGCTGGACCACGCGCTGCAGATTGTGTCCCTCGTGAACGACCACGGGATCGATCGGCAGTCCTTCATCGTCGCCATCGGCGGCGGCGCCGTGCTGGACATGGTGTCGTTTGCCGCGGCGGTCGCCCACCGCGGCGTACGCGTGGTCCGTGTGCCGACCACGACGCTGGCGCAGGGTGATTCGGGGATTGCGGTCAAGAACAGCGTCAACTTGTTTGGCAAAAAGAACTTCGCGGGAACATTTGCGCCCCCCTTCGGCGTCGTCAACGACATCGAGTTTCTCGGCACCTTGAGTGCCCGTGATCGTCGGAGCGGCCTGTCGGAGGCGGTCAAGGTGGCGGTGTTGCGTGACCCGGCGTTTTTCGTGTGGCTCGAACAACACGCGATCAGCCTTGATGCGGGAGATCCGGCGCTGCTCGCAGAGGCCGTCGATCGATCGGCGATGTTGCACCTCGGGCACATCTGCGGCAGCGGTGATCCCTTCGAGCTTGGCAGCGCGCGTCCCCTCGATTTTGGGCATTGGGCGGCGCACAAACTCGAAGCGTTGACCGACCATGCCATTCGCCACGGTGAGGCCGTGGCGGTCGGCATGGCGCTGGACATCTGTTATTCCGTCCGCGCCGGCTTTCTCGCGCAGGACGTGGCAGACCGCGTACTGCGGGTGCTCACCAACCTCGGGTTCGTGTTGTTTGATGACGGCCTGTTGAGCCGGACCACGAGCGGGGAGTGGAGTCTGCTTGAAGGGCTGCGGGAATTCCGCGAGCACCTTGGCGGCGACCTGCACATCACATTGCTGCGTGACATCGGGGACGGGTTCGAGACGCACGAGATGTCGCCGTCTCTTGTCCTGGCGGCCATCAACGACCTCGCGATGCGCGTCGGCCGGGTGTCGGTCGAGACCGTGGGTCGTTCGTCCGGCCTGTGAAGATCCACTCACATCACCTCGGCTACTGTTCCAATATTCACGCGGGTGAAGACTGGGTGTCGGTCCGCGACACCCTCGGCGACGTGTTGCCCGCGTTACGTCGGCAACTCGACTGGCAAGGCCCACTTGGTTTTGGCCTGCGCCTGTCCGCCGCTGCGGCGGTGACCCTCGACGATCCGCCGGTGCTGGACGAATTCAGGGCGTTCCTGCGGTCGTGCGACAGCTACGTGTTCACCATCAACGGTTTCCCGTACGGCGCGTTTCACGGCACACGCGTGAAGGAACGTGTGTACCAGCCTGACTGGCGCGATCCCCGTCGCGTGTCGTACACCAACACACTGGCGACGCTGCTGACCACGCTGACGGAGGCCGAGGTGATTGCGTCGCCGTCGGTCAGCACGGTGCCCGGCGGTTTCCGCGACCACATTCGCACCGATCGTGATCGGGCCGACGTGGCCGACGGGATCGTGCGGCATCTGGCGCATCTGGTTCATCTCAGAGAGACGACCGGTCGAACCGTGACGCTTGCGATCGAACCGGAGCCGGCCTGTTACATGGAGACCACGGCCGAGGTGCTGGCTGTGTTGCGCGATTGGATTCTGGATCCTGATCGGCTCGATACGATCGGCCGCGACACCGGTGTGCACCTGTCGACGCAGGACGTCAGGCGGCACATCGGTGTGTGTCTTGATGCGTGTCATCTGGCGGTGGCCTTCGAGCAGCCCGCCGACGCGATCGCACGCATTCACTCGGAAGGATTCCGCATCTTTAAAGTGCAGGTGAGCTCCGCGCTGCACATCGCCGGGCGATCGGCAGACAGTGTGCGCACGGCGTTGGGCCAATTTTCTGAAGACACGTACCTGCACCAGGTGGTCGAGCGCCTCGAGGAGCGATTCACCCGGTATGTCGATCTGCCGGACGCTCTGCAGGCCGCGCGTGAGGGGCGTGCTGGTGCAGGTGACTGGCGCGTGCACTTTCATGTGCCGATCTTTCTTGAGTCGATGGGGACCTTTGATACGACCCAGGGGGATCTGCGGGCCACGATCGAAGCCGTCTGTGCGGCCGCGGCGTGTGACCAGTTCGAGGTCGAGACGTACACCTGGGATGTGCTCCCGCCCGAGTGGCGGACCACTGATGTCGTGACGAGTATCGCGCGCGAGTTGCTGTGGGCACGGGCCGTGCTGGAGGGTGCCCGATGAGGCCGTGGCTGGTGCTCGGTCGGTTGTCCAATCTGCCGACGATCTGGACCAACGTGCTTGCCGGCGCAATTCTGGCCGGGGGCTCCATGGGCTGGCGTGTCGCGGCGGGTGTGGTGGCGGCCTCGTTGCTCTATACCGGCGGCATGGTCCTGAACGATCTGTGGGACATGAGCCACGATCGCGAACATCGTCCCACCCGGCCGCTGGTCTCGGGCCAGGTGTCGCCGGCGGCCGCCGCCGTGGTGATGTTTGTGATGATGGTGGCGGGGATGGAGCTCGCGGAATTTGTCGACGCAGCTGCACAGGCGTGGACCATCGCCCTGGTCGTCGCGATTATGTATTACGACATCAGGCACAAGCGTGATCCGCTCGCACCCATCGTCATGGGTGTGTGCCGGGGACTGGTGTATGCGGTCGCTGCGGCGTTGGCGACTGCCGAGGTGTCGACCCCGGTCCTTGTGGCGGGAACTGTTCTCGCCGTGTATGTCGCGGCGTTTACGTATGCCGCTCGGTACATCCCGGCGTTCCGACCCTGGGTGTCGTGGGCGATTGCCGGCATCAGTGTTGTGGACGCGGCGGTGCTGGTGATTGCGGGTGCGCCTGAACTTGCCGCGTTGGCGATGGGTGCCGTGCCGCTGACGCGCGTGTTCCAGCGCGTGATTCCCGGGGACTAGCCGCTATGGCGTGGCTAAAGCCATCGCCCTACGTTTCGAACACGTGACCTTCAGGCCCGCCGCTAGTCGAACAGGTGGGACAGCAGCACGTCCCTGACGGCTGTCGCCGGCAGCGCCTCGGGCCATTCACGGCGTTCGGAGCTGATGAAGACCGGCGCGTGATCCCGCGACGCCGCTCGCAGGCCATGTGATCCCCGGACGAGTGAGGCATCGATCGGGATGACGTTCATCAGTGTGCGGAAGCCGAGTTTTTTCTTCGCCAGCGTCCACGCGACCGTGGCTTTTGGTGAACGGAGCGCGGGGTCGAGGAACAACTCCGCAGGGTCGTAGCCGGGTTTCCGGTGGATGTCCACGGTGCGCGCAAAATCCGGTGCCACGCGATCGTCAGTCCAGTAGTAATACGTGAACCACCGGTCCGGCTCCGAGAGCGCGAGCAGGTCGCCCGACCGTGGATGTGCCAGGCCGGCTGCGGCCATCTCTTCGGCGCCGAGCACGGACGCGACCCCCGGGATCTGCTCCAACAATCGGCGGACCTCGTCGATCCGGTCCCGGCGCCGGACGTACACGTGCGCCACCTGATGGTCAGCGACCGCAAACGCCTCACTGGCACCGGCATCGAGCATCTCAAGCCCAAGTTCCCGACGCACAGCAAGGTGCCCCGCCTCACGCAGCGTTCTGTTGATGTGCACGGGGCCCGTGACGTCCGTCAACCCGTACTCCGACAGCACCACGATCTGGTAGCCACGGGCGCGCAGGTCGGTGATGAGCCGGCCACACACCGCATCAATCGCGCGCACGTCCTCGCGAATCGCCGGATTGGTGGTGCCGAGTCGCTGGAGGTTGTAGTCGAGGTGAGGCAGGTACGCCAGCAGCAATGTCGGAGCATGCCACTGGGCCACAAGTGACGTTGCGTCGGCAATCCACTGGCTCGACTTGATGTCGGCCGCCGGTCCCCAGAAGCTGAAGAACGGAAACGGTCCCAGGGCAGCGGTGAGCCGAGCGCACAGGTCCGACGGTGCGCTGTAGATGTCCGGTATCTTCCGACCGTCCGCCGGGTACACGGGGCGCGGCGTCACCGACCAGTCCGCGCTGCTGTACATGTTGAACCACCAGAACATCTTCGCCACCGTGAACGCCGGGTCGCGGCGTCTGGCGATGTCCCAGATCTTGTCGCCCGCGACGAGCTGGTTCGCCTGTTTCCAGAACACGACCTGCGCGCTCTCGCGGTCGTACCAGCCGTTGCCGACGATGCCGTGCGCGGACGGGGGCGTGCCGGTCAGAAACGTGGATTGTGCGGTGCAGGTGACGGCCGGGGCCGGGACGTCGAGGCTGGTGCCGCTGCCGTCACGCAGCAATGCCGACAGGTGTGGCGTGTCGTGTCCACCGGCTGATTCGCCCATCATCGACGGCGTGAGGCCGACGACGTTGAGGACGGCGGTCGGGCGCATTATCGCGGTTCGCCGCGCAGCACACCGCTGTTCTCGAACTTGTCGGTGCGCGCCACCGTGGGCCGCTGTTCGACAGTCTCAAGATTGAGCCGGCCGCTCTTGGCAAAAAATTCGATCGGGTGATCCCACACGATCCGCTGAATCACATCGTCGGCAATGCCCTGCGCCTGCATGACGGCAATCGTCTTGGGCACTTTGAGCGGGTCGCTGATGCCCCAGTCGGCGGCGCTGTTGATGAGGATGCGGTCGGGGCCGTATTTGCCGACGAGCACGGCCATACGATCTTCATCCATCTTTGTTTTTGGATAGATGGTGTGTCCCGCCCAGCACTTTGTGCTGAGCACCAGCGGCAGGGTTTCTTCGTTGTTGTGATCGATCAGGACCCGGTCCTCAGGGAACCCCATCCGCGCGACCAGTTCGAGCGAACGCGCGGTGCCGCGTTTTTTGTCGCGGTGCGGCGTGTGCACAAGAATCGGCAGGTCAAATTCCTTCGCGAGTTCGATGTGTCGCGCGAAGATTGCCTCTTCTTCGTCCGTCTGATCGTCAAAGCCAATTTCTCCGATCGCGACCACACCTTCCTTGTCGAGGAACCGCGGCAACAGGTCCATGACCTCGTTGGCCAGCACCGGCCGATTGGCTTCCTTCGGGTTCAGTCCGATGGTGCAGAAGTGCCGGATGCCGAACTGCGATGCGCGGAACCGTTCCCAGCCCAGCAGGCTGTTGAAGTAGTCGATGAAGCTGCCGACCTGGGTCCGCGGCTGCCCGAGCCAGAACGCCGGTTCCACAATCGCGAGGATGCCCGCGTTGGCCATGGCTTCGTAGTCGTCGGTGGTGCGGGACGTCATGTGGACGTGGGGATCAAAAATCTTCATAAGGCGAGTCCAATGTCAGCGGGTACGGTGCGGCCGGCGGCGCGTCGTTCGTCGGCGTAGTCGCCGGCCATGCGCGCCAGTTCGGGATTCCGGCGTCCGGCGAGCCCGTGGATCCGCGCCAACGGGACCCCGTTAAAGAGGGCCTTGAGGACCAGTTGGTTGAAATTCCGGTCGGGCAGGTGCTGGGCCGGGAACGGGTTGCCGAGTGCCACCGCCTCGAACACCGGCAGGATGTTGGTGCGGCAGGCATCGATGACCAGCGCCGTGTACTGGTCGGGCGACGGCAGCAATGAGACGCCGCGCAGCCAGCTGCGTTGTTCCGCGGCATCACCCGCCTCGTAGCAGGCCACGGCCGCTTCTGCGCAGGCCGCTTCTCCGAGTGCCGTGGCGCGCGTCAGCAACAGATCGAGGCGCAGCAGGTCGGTGTGTGACCACAGGCTGAAGTCCACCGCCGGCGCAGCTGCAGCCAGCGCGTTGAGATCCGTCGTCGTGAGTTCGAGCGGTGGGCGACCCAGTCGCGCGCACGCCGTGTACGCCAGCATGACGTCGGGGACGGTGCCGGTGGCTGCGGGAAGCGGCGCCGGATGGGCACGCGTGAGCAGTGCGCGAAGTTCGGTTGAGATTGTGAGCCAGGAAACGGGCATGCAGGGCGCGACCGATCGCAAGTCTACCGCATCGTGAGCCGTCCGCCGGAGTATCCTCTTGAGCGGTATGTCCGTTCCCAACCCTGGCCTGCTCATGCAGGTCGCGACCGCGCATCGTGCGTCCGTCGCTCTCTTCACTGCTGCTGACCTGGATGTCTTCACCGTACTCGCCGGGGGTGCCCGCACCGCCGACGAGGTCGCCCGCGCAATCGGGGTGACCCACGTGGAGTCCCTGCGTCTTGTGCTCGAAATGTGCGTGACGTCCGGATTGTTGACCCGGGTCGACGGTGTGGACGGCGCGTTTGAAAACACGCCGACGACCGACTTTTTTCTCGTGCGTGGCCGACCGTCCTACATCGGTGCTGGACTGCAGTATGCGGCCGACCTGTATCCAGCCTGGGGTCGGCTGACCGACCTGGTGCGCACAGGACGGCCGCCGCTGCCGCCCGACACAATTCTCGGTGACGACCCGGAGAAGACGCGGCATTTTGTCCTCGCCATGCACCAGCGCGCGCAGGGCATCGGCACGGTTCTCTCCGCGATGGTGGACCTGACCGGGTGTCGGCGCCTGCTCGACGTCGGCGGCGGTCCCGGCACGTATTCGATGCGGCTGATCGACAAGACGCCGGGCCTGAGTTCGACCGTGCTCGACCTGCCGGGTGTGCTGGCGGTGACACGTGAAATCGTTGCGTCTGCCGGGTATGCCGATCGCGTGACACTCCTGCCGGGCGACTACCTCACCACCGACTTCGGCACCGGCTACGACGCCGTGCTGCTCTCCGGCATGATGCATCGCGAAACGGCCGAGGGTTGCCAGTTGTTGCTGCGCAAGGCCGCGGCCGCCCTCAATCCCGGTGGGCGCATCCTCGTGAGCGACGTGTTCTACGACGACGATCGTAAGATCACGCCGCCGTTTGCGATGGAGTTCGCCCTGCACATGATGTTGACCAGTGACCATGGGTCGGCGCACGCCCGCACCGAGATGGCGCGGTGGATGATCGGTGTGGGCGCTGCATCGGTGGACGTCCGGCCGTTGCCGCCGCCCAATCCGCACACACTTCTCGTAGGACAGATGCCATGACTCCCGACCGACCTCCGGTGTGGCTGATGGCGGCGACCGGCGCCCTGGCCGTCGCGCTGCTGTTGATGGCTGTGACTGAAACCTCCATGGCGGGGCACTACCTGATCGACCAGGGCGAGTACCTCAGCATCGTCGGTCTCGGATTCATCGCCGTGGCCGGCGTGGTGTTGTATCGCACCCGCCGCCTCCACGTGTCGCTGCCGTTTGTCCTGCCCTGGTTGTTGTATCCGGTCATCACGCAGGGAGACCAGGTCATCGACAACCTGTCGATTCAGTGGATGCGACTGCTCACGCATATCCTGCTCGCGTTTATCTTCGGTACGCCGGTTGCCGTGGTCGCGTTGGGGCTTCGGCATCTGGCCGCACGGCCGGGCGTCCAGGCCGCCTTCCGTGCGCGACCACTGTCGTGGATCCCGGGGCTGCGGTTGCTCGCCGAGGGGCGCGCCCGCGAGGGCGTGGCGATGCTTGCGGCCGCGCTGATCGGCCTCGAAATTTTCGTCGCACATGTGGCGCTTGGTCGCCTCATGGTCGCGACGCTGCTGGTGATGTTGTTTGTGGTTCTCGTGTACGGATCCACACCCGCGACGGTGCTCGACTCGCAACGACGCGCCGAACACCGCGAGCGCAGGGCGCTCGTGTTTTTTGCCGTCGGGCTGGTCTTGTCCGTCGGGTTGTACGTCGGCTACAAAAACCGTCCCGGCGCGTATCAGGGCAGTCCCAGTTACCTGCTGGATCCGTCGCAACAGGCCGCCGGGTACAACTTTGCCGCGATTCCCATGGGTGTTGGCGACAGCGGCGCGCTGCCAACCGCCGATGCGGAGCTCGTCGGTCAGATGTTGACCACGTACGCCACGGCGCTCGACCAACTGGTCGGCGGGTACTACATCGTCGATCGCAACTACACCTGGCATTTCCACAACGAGTTGTTCATGCGCAGCTGGCCCGTCCTGCCAGACTACCGGGGCGTCGCGCTTGAGCGGATTGTGGTGGCCCGGGCCACGGCTGCGCGTGCGGATGCCCAGACGGTGGCGCTGCCAGCAGGCAGCCCGCTGGCCGCGCTGCTCGAGGATGTGCGCGCGTACGTGGCCTTTAATTTCCACCGCGCCGATGTGCTTGAGCGCCTGACTGCGGAGTTCGAGCGGACGCGCGCCGGGCTGCAGCATGCGGCGCACATTTATGAGGGGGAGGGGAAACTCGTCGGCCTCGGGCTGGACGAACTCCTGCGCAAACATGCGGCCGTGCTGGCCGCGCCATCCGCGGCCGGCGTGACCGGCCCGTTCCTGGACATCAGCCGGCGCGTGCACGCGTCGTATGCCAACCGCATCGTCGGCTTCTGAGTAGCGGACTGTGCGACTGCGCCTTCATCACCGCCTGGCACTGCCGTTTGCCGCGATCGCGGTGGCCGCGACGGTGGCCGCGACGTTTTACGCGGTGAGTGAAGCGCGCCGCTGGGTGAGTGATCGACGCCAGGAGGACGCGGCGGGTACCGCGCACCTGCTGCGTCGCGCGGAGTATGCGACCAATCCCGCGTTGCTCCGGGTGGCCGCGGACCTGACAAACGTCGACGTCCTGACATTTCGCGACGATGGCACCCTGGTCGCGTCCACGTTTCCGGGCGCGGTGCCGACCGGGTTGTTGGCTCTGGTGCAGCCCGTCGCCGGGCCTCGTCCGACCTCATGTGGAGAGTCGTGTTTTGTCGCCTACGCCGAGGTCGCCGGTCTCCCGGACACGATGCTGGCGGTGATCGCCGGTCGGGACGCACCCGATCCTTTGACCGAATCCACGATCAATACCATCTGGCTGGCCGGCCTCGTCGGCGTGGTGCTGCTCGTCGGCGCGAGCGAGGTGCTGGCCCGTCTGGTCACCGCCCGGGTGCAGCGCCTGGTGGAGTTCGC
>CAYRGW010000078.1:0-22196 GCA_964423815.1 uncultured Solibacteraceae bacterium | reverse complement strand
GCAGGCCGGACGTGCGCGGCACCTCGCGACCGGGACGCGCCGGAGGGGCCACCTCGGCGACCGGGGCCGGCGTGGGTTCGGGCTCGCGGACCGGTTCAGGCTCCGGTTCTGGAATGACTTCGGGTTCCGGCTCGGCGATGGGCTCGGGAATTTCTTCGACGTGCACGTGCACATGCACGGGCTCGGCGGCGACAGGTGCCTCGGCGTGCACCTCAGGCTCGTCGTGCGGCGTGTCGTCCGCGGTGGCCACGGGTTTGACCGTCTTGACCAGACGCGGCCGCAGCGCGGGAGCCGCAGCCTTCGGGGCTTCGGCGGCCTTGGCGCCCGCTTTGGCGCCGGATTTGGAGGCCGTCTTCGCGCCGCCCTTCGCGGGGGCCGCGGCGGTTTCGGCGAACATGGTCGCGGGCGGCGGCAGGGCGATATTCCGCTTGCGTGCCTGGCGCTCGACGAACTGGCGCGCGACGATTTCTTCGACGGAACTCGAGGCGCTCTTCACCTCAATGCCGGTCTCGCTCTTGAGCAGGCTCATGGCTTCCTGGCTGGACAGGCCCAGGAGCTCAGCGACTTTATAAATCCGGACAGTGGCCAAAAGGAACCTCGATTAATCGCGAATCTGAAAACTGAAAACGGCAATCTGTAACTGGCAATCGTGCAATCGTGCAATCGGGAATCGGGCGGCCGACGCCGTTATGACTCTGCCGGGGCCTCGGCCGGTGCGTCCGTGGGTTCAGGTGCCGGACCCGCAGCGGCCAGCACGGCGTCAACCGTCTCGACATCAAACCCGGGAATGGCCAGCAGGCCTTCCGCGCCCGCCGTGCGAATCTTGTCGAGCGACGTGAATCCGGCCGCCTTGAGCTGCGAGACCACCTCGTCGTGAATGTCGGGCAACGACAGCGGCGCGTCCGCCTCGCTCGTCTCGCCGAATTCCAGACCGGCGAGCTGCAACTCGACTTCCTTCTTTTTGTCTTCGTCGCTCTTGATGTCGATCTTCCAGCCGGTCAGCTTGGCGGCGAGCCGCACGTTCTGCCCCTTTTTGCCGATGGCCAGGGACAGCTGCCGATCTTCGACCAGCACTTCCATCACGCGCGCCTCGTCGTCGACGATGGTCACGCGCTGCACACGGGCAGGGCTGAGCGCCTTGGTGACGAAGTCGACGGGGTCTTCCGACCATTCGACGATGTCGATTTTTTCGCCGCGCAGTTCGCGGATGATCGCCTGCACACGGGTGCCGCGCATGCCGACACAGGCGCCGACCGGATCCACGTCGCGTTCACGTGAAAACACCGCGACCTTCGCGCGGTCGCCGGCTTCACGGACGCAGCCGCGAATCATCACGGTGCCGTCGTAGATTTCCGGAACTTCCTGCTCGAACAACTTGATGAGCAGGGCCGCGTCGGTGCGCGAGAGGATGACCTGCGGGCCCTTGGCGTTGCGCGTGACCGTCTTGATGACCGCACGCACCCGATCGCCGATGGCGTAGTTTTCCGCGCGCGACTGTTCCTTGCGGGGAATCTGCGCTTCGACGCGCCCGATTTCCACAATCAGGTCGCCGCTTTCAAAACGTTTGACCATCGCGTTGACCACTTCGCCAACCCGCTGGCTGAACTCGCCGTGAATTTTTTCACGCTCGGCTTCCCGCACGCGCTGGGCGATGACCTGTTTGGCCGTCTGCGCGGCGATGCGCCCGAGTTTTTCGGTTTCCTTGGGAAACTCGATTTCCATGCCCGCTTCGGCTTCTTCGCCGTATTCCTTCTGGGCTTCGGCGAGGGCGATTTCCCGGTGCGGGTCGGTGACCTCGTCCACGATCTGCTTCACCGCGTAGAGTTCCACGAGGCCCGTCTCCAGGTTGAAGCGGGACCGGAGGTCTTCCTCTTCCCGGAATACTTTGCGTGCGGCCGCGAGATACGCGTCCTCAATCGCACTGACGACGATGGACGGCTCGATGCTCTTGTCCTTCGCCACCACGTCAATCATCTGTTGCAGTTCGGTCGCCATAATCAGAACTCCACGTCCAGCCGCGCGCGTTTCACCGTCGTCAGCGGCACCCGGTGTGTGCGCCGGCCTTCTGCCAGCAGCACCGATCCGTCTTCCATCCCCGACAAGCGCCCGGCAAAACTGGTCTGGCCGTCCACCGGAGCCGTCGTCACAATCTTCGCGAGGCGTCCGACAAAACGCCGGTAGTCATCCTCGCCACGCAGGGGCCGATCGAGCCCGGGGGAGGACACCTCAAGGGTGTACGCCTTCTCCAGCGCCGCGCCCAGATCGTCTTCCACGTCGAGCAGTGCGCTCAAATCGTGGGCGACTTTCTGGCAGTCCCCAATGCCCACTGCGTCTTCGGGTTTGTCCGGACCCTGCGACACCTGCCATGGGCGATCCACCATCACCCGCAGGACCCATCCGATGGATTCGCGCCGGAACTGGAGGTCAAAGATCTCCAGGCCGTGGCTCAGGGCCACGCGTCGTGCCGCCTCGCGGACACGGTCCAGAACTTGCTCGCGGGTCGTCGTCACGTCGGAATCCTGCAGGTTGTCGAAGAGGGCAATTGGAGGCCTAAAAACAGAAAAAGTGGGCACGGGCCCACTTACCACCGCATTCCCGCTACGAGCAACGACAAGTATACATCACTGCATGAACGCGCAGGACGCGGCCGGGGCGGCCGGGGGGGTGGTGATGGCGGCCGAGACCAGGTCGGCCAGCATGGTGTAGCCGGTGTCGTTGGGGTGGAAGCCGTCCGGGGAGTAGGTGCTCGCCTGGTAGATCGGCGCGTGGCACATGAGGTCCACCACGAGGATGTCCGACGTCCGGGTGGCATTCATGGCGGCCGAGAAACCGACCGCGAGCCGGCGCAGGTATTCGCGCTCGGTGGCGGTGACCCCAGCGGCATAGGGCAGGCGGGCCATGTTGGGCAGGTTGAGCACGATGATCCGGCTGGTGGCCGATCGCGCCCGGATCCCCGCGATCAGATCGCGGAAGTCCTGGGCAAATGCGGCAATTTGGGTGTCGATGTAGGCCGAGGTGTCGCCGTTGGCGCGGCCGGCCCGGACCGCTGCGCCGATGGTGTTTACGTCGTTGCCGCCGGTAAAGACGGTGACCACGGTCGAGTCCCGCAGCACAAACGGCATCTGGGCATCGATGAAGTTGCCAAAGATGTCGCGGCCGAGACTGTTGCCCAGGTCCATCAGGCGGCGGCTGATGACCGCGCCCGGGATCCCGAGGTTGCTGCTGTCGAAGTCCGTGTTGGCCGCCTTCAGGCGCCGCGCGACGGTCTGCACGTACCCGGTCCCGTCGGGGCAGGTCGAGAAGGGCAGGCACACGACACTGCCGCCGTAGCCGATGGCGTCACTCGCGCCGATGGCCGTGTACCGTACCGCCCCGGCGGGCGGGGTGGGGGCGGTCGGTGTCTTCAGGACGTCGCAACCGGCCACAGTGGTCAGGGCAACAAGCAGCACGGTGCGCAGGGAGGACTTCACATCTCCATTGTCGGTCAACGGGAGGCCGCCCGTTATATAGTGATTACCCACACATGGGTAATCCTCCTATTTCGAAGGAACTGCGCAAGGGCAGCGCTGATTTGCTGGTGCTGGCGCTGATAGAAGACCGGCCGCGGCATGGGTATGAAATCGCCCGGCTGATTGGCGAACGGTCGGACGGGGCGATCAACTACCACGTGGCCTCCCTCTACCCGACCTTGTATCGCCTGGACAACCTGGGGTTGATCGAGGGGCGATGGGTGGAAAAAGTCGGACAACGGCGGCGCCGCTACTACCGGTTGACCCCCGCCGGGCGGCGAATGCTGACCAAGGAACGGTCCGTGTGGCAGCAATTTTTTGTGGCGCTTGATCGGGTCGCCGGCTTTCAGACACGGTGAGGGACAACATGACGCACTGGCAGGACCCCGTCAGAGAGGCACTTCAGCGGCATGGGCGCGGATCGCAGGGGGATGATCTCGCCCTGGCGGATGTGATCGACGAGTGGGCCCAGCATGCGGCAGCGGCGTTTGAAGCCGCGCGCGCAGAGGGGATGTCGGCCGCCGAGGCGCGCGTCGCGGTCCTCGCCAATATTGATGCATGGGCCGCCGGCATTGAGGGGCCGCCGCGGCGCGTCATCCGTGTGGGCGCGGTCGAGCCGCCGTCGTCCGGCCACCGGGGGCTCAGTCTGTGGCCGGATATTCGCTACGGGTGGCGCCTGGTGCTCCGACAGCCAGGCTTCAGTGTGGTTGCCATTCTGACCACCGCACTCGCGGTGGGAGCCACGACGCTCCTTTTTAGTGTGGCTTACGGCGTGCTCGGGAAACCCCTGGCGTACCCCAATGCGTCGTCGCTCATCCGGTTGAGTGAAACCCGCGAGGGGGCGACGCGGGTGTTGCCCTCGCTGATCACCAATGTCACGTATCAGATGTGGCGCGGCACCACAGAGACGCCGGCCGCGACCATTGACGGCATTGCCGCCTTCCGCGCCACGTCGATGGTCGTGGGGCAGGCTGGAAGCGCGGAACGGTTGCGGGGCGTGTCCGCATCGGCCTCGCTGTTTGACGTGCTTGGCGTGTCACCGGTGCGGGGGGCGTTTTTTCGGGAGTCGGACGCCGACCCCGGACGGCCCCGCGTCGTGGTGCTGGGGCACACGATGTGGCGGTCACGATTCGGCGCGGCCGACGATGTCGTGGGACAGTCGATTGATCTCGATGGGCAGCCGCATCAGATTGTCGGCGTGTTGCCCGAGGGGATGGCATTCCCCGAACCCGACACGCAGTTTGTGACGCCGTTCTATGTGCCGCCGGTGGTCGTGTCCACGGATGGTGCGTCGTCGATCTCGCTGTTTGCCGGCATTGCGCGTCTCAAGCGCGGGGCGACGCCGGAGCAGGCGGCCGCGGAGGCGACCGCGAGGGCCAACACCGGGCCACCACCTGCGATGGTCGATACGGCGGTGTTTGGCAGTCGCGGCCCACGGAAGATCTCGACCGTGCCGCTGATGGAGTTCCTCACCGCGGAGGTGCGGCCCGCCATTCTGCTGTTCCTTGGGGCCGTGGGCCTGTTGTTCTTCACCGCCATTGCAAATATCTCGAGCCTGCAGCTGGCCCGCTCGGCCGCGCGGCGCCGTGAACTCGCGATTCGCGCGGCGATCGGTGCCGGCACCGGCCGACTGGCGCGCCAGTTGCTGATTGAGTCCACCATGCTGGGACTGCTCGGAGGTGCGGCGGGATTGGCGTTGGCGGTCGCGTTGCAGCAGACACTGCCGAGCCTGCTGCCCGCGGATTTTCCGCGGGTGTCGGACATCGTGGTGGACTGGCGTGTGATGGGATTTGCGGCGGTGATGTCGCTGGTCGCCGGGATGTTGTTTGGTCTTCTTCCCGTCTGGCACATGCGACGGTTGCGGTTGGTGGACGCCTTGCTTGAGGATGGCCAGGCGCCGGTCGGCCTCAGTGGGCGTACCGCGGTGGGTCGCCTGCGCGTGGCCATCATGATCGGGCAGGTCGCCGCGGCGGCGGTCTTGCTCGTGGGTGCGGGGTTGCTGGGCCGTTCGTTCTCCGCCCTGTGGGACGTGGATCGCGGGTACGACCCGGCCAATGTGCTCACTGCACGGGTGCCGATGCCGGACCGCGGGTTCACGCCGGCGAGACGCGCTGAGGTGATGCGGGAACTGTCGGCGCGCGTGCGCGCAATGCCCGGCGTCAGGGACGTGGGGTTCTCCACGGTGTTGCCCATGTCCAACATGGACGCACTGATGGGATTTACACTGCCGCCGGCGCCAGGCTCCAGCGATCCGGTCAACGCGCAGGCGGCCGTGCGATCGGTCAGCCCTGGTTTTATTGAAGCGCTGGGCGCCACGATGGCCCAGGGCCGGGCGTTCACTGACGCCGACACGCTCGCCGCCGAGTCCGTGGTCATGGTGAATGAGACATTCACCCGCACGTACATGGACGGCAAAGGGGTCGGCGAGGAGTTGCCCATCTCTGCCCATGACGATCGGAACACCTCGAGAGTCATCGGCGTGGTGAGGGACATTCAGCCGCAAACACGTGGGGAAGCGCCACGACCAGAGGTCTATTTTGCCGCGTGGCAGGACGCCGCGGGACTACAGAGCACCGATCAGATGCTGGTGATGAGAACCGCGGGGGACCCCGCAGCGCTGGTGCCCCAGCTGCGCGCGGCGATGCAGCAGGTGGATCCGCAGGTGTTGCTCGATCAGGTGGCCACGATGGAGTCACGGCTGCGCACGGGACTCGCGCGCCCGCGTCTGTACGCCGTGTTGCTCACGAGCCTGTCGTCGCTGGCATTGCTCATTGCCGGAGTCGGTGTCTTTGGTGTGTTGTCGTACAACGTGGCGCAGCGGCGGCGGGAGATCGGGGTGCGTGCGGCCCTGGGGGCGCGCCCGCGCGACATTGTGATGCTGACCGTGCGGCAGGGCCTCTGGATCACCGGCGGCGGACTGGTGATGGGGCTCGGCGCCGCCGCGCTGTTGGTGCGCTATTTGGACGGGTTGTTGTGGGGGGTGGTGCCGTTTGATCCCGTGAGCTTCGCCGCGGTGCCGGTGGTCCTGCTCCTCGTGGCGGCACTGGCGTGCTGGTGGCCCGCCCGCCGCGCCGCGAGGATCGACCCCCTCACCGCCCTCCGCCAGTAAAAAGACGTCGGGTGTCTTTTTCCTCGAAAAAGACACCCGACGTCTTTTTCTGTGTCAACTGCGGTTAACCATAAACGTTGCGGTCTGGTCGAAAAACGAACGCAGGGTCTCGGTGACGTCCGCGGGTAGATTCGCCTCCTCGAGCGCCCTCGTCATCAGTTCCATCCAGCGGTCTCGACCCGGCCGGTCGATGGCAAACGGGGCATGACGCTGGCGAAGTCTCGGGTGGCCGCGTTGCTCGATATAGCGATTTGGCCCACCAAAACGGCCAATCAGGAAGTCGCGCAGCCGTTCTTCGGCGCCGGCCATGTCGTCAGCCGGATACATCGGGCCGAGAATATCGTCGCCCGGAACCTGGGCATAAAACGCCCGCACGAGGCGCGCAAACCCGTCCTCGCCTATCTGTTCGTAAATCTGGAGTTCGCCTATTTGCATCAGGTGTGTCCAAATTGCGAAAAACCGTCGGGAGGCTTTTTCGCACGAAAAAGCCTCCCGACGGTTTTTACTGGGGGGTGACGACGAGGTCGTAGCCGCGGGCGCCGGTCACAATCGCCTCGACCACCGACCCCGGCACCAACGACGCGGGGTCACACTGGTCGAAGTACACGACGGCGTCGATGTCTGGGGCCTGGCCCTCGAGACGCCCCTGCACGACCAGGTCGGAGTCGGGCGTCGGGCCGTCCACCATCACGCGGACCGACTGGCCCTTGCGCGCCTTCATGCGCGTCGCCACGATCTGCTTCTGCAGCTTCATCACCCGATCACGGCGCGCCTTCTTGACCGCCGCCGGCACGTCGTCTTCCATCTCAAACGCGCGCGTGCCTTCCTCGTGCGAATACGTGAAGACCCCGACATGGTCGAAGTTCGTATCGCGCACAAACGCCATCAGGTCCTCGACGTCCTGCTCGGTCTCCCCGGGGAACCCGACGATAAACGTCGTGCGCAGCGTCACATCCGGAACGAAGCGCCGGATGCGCGCGAGCAGTTTGTCGTAGCCCTCGCGATTGCCGGGCCGACGCATCCGTCGGAGCACATCCGCGGACGCGTGCTGCAAGGGCAGGTCGACGTATTTGCAGACCTTCTCGCACTCGGCCATCGCCTGCAGCACGTCGTCGGTAATCGTCGTGGGATACAGATACAACAATCGAATCCACGACAATCCTTCGACCTCGTTCAGCCGACGCAGCAGTGTTGCCAGCGCGCCGCGCTCGCCCTTGTCGATGCCAAAGAAGGTGGTGTCCTGCGAGATGAGCAATAACTCGCGCACACCACGAGAGGCCAGCGATTCAGCCTCACGAACGATGGCGTCCACGTCGCGACTGCGATAACTTCCGCGCAAGGTCGGGATGATGCAGAACGCACAGGTGTAGTCGCACCCTTCGGCGATCTTCACGTAGGCAAAATGTTTCGGCGTCGTCTGCACCCGCGGCGTATCGACGCCGTACAAATACGTGATGTGCGCGCCGGGATGTGCGGGTTTGCCTGCGGGCTCGAGTACTCCGCCCTTCGACTTGAACAACGTCAGCGGCGTCGGCTGCCCGGCAATCGCCCCGACGATCTCCGGCACCTCACCCGTTCCGAGGCACACGTCAATCTCGGGGATCTCGGCCTTGAGTTGATCGCGATACCGCTCTGCGAGACAGCCGGTCACAATCAACTTCTTGCACGAGCCGTCACGTTTAAACTGCGCCATCTCAAGAATGGCGTCGACGGACTCCTCCTTCGCGTTGTCGATAAACGCGCAGGTGTTGACGACGATCACGTCAGCGGTGGACGCGTCGGCCGTGAGTTCATGCCCGGCGGCCTGGGCCATGCCCAGCATGACCTCGCCATCCACAAGGTTCTTGGGACAGCCGAGCGAGACAAAACCAATTTTCACGGGTACATCCGATACAACATGCGCGGATACGGAATCGCCTCACGCAGGTGATCAAGACCGCAGATCCAGGAAACGACGCGTTCGATGCCCATGCCGAAGCCCGCATGCGGCACGCTGCCAAACCGGCGCAGGTCGAGATACCACTCAAACGCTTCCTGTGGCAGGTTGTGATCCTTGATGCGCTTGAGCAGGAGATCGAGGTCCTCGAGGCGCTGACCGCCGCCGATGATTTCCCCATACCCTTCCGGCGCGAGGATGTCGACCGACAGCGACACTTCCGGACGGCCGTCCATGGGCTTGAAATAAAACGCCTTGATCTCGCTCGGGTAGCCGGTGACCGCCACGGGGCCGTCGAAGTGCTCCGACAGCGCGGTTTCGTCGGGGCTGCCGAAGTCGCCGCCCCACTCAAAGGGCAGGCCCTTGCTCTTGAGCAAGGCTACGGCATCGTCGTAGGTGATGCGCGCGAAGGGTTTGGCGATCCGTTCGAGCTTGGTGACGTCGCGCTCAAGCACTTTCAGCTCGCGCTGTTTTTTCTCCAGCACACGACCGATCACCGACACGACAAGTCCCTGCGCGAGTTCGATGATGTCGTCCAGGTTGGCGTAGGCCACTTCCGGTTCGACCATCCAGAACTCGGTGAGATGGCGGCGCGTCTTGGATTTTTCTGCGCGGAACGTCGGACCGAAACAGTACACACGACCGAGCGCCATCGCGTTGGCTTCGTTGTACAGCTGGCCGCTCTGCGTCAGGTACGCCGTCGTATCCTCAAAGTACTGCACGGGAAAGAGCGTGGTCGTGCCTTCACACGCGGACGGCGTGAAGATCGGCGTGTCCGCCAGCACAAATCCGAGATTGTTGAAGTAGTCGCGGACGGCGTCGATCACTTCGTGGCGAATCCGCAGCACCGCCTGCTGGCGCTGCGTGCGAATCCACAGGTGGCGTCGGTCCATCAGGAAGTCGACGCCGTGTTCCTTCGGTGTGATGGGGAAGTCGACCGAGGCGCTCACCAGCTCCAGCCCGGTGACATCCAACTCAAAGCCGCCAGGCGCGCGGGTGTCGGCGCGCGGCGTGCCATGCACGATGATCGAACTCTCCTGCGACAGGTGGCTGGCCACCTCAAAGGTCTCGTCGCCCACCTGCGCCTTCGACATGACGGCCTGGATGAATCCCGAGCCGTCGCGGACCTGCAGGAAGTGAATCTTGCCGCTGGAGCGGCGGTTCGCCAGCCAGCCCTTGAGCGTGATGGGCGTGCCGACGTGCTGGGCGATGTCTTCGATATAGACGTGCATCTGTATGATCCTACCGGAATTCCTCGACGTAACGCGTCAGCAGGTCCCGCAGCCGGGCAAATCGCTCGTACTTGTGGAGCTGGGTCCGTGCGTACCGCAGCGTGCGGGGGATGTACTGGATGTAGACCGTATTCCCCTTGGCCGTCGTCTGGTAGCCGAAGGTCCCCAGGGCCTTGAGGTTGCGCTGCAGGGCCATTTCGTCGAACCGCCGCCGGAAGTCGGGGGCCTCCGCCGAGCGGCCGGCCAGCGCCAGGAAGTAGGCGAGCAACTCGTCGACATCCTCTTCGGAGATGTCGACATACGAGTCGCGCAGAAGGGACACCAGGTCGTAGGTTTCGGGCCCCATCCGTGCGTCCTGGAAGTCGATGATCCACAACTGCCCGTGCGCCAGCATCAGGTTGCGGCTGTGATAGTCACGGTGACAGAGCACCCGCGGCTCAGCCGCGAGCGTGGCCACCAGCGCGCCGAGTTCCGCGCGCAAGGCGTCACGGTCGCCGGGGGCGAACTCCACGCCGCGAAATGCTTCGAGGAAATGTTTGACGAAGAAGTCCATTTCCCACGTCAGTTTCTCGACGTCGAAGGCGATGCCGTACGGGATGTATTTCGGGTCGGCGAGTTCACGCCCACGCCGCTGCATCACCTCGACAAACCCGACGGCCTGCCGATACAACGCGGCGTGTTCAGCCGATGGGGCCGCGCCCACATGCGCCTGCATCGTCACGTCACCGAGGTCGCTCAGCGCGAGCACGCCGTGGTCGGCGGCCTCCCCGAGAATGGTCGGCACCGGGACGGGCATGGCGGCAAACAACTCGGCCACGTTTACAAACGGCAGGGTGGCGTAGTCAAACGGCGCCGCATTCACGGCGAGCACAAACGCCCGACCCTGTTTCGGGATGACGCGAAAGTATCGCCGGTCTGACGCGTCGCCGGTCAGTGGCACCACACGAGCGGATGTCTGTTTGGTGCGGTCGAGGTAGATCTGGACGGGGGCGGGGAGGTGTCGCGACACGATTAATTCTAGCGCCTGTTATTGAGGATTGAGGATTGAGGATTGAGGATGTGAGGAGATGGGGGAAGATGAGGCGTGCTTCCGACCATCGTGCTCGCGGCGGGCCTGGGAACCCGCCTCCACCCCATCACCCACCACCTCGCCAAACCTGCCGTCCCGGTTGCCGGGAAAGCCCTCATCGTGCGTGTGCTCGAGTGGCTTGAGCGCGAGGGCGTCCGCGACGTGGTGGTGAATCTGCACCATCTGCCGGCGACCGTGACCGGTCTTGTTGGTGACGGCACGCAGCTCGGACTCCGCGTGCGGTATTCCTGGGAGCGGGACATTCTCGGTTCGGCGGGCGGCCCCCGCCTCGCGCTGTCGTTGTGGCCGGACCTGCAGGGACCCTGTCTCATCACCAACGGCGATACGCTCACGGACTTTGCCCTGGCGCCACTCGTCGCCGCCCATGCCTCCGCACGCACCGAGGGGGCGCTCGTCACGATGGCCGTCGTGCGCAACACGAGGCCGGACCATTACAACGGACTTCGACTCGATGCCGACGGGCGTGTGCTCGCGTTTGTGCCAAAGGGACACACCGAAGAGACATGGCACTTCGTGGGCGTGCAAGTTGTCGAACCGCGGGTGTTTGACGGCATCCCGATCGGCTCAGCCGCCGAGACCGTGGCGGGCGTGTACCGCGATCTGGTGCGTGACAAACCCGGCGCCGTGCGCGCGTGGAGGGTGGACGCGACGTTTCTCGACGTGGGCACACCAGCCGACTACATCGACGCATCTCTGCACATGGCCGGCAGGGAAGGTCACCCGGGCCACGTCATTCTCGAGGCCCCATGGACGACGGATGCCCGGCGCGCGATCGTGGATCCCAGCGCCCGGCTCACGTCGTGTGTGGTGTGGCCAGACGCGACGATCGGTGCCGAGGCGATCCTCGACCGTTGTGTGGTGTTGTCAGGGGTGACGGTGCCCGCTGGGACTTCAGCGACTGGAATCGTCTTGGAATGAGGAGATGAGGAGTTGAGGAGACGGGGAGATGAGGAGACGGCATCTCGCCATCCCCTCATCTCCCCATTGCCTCATCTCTAGCGTTTCCGGATAGGCACGGCCTGCTCGGCGCCTTCGCGCCAGACCTTGACGACCACGAGTGAGCCGGTCCGGGCACTGGCCAGGCGCTTGGTCACATCATCGACCGACGTCACGGCGACGCCGTTGATGGAGAGGATGACATCGCCGCGACCGATGAAGCCCGCGGCGCTGCTCCGCGGGTCCACGCTGGACACCACGGCGCCACCCTGGCCCTGCGGCACACGCAACTGACGCGAGGCCGCGGGGGTGATGGGTTCAATCGACAGGCCCAATCCGGCTTCAACCGGCGCATCCGGTTCCACCGGCGTGGGCGCCTCGTCCGGCGTCTCTTCGTTGAGTTCCGAGGCGAGGTCGAGTTCCTCGATCGTGACGTTGAGCGTCATCGGCTTGCCGCCGCGCACAATCTTGACCGGCACTGTGGTGCCGGGTGTGGTGCGCGTGACCATGTTGATCAGGTCGTCACTCTTGGCGACCGGCTTGCCGTTGTATTCAACGATAAAGTCGGTGGGTTTCATGCCGGCGAGATCCGCTGGGCCCTTGGGCGTCACGGTGATGACGAGGGTCGCTCCCGAGGTGGGCAGCGACTGGTCCTTCAGGTCCTGCTGGCTGAGGATCTGGTTTGACACCTGCACACCAATGCGCCCGCGCACCACCTTGCCGGTGCGCAGCGACGGCAGGATTTCCTTCACCGTGTTGATCGGCACGGCGAACCCGATGCCGATATTGCCGCCAATGCCGCGCTGGTCGGAAATGATGGCCGTGTTCACACCAATCACTTCACCGCGCACGTTGAGCAATGGACCGCCGGAGTTGCCACGATTGATCGCGGCGTCGGTCTGGATCATTTCAAGGTCGCGCCCAGGCACCGGCTGCAGCTCCGGGTCGGTGCGCGACACCGCGCTGACCACACCAACCGTCACCGTGTTGGTGAACCCGAAGGGGCTGCCAATCGCCATGACCCAGTCACCGGGGCCGAGCTGGGCCGAGTCCCCAAACTTCGCCTCGACCAGCGGTTCTTCAGGCATTTCGGTCAGCTGCAGCAACGCGCTGTCGGTCAACACGTCCTTGCCCACGACCTTGGCGGCCAACCCGGCGTCCCGGTCATTGGGGTCCATGCCATACAGGTACACCGTAATCGCCGAGGCGTCCTCGACCACATGGTTGTTGGTCAGAATGAATCCGGCCTTGTCGATGATGAAGCCGCTGCCGCCGCCTTCAGCGGGGGGCAGGGGCTGCTGCGGCGCCGGCTGCCGGCCACGCGGCTGATTCGGCTGATTCGGATTGAGGAAGAATTCCTCAAGGAACCCACCCCCTCCACCGCCGCCCACGCGGGTGGGACGCCGTTCGGTCTGCGTGCGAATGCTGACAACGACGGGATTTTGCGATTTGGCGATATTCCTGAACGTGGCCGCGTCAATCGGACCATCCAGCGGCGCGCTGTTGGTCTCGGGCACATTGACCGTGCGCGCAAATGACGACGGGGTCAGGTCGAGGCGCGAGGCGAGCACCATGCCCGCTGCCAGCGACGCCACCGCGATCAGGAAACCATAGAAGAACGTAGCCTTGCGGTTGGACATTACTTGTTCAGCTCCCAATCAAAAAAAGTTGACTGCTTGCGCAGTATACCTAACGGGTAGGACGCCCCTGCGGGCCGGAAGGTTTCGCCCTTAACAGGGGCTTTACATTTCGCCGTTCCAGTCCTCGGGCTCGGGGGCCGTGGACCGGAACATTTCGAGATGCCACTTGCCGCCGCCCCACGGCTCGATGATGTCGGCCGCGATGACGTCCACCAGAATCTCGTGGAACGTCCGCTGTTCGGGGTCCTTCTCCAGATGGTATGCCGCATCCTCCCACGCAAAGGTGGGGTAGAGCAGTACCGTCAGGAACAGGTCAAACCCGTCGTCGATCACCATGATCATGCCGACCGGGCGTTTCTGGGTGGCGTGATAGACCAGATACTTTTCGGCGCTCTGCGCCCGGATATACCGCTTCAGCGTGAATTCGCGCGCGACGATGTCCTCGACGGCGATTTTCTTTTCCCAGCAGTCCCGGCAGTACCGTTCGTCGCCACGAGGTTCGACAACCTCCTTGGCGTTACACAGTGCGCACCGCACGGCTTCCGTACTCTTTCGGGCCATTGGTCTGATTCTACCGTTATCGCTTGAAGGCGGGCGCGTACGCCCGCTCGATGTAGTCCTTCATCATCCGGCGCGTGCAGAAGCGCGGCGTGACGGTGGCAATGGCCTGCCGGACCACACCCAGCCAGCGGGTCGGCACGTTGCGGGTCCCGCGGGCGTAAAACGCCGGCACGACCTCCCGTTCGAGCAGGTCATACAACGCAGAGGCGTCCGCATCGTCGACCGCCGCGTGATCGTCGGAGGTATTGCCGCCGTCGATGAGCCAGCCGTTGTCGCCGGTGAACCCTTCGGCCCACCAGCCGTCGCCGATCGAGAGGTGCGGAACGCCGTTCATCGCGGCCTTCATCCCGGACGTGCCGGAGGCCTCGAGGGGTTTGCGCGGGTTGTTCAACCAGACGTCGCACCCCTGGACGAGCACGTGGCCGACGTGCAGGTCGTAGTCGTCCACAAACGCGATGCGCCCGCCAAATCTCGGGTCGAGCGCGTGACGGAAGATCTGCTGCAGGTGATGTTTTCCCGCGTCATCGGCCGGATGGGCCTTGCCGGCAAACACAAACTGCACGGGGCGGCGGTCGTCGTTGACCAGACGGGCGAGGCGTTCGACGTCGCGGAAGATCAGGTCGGGGCGTTTGTAGCCGGTGAACCGGCGGGCAAAACCGATGGTCAGCGCGTGCGGATCGAGCATCGCGCCACCCGCCACCGCGCGCGAGGCGCCCGAATGTTCTTCGGCGAAGCGCTCACGGGCGCGTTCGCGCACAAACTGGAACAACGCGTCACGCATCAACTGACGCGTGGCCCAGAGTTCTTCATCGGGGATTTCGCTGATGCGTGCCCAGAAG
Source organism: uncultured Solibacteraceae bacterium (assembly GCA_964423815.1). Classification (GTDB taxonomy): domain Bacteria; phylum Acidobacteriota; class Vicinamibacteria; order Vicinamibacterales; family SCN-69-37; genus SYFT01. Next base: position 7,344 of record CAYRGW010000078.1, on the reverse strand, counting down.
TCGGGTTCGTCGTACCGGTCGCGCCACTGCGCGCCCATGTGGCGGTCAAACAGTTTCGCCAGATCACCGGCCACCCACGTCGGCACGTGCACGCCGTTGGTAATCGCCCCCACCGGGCGATCGTCGATCGCGAGGTCGGGCCACAGCGGCGCAAACATCTCACGCGTGACCTCGCCGTGCAGTTGGCTGACGGCATTGATCGCACCGGCCGATCGCATGGCCAGCGCCGTCATGTTGAACTGTGGACCCGCGCCATTGTCGTACGTGCCCAGCGCCATGAAGTGATCCCGCTCGGCGCCCATCGAGCCCCATGAACCCGCCAGATGTTGCTCGACCAGGTGGAACGGAAACGCGTCATGACCTGCGGGGACCGGCGTGTGTGTGGTGAACACCGTCGTCCGTCGCACCTCGACCAGCGCGTCTTCCCACGGCATATCGGTCGCGAGCAGGTCACGCAGCCGCTGCAGGATGACAAACGCGGCGTGGCCTTCGTTCAGATGCCACACGGCCGGGGTGAGTCCGAGCGCGCGCAACGCGAGCACGCCGCCAAGGCCGAGCACAATTTCCTGTTGCAGCCGTGTGTCCTGACCACCGCCATAGAGCCGGGCGGTCAGTTCGCGATCCCACGGCTGGTTCTGTTCCATGTCGGTGTCGAGCAGAATCAGACGGACCCGGCCCAGCCGCACTTCCCACACCTGCACCAGCACGGTACGGGTGCCCAGCGGCACCTGCACCACACACGGCTTGCGATCACGGGTCTGCGCGCGCTGAATCGGCGCATTGGCCCAGTCGAGGCGTTCGTACTGCTCCTGCTGCCACCCCTCCTGCGACACACGCTGCCGGAAATACCCCTGCGGGTACATGAACCCGACGCCGATGAGCGGCACGCCGAGGTCGCTGGCTTCCTTGCAATGATCGCCGGCGAGCACACCGAGACCACCTGCGTAGATGGGGAGCGACTCATGCACGGCAAACTCGGCCGAAAAATACGCGACCACGTCGGTGGTGTTGGCGGTGACGACGTTGTGCCACCAGGTGCGCGGCTGGCCGTTGCCCGTGTGGCCGCTGCCGCTGCGGAGCTCGTCCATGCCGGCAAGGGCACGGTCGTACACCGCGAGGAAGTCCGCATCGTTGGCGGCGCGTGTCAGTGTCTCCGCGTCCATCTGGCGCAACATCAGCACCGGGTTGTGGCGCGTCTGCTGCCACAGGCGGTAGTCGAGTTGGCGGAACACCTCGCGGCCGAGATTCCAGGTCCAGGACAAATCAAGCGCCAGTTCCGGCAAGCGGGACAGGCGGACAGGCAACGCGGAGAGATCAGGTGGTGTCATGAATTCACGATTGAACAAAAACGCGAGAGGTCGATATTCCCGCCGGAGACGATGACGACGATACGGCGATGGCCGGCGTCGCGGACCTGCGGTGAGAGGGCGGCGGCGATGGCGCACGCCCCGGCCCCCTCGGCAATGATGTGACACCGTTCGGCGGCCAGGCGCATCGCGCGGCCGGTGTCTTCGAGCGAGACGACGACCGATGTGTCCACCCACTGCTGCAACAGCGGCCACATGGAGGGCAGCACGGACTTGCCGCCGGCGCCGTCAACAAACGACGACGTCCATTCGTCGAAGCGCATCGGGTGCCCCGCCGCAAACGACGCCGAGAGCGGTGCGGCCGTCGCGGGTTCGGCGGCGTACACCTTCACGTCCGGTTTCGCTGCGCGCATCACACATCCGACGCCGGCGAGCAGTCCGCCGCCGCCAATGGACGCGACCACGGCGTCCACATCCGGCACGTCGTCAAGAATCTCCAACGCAACGGTGCCGTTCCCGCTGATGAAGTCGTCGTCATCAAACGGATGAATGAAGCGGCCGGTCATGCGGTCGGAGCGGTGTTCTTCGACCGTGCGCCAGCATTCTTCATACGGAGCGCGGTGAATCGTGGCGCCGAGGCGTTCGATGTTCGCGATCTTTGTGGCCGGGGCGGTGTCCATGACCAGGACGGAGGCCCGGGCCCTGGCTTCCCTGGCGGCGAGCGCCACGCCCTGCGCGGCATTCCCTGCGCTGACCGTCCAGACGCCCTCAGCCAACTCGGCCGGCGACAATTTCGACACGGCGTTCGCCGCGCCGCGGAGCTTGAATGAGCCAATCGGCTGGAAGATCTCCAGTTTCAGAAAGATCTCGGGCCCACCACGGGTGATCGGGTCGAGGCGCACCATGGGTGTCCTGATCGCAACCGAGTACACCCGTGTGGCGGCGTCCCTGATGGTATCGAGCGAGATGGCGCGTGCTGGAGCAGGCATCGGAATTGACGATCCTATCACCGGCGCACCTCTTGTAGACTTGGCCGCGACAGGAGACCAGACGATGAACCGACGGGATTTTATGGCCTCAACCGCCGCCGCTGGGCTGGCCGCCGCGGCCGGACCCATTGACCACGCAACCGGGGGAGACCCTGAGGAGCGAAAAGCGCCGGCCGTGCGTGTGCAGAGCGCCATCCACCCGGTCGTGGTGGCCTCCGCCAACGGGTACACCCGAAAAAATGGCGGGACCAAGAGTTGTGTCGAGACGGCCTACGAAAAAATGATGGCGGGGGAGGATGTGCTTGATGCCCTCGTCGCGGGCGTCACCATCGTTGAACTCGACCCGGAGGATTCCAGCGTGGGGTACGGCGGTCTGCCCAACGCCGATGGCGTGGTGCAGCTTGATGCGTCGGTCATGCATGGTCCGAAGAAACGGGCGGGGGGCGTTGGCGCGCTCGAGGGGGTGAGGACCGCGGCTGCGGTGGCCAAGGCCGTCATGGATCGCACGGATCATCATTTGATCGTGGGCAAGGACGCGCAGACCTTTGCGCGCAACATGGGCTTCACCATTGAGGCGGACCTGAACAGTGATCGATCCCGCCGCGCATGGCAGGAATGGAAACGCCGCACGCAGCCGCTCCAGTATCTCGATCCCAACCGTCGTGAGCAGGGCGAACGCGATGTGATGCTCAGCATGGTCGCGGACGGCATCGTGGATGAAAACCACATCTACGGCACGATCAACGCCAATGCGGTGAACGCCAGAGGCGAGGTGTGCGGCGTGACCACCACCAGTGGCCTCGCGTGGAAGATCCCTGGACGCCTCGGGGATTCACCCATTCTCGGCGCGGGGTTGTTTGTGGATGGGGAAGTCGGCGCGGCCGGATCCACCGGACGTGGCGAAGCGAACCTGTTCAGTCTGGCGTCGATGTTGATCGTGGAAGAAATGCGACGCGGGAAACATCCCAAGGACGCCGGGCTCGAGGCCTGCCGTCGGATTCAACACAACACCATCGAAAAGCGCCTGCTGACCGAGCGGGGGACGCCGAACTTCAACGTGAACTTCTACATCATCAATGCCAGGGGCGACTACGCCGGCGTGGCGATCTATTCGCCCGGGGCCGGTGGCCAGTTCGCCGTGTGTGACAGCAAGGGGGCGCGGCTCGAACGAGTGGAGCCGTTGCTTGAAGGCAGTACAACTTAGAAGGCTAAAGGCCCAAGGTTAAAGGCCAAAGATACGGAAGGACCTAACGATGAAACGACAGACTTCAATGACATTGGGACTGGCACTGGCGGCGGCGCTGGTCTGGGGCGCCACCACTGACACACAGGTGCAGTTGCCCGGGGGCGACAATCCGAACATGTATCGCGTGGGAGGGGGCCATCGTGACGGCCCATCGGTGTTTGCCCGCACCAACTACACGCAGGTGAAGCCACTCAAGGAAGGGGAGGTGGACTTCCAGCACTTCCATACCTACGAGGAGGCGACATCAATCCTGCGGAAGTGGGCGCGCGAACATCCCGATCTCGTGGACCTCTATTCCGCGGGCAAGTCGCTCGAAGGTCGCGACATCTGGCAAATCACAATCACGAACAAAAAGACCGGTCGGCACACCGACAAACCCGCGATGTTCATCGAGGGCGGACGGCACTCGGGTGAGATCTCGGGGATCGAGGCCACGCTGTATTTCGCCAATCACCTCCTGACCAGCTACGGCAAGGATCCGGCGATGACGAAGCTGGTCGACACCAAGACCTTCTACGTGAAGCCGCACAACAATCCGGACGGCGCGTCGGTGTATCACTACACCGCCCAGACGTTGCGGTCGTCTGTCCGGCCGATGGACAACGACAACGACGGGTTGCTTGATGAAGATCCGGCAGAGGATCTGGACGGCGACGGGTTCACGCGTCAGATGCGCCAGTTCGTGGGCCCCGGCAAGGGCACCCACAACATCGACAAACGTGATCCGCAGGGACGCCTGATGCAGGCGGTCGGCCAGGGCGCCGGTGAATACCTGGTGATGGCGGAAGGCTACGACAACGACAACGACGGTCGCGTCAACGAAGACGGCGTTGGCGGGCTCGACCTGCACCGCAACTACCCGGAGAACTGGCGCCCGATGACCGAGGAGACCGGTCGCGGCTGGACGCAGGGCGGCGCCGGGGAATACCCGCTCTCCGAACCGGAGACACGCGCGGTGTTCGACTTCCTGATCCGCCACCCGCATGTCGGCGTGGTGCAGTCGCTCGACACGTCGGTGCCGATGATTCTGCGTGGACCTTCCACGTCGAAGTCCGAGGAGTCGGTGTTCCCCGAGGATCTCGTGTACCTGAAGAAGTTCGATGCGAAGGGCATCGAGATCACGGGATACCCGTGGGCCGGCGACACGTACTGGCAGTACTCGAACCGCGGTCGTGGCGGGTCAGTGCCGAACCCCGACGCGCCCGGGTCGCCGCTGTTCGGACACGGTCCTGACTTTGGCTACCTGTACTTCGGTTCGATTTGGTACGGCAACGAAATCTGGGACGGCGGCCGCCTGCCGGAGGCCGACGCCAACGGCGACGGACAGTCCGACGACCTGGAGCGCCTCCAGTGGCTCGACAAGAACCGCCCGGGCAAAAACGACTTCCAGCCGTGGACCAAGACGACCCATCCGACGCTCGGCGCCGTCGAGGTCGGCGGATGGAATCCGAAGTTCTGGTCGCAGAATCCTCCGCCCGAGATGCTCGAGAAGTGGGCGCGCAACGAGGCGATGTTCAACATCTACCTCGCCGAACAGATGGCCCAGGTGAAGATCGTCTCGGCCAACACCAAGCCGGCTGGCGACGGCGCGACCGAAATCTCCGTCGTCGTCACCAACGAAGGTCAACTGCCGACGGCGCTTGAGATCGCCAAGCGCGTGAAGATCGTGCGCGAAGACACCGTGTCGATCGACTACGCCGCCACCCAGACGGTGACGCAGGTCGGTCAGGCTGCCGGACCCGGTGCGGGCCGTGGTGGTCGCGCGGGCGGCTTTGGTGGCCGTGGCGGTGGCGCTCCCGATCCGAACGCCCGTCGTCGCACGGCGGAAGGCATCGGCTGGCTCAAGCCTGGCGAAACGCGCACGGTGGCGTGGACCGTCCGTGGCGCTGGTGCGGTGACGGTCAGTGTCGCATCCACGCGCGGCGGGACCGACTCACGGACCGTGGAGATCCGCTAAAGAGATGGAGGATGGGGAAATGGGGTATGGGGGAATGGAGTTTCCATCCTCCATCCTCCATCCTCCATCCTCGATTTATTTGATCGCGCTGAGCGGCAGCGCGCGCACCGTGCGCCCGTTCGCCGTCATGTCCACCGCCTTCAACAGCGAGTTGTAGACGGCTTCCTCTGTCGCGTCCATCGCGGCCTCAAACAAACCGGACACCGCATCGGTCGGCAGGAACGTGCGCGCTTGCGGGCCGCTGGTCACGCTCACGCGATTGCCCGTCGCTGTCGAGAACGCGATCGCGTAGTCGCCGCTGCCGTTCGAAAACGTGGACCCCGTGCGCGCGAGCGCAAAAATCGCGCGCGCCGCGAGGCGCTCCAGGTCGCGCGCGTCCAGTGGCGCGTCGGTGGCGACGACGATCATGCAGGAGCCATCGGCGTCCTGCGCCCACGCCGTCGGAGCGCCTCCAGCGCGACCCGGGGTGAGCGTGCGCCAGATCTGCCGACCATCGATCGTCAGGCGTCCTCCGTAGTTCGACTGCACCAGCACGCCGACCGTGTACGCCGCGCCGTCCGCGCCGCCTTGTCGCACCACACGCGACGAGGTGCCGATGCCGCCCTTCCACCCGAACGCGATCGTGCCGGTGCCTGCGCCGACGGCCCCTTCCGCCACGGGGCCCTCCGCCGCGCCGGTGATGGCGCGCAGGACGTGCTCACGCGTGACGGGCAGACTGCGAATGTCGTTGAGGCCGCCGTCGTTGGTTTCGCCCACCAGTGCGTTGACCGACCGCACGTTGGTGTTGCCCTCACCCGCCAGCGTCCATCGCACCACCGCATCAACCGCCGTCCCGACGGCGAGGGTATTGGTCAGCACGATCGGCGTCTCAATGGTGCCCAGTTCCTGCACCTGTGTGGAGCCGGCGAGTTTGCCGAACGCGTTGCCGATGAACACCGCGCCCGGGACTTTGTCGCGGAAGAGATTGCCGCCGTGGGGGAGCACGGCGGTGACGCCGGTGCGCACGGTGTCGCCCTCGATCAGCGTCACCTGGCCCACCTTGACGCCGGCCACGTCGGTGATGGCATTCAACGTCCCCGGCGTGCCTGCGCCCGGCGTGATGCCGATGTCCCGCGCGCGGGGACGGTCCTGCTCGGCCAGGCACACCGCCGAGACCATCACACTGAGCACGACGGCAGAAAATCTCACCAAAACCTCCTGTGTGCGCCGTATGCGGACCGGCGTGATTTTCATGGATAATAGCCCGTCCCTGAGGAGTCCCTATGAAACATCACCTTGTTCGATTTGTCGTCAGCGCCAGCCTTCTTGCGAGCGTTGCCGTCTGGAGTGCGTTCCCGGTCGGGGCGCAGGCCCCACAGAAGAAGCCAATCGGCTACGACACGATGGACTACTGGCGATCCATCGGCGGCACCCGAATTTCCGACGATGGCCAGTGGCTCGCGTATGCCACCTCGTCGCAGGCTGAAGACGGCGAGTTGATCGTGCGCAACCTGACCTCGGGTCAGGAGTTCAAACATGCGCGCGGGTCGGCCCCCAACTTCACGCCCGATGGCAAATTTGTGGTGTTCACGATCCTGCCGCCCAAGACCAACGGTGACGATGAGCCTTCGGCGGGCTCAGGCCAGGCGCCTGCGCCTGCTGCGGGGGCCGAAGGTGGCGCCGCCGGTGCGGCAGCGGCCAACCGCAATTCGGCCGGGATCATGACACTGCCGGGCGGCCAGGTCACGGTCGTCGAGCAGATTTCGACCATCCGACTCGCGCCCGAGTCGTCCACATGGGTCGCGCTGCACAAAGGTCGCGCGCCCGCTGCGGGCGGCCGTGGTGGTCGCGCGGGTGGCGCACGAG
>CAYRGW010000077.1:0-22592 GCA_964423815.1 uncultured Solibacteraceae bacterium | reverse complement strand
CCGCGCCCCGAATGGGTCGAGTGAAGCGGCCATTCGCAACTTCAACGTCTGGGTTCGTGCACTGCCGTCGGGTGAGTTCGAGCCCCTCAGCACTGATGGATCGGAAGGCAACGGGTACACGCTGGCCTCGCTGCGCTGGTCACCCGACTCCGCCAAAATTGCCGTGTTCAAACGGCGCCCCGGCTACAACCGCCAGGTGCACTACATTGAGTCCTCCCCCAGTGATCAGGTGCAGCCGAAACACACGTCGGTGATGTACCGCAAACCCGGTGACGAGGTGGACTATGACCTTCCCGTCGTCTTTAACCTGGCGACCAGGGCCCGTCACGACGGCGACGCCGCGCTGTTTCCGAATCCCTACGCGAACAGCCGTCTCGCCTGGCGGGAGGACAGCCGCGCGGTGACGTTTGAATACAACCAGCGCGGACATCAGGTCTACCGTGTCCTTGAACTGGACGCCACGACCGGCCGCACACGCACGGTGATTGAAGAGACCAGCAAAACGTTCGTGGAGTACTCCGGCAAACGTATCCGTGAAGACGTCGCCGATGGCCGCGAGATCATCTGGGCGTCCGAACGTGACGGCTGGAGTCATCTCTACCTCTATGACGGCACCACGGGTCAGGTGAAGAACCAGATCACGCGTGGCGAGTGGGTCATCCGCGGTGTGGACCGTGTGGACGACAAGACCCGGCAGATCTGGTTCCGCGCAAGCGGCATGAACGCCTCGCAGGACCCGTATTTTGTGCACGCCTATCGCATCAACTTTGACGGCACGGGCCTGACGCCCCTGACGACCGCCGATGGCACCCACACCGTGAGCTACTCGCCCGATCGGCAGTTCTATGTGGACAGCTGGTCGCGTGTGGACCTCGCGCCGGTGGCCCAGTTGCGCCGCACGAGTGATCAGTCCGTGGTGCTCGACCTCGAGACGGGCGACATGTCGGCGTTGCTCAAGACGGGCTGGAGCGCCCCCGAAGTGTTCGTCTCCAAGGCCCGCGACGGCAAGACCGACATCTGGGGCATCATCATCAAACCCACCAACTTTGATCCGTCGAAGACCTATCCGGTCATCGAGAACATCTATGCCGGCCCCCAGGGTTCGTTTGTGCCCAAGACCTTCAGCACACAACTCGGCATGCAGGCCCAGGCCGAACTCGGGTTCATCGTGGTGCAGATCGACGGACTCGGGACGTCGAATCGATCAAAGGCCTTCCATGATGTGGCGTGGAAAAATCTCGGCGATGCCGGGTTCCCCGATCGCATCATCTGGCACAAGGCCGTGGCCGCGAAGTATCGCTGGTATGACGCCACGCGTGTGGGCATCTACGGCACGTCAGCGGGCGGGCAAAACGCCACCGGTGCGTTGCTCTTTCATCCCGAGTTTTATGACGTCGCCGTGTCGTCTGTCGGCTGTCACGACAACCGCATGGACAAGATCTGGTGGAACGAACAGTGGATGGGCTGGCCGATTGGTCCCGAATACAGCGCCTCGTCCAACGTGGACCACGCGAAGAACCTGCAGGGGCGCATGTTGCTCGTGGTCGGCGAGATGGACACCAACGTGGACCCCGCCTCCACCATGCAGGTGGTCAACGCACTGATTCGCGCCAACAAGGATTTTGATTTGCTGGTGATTCCCGGCGCCGGCCACGGATCCGGCGGCGCCTACGGCGAACGTCGTCGCTTCGACTTCTTCGTCAAACACCTGCGCGGCGTGGACCCGCCCAACTGGAACCAGCCGATCGTCAACAACGCCACCGCCGGCGACGCCTTTGACGACGTGACGCCGCTCTGGGTCGCGTCAGAACACTGGGACTGAGACGGGGACTGAGACGGGGACTGAGACGTCGGGTGTCTTTTTCGTTCTAAGCGTAAGCAGAAAAAGACACCCGACGTCTTAGACGCTCGGACGACTGAACAGTGCCTCAGTCTCTTTGCTGAACAGCACCCAGAGACCGTAGACGCCCAGCGCCGTGCCGATCGGAATGTTGATCAGGCGGATGGCTGACAGGACGATGGCCAAGATGCGGGCCCAGGGCTTGAAGTTCAGCAGTCCCCAGCCGGCGAGAATGCCGGGGATACCCACGCACAACCAGAAAATGAAGAACGCGCCGCCGGTCAGGCCCAGCACCGTGGCGCCGATGGCCGCGTCTGGTTCCCCCTGGCTGGCGACAAACGACGCCAGAATCCCGAGGACCATCGACGATCCAAAGGCCAGCATCACATAAAAGACCCCGAAGACGATGAACAGCCAGCCGAGGACTTTGACGTGGGTGGTCACTCGTCGCCCTCGTCCGGGATGGTCGCTGCCGGATCATCGAAGTCGGTCACCGAGATCGGGGCGTCGTCATCGGGCAGGTCGTAGAGACCGCCGAGGCGTCCCGTGTAACGTTCCTTGATCGGGCCCTTGGGGCCACGTTCCTTGGTGTCCCAGCGTTTTTCGCTGCCCGCGCTCTTTTTCTTGGGCGGACCAAAATTTTTACCTGGAGGGGAGGGCGGGCCTCCGGGCCGAAAGCCGCCGCCACCGCCACCGCTGAAGCCGCCGGCACCGGGCGGTCTGGGCGAGAAGCCTCCGGCGCCTGGGGGACGTGGTGCAAAGCCGCCGGCGGGGCGTTCCTCGCGCGGACGGGCCTCGCTCACCGACAGGGAGCGTCCCATGAAGGGCTGCTGGTTAAAACGGGTCACCGCCTCTTCAGCCTTGGGGCGTTCGAGGTACTCGACGAATGCAAAACCACGGGGGCGTCCGGTCTCGCGGTCGACCGGAATCACTACCTGGGAGGGGTCTCCAACCTGCGCAAAATGCGCCCGGAGATCTGCCTCTGTGGCCCCGTAGGGCATATTGCCGACGAACAGACGTACTGCCACTTTACTCGTGTCCTCAGTTCGCTCGATTGAGCTCGAATGGGTGCTTGGTGCGGGGATTCAAGAGGGAAAAACCTGGGGATGGGTGAACGGTCGGAGAATAACAAAGGCGACCCCAGGTTGCAAATCAGGCGATGCTCCGGGGATGCTCCGGGGATGCGACGGGGATGCGATAGGATCGGAAGCTTGGCGTCCATGCCCGACTCTGCTCCGATCCCCTCGTCGCGCCCGGCCGGGCAACTGGTGGTCAAAGGTGCGCGTACGCACAACCTGAAAGGGGTCGATTTGACCCTGCCGCACCGCCAGCTGGTGGTGTTTACCGGGGTCTCCGGCTCAGGCAAGTCCTCGCTGGCCTTCGACACTATCTATGCCGAGGGGCAGCGCCGGTACGTGGAGTCGCTGTCGGCCTACGCCCGGCAGTTCCTGGAGCGGATGGAGAAGCCGGACGTGGACGCCATCGAAGGCATCGCGCCCGCTATTGCCATCCGGCAAAAAAACGCCATCCGGAACCCGCGGTCCACCGTGGGAACCACGACCGAGATTCACGACTATCTGCGACTCCTGTGGGCGCGCGCGGGGCGGACCATCTGCCGCCAGTGTGGCCGGGAAGTGGAACGTGAGAGCCCCGAGGTGGTGGCCGGCAGCCTGCTGAACCTGCCCGAGGGCACCCGCTTGCTGGTGGGATTTGATCTGTCGCTGCTGGCCGCCGACTTCTCCAGCGTGGGGGGCGACGCGGAAGGAGAGGCCGAGGCCGAAGTGGAACTGGCGGCCGCTGCCGCGCAGGAAGACCCGCTGACGGCCACGCTCGGCCGGCTCCGCAAACGTGGCTTCGGCCGCGTGATGATCAACAACGTCGTGCGCACCCTTGAGGACGTGGACGTCGCGATGCTTCGCACACAGACCACGTTGGCCGTGATCGTGGACCGCCTCAAGGTGGAATCGGCGGTGCGCGGACGCCTGACCGAGTCGTTCGAGACCGCGTTTCACGAAGGCGACGGGGCCGCGTTTGCCGTGGAAGTGGATGAGGCCGGGCAGCCAGGCACGGTGCACCGTTTCTCGGAACGGTTCGAGTGCCATCCCTGCGGCATCGCGTATGAACTGCCGCAGCCGCGCCTGTTCTCCTTCAATAACCCGTTCGGTGCGTGCCCGACGTGTCACGGCTTCGGCAACGTCGTGGAACTCGACCTTGACCTCGTGGTGCCGGACCACAACAAAAGTGTCACCGGCGGTGCCATCGAACCGTGGACCAAACCGCACTACCGCGGCTGCCTGGTGGATCTGAAACGGGGCGCCAAAAAGGCCGGCGTGCGGCTCGACGTGCCGTGGCGCGACCTCACCGACGAGGAACGCACGTACATCGTGGATGGCGGCGGCGGTGAGATGACCGACGAGGACGGCGAGAAGGTGAAGTACCCGGGCATCCGGGGGTTCTTCAAGTGGCTGGAGCGGAAAAAATACAAGGTCCGCCTGCGTCGTGAGGCGCGTGACGTGCGGGTGAGCGGCCAGACGATCGATGCCGTGTGTGCGCTGACGGTGAAGGAAGCGCAGACGTTTTTCAGCCGTCTGGATCTTTCGGAGAAAGAGGCGGCTGTCGCCGAAAAAATCCTCGCCGAGATTCGGCGCCGCCTCGGGTTCCTCTCCGACGTGGGGCTGGACTATCTGACGCTGGACCGTTTGTCCTCGACGTTGTCGGGGGGCGAGTCGCAACGCATCAATCTCGCCACGTCGCTCGGGTCCGCCCTGGTGGATACGTTGTACGTGCTGGACGAACCGTCGATCGGGCTGCATCCGCGCGACAACGAACGGTTGATCAAGATCCTGTTCCAGTTGCGCGATCAGGGCAACACGGTGCTGGTCGTGGAACACGATGCGGACATGATTCGTGTCGCCGATCACGTGGTGGATCTCGGGTTGGGCGCCGGCGAGCAGGGCGGGCGGGTGTTGTACTCGGGCTCCTACGCCGGGCTGCTTGAGGAGTCGCGTTCGCTGACGGGAAAATACCTGCGCGGCGATCTCGTGATTCCCGTGCCGGACAAACGGCGGAAGGCGTCGCCGCAGCGCCTGCGCATTCGCAATGTCACTGAACACAACCTCAAGGGGGTGGACGTGGACATTCCGCTGAGTGTGCTCACGTGTGTGACGGGTGTGAGTGGATCGGGCAAATCCACACTGGTGCACGACGTGATCTACGCTGCGGCCAAGCGGGCCAAGGGCGACTGGGACCGCCGCGTCGGAACCTACGAGCAGATCGAAGGGCTCGAATACATCACCGACGCCATCCTTGTGGACCAGCAGCCGATCGGCCGGACGCCACGGTCAAACCCGGTGACGTACCTCAAGGCGTTTGATCCGATTCGCGAGCTGTTTGCCTCCACGAAGGAAGCCAAGGTCAAGGGGCTGACGGCCAGCGCGTTTTCATTCAACGTCCCCGGCGGCCGGTGTGACACGTGTGAAGGTGAAGGCGTCGTGCGTGTCGAGATGCAGTTTCTCGCCGACGTCTTTGTGCCTTGCGACGAGTGCGACGGCAAACGTTTTAAGCCGACCGTGCTGGACGTGCGCTACAAGGGCCGCAACATCGACCAGGTGCTCGCGCTGACCGTGCGTGAAGCGCTGACCTTCTTCGGCGCCACACCAAAGGTGGCGCGGCGTCTGCAGGTGCTTGACGAAATCGGCCTCGGCTATCTTCGTCTCGGGCAGCCGGCGACGACGTTGTCGGGCGGGGAGGCGCAGCGCATCAAGATCGCGTCCCATCTGGTGGCGCAGGGCGGCGAGCGGATTCTCTACGTGCTCGACGAACCCACCACCGGTCTGCACTTTGACGACATCGCCAAGTTGCTTGGCGCGTTCAAGAAGTTGCTGGCGGCAGGGCACACCCTGCTTGTGATTGAGCACAACCTTGACGTGCTCAAGACCGCCGACTGGATCATCGACCTCGGCCCCGACGGTGGGGATGCCGGCGGTGATGTGATCGCGGTCGGCACGCCTGAACAACTGGCGGCGCATCCCACCTCCCACACGGGGCGGTACCTGAAGACGGTGCTCGACGCCTGGCATGAGCACGACTCGACCGAATAACCAGCCCGTCCCCAGCATCTGGACCGGCTGGCACAACCAGCCGACGCTCACGGTGCTCAAGACCATCCTTGGCAAGGTGCTTGTGCACGACGTACGCGGACGTCGTGTGTCGGGCGTCATCATCGAGGCCGAGGCGTACATCGGGGAGGACGACCCGGCGTGCCATGCGGCGGCCGGCCCCACACGTCGCAACGCACCGCTGTATGGGCCCCCGGGCCGCGCGTACGTGTATCTGAACTACGGGCTGCACTACCTGGTGAATGCCGTGACCGAGCGGGATGGGTTTCCTGCGGCCGTGTTGATTCGTGCGCTTGAGCCCCTGGAAGGTCTCGACCTGATGCGTCGTCGGCGCGGCGGGGTACCCGATGCGCGGTTGTGCAGCGGTCCCGGCAATCTGACGCAGGCGCTGGGCATCAACCTGCGGCACAACCTCTTGGATCTGGCGACGAGCACGGTGCGCCTCGAGGACCACGGATTGCGAGTCGGACCGGTCGACTACTCGCCGCGCATCGGCATACGTGTCGGCACGGACCGCCTGTGGCGCGCGACGGCTCGTCTCGAGCCTTAACGCGCCATCTGTTCGACGGGCGCTTCGAGGGCGATACGTTTGCCGCGCCGGACGACTTCCACTTTCACCGTGCTGCCGATCGGGCGCGCGGCGACCAGGCGGAAGAACTGCGTCGTGTCAGTGACCTCGGTGCCGTCGACAGAAACGATGAGATCGTTGGGGCGGAACCCTGCACGGTCAGCGGCGGAGTTGCGGTAGAGGTTGCCGACAAAAATGCCGGGCACTGTGGCGAGGTTGGCGTTGCGGGCCTGATCGGCGGTGATGCCCTGCAGCCGGATCAGTCCGTTGATCGCGCCGCGGCGCACCTGGCCGAACTTGATGAAGTCGTCCATCACGGCCCGCGCCAGGTTCGACGGCACCGCAAAGCCGATGCCCTGGTACCCGCCGGTCTGCGTGAAGATCTGCGTGTTGATGCCGATCAGTTCGCCGCGGCTGTTCACGAGTGCGCCACCCGAGTTGCCCGGGTTGATCGCCGCGTCGGTCTGGATGAAGTCCACAAACGCCTGCTCGCTGCGACCGAGGGCCGAGACGATGCCGAGCGAGACCGACTGGTTGAACTGATACGGGTTGCCGATGGCCAGCACCCACTCGGCGACGCGCAGTTTGCTGGAGTCACCCCAGGTGATGGGCGTGAGACCGGTCGCGTCAATTTTGAGCAGCGCCAGGTCGGTGGGTTCATCCGCGCCGATCACCTTCGCGTTGTATTCACGGCCACCCGGCAGCGCGACCTTGATTTCACTGCGGACCGAACCACGATCGTCACCCACCACGTGGTTGTTCGTCAGCACGTAGCCGTCGGCCGAGACGATGACGCCGGAGCCGAGGCTCTGCGACGGTTCGATGTAGTCGCCGCGCTGGCCCCACATTTCGGCCCACGGGTCACGGCGCTGGATGTACTGCGTGGACGAGATGTTCGCCGAGGCCTTGATCGCCTGCTCGGCCACGGCGGAGAGATCGGGCAGCGGACTGGTCAGCGTCTGCGGGCTGACGGCTCCAGGCATCTGGGCCGTCGTCGGTTGCAGCGCCGCACCGCTGTCGGACGTCAGCCCCAATTTACCCGCAATCACGAGGCCGGCCATCACGCCGATCCCCAGGAACGCGCCCACCACAATCACCCGTCTCACGAATGTCATTGGTATCTGTCCTCGTTACTCGACGTCGATGCGTTTGACGTCGGTCGACCCCGCCTTGGGGATCGTGATGGTCAGGACGCCGTCGGTCAGGTCGGCCGTGATGGCATCCGGATTCACCGGGAGCGCAAACCGGAACGACCGCGAAAACCGGCCCTGTGCCCGCTCAAATTGCTGGTAACGCTCACACGGCTCCGGGTCGGGGCGTCGGCCGCTCACGGTCAGTGTGTCGGTCGCAAACGCGATGTCCACATCGGCCCGGTCCACGCCCGGCAGCTCGATCGTCAGGAGGAACCGGTCGGTGACCTCACACAGGTCGGAGGCCGGCACCCACCCGGGGGAGGTGCGGCCGAACAGGCTCTCGAACCGTTCCTGCATGGTGAGCAGGTCGTGCACGGGGTCCCAAGGCATGGAAACGATGCTAGCAGAACTGGTAACATTCAGAGTTCCGTCTGGCCCCCGAAGGTTTCAATTAATGTCATCAGTACAAGCGTCGCGCCTGAAAAAAGGCATGTTGATCAAGTTTGACGGGGCCCTCGTGCGGGTCCTTGAGGTCCAGCACATCACCCCGGGCAACCTCCGCGCCCACGTGCGTGGCAAGATGCGGGACATCAAGAACAACCGTCTGGTGGACCACAAGTTCCGGGCGGACGAGATGGTGGACCGGGCGATTCTGGACGAGCGGCAGATGCAGTTTCTCTACCGCGAGGGCGACATGTTTGTGTTCATGGACACCGAGTCCTACGACCAGACGCACCTGTCGGCCGAGGTTCTGGGCGATTTCGCCGACTACCTGCTCCCCGAGGCCATCATCGGCGTCGAGTTCTACGAAGAGGCGCCGATGGGCATCCATCTGCCGCCGACCGTGGACCTGAAGATCGTCGATACGTCCCCCGGGATCAAAGGGGCCACGGCGTCCGCGCAGGTCAAGCCGGCCACATGTGAAACCGGTCTTGTGGTCACCGTCCCCTCGTTTGTGAACCCGGACGACGTGATTCGGATCAACACCGAAACCGGCGAATACATGTCACGCGTGTAAGGCGCGTTCAAGGCAGAGCACACGATGGACCACACGCGTATGGCACGTCCGGGATGGCTTGAAGTCGTCACCGGCAGCATGTTCAGCGGCAAGAGCGAGGAATTGATACGTCGCGTCCGTCGCGCGCAGATCGCCAGGCAGCGGGTCCAGGTCTTTAAACCCGCCATCGACAATCGTTTTGGTGAGGCGCACGTCACCTCACACAGCGACATGAAGATCGCCTCTGAAAACGTCGCCTCGTCCCGCGAGTTGCTCGAGAAGGTGATGCCCAAGACGCAGGTCGTGGGCATCGACGAAGGCCAGTTCTTCGATGCGGAGTTGCCGGCGGTGTGCAACACGCTTGCCGATCAGGGCAAACGAGTCATCGTCGCGGGTCTCGATCAGGACTATCTCGGGAAACCCTTTGAGCCCATGCCGCAGTTGCTCGCGATTGCGGAGTACATCACCAAGACGCTGGCGATTTGTATGGTGTGCGGCGGTCCCGCCAACCACACGCAGCGGCTGGTGGCGTCAAAAGAACGTGTGCTCGTCGGTGCCGGCGACAGCTACGAGGCGCGCTGCCGCCACTGCTTCGACCCGACGCTGGGGCAGTGACTACCGAAACCACATCGGATCGCCCAACCACTCGGGCGGCGTAAGAAAGATAAACGCGAGAATGGCAATGACCCAGAGGTCGTAAGGCACCGTGCCGCGATCGTCGGTCCAGTAAAACGCGCGCCAGAGCACGCCGGCCACCCCAGTGGGTTTGGGATGGGTTTTACCTTCGAGTTCCACGTAGGTGTAGTAGATGCGGCTGGCGACGGTGACGATCGACAACACGCCCATGACCCACAAGACCGCCGCCATCCGGTTGGAGAAGGCGCCGATCATGAACAGCACGATACGCTCGGGACGCTCCATGAAGCCGACCTTGCACTTCTTGAGCAGGCTTTCAGCGCGCGCGCGGGTGTAGCTCGTCATCGTCGCAAACACCATCGCGACCGACGTGATGAGCACGTAGTCGGTCCGGCCCAGCGATGAATAGAGGCAAATCAGACCAACGGCGAGCGACAGGTCGGACAACCGGTCGATGACCGAGTCCCAGAAGCCGCCGAACTTCGTGTCCATTCCCGATTGGATCGCCACCTTGCCGTCGATAAAATCGAAGACGCTGGCCCCCACCATGATGACCCCCGACGTCAGGAAATCACCCTGCGCCAGCGCGTATCCGGCCCAGACGCTGATGAGCACACCGGTGAAGGTCAGCAGGTTGGGATGGATCCGCAGCCGGATACACGTGTTGATGATCAGGCGGAGCGGAAAATTGAACACGGCGCCGATGGCGCCTGTGAAGGTCACGGCGGATGGTAACTGATGGCCATTCATGAACTCAAGACCCAGATTGCACGCCTGCCCGAGCAGCCGGGGGTGTACATCTACTCGAACGACGCCGGCGAGACCCTCTACATTGGCAAAGCGCGGGTGCTGCGGGACCGTGTGCGGTCCTACCTGGGCGCCTATGGCACCAACCCCCGCATTGACGCGTTGCTCCGCCAGGCCACCCGCCTCGAGACCATCGTCACCGACTCGGTCGTGGAGGCGCTGGCACTGGAAAACCAGCTCATCAAGCAGCGGAATCCCCGGTTCAACATCCTGCTGCGGGACGACAAGACCTACCCGTACCTGCAGTTGACGACCACCGAGCGGGCACCTCGCGTGCTCGTGGCGCGTCGTGTGGAGCGCGATGGCTCCGTCTACGCCGGCCCGTTTATGCCCGCGTCGTTGGCGCGGCAGACGATGGCGCTGACACATCGGCTGTTTGGCATTCGATCCTGCAACGAGATCATCGACGGCAATCGGGAGCGCCCCTGCCTGGAGTACGACATCAAACGCTGTGTGGCCCCGTGTGTATCGTCGATCTGCACGCTGGCGCAATACCAGCAATCGGTGGGGCAGGCGCGCTTGCTCCTGGAGGGGCGGCAGGACGAACTGGTGGGCCAGTTGCAGGCCGAGATGGTGGATGCGGCGGTGGAGGAGCGATTTGAACGCGCGGCGTTTCTCCGTGACGCCATTCGCACGCTTGAGACACTGCAGGCGCGGCAGCAGAAGATGGCGACCCCCGGCCTTGGCGACCGCGACGCGGTCGCGGTGAAGTCGGGACCGGCCGGTGCCGTGGTGCAGGTCTTCCAGATGCGCCGCGGCCGCGTCGTCGAACGCGTGGAACTGACCTCGGAAGTGGAAAAACCCGAAAATCCGTCGGGAGGGTTTTTCGACGAAAAACCCTCCCGACGGCTTTTTGTGGATGCGCCAGACATCCTTGAGGCTGCCCTGCAGCAGTTCTACGCCGAGCAGGTCCCGCCGCCAGAGATCCTCGTCTCGGAGACGTTGGCCGACGACGTGGTGCAGGGACTCGAAGAGTGGATGTCGGCGCTGGCAGAGCGCAAGGTGCGGATTGTGGTGCCGCAACGCGGGGACAAACGTGGCCTGCTCGACCTTGCGCTGCGTAATGCCACCCTCGCCTACGAGACCCACTTCGGCGAGGGCCATGCGGGCGCGTTCGCCGCGCTCGAAATGCTGCGCACGGTGCTGGACCTGCCGGCGCTCCCGCGGCGCATTGAGTGTTTTGACATCTCGACGTTGCAGGGCACCAACACGGTGGCGTCGATGGTGGTGTGTGTGGACGGCAAAATGCGTCGCGGCGAGTACCGCAAGTTTGCGGTGCGCGGACCTGCCACCGACGACTTTGCGTCCATGGAGGAAGTCGTGCTGAGGCGCTACCGCAAGGTGCTCGAGCTCGGTGGACCGTTTCCCGATCTCATCCTCATCGACGGCGGCAAGGGGCAGTTGACGGCGGCCTACGCGGCGTTGCGTCAGCTTGGCCTCGAACAACTCGTGGCCGTCGGCCTGGCCAAGCAGGAGGAGTTGTTGTTCCGGCGCGATCGCATGGAGGGCATTGCGTTGCCGCACGAGACGCCGGGGCTCCGACTCGTCCAGCGGATTCGTGATGAAGCGCACCGCTTCGCCGTGACCTTTCACCGCGCGAAACGTTCGAAGGCGTCGCTGCGGTCGGCGCTCGACGATGTCCCCGGAATCGGACCGCGGCGCCGCAAGCAGTTGCTGACGACGTTCGGGTCGCTGGCGGGGGTGCGCCGGGCCAGCCGGGAGGAACTTGAACGGGCGGTCGGCGCAAAAGTGGCGAAGGCGGTGGTCGAACACTTTGCGCGAGGGTGATGGGTCGCGGTTAGACTGAGCGCGCCGAATGGCTCGCCGTCTGCTCCCCGCCGCCCTCGCCCTGATCGTCCTGTTCGTTGTTGGCCGACCCGCATCGGCGCAATACAGCATGACCACGTGGACGACGGCGGAGGGGTTGCCGCAGAGTTCGGTGGTGGCCATCACGCAGACACCGGACGGGTTCATCTGGGCGACGACGCTGGGTGGCCTCGCGCGTTTTGACGGTCGCACCTTCCGCACCTTTGACACCACCACCAATCCCGAACTGCCGAATTCGCGTTTTGGCGGCATGGTCGTGGATGTCACCGGCCAGTTGTGGGTGACGCTTCAGTCGCGTGAACTGCTGCGGTTCGTCGACGGCACGTTCGACATCATGGACGTCGTGGACGGGTTGCCGGAACGGCAGATTCTGCGGCTGTTTCAGTCGCAGCGTGGCCTGGTGGTCGAGACGACGAAGGGGACCGTGGTCTGGAACGGTGACCGGTTTGTCGTGGACCCTGCAATCCAGCCCCCGGCGGAGGCGTCGACCCTCACGTTTGCCGGTCTCAGCGCAGGCTTTGCGGCGCGCTGGTATCGGGACAATGCCGGCCGCGCGTACCGCTACTCAGGGGAGCGCCTCACGAGGACCTTGGACCTGGCGGGACGCGGGGTGTATGAAGACCGGTCCGGCCGTGTGTGGACCTTGCAGGACGGGGGCGATCTTACGTCAATGGCACCTGATGGCTCGGTCGTGACCTACGGTCCTCAGTCGGGTCAGGTGGGGATGGCAGCGTGGGGCCACATCGAAGATCCGGATGGAACGATGTGGTTCTTCTCGCCGAACGGACTCGCACGTTTTCGGGAGGGCCGTTTCCGGTCGTTCACGACGGCCGACGGTCTGCCCGACAACTGGGTCCGCATCATCTTTCGTGATCGCGAGGGCACACATTGGGTCGGTACGAACACCGGGCTGACGCGTCTGGTCGAACAAACCATCGTCTCGTTTACGGCCGCGGATGGCCTGGAGGCCGACAACACCTATCCCGTGCTGCAGGATCGGGACGGCGCGATCTGGATTGGCGGGTGGCCGGGGCTGACGCGATACAAGGACGGCGTGTTCGAGCGGGTCGCAGCGAAGTACAAGCTGTTCAATCGTATGGGACGGCCGCTGAGTGTGTTGTCCCTTATGGAGGCGCGCGACGGGGCGATCTGGGTCGGCGCCGTTGGCGGCCTTAAACGCATTTCGCCTGACCGCACGGAGACCGTCGACGTGCCGACGAATTTCAGTGTCCACTGCATTTACGAGGGCCCGGGCACAGACATCTGGGTCGGCACCGACAGCGGCCTTCGACGGTATCGCGATGGTGTATTCACACTGATCTTGGGGTCGGGCAGGGCCACAGGCGGTGAAACCAGTGTGATGCACGTGGATCGCTCCGGCACCCACTGGGTGGGCAACATGGACGGGCTTGCGCGTGTCGTCGACGGCGCGCTTGTGCAGGTGGGCGACGAGACGGGGTTCACCGGCAAACGTGTACGGGCGATCCATCAGGACGCGTCCGGAACGTTGTGGTTCGGCACGTACGACACCGGGTTGTTCATGTTCCGCGACGGCCGGTTCACCCGCTTCACCGTCCGCGAAGGGCTGCCGACCAATGGGGCATTCCGGATCATCGAGGACGAGCAGGCACGTTTCTGGATCAGTTCAAACGTCGGGATCTATCGCGTCGCGCGGACCGAGCTTGAGGCGGTCGCGGCAGGACGGCAGCGCGCGGTCTCGGCGGTGCTGTACGGCCGCGAGGACGGTCTGGCCAGCGCGGAGGCCAACGGTCTGGGGCAGCCGTCGGGCCTCCGGGCACAGGATGGCCGCCTCTGGTTTCCCACACAGCGGGGCGTCTCGATCATCGATCCGGAGTCCATCACCCATAACACCACGCCTCCGCCGGTCACGTTTCTTGACCTGAGCATCGGGGGCTTTCCACGGACTGAGCGCGATCGCATTGAGGTGCGCTCGGGAAGCACGGAATTTCAGGCGCGGTATGCCGCCCTGACATTTGTGCGGCCGGACCAGGCGCGCTTCAGATACCGCATGGAAGGCCTCGACGCGGACTGGGTGGACGCCGGCACCGACCGCACCGCCCGGTACGCGAATCTGCCGTACGGGACGTTCACATTCCGCGTGATCGCCGCCAATCGTGACGGCGTGTGGAACGAGGAGGGCGCGAGTGTGACGATTGCTGTGATCCCTCCGTTCTATCGCACCACGTGGTTTGTCGGCATGATGTTGGCCGTGGTCGCGCTCTCGGCGTTTGGCACGTATCGCTGGCGAGTGGCGGGCATCGAGCGCAAGCAGGCGGTCCAGCAGGCGTTTGCGCGCCAGCTACTCGACTCGCAGGAGACCGACCGCCGCCGCATCGCCGCCGAATTGCACGACGGCGTGTCACAGACATTGGTGGTGATGAAGAACTGGGCGCGATTTGGTGAACAGGCGATCGCCGACGACGGTCCGGTCAAGAAAAAGCTCGCGGACATCGCCGACGCGGCGAGCCACGCGCTCGGCGAGGTGCGTGACGTTGTGCATGACCTCGTGCCGTACCACCTAGAGCGGCAGGGACTGGGCGAGTCGATTCGCGAAGCGGCGACCCGTGTGGGCGACGCGGCGGGCATTGTCGTTGACTGCCGGCTGGACGCCATCGAGGGTCGATTGTCCCCGGCGTCCGCGCTCCGGTTGTTCAGGGTCTGCCAGGAGGCCCTGAACAACATCGTCAAGCACTCTGGCGCGACTGCCGCGTGGCTGGACCTGACGGGCGATTCG
Organism: uncultured Solibacteraceae bacterium; assembly: GCA_964423815.1. Taxonomy (GTDB): domain Bacteria; phylum Acidobacteriota; class Vicinamibacteria; order Vicinamibacterales; family SCN-69-37; genus SYFT01. The sequence continues at coordinate 7,911 of CAYRGW010000077.1, read as the reverse complement.
ACGCACGTGCGGCTGGTTATCCGCGACAATGGAAAAGGGTTCGAGCCCGCCGCCGCCAGACCCACGATCGCTGGCGATGGGTTCGGGTTGATGGGGATGACTGAGCGCGCACGGATGATGGGGGGCGACCTCACGGTCGAGTCGGCGCCCGGCAGGGGGACGACCGTCACGATTGTCGTCCCGTGCGCGGCGACGGGAGAAATCTGATGTCGATTCGAATCCTGATCGCGGACGACCATACCCTCATGCGTCAGGGGCTGCGCGAGATTTGTACGGGGGCCGGCCTGACGGTGGTTGGGGAGGCCAAAAACGGCGCCGAAGCCGTGGTGTTGCGGGGCACGACCAAGCCCGACGTCACTCTGATGGATCTGGCCATGCCCCAGGTGGACGGCGCGGAAGCGATCCGCCGGATCATCGCCGAGGCGCCCGCCTCCCGGATTATTGCGCTCACGATGTACCGCGAAGAAGCGTTCATGTTGGCCGCCATTCGCGCCGGGGCTCGCGCCTATCTGCTCAAGACCGTGGATGCGTCGGAGCTGATCGCGGCGATCGAGGCTGTGCATCGGGGCGAATACCTTGTTGATCCGGTGATCGCTGCACGAGTGTTGGGTGAACTGCATTTGATGCCGAAGGACCTGCCCAAGTTCCAGCGTTTGCTTGAGAAAGAAATCGAGGTCTTGCGCCTCGTTGCGCAGGGACGCGATAACCGGGAAATTGCCGACGCGCTGGATTGGTCCATTCACACCGTGTCCAACCGGCTTCGTGTGATCTTCGAGAAGCTGCACGTCACCAATCGCACCCAGGCCGCGTTATATGCCCTTCGGCAGGGGTGGGCCACACTCGACCAGCAGCCCGATTAGGCGGGATTCAGGGCCGTACAAATTCGTGTCTGGCGCTGCGGCGCGGGATCGTGCCTGATCCGCGCATGGCGCACAAACCAGCCTTTGTCATCCTCGTGATTGATGAATGCCCGGCCGTTCACTTGTTTGTGGATCTGGCCGTTGGTTCCGGTGATGTTGTCGTCGTGCGCGCAGCCGACGGCTACACGGCGCTGGCGTGCCTGAACCGCATGCGTGTGGACCTTGTGTTTGCCGAGGACACCCTCGCCGGCGTGGCGGTGCCTGGCTTGCTGGACGCTCTCCGGGCGAGTGGTGTGCCGGTGCTGTCGGCGCGACCGCTTGAGGTGCAGCGACTGCGCGAACGTGTGGCCCGCCTGGATGCGGCGACCGATCCGCTTGAGGCCTGGATGGGCGCGACGGATGCCGGCCTGGCCACCACACCCGGGTGGTGGCCACGCGCTGCGGCCGATGCGGGATTCAGCGGTGACGTTGCCGCACTCCGCGCGGGTCGGCCGCGCGAGCGCCTGCAAGTCCACGCGTCGCAGTACTTCGACTGATCCCTCGTACAAATTTTTGTACCTTCGCGCGCCGCGACCAGATTGATTTGCGTCTACCTGCGGCGTGTCGATCCGGTGCCTAATCCAGCCTCACGAATTCCATAGAGTCGTCTGGAAGGACACCATGACCAACCGCCCTTGGCCCACTAACATCATTGTCTGGTCTCGTCACCGCGCGATCCGGCTGCTCGGGCTCGCCGCCCTGATGGGGCTGACATTCGCCGTCGATGGTCCTGTTGCCCGGCCGAAGGCGTACGCCACCCTCGCTGAGGCCATTGCCGCGACAGTGCCGGCCGGGGGGCTCACCCAGGAGGCGTACATCAAGGCGTCGAACTCCGAATTCCAGGATCAACTGGGCCGAAAGGTGGCCATAGATGGTGATACAGCCGTCGTCGGTGCGCAATACGAGGATTCCAACGCCACCGGAGTCAACGGAAACGCGGCGGACAACTCGGCGAGTAGTGCCGGCGCCGCGTACGTGTTCGTGCGCAGCGGCGGCCTGTGGAGTCAGCAGGCCTACCTCAAGGCCTCCAACCCTGGAGTGGACGACCAGTTTGGAAGTGCTGTCGCCCTTGATGGCGACACCATTGTCGTGGGTGCCAACGGGGAAGACAGCGCGTCGGCGATGATCAACGGCGACCAGTCGAACAACGCGACGGCGCAGGCTGGTGCGGCGTATGTCTTTGTGCGCTCTGGCACGACGTGGTCGCAGGAGGCCTATCTCAAGCCCTCCACCACCTTCGGTGGCGTAGGCGCCGGCGGCGACAACTTCGGGAGGGCCGTCGCGATTTCGGGCAACACCATCGTGGTCAGTTCTTCGGGTGAAGACAGTGCGTCAACTGGGGTGAACGGCGATCAGGCCAACAACAATGCAGGTGGCTCCGGTGCGGCGTGGGTGTTCGTGCGGAATGCCACGACCTGGACTCAGCAGGCCTACTTGAAAGCATCGACGGTGGACGGTGCCGTGTCCGGACCGTTTGGCGACCAGTTTGGCGGCTCATCCCTGGCGATTGACGGAGACACGATCGTGGTCGGGGCGACCAACGAGTTTGCGGGAGCGGGTGAGGATAGTTGCGCGACCGGCGTGAATGGCAACGAGAGCGACAACAACTGTTCGAACGCCGGCGCGGCCTATGTGTTCGTCCGAAACGGTACGACGTGGACGCAGCAGGCCTACCTGAAGGCATCCAACACCGGAGTGGAAGATCGATTCGGCATCGATGTGGCGATTCACGGCGACACCATTGTGGTTGGCGCGTTCAAGGAGGACAGTGCCGCCGCCACCGTGAATGGAAATCAGGCGGACAACAACGCGACGGATGCGGGCGCGGTGTACGTCTTCACGCGCTCCGGCACCACATGGAGTCAGGAGGCGTATCTGAAGGCCTCAAACGCCGCGGCCGGCGCCCAGTTTGGCTATTCCGTCGCGATCGATCAGAACACCATCGTCGTCGGCGCCAACGTCGAGAACTCCGGAGCGAACCCCTTGGTCTACGACCTGGCCGACTCAGGGGCGGCGTACGTCTTCACACGGACCGGCGTCTCCTGGGCCCAAGTCGCTATGCTCAAGGCATCAAATCCCGGGCTCACGGATCAGTTTGGCACCAGCGTCGGTGTGGCCGGAGACACGGTTATTGTCACCGCTCAGCTTGAGGACAGCGCCGCCACGGGCATCAATGGTGACGGGATGAGCAATGCGGCCGGCAACGCCGGCGCGGTCTACATCTTTGCGCCGTCAGCCAACCAGTCACCGATCGCAGACGCCGGAGCAGACCAGCTCGTCTCCGCAACCTCGGCCGCCGGTGCAAGTGTCACGCTGACGGGGAACGGGTCGTCTGACCCGGAGGGCGACTCTCTCACCTACACCTGGCGAGAGGGCGCAACGGTCCTTGGTACCGGTGTCTCGCTGACCACCTCGGCGACCCTCGGAACTCATACGATCACTCTGACCGTTGACGACGGGAACGGCGGCGAGGGCACTGACGACGTCATCGTTGAGGTGCGCGACGCGCTGAGCGTCACTGCGGGCACACCGCCTGTGGCGCCTGCGACCTACACGTACGGCCAGGAGGTGCTCGCCAGTTATTCGTGCGGCAGCACCGCGAATCTGCTCGCATCGTGCGTGGGCAGCGTGCCGGTGGGAGCCGCGATCAACACCGGGTCGCTCGGCACACACGTGTTCGAGGTCACCGCCACCAATTCGCTCGGCGAATCATCGTCCTCGAGCTGGACTTACGAGGTGATCAAGGCGGCGTCGAGCGTGGTGGTCAATTGCCCTGCCTCGGTGACCTACACGGGCGCCGCACACACGGTCTGCACCGCGACCGCCACTGGCGCGGGAATGACCGCCGTCGACGTGTCGGCCTCTCTGATGTATGTCAGTAACGTCAACGTCGGCACGGCGACGGTGAGCGCGAGTTGGGCCGGCGACACGAACCACAATGGCAACGCGGGCCTCGGCACTTTCGCCATCGTCACCGCCCCAGTCACGGCGACGTTCACGGCCAACAGCAAGGTGTATGACGGTACGACCACGGCGCCCGCAGCGGGACTGTCGTGTCTGCTGTCCGGTGTCGCCGTCGGTGATCTCAACAACGTTGTGTGCAGCCCCAGCGCGGCGGCCCTTGACAATCCGAACGCCGGCGGTCCCCGCGCGGTCTCGGCGACGTTGACACTCTCGGGCAGCGCGGCGACCAACTACACCTTTGGCGCGCCTGGGACGAGCGTCCTGACGACGGTTGCCACCAATGCCGTCACCTCCACGACCGCTGGAGTGGTGTACGGGCAGGCGGGCGACTTCACGACGGCCCTCGCCAACAACACGGGCGGTGTTGCCGGCGTGACGAGTGCGACCAGTCTGATCACGCCGCGCGGTATCGCGGCAGATGCCGACGGCAACATCTACCTCGTCGACCAGGGCAACAGCCGGGTGTTGTTCTATCCGTTTGGTCAGACAACGGCCACGCGGGTGTACGGACAGGGCGGAGACTTCACGACCGGAGTCCCCAACAATGGAGGCATCAGCGCCGACAGTCTGTCCAGCAGTATCACGCGCCTCGCGGTTGATGCGACGGGATTGTATGTCGCGGACTCGGGCAACAACCGAGTGCTGTTCTTTCCAACGGGGAGCACGACCGCCACGCGTGTCTATGGGCAAGGCGGCGATTTCAGCACCAATACTGCGAACAAGGGTGGCCTGAGCGCCGACAGTCTCAACACGCCCAGGGGCATGGTGCTCGATGACGACGGGAACCTGTATTTGTCGGACCCGTTCAACAACCGCGTGCTCTTTTTCCCCGCGGGCAGCACAACAGCGACGCGTGTCTACGGACAGGACGGCAACTTCACGACCAGCCTGGCCAACAACACCGCCGGAGTCTCCGGGGTTGTCAGTGCCGCCAGTCTCTTCCGGCCGAACGGGCTGCAGCTCGACAGCCAGGGCAGCCTGTACGTGGCCGACGCGTCGAATAACCGTGTGCTCGTCTTTCCGAGCGGGCAGACGACGGCGTCGCGGGTGTATGGGCAGCATGGTGACTTCACCACGGCGATTGCCAACAACGGCGGGATCAGCGCGGACAGCATCAGCACACCCCCCAATATCTCGGTGGACGGCGGCGACAACCTGTACGTGGCTGACAGCGGCAACCACCGACTGCTGTATTTCCCCGCGGGGAGCACGACGGCGACCCAGGTGTACGGACAGGCGGGCAGTTTCGTCACCGGGGTGCTGAACAACGGTGGGGTCAGCGCCGACAGCCTCAACGCGCCAAATAGCGTCGACCTCGATGCGGCCGGCAACATCTACGTGTCGGACACCAACAACAACCGGGTCTTGCGGTTCAACGCATCGACGCCGTCGATCACACCCGCGCCGCTGGTGGTGACAGCGAGCAGTCCCACCAAGGTCTACGGGACGACCACGGTCGTCACCCCGAGCTACGGTGGGTTCGTCAACGGCGAGACATCTGCGGTGCTCTCTTCGCAGGCGACCTGTTCAAGCGTGGGGACGGCCGCGTTGGCGCCTGCCGGCACCTATGCCGTCACCTGCACCGGCGCAGCCGGAGACAACTACAGCGTGAGTTATGTTGCCGGCACGTTGACGGTCGAACAGGCCCCGGCGTCGGTCACACCGACTCCGGCGTCGAAGGTGTACGGCACGCTTGATCCGGTGCTGACCGGAACCCTCAGCGGATTCCTGCCTGGCGACGGGGTGACCGCGACCTATTCCAGGACGGCCGGCGAGACGGTGGCTGGCGGACCGTACACGATCAGCGCCACGTTGAGTCCGGCGGGCGTGCTGGCGAACTACGCGATCACCTACAACACGGCCGCGTTCACCATTCTCAAGGCGAACCAGACCATCGCCCTGGCGGCCGCTCCGTCCAGCGGCGTGCCCGATACCGCGTTCAGCGCCGCGACGGGCACCGGGTTCAACGACCGCGCCATCGGTGCCGCCGTGCAGGCGGACGGCAAGATCCTGGTCGGTGGCAGTTTCTCGACATTCAACGGCGTCGCAGCGCCCTTCTTCGCCCGGCTGAACGCGGACGGCTCTCGCGATGCCGGCTTCAGCACCGGGGGCTCGGGCTTTAATCACAACGTCAACGGGATCACGGTGCAACCGGACGGCAAGATGATCATCACAGGTGCATTCACGCAGCTGAATGGTGCGGCCGTCGGCAATATCGCCCGCTTGAATGCCGATGGCACGCCGGATACGACCTTCACCACGAACATCGGTGTCGGCTTTGACCAGCAGGCGATGGCGACGGCGGTACAACCGGACGGCAAGATCGTCGTGGTGGGCCTGTTCACCACGCTGAAGGGACTGTCTGCGAAATCGGTGGGTCGACTCAACGCGGACGGCACACCCGACAACGCCTTCCGGGTGAATACGGGGACGGGCTTTAACGGCGATATCCGTCGTCTGGTGCTCCAGCCTGACGGCAAGATTGTGGTTGTCGGCAACTTCACCACGCTCAACGGCGCGCCCGCCGTCGGGGTGGCGCGTCTGAATGCCGATGGCACTCCGGATACCGTCTTTAATACCAACCTGGGCGCCGGGTTCACCGGGGGCCAGAACTTGCACATCGGGCTGCAATCCACCGGAAAGATCGTCGTCGGCGGCACCTTCACCAAGCTGAACGGCGTTACAACAGGCGGCATCGCGCGACTGAACCCGGACGGCACACCAGACACGGGGTTCAACGCCAACACAGGCACGGGTCTCGCTGCGACGTCGGTCGCGGTGCAGGCCGATGACAAGATTATCGCCAGCGGCACGGCCAAGTTTGTCACGCGCTTGAACGCCGACGGCACTTCGGACACCGCGTTTAATGCCAACCTGGGAAGCGGGCTGAACGGCCCGCCCGAGAACATCGTGCTGGCACCGGACGGCACGGTCATCCTGGTGGATTCGTTCACCAGTCTGAACGGGGCTACGTCGAATCGCATCGCGCGGCTCTTGGCCGGTTCCGGCGCCATCACCAAGACCTTCGGTGATGCTGCCTTTACCGTCTCGGCGTCAGCCAGCTCTGGTTTGACGGTGAGCTTCTCCTCCTCAACGCCCGCGGTGTGCACCGTCGCGGGCAACACCGTCACCATCGTCGGCGCGGGCACGTGCACGATCGCGGCCGACCAGGCCGGCGACAGCAATTACCATGCGGCGTCGACGCTGAATCAGGACGTCACGGTGAATAAGGCAATGTCGGTCACGTCGGTGACGTGCCCTGCCAGCGTGCCGTTCGACGGATCGGCGCAGACGCCCTGCACCGCCACAACGACAGGTGCCGGTGGGTTCAGCGAGTCTGTGTCTGTGACCTACACCGCGAACACCAACGCGGGCACAGCGACGGCCAGTGCGATATATCCCGGCGGTGCGAACCACAACGCCAGCACGGGGGCGGCGACGTTCACGATCGGCCGCGCGCCACTGACGGCGACGCTCGTCGCGAACGGCAAGGTCTACGATGGAACAACGGCGATCGCCGACGCCAACATGTCGTGCACGATTGCGGGCGTGGCGGTAGGCGACCTGGAGAACGTCGCATGCGCAGCGACCGCAGGAACCTTTGACAGTGCTGACGCAGGTGCGCGCACGGTGACAGCGACCGCGACGATCAGCGGCACGGCCGCAGGCAATTACACCTTCGGCGCGGTGGGAACTGCGGTGTTGTCGACCTCGGCATCGGCACCGGCGACTATCTCCAAGGCGTCGTCCACGACCACGGTGACATGTGCGCCGGCGACGACGGTCTACACGGGCGCGGCGCAGGAGCTGTGCACGGCGACGGTGACGGGTGTCGGAGGTCTGAATCTCACGCCGACGCCGGTCTACGCGGATAACGTGAACGTGGGCACGGCGACGGCGTCGTATGCCTACGCGGGTGACGCGAACCACGACGTGAGTGATGCCTCGGCCACCTTCGCCATCACCAAGGCCGCTTCGACGACCACGGTGACATGTGCGCCGGCGACGACGGTCTACACGGGCGCGGCGCAGGAACTGTGCGCGGCGA